>NZ_FOXO01000018.1 GCF_900115735.1 Butyrivibrio proteoclasticus
AAGGATTATGTAGAGTGTATGTGGCTTATCCTTCAGAATGACAAGCCTGAAGATTTCGTTATTGCAACAGGTGTTCAGCATTCAGTCAGAGAGTTTGCACAGCTTGCATTCCACTATGCAGGTATCGAGCTTGAGTTCAAGGGCGAAGGTGCAGATGAGAAGGGTTATGACAAGGCAACGGGTAAGGTTCTTGTAGAGGTTTCACCTGATTTCTACAGACCTACAGACGTTGTAAACCTTTGGGGCGATCCTACAAAGGCAAAAGAGCAGCTTCACTGGAATCCACAGACAACATCTTTTGAAGACCTTGTAAGGATCATGGTTGAGCACGATATGGCCAAGGTTGCTGTTGAGAGAGCCAATGAGCATGTTAAGTTTAATCTTGCAGAGTTCCTTGAAAAGGGTATAAATAAATGATTTTGAGCCCCGTTTCATGAGAAATGGGGCTTTTTTATAACATAGGAAATTGCTTCCTATGTTATAAAAAATCGCTCCGCTAAGGATGCGCACATCGCGCGATTGGAAGATGTTGCATAAATGCAACCGCGCTCGGCGCGAGAATGTCGCAAGCGACATTCTTTTTTATAGAAAGGATTGTTAAAAAAATGTCTCTAAATATTATTTTATTGTCCGGTGGCTCAGGAAAGCGTCTTTGGCCACTTTCCAATGATGTTAGAAGTAAGCAGTTTATTAAAATATTTAAAAATGACGATGGCTCTTATGAATCAATGCTTCAAAGAATGTATAAGGGAATAAAAAGTGTTGATCCAAATGCCAATGTTACAATAGCTACTTCAAAGAGCCAGGTATCTTCTATCCACAGCCAGATATTGGAAAATGTTGATTTATCGGTTGAACCATGCAGACGTGATACTTTTCCTGCGATAGCGCTTGCTACTAATTATTTACATGACGTAAATGGAGTAGGACTTGATGAGCCGGTTGTTGTATGTCCGGTTGATCCATATGTGGAAGCTGATTATTTTGAAGCCCTTGGTTTGCTTTCAAAAATGGCTGAAAAAGGTGACTATAATCTGAATCTTTTAGGAATGGAGCCAACATATCCCAGCGAAAAATATGGATATATTATTCCGGAAAGTTCTGAGAAATTTAGTAAAGTTAAAGAGTTTAAAGAGAAGCCTGATTTGGAAACAGCCGAGAAATATATCAAGGAAGGTGCGCTGTGGAACGGCGGCGTTTTTGCATATAAGCTTGGTTATGTTTTGAACAGAGCGCATGAGCTGATTGATTACGTTGATTATGAGGATTTCCTTAATAGATATGATTCTTTTGAAAAGATAAGCTTTGACTACGCTGTCGTTGAGAAAGAAGACAGCATTGGCGTTGCCAGATTTTCAGGAATATGGAAAGATTTAGGCACATGGAATACTCTTACAGAAGCAATGACGGAGAATATTATTGGTAAGGGTGTTATGAACGATAAATGTGAAAATGTTCATATACTTAATGGCCTTGATGTTCCTGTATTATGTATGGGAATGAAAGATGCAGTTATAGCAGCTTCTCCTGAAGGTATATTGGTATCTGATAAAGCACAGTCAAGTTATATTAAACCATTTGTAGATAAATTTGATCAGCAGATCATGTTTGCTGACAAGAGTTGGGGCAGCTATAAGGTTATTGATGTAGAAAAAGAAAGCCTTACAGTTAAGGTTACTCTTCATGCAGGACATAAGATGAACTACCATAGCCATGAAAGAAGAAATGAGTCATGGAATATAATCTCAGGTAACGGACGAGTAATAGTTGATGGTAAGGAAACATCAGTTACCAAGGGAGATACTGTAATGTTGCATGCCGGTTCTAAGCATACGATCATTGCTGATACAGAGCTTCAGGTTATTGAGGTGCAGTTTGGTAAAGACATCGATGTTCATGATAAAGTGAAGTATGAACTTGATTTTTGATGGAGTATTATGGCGGTCGGATTTTTAATCTGGCCGCTTATTGTTTACCGTTTTTTTTGTCAATACAGTCATCTTCTGTTACAATAGGACTGCCAAAAATTAAATTTATAAGGAGAGTCTTATTAATGAACATCAAAAATGTACTTGTTGCACAGTCGGGGGGACCAACTTCTGCGATAAATGCCAGCCTTGCAGGAGTTTTGAAAGCTACTATTGATTCTGTTGAGTTTGACCGATGTTATGGGGCAATTAATGGCATTTTAGGTGTCATGTCGGAGAACTATCTTGATTTGACAGATAAGGCAGCAAAAGATCCTGATTTTATAAAACTCTTAACTCATACTCCTGCTATGTATTTGGGAAGCTGCAGGTTTAAACTTCCTGAATATAAGGATGATGATTCTTCATATTCTTTTATTTTTTCACAGTTTAAAAAACTTAATATTGGAGCATTTTTCTACATTGGTGGAAATGACAGTATGGATACTGTGCTTAAACTTTCGAATTATGCCAGGGAAATTGGATCAGATATAAAGATAATAGGTGTGCCCAAAACCATAGACAATGATCTGTGCCATACAGACCACACGCCTGGATTTGGCTCTGCAGCCAAGTATATAGCAGGCTCAATACTTGAGATTGCCCACGATACTTTTATCTACGCTGTTAAGTCTGTGACTATCGTGGAGATTATGGGGCGCGATGCGGGATGGCTTACGGCGGCAGCGGCTCTTGCAAGGAATAGCTATTCCTCAGCGCCGCACCTTATTTATCTTCCGGAAGTAGCCTTTGACAAGGAACGCTTTTTGACGGATGTACGAAATGAACTGGCAAAGCGTGATAATGTAATTGTTGCCGTGTCTGAAGGAATAAGAGATAAGGATGGTAATTATATCACCTCCAGCAAAGCTATGGCTGATACCTTTGGTCATCAGCAGCTTTCAGGTGCCGGTAAGGCGCTTGAGTTCATAGTAAAAGAGAATATAGGTGTTAAGGTTCGTTCCGTTGAGATTAATGTTCTTCAGAGATGTGCTGCGCATCTGGCAAGCAGGACTGACCTTGATGAGTCTTTTGCACAGGGCAAAAAGGCAGTTGAACTAGCCGGAGAGGGCCAGACAGGATGTATGGTTGTTCTTAACAGGCTTAGCAATGATCCGTATCAGGTTGAATACAGCTATGCACAGATAAAGGACATAGCTAATGAAGCCAAATCGGTACCTGCCGAGTGGATAAACGAATCAGGCAATGATGTAAAAAAAGAACTCATAGAGTATTTAAGGCCACTTATTCAAGGGGAAGTTGAACAGTATTACGAAGACGGACTTCCTAAGTATTTGGACATTTCTCATCTGAATCGTTGCTGAAACCATGCGGTATGATGTATAATGTTAATTTGAATTATAATGCAATAGTATAAGTATATTTGTTTTAGGAGGCTTTTTGAATGCTTACAAATAAGACCATTTTGGTCACAGGAGGAACAGGGTCTTTTGGCAACACATTTGTGCCTATGACTCTTGCAAAATATAACCCTAAGAAGATTATTATCTATTCTCGTGATGAGATGAAGCAGTGGAACATGGCCAAGAAGTTCCAGGGCGATAGCAGGGTAAGATTTTTCATTGGTGATGTAAGGGATAAGGATAGACTTTACAGAGCTCTTAATGGAGTAGACTATGTTGTACATGCTGCAGCAACCAAGATTGTTCCAACGGCTGAGTACAACCCTTTTGAATGTATAAAGACTAATGTCAACGGTGCCATGAACCTTATTGATGCCTGCATAGATACAGGTGTTAAAAGGCTTGTTGCTCTTTCAACAGACAAGGCAAGTTCACCTGTTAATCTTTATGGTGCAACCAAGCTTTGCTCAGATAAGCTCTTTATCGCGGGCAATTCCTATACGGGTGGCAAGACTAAATTCGCAGTAGTTCGTTATGGTAATGTTATGGGCTCACGTGGCTCTGTTATTCCGTTCTTTATCGAAACAGCCAGGACCGGAAAGCTTACTATTACAGATAAGCGCATGACAAGATTCATGATTTCTCTTGAGCAGGGCGTTGAGCTCGTTTGGCATGCATTTGATGATATGGAAGGCGGAGAGATATACGTTAAAAAGATTCCGTCTATGAATATCTGTGACATAGCAACTGCAGTTGATGCAAATGCCGAGCAGGTCGAGATTGGAATAAGGCCGGGTGAGAAGCTCCATGAGCAGATGATCGGTGTAGAGGATTCACATTTTACATATGAGTATCCTGAGCACTATAAGATTTTACCTCAGATTTGTGAGTGGGGTAACTTCGAGGATATGATTAAAGGCGGAGTTAAGGTTCCTGAAGGCTTCAGCTATACTTCAGACAATAATAAGGAGTGGATGACTATTCCACAGCTTCAGGATTGGATAGAGAAAAACAAACATAAAATTGGCAGCATCTAAATTGCAGAGGAGCTTATTTGGGGAGTTTATGTGCTGATGGGGAGAACGTATGAACGCAAAATATAGGACATTGCAAGTATATATTCTGTGGGCTCTTGATATGGCCTGCATTATAGTTAGTTATATGCTAGCCAGCTTTATTAGATACAATTCGAAAGCTGACTATGGTGACAAGACACTTCATTATCTGGTTTCTGTAATATTTTTGCTGGTGGCAACAGTCTACACATTTATGGCTGACTGGAACAGGGATTTTATTGTAAGAGGATGGTTTCAGGAACTATTGAATGTGGTGAGGTTTGTGGCAGTCATATCACTTGTGTCTTTGGTGGCAGTTTTTTTCCTTCAGTGGTATGAAATCCTTTCAAGACTTGTGATCTTCAATTTTGTATGGATTGAGACCTTACTTACTCTTGCTGTCAGGATAACCTTTAAAGAGTTTTTTAAAAAACATCTGACATCAGAAAAAAACGTCACAAATGTTGTGGTTGTTGCAGAAAAACCTTTGATTGAAGAAACAATTAATAATCTTATGAACAGAAGAGATTCTGTTGGGTATAAGGTTGTTCGTGCTTATTCTGTTGATGTTAATGGTTCCGGTGAAAACGCTGATTCTAAAAACGAGCCATGGTATGTCGGTGACGTGCATGTACATAAAGGGATTCACAATCTTACAGAGAGACTTTTGACAGATTCTTTTGATGAGGTGTTCATCAATACTCCTAATATTCCTCAGAGCAATATGAAAGAAATAATTCTTGGATTTGAGGAAATGGGTATTTCAACTCACTACAACTTGGAGCTTCCGGGGATAAGCAAAGCCCATACGCAGTTTGATGATTATATGGGATATTCTGTTATCACTTACTGCATGAATCGCACTAGTTATAAGAGGTTATTCATAAAGAGATTTATTGATGTTATAGGTGGTTTCGTGGGGCTTGTTTTGACTGGTGTTATCACTCTTTTCCTGGCACCGGCCATTAAGCTTGATTCGCCCGGACCTGTTTTCTTTTCCCAGACTCGTATTGGTAAGAATGGACGAAGATTTAAGATTTATAAGTTCAGATCCATGTATATTGATGCTGAGGAGAGGCTTAAAGACCTTCAGGATCAGAATGAGATGAATGGTCTCATGTTCAAGATGGAGAATGATCCTCGCATTACTAAAGTTGGAGAGTTTATCAGAAAGACCAGTCTTGATGAGTTCCCTCAGTTTTTGAATGTTCTAAAGGGAGATATGTCTTTGGTTGGCACAAGACCACCGACAGAGTCTGAGTTTGAACAGTACAATGAACACTACAGGAGACGTTTGTCTATGACTCCGGGACTTACCGGATTATGGCAGATCAGTGGCAGGAGTGATATTCAGGACTTTGATGAGGTTGTTAGACTTGATCTTCAGTATATTGATAACTGGAGTCTTACAGAGGACATCAGAATTTTGCTCAAGACTGTTTATGTAGTGCTTTTTGGTAAGGGAGCGAAATAAAATGCTGGATAAAAATATAGATTTAAATGGAAAAAGAATACTGATAACAGGTGCAGCTGGATTCATCGGTTCAAACCTGTGTAAAGAACTGTTTAGGTCTTATGAGGAAGTTCATATTTACGGAATTGATAATATGAATGACTATTATGATCCAAGGATTAAGAATGATAGATTGAGAGAAATCTATGAACTTGTAGGTGATGATGCTACTTTTGACATTGTCCGCGGAAGCATTGCGGATAAAGAGCTTGTGAACTCGGTATTTGAGGAGTTTAAGCCGGAGGTTGTTGTGAATCTCGCAGCTCAAGCCGGAGTTCGTTATTCAATCGAGAATCCTGATGCATATATAGAGTCCAATATTATTGGATTCTATAATATTCTCGAGGCATGCAGGCATTCATATGATGCTGAAAATACGGATGATAATTATGCGGGGGTTCAGCATTTAGTATATGCGTCAAGCTCAAGCGTATATGGTTCTAACAAAAAGATTCCTTATAGCGTAGAGGATAAGGTTGATAATCCTGTATCTTTATATGCTGCAACTAAGAAATCCAATGAGCTCTTGGCTCATTCTTATTCTAAGCTATATGGCATACCTTCAACAGGACTTCGCTTCTTTACTGTGTATGGTCCTGCAGGGCGTCCGGATATGGCATATTTTGGTTTCACCAATAAGCTTGTAAATGGTGAAAAGATCAAGATATTCAACTATGGTAACTGTAAACGTGATTTTACCTATGTTGACGATATAGTTAAGGGTGTTGTAAGTGTTATGCAGGTAGCTCCTTTTGAGAATGAGAATGGAGTAAAATACAAGGTTTACAATATTGGAAATAATGATCCTGTAAATCTTCTTGATTTTGTGGATATTCTTCAGCAGGAGCTTATTAGTGCGGGAGTGCTTCCGCAGGATTATGATTTTGATTCTCACAAGGAGCTTGTTCCGATGCAGCCTGGCGATGTAGAGATTACTTACGCGGATGTATCAGCGCTTTGGGAAGATTTTGGATTTAAGCCTTCAACACCTCTTCGCGAGGGACTTAGGTCTTTTGCCAAGTGGTATAAGGAGTATTATTGTTAATAGTCGAAGATTTGACTACAAGATAATTGTTAAGATAAAAACTTGCAAATAAAGGATATTGATGTTTAGTTACAAGATACCTAAGTTCAATATAAAACTAAATACCAGAAAACTAAGCATTTTTTTTACTGCTGTTTATGTGCTGAGTCTGATACCGATGCTTGTTTTGGGATTTTATGATTTTCCTTCAGCAGATGATTTTTCAATGGCGCTTGAAACAAGGCAGTATTTTGTGCAGAATGGTGATTTTTTCGGAACAGTTTTGGCTTCACTTCAGAAATCCTGGGTGGTGTACAGTCAATATGAAGGTTATTTTTTCTCTATTATTCTGACATGTATTTGTCCGAGTGTTTTTGGTGAGAGCTTTTATTTTCTGACACCTTTCCTTGTTCTTGGAATGTTGACATTTGGAGTTTGCTATTTTTTTGATGCTCTTTTTGTCAGGGCATGGCAGCTTGACAAGGACCTTACAAATGCTGTCAGGATGTTGACTCTGTTCATGATGGTTCAGTGTCTTAATGGCGCAGGAACAAGAGTTGAGGCATTTTACTGGTACAGCGGAGCTATCAACTATACTTTCACGTTTGGAATGGCTTTTTTTTGGCTGGGACTTCTTTTAAGGTCAGTATACGAAGCTGATGAAAAGAAAAGATTTAGAAAGCTGGTATGGGCTTCAATATGGGCATTTTTCATGGGAGGAGCCAATTACCTGTCAGCCCTGGAACTTGCCATTTGCTCTGTATTATTACTGTTTGTTTTTGTGATGGTTAAGCTTGAAAAGTTCAATATTCAGGGTGTTGATGCTGCACAGAGGAAGGCATTTGGAAGAATCTGGATTCCGCTTGTTATAAATCTTATTGGGTTTTCTTTTTCCTGCTTCGGTCCCGGCAATTCCAACAGATTTGCAGAGACAACACAGATGAGTCCTGTAAAGGCTGTTTTTGTATCTTTGTATAATACTTTTGATATGCTTTTTAATGATATGACCAGATGGGAAGTAATAGTAATACTTTTTATGCTGGTTCCTGTTTTTTGGAAAATGGCAGAAGGTCTTAAGATCAGGCTTGAGCATCCGGTTTTGTTTTCTTTGTTTGCATTTTTATTAGTGTCATCCAATATGACTCCGCCTATTTTTGCCACTGCCAATATAGATGCGGGCAGACTTAAAGCTCTGGCATTTATGGAATTTGTATTTATGCTGGTTCTGACGGAGTTCTATTTGACCGCTGCTGCAAGGCAGTATTTTGATGAAAAATATGTGAAAGATATAATGCAGGTTGGATCAGATGGCAGCGATACTTTTTCACCAGTATTTTCAATGATTATTGCAAGCTGCATAGTTATTTTGGCGCTTGGTTCAGCTCTTTCAATTAAGCCTGAACCGGATTATTATTCTTGTACATCTGCGTTTTATGATATTGCCGGTGGCAGCGCCGAAACATATAAACAGGAGAATGCTGATAGGTTGCGTATCCTTCGTGATGATTCCATAAAGAACGCTGAACTTACTGAGTATTCTGTTCATCCTGAAATGCTTTTTTATATGGATGTTACCCCGGATAGCAACGAGTGGATCAATCAGGCAACTGCTAAATACTTTGATAAAGAGACTACAGTTCTTTTGCCAAAGAATAACTAAAACTGGAGAAGTTAAAAATGAAAGAAATAAAAGAGAATTACAAATTGCTGGAATTCAAGGAATATGGCGATGAGAGAGGAAATCTCGTGGTTGCGGAAGGCTCAGGCTTTGATATTCCTTTCGATATCAGAAGAGTGTTCTATATGTCCGGTTCTGATCCGGATATAAAGAGAGGTAATCATGCTAACCGTTATACACAGTTCGTGCTTATTAATGTAAGTGGCAGCAGTAAGGTTCTTGTTGATGATGGTAAAAAGAAAGAGGTAGTTGTCCTTGATAAGCCAAGAATGGGACTTTACCTTGCGCCTATGGTTTGGAAGGAAATGTATGATTTCTCGCCTGATTCAGTTCTTTTGGTGCTGGCAAGTGAGCATTATATTGATAGTGAATATATCAGGGATTATGATGCTTTTCTGGAGGAAGTTAATAGAGAAAATTGATAGCTGGGTTGATTAATTAGTCAGTTATTGAAATATAAAGTATAAAGAGGAAAAAATGTCTAAGATTTCAATTGTGGTTCCTGTGTACTATAACGCGGATACACTGGAGCTTTTATATGCAGATATGAAGGAGAAGATCCTTGGAAAGCTTGGGGACTACGAGATTGTTTTCGTAGATGATGGTTCCGGTGATAATTCCTGGGAAGTAATTCAGAAGATTGCTGCTATGGATAAGAATGTGGTTTGTACGAAGCTTTCCAGAAATTTTGGCGAGCATGCAGCAATTTTGGCAGGTCTTTCTGTTTGTACAGGCGACTGTGCTGTGACCAAACAGGCAGATCTTCAGGAGGATTCAACACTTATTCTTGATATGTATGAGAGCTGGAAACGCGGGAATAAGGTTGTATTGGCTATTCGTGAGTCAAGAGATGAAAGTGCTGTCAAAAAGTTTTTTGCAGGCTGTTATTACTATCTTGTTCGTAAGACTATCAATAAGGATATGCCGCAGGGGGGCTGTGATTGCTACCTTGTAGACAGGAAAGCTATTGAAGTTTTAAAACTTATGGATGAGAAAAACTCTTCTCTTACACTTCAGGTTATGTGGGTAGGATTTAAGACTGAAAAGATCTATTTCCACAGAAAAGACAGAGAAGTGGGAGAGTCCAGGTGGACACTGGGCAAAAAGATTAAGCTTGTTGTGGATTCAATGATGAGTTTTTCGTACTTTCCTATCAGATGTATGGCAACTTTGGGATTTTTGTTTGCGCTGTGCTCTTTGATTGGAATTATCATGGTGCTTCATGAGAAGTTAACGGTAGGAACTCCGATTTTAGGCTATGCATCCATTATGGCTGTAGTTCTTTTTGGTTTTGGTGCCATATTTATTATGCTGTCAATTCTTGGTGAGTACATCTGGAGAGCGCTGGAAGAGGCTAGAAAGAGACCGCCGTTTATAATTGATGAAGTTAAGAAACACGAAGAAAAATAAAACTGTTATTGTATTTATGAGGAAACAATTATGGAAAAGATAATGCAGGGCCGAATGGACAGAGGTTTTGAGAGATATCAGAAAGAATATGAGGATAAGGCACTCGAGGTACTTCGCTCCGGTTGGTACATCCTTGGAAAAGAAGTTGAGAATTTTGAAACAGAGTTTGCAGAGTATGTCGGTACTAAGTACTCCGTAGGACTGGCAAGTGGTCTGGATGCGCTCTGGCTTGCTTTTAAAGTTCTGGGAATTGGCAAGGGTGATGAGGTAATTGTTCAGGGTAATACTTACATAGCAAGTGTTATGGGAATTACTATCAACGATGCCACTCCTGTTTTTGTTGAGCCTGATGAGCATTATGAGATTGATGCTGATAAGATTGAAGAAAAGATAACAGATAAGACCAAGGCAATCCTTGTAGTTCATCTTTATGGTCAGGCGGCCAATATGACTAAGATTGTTGATATCTGTAAGAGACATGATCTTAAGCTTGTTGAGGACTGTGCTCAGTCCCATGGTGCATGTCATAATGGTCAGATGACAGGAAGCTTTGGCGATTTTGGATGCTTTTCTTTTTATCCTTCCAAGAACATGGGAGCTTATGGTGATGCAGGTGCTATCACAACTAACGATCCTGAACTTGCACGTCTTATGAAGATATATAGAAACTATGGCAGTGAGAAGAGATACCACAACATGGTTGTTGGCGCCAACTCCCGTCTTGATGAGCTTCAGGCAGGTCTTTTACGTGTTAAGTTAACACACATGGAAGATATCACTAACGAGAGATATGAGCTTGGCCGACGCTATGCAGAAGGTATTAGTAATCCGCTGGTGATCAAGCCAACTGTAGCTGAGGGTTCTACTTGTGTATGGCATCAGTATGTACTTAGAGTTCCTGCAAAAGACGGCGAGGGACAGTCTAAGGCCCGTGATGAGTTTAGACAGTATCTTGAGGATAATGGAATCATGACGCTTATCCATTATCCGATTCCGCCTCACAGATCACAGGCATACGAGTATTTAGGACTTCCGGAGGGAAGTCTTCCTATCACTGAAAAGTATGCGAATGAGGTAGTATCACTTCCTATCTACACAGGCATGACAGTGGAAGAACAGCAGAGAGTTATTGATTGCATTAATGCCTGGAAGGGCTAAGGCGTAAGAGAGGTTTAGGCATGAAGAAAGAGCTGGCAATTGATAGATTCCTTAAAAACATAATAAATAAATATATGTATGAAATCTGTTTATGCCTTCTTTTATTGGCGGCTGTTGTAATAAGGATCAAGTTTGCTCCTGAAACCACGCTATCTCCTGATTATAATGACTATTACAAGGTGTGGGTCGATTACTACAGGGAGAATGGTATTATTAAGGGGCTTGGCAATGCTATTGGTGATTACTATGTGCCTCTTAATGTGATGTATGCACTGTGTTCGCTTCTTCCTGTGGAGCCCTGGCTTCCCCTTAGTATAGTAGCTTTTATCTGCGAACTTGTTTCAGCGGTATTTATCTTTAAGATTTTTTATCTTTTAACAGGAAGAAAGCATCATTCAATGTTTGCAGGCATAGCAACGTTGTTTCTTCCGTTTGTTGCTTTTAACGGATCACTTTGGAAGCAGGTAGATGCTCTTTATACTTGCTTTTTGATGATTTCTTTATACAAGCTGTTAAAGCAGGAATATCGTGCGTCCTTTATATGGTATGGCGTTGCCTTCGCTGTAAAGCTGCAGTCCATTATCTTTTTACCCATATATCTGATTCTTTACATTACGGAAGGATTTCATAGTTATGACAGAGTTCTTAAGGACTCCGGTAAAAGAAATACCTTTAGCATTTTGGAGTTTTTGTGGATTCCGGCTGTTTACTTTATAGCCGGTCTTCCGGAAGTGCTTTGTCAGAATGGGCTTAAGAGAACTTATCTTTCATATCTGTATCAGACCAGGGAACTTGACACTGAAGGGTATGGAATGGTTTCATATTTCCCTAACCTGTACAATCTTGGGTTCGATAATTTTGATAAGCTTTTATCCGGTGCTGCTATAATGCTTTTATTTGTAGTTTTGGTTATCATTGCATTTTTCTGTTACAGACGAAAGGATAACATTGACAGAAAGCTTGTAGTATATCTCACTATATTTACGGCTTGGACCTGTGTGGTACTGCTTCCGGGGATGCATGAGAGGTATGATTATGCGATGCTTCTTTTGCTGACTCCTTTTGCGGTCCTTCTCAGGAAAAAAATCGTGTGGCCTATGTTTATAGCAAATGCCTGCTCACTTGCAACGTATGCCTATGCCCTTTTTGGTGCGAAGGATATAGTCAATATGACTGTGGTTTCACTGTTTTATGTTGGTGCATATCTTTATACTTTGATTGATGTGGTAAAGCTTTTAAATGATGAGAACCATCAGGTGAGCTGAGGAATAAATGATTGTTTAGGATGAAAAGAGCATTTAATTTAATAATAGTTTTCTGTCTTTTAGTGGCGGCTTTTTTGGTGTTTGGGACAAGCATTTTGACAACGATTTACTATGACTATGGTTGTGACAATGACTGGCCTCATTACGGCAGAGAAAATATTTTACTACTTCTGCTTTTGTGCGCAGGAGTAGTTTTTGTGTTAATGGTTTTAAAAACAAATGGTGTTTTTAAGCGTGAAAAAGGGCCGCTTATGTTTGAACTTGCATTTTGCACAGCGTATTGTCTTATGCTTATTCTGGCGATACGACCTCTTCCTGTCAACGACTCTAAGACTTTGGATGACATTATAAATTCTTTTATGTCAGGTGATTATTCATCGCTGACAAGTAAAGAAGGGTATCTTTATATATGGCCATTTCAGCTTGGTTATGTGGCTTTTGGTCAGTTGATGTGTACTGTTTTTGGAATCGGTAATTATATAGCCTGGGATCTGATTCAGCTTCTGTCAATTCTTATTACTGTTTATCTCTTATATCAGATGACCTGGGAGTTTTTTGGTGACAGGGAAATTTGCAGTATTATGGCAGTTCTTTCAGCAGGAATGCTTTTCTTTTACAATTATGTGACCTATATCTATGGGGATATCCTGAGCATGGCACCGCAGACCATAGCTCTTTTCCTTGAAATCCTGTATATGAAGAAAAAGGATATTGGTTATGGAATAGGGGCAGGAGTAGCCATCGCATTTGCTATAATGCTGAAAACTAATTGTGAGATAGCATTGATCGCGCTTGTAGTGATACTTGTGATGAACCTGATTTCATCAAGTGGCGGAAAGAATAGCCTTTTGAAGGCGGTTCTTATCCTTCTCATAATGTTTGGTCTTACTTTTGGCATCAAAAATGTAGTTAATTCTTATTATTGCAGCGTTACAGGCTTGGATGCGATTCCAACAGGGAGCCCTGCTGTTTCACACATTGCCATGGGGATGCAGGAAAGTGAGCTGGAGGATGGCTGGTACAATGGTTATAACTATCATGTTTTCGCAGAAAATGGGTATGATACGGAAGCTACAAAGGCGGCAGCAATAGAGAATATCAAAGAGACGCTTTCTGTTTTTGCTGATAGGCCTTTACATGCCGGAAGGTTTTTTGTGAGAAAGTTCCTTACTCAGTGGGCGGATTCAGTATGTATTTCTACTCATAATCTTGATCTTGTAAACAGGCATCATGACAATCCCACATGGCTGGCAGGATTTTTGGTTTCAGGTTTTGGTTCTACTATTATGCAGTGGGTCATGAATGTTTATATGACCATATGTTATTTGGGGGTAGTTATTTATCTGATCAGTGTTTTAAAGAAAAAAAGTGTTTCTGAGCCTGAGATGCTTGTTTTGATCCTGATATTTGGGGGAATAGTATTCCATGAGTTTTGGGAAGGATCATCGCGGTATGCTATGAGGTATTATGTTTATTGGATTCCGTTTGCGGCATTCGGTTTAAAAAAACTATTGGATTATATTGGGGAGAAATTTGAAAAATAGAGGTTGTGTTATGGAAATAAAGACCAAAGGTAAAAAAGGATTATTTGGCTTTGGCGTAGTCGGAATTTTCCTGTTTGCAGTTTCGGTGTTCTATGTATTGATTGGAGAGAACAGTTATATAGCGGTACAGGATAATCTGGATCTGTTTCTGGCCCAGTTTGCCATGCTGAAAAATGAGGGCATTTTCTTTTCTCATGGAGTATCGGCACCATTTTTAGGCGGAGTTTCAAGGGATGTTCTTCCAAGTGAGTTTTCACTTTATACGGTTATATTCATGATTTTTCCGCCATTTGCAGCATATGTTGTTGGCTATATTCTAAAGGTGATAATTGCTGTTGTATCCTGCAGATTACTGTTTTTGGATATGACCGTGAATGATAAAGACAATGCACATGTTCAAAACCTTGCGACTTTGGTTGGTCTGCTGTATGGAATACTTAATCTGTTTCCTGCTTTTGCAATCCCGTTTGCATCGGTGCCGCTGATTGTATTTCTTTTGAGAAAAGCATATAAAAATGGGCTTAATAGACGTTTGTTCGGACTTATTCTGCTTATTTTCTGTTATCCGTTTATTTCCTATTTTTCATACCTTGGCTTTTTTATCCTCGGATATCTGTTTGTTGCGATCATCTGGCTGTGGATAAAAGACAGAAAGCTTAGCATAAGCCTTGTTATAGCACTGATGGCGTTAGGCTTGGGATATGTGGCTTTTGAGTACAGACTTTTTTCAATGATGCTTTTTTCTGATGCAGAAACAATAAGAGAGACTATGGTTCAGACTTACTTGCCATTTAATGAGATCATTGGAGAGAGCTTTGATATTTTTGTTAACGGCATGATGCATGTAGATGACCTTCATAGGCTTTTTGTAATGCCGTTATGCCTTGTTTACCTGGTTTTATTAAATGTCAGATACGTAGTAAAGAAAAATGTTAAAGATATTTTTACAGACTACTATAATCTTTGCTTTTTGATAATTGTATTTAATTGCCTGGTTTATGGCCTTTATTATTCCAAAGCAGTTGAACATGTGATTGAGACACTGCTTCCGCCACTGACAGGATTTCAGTATAACAGGACAATCTTTTTTAACCCGTTTTTGTGGTGCGCAATGCTCTTTATTCTGGTTTATCGCTTATATAAATGGTTAAGTATCAGGCAAAATAAGGTAAAAGCTCTGATCATATTGCCGTATATGCTCATAATAGTTGCTGCGTTGGTTGTCCTCTTTGCGCCAACTAAGTACAATGATCTGTATCATACTGCTAAGCTTACTGTACGTGATAAAGTATACGGACATGATAATGATGCCCTGAATTACAGGGAGTTTTATTCAACGGAGCTTTTTGACGAGATAAAAAGCGATCTTAAGTATGAAAAAGGTGAGTATTGTGTAGCTTATGGCATGCATCCGGCAATTCTTGAGTATAATGGTATTTATACTCTTGATGGCTATCTTGGGTTTTATCCGCAGAGCTATAAAGAGGCATTCAGAGAAGTAATAGCGCCGGCTCTTGAACGCATGGAGCCTACAAGGCTCTACTATGATGAATGGGGAGCAAGATGCTATCTCTATTCCGGCACGGACCTGTCGATTGTTATGGCAACTAAGAGCATGGCAGAAGTTACAGATAATGATATTTATATCAATGCGGCTGCACTGAAAAAACTGGGATGTAAATATATTATTTCGCGCATAGATATATCGAATACCGCAGACGTTGGTATAAGGCTTATTGGTAGCTATAGCAATGTTTCATCACCATACACCATATATGTATATACAATAGTTTGATATTATTTGATTATCAGTTTACAATGGATGAGGCAAGATGGCCTGTGGTAATTTTTGATGGGAGTCTTGAAGTTCATGGGGAAGAGGGAAAAATGGATAAAATAGCAGTTTTAATTCCTTGTTACAACGAGGAAAAGACAATAGGAAAAGTCATTCGTGATGCTAAGGCAGCACTTCCGGAGGCTACGATTTATGTTTATAACAATAACTCCAAGGATAGAACAGCAGAAATAGCAAAGGCAGAGGGAGCAGTTGTCAGAAATGAATATATGCAGGGAAAGGGCAATGTTATAAGAAGGATGTTCCGCGAGATTGATGCCCTTGTGTATGTTATGGTGGATGGTGATGACACCTATCCGATGGAGTCAGCTCCTGAAATGGTTGACCTGGTACTTAATCATAACTCTGACATGGTAGTAGGTGACAGATTATCAAGCACGTACTATGAGGAGAATAAAAGGCCTTTCCACAATTTCGGAAACAATCTTGTCAGAGGCAGCATTAACAAGCTCTTTAACTGTAATATCAGAGATATTATGACCGGCTTTAGGGCATTTAGCTATGAGTTTGTTAAGACATTCCCTGTTTTGTCAAAGGGATTTGAAATTGAGACGGAGATGACTATTCATGCTGTTTACAACAACATGCAGATTGATAATGTCATCATTGATTACAGAGATCGTCCTGAAGGTTCAGAGAGCAAACTGAATACTTACGCAGACGGATTTAAGGTACTAAGGACCATAGCAAGGCTTTACAGAAGCTACAAGCCATTTGGATTTTTCTCTATAGTAGCAGTGGCACTTACAATTATTTCGCTAATCTTTTTTGTGCCGATTCTTCAGGAATATTGGGCAACACATCTTGTTCCGAGGATTCCTACGCTTATCGTATGCTGCTTCGTTCTTATGGCTGCTGTTCAGAGCTTTTTTGCAGGAGTTATATTGTCGACTATGTCTATAAATAACAGGCATGAGTTTGAGATGCAGCTTAACATGCTCCAGAGGCATAAAGAGACAGATCTGATGAAGTAAGTGAGATATTAGTAATGAAAAATAACAGTAAGAAGCTTTTGTTTAGTGCTTCTAAAGATTTTATATTCAGTGTTCTTGCACTGGTAATATATAACGGTGTCCTTCAGCTGCTTATCTATCCGGGACTTGAGTCCAGGGTAGGAGCGGATGCTTTTGGCACCGTTCTTTATTTGATTTCTGCGGTATCCATAATGGGCGCTGGCTTTGGTACTGCAGCCAGCTATTCCAGAATGGTGGCCAAAAAAGACAGGACAGAAAGTAACGGAGATTACAATCTGTTTCTTTTGATAGTTGCAGGGATATCTGTTGTAGTGTCGTTTGCGGCACTTTTTGTTCTGGGTAACCTTGAGGTACTTCTGTATATTCAGTTGCTGCTGCTTATGATAGTAACTGTGATCAGATACTATGCTGATGTTGAGTGGCGAATGACTATCCGTTTCAAGGACTATTTTATTTTCTTTGGAATGGTGTCTGCCGGATATGTTATAGGTCTTCTTGTATATCCTGTTACTAAGAGCTGGGCAGCTACGCTTTTTTTGGGCGAAGCCTTCGGCATTATCTATACCTTTGTCAGAGGGCATATTTTTAGAAGCCCTTATACTAAGCTTTCTGACAGTTTTAAGGAAAACATGAAGTCTTTGTGGTACATCTCTGCCAGCAATTTACTTGCGGCGCTGATCCTTCATTCGGACCGAATTCTTTTAAGACTGGTAGTTGGTGGAAGAGAAGTTACTGTGTTTTATGCGGCCAGTCTTATAGGCAAGATTGTTGCGATGCTCACAACTCCTTTGAATGGCGTGATCATCAGTTATCTGACCAATTATAAGATTGAACTTGATAAAAAGAAATTTGCCGGAATAAGTGCATTTCTTCTGATTCTCACAGGGGTTGGAGCTCTTGCATGCACTGCCTTTTCTTATATTTTTGTAAAGATCATGTATCCTGACATATTTGAGGAAGCAACAAGATTCTTTTTCCTGGCAAACCTGGGTCAGATTCTATATTTTATTTCAGGGTCTCTCATGGTAGTGATCATGAGCTTTTCAAAAGAAAAAATGCAGCTAATCATCAATAGTGTTTATGGGGCAAGCTTTTGCGTTATAGTTATACCGATGACTATAGTCTTTGGTATAAATGGAATTGCATATGGGCTAGTAGTGATAAGTTTTCTGAGATTTCTTTTAACTGCATTTATTGGTATTAAAAAGCTATCGAAATAACGATAAGTTCTTAAGACTTTCTTAAGATTTACGGCAGATATTCTTAAGATTGCAGTTTTTTTATTCACTAGCTTGATCAAAGTGATACAATCATATAGAAAGATGTTTATGAGAAGTACAGGAAGGATGATGATATGAAAAAAAGAAGTTTGACAGTCATAGCATCAGTTATGACTTTTATTACTATTGTTTCAGGTTGTGGCCTTCAGAATAATGATACTCAAAAGGCTACAGAGTATATAAACGATGAGATAGAGAGTTCTGAAGCCTCAATGGAAGCCAGCACAGTTGATTTCGCTTCGGAGAACAGTTCAACAATCGTGGTTGAAGGTTTGATGGAGCCGGTTCTGGAAGAGGCAAGCGCATCGGTTTCTACATCTATAGTTGAGACTCCGGCAGCTGCCGCAACTGCTTCTACTTCTGCTATAGAGGAGCCACAAGAGCCCGATAAAACAGTTATGGTGTTTTTGGGAGACAGCCAGTTTGCTAACGGAAGAAGTGAAGGAACTGATATTCCACATCTGATCGGAGAGAGAGTTCCTGATTCTGTGGTTTATAACATGGGAATTGGTGGTACAACAGGTGCTATCGAGATGACAACATCCGATGTTAATCCGGAGAGCCTTGTATCAACAAGTTTTCTTGGGATGACCTATGCTTTGGCGGGACAGGCAGACAGAAATAGTGTTTTAGCTGGATATCCTGAGATTTTAGATACCATGAATAAGGTTGATCCTAAGGAGGTTGATTACTATTTCCTTTCCTATGGAACCAATGATTTCTTTTTAGGTCTGCCGCTTGACCATACACAGTACGATGGAAATGAAATGCACTGTTTCTATGATGCAATGTGCACAGGAATTGATAAGTTAAAAGAAATAAGCCCTGATGCCACAATTATTCTTTTGACTCCATTTTATGGTGTTTATTATGACAGCGAGAACAATATGATCGGCGACACCTATATAGTAAGTAACTATTTTGATACTCTTGCCAATTATGCAAGGAAATCCAAAAATGTAGCAGAGGATGAGGGTATTGAGAGCTTTGATGCAATGTTTGGAACACATTGCGATCTGTATATTGATACAGCTACCCAGTATCTGATTGATGGTGTTCATCTTACTCTTACAGGCAGACAGATTTTTGCCAGACTCCTGGCACATCTCCCGAATTACATGGAGAAAAATGAACCATCTGTTTATTTCGATACTGACTACATCAAGATTTCTGAGTTTAACCCTGATGAATATTACAAGTATCGTGATGATATGCTTAAAGAGTATTATCCTGAATATTACCAGAAACTCATAAATGGTGAGTATAAGCTTGCAAAACCTGACGCAGAGTAATTTGATATATGAATAAAGTTTAAGGCCTTCCGGTTAGAAGCCCGGAAGGTCTTTTTTTGCTTTTTAATTGAAGATTTGCTTTTTAATTGAAGAAATGCGCGCATTGTTGTATACTACTCTTATTGTTAAAAGACTAACTAAAGAGGAAAGTTAGATGAAAAAAGTACTTATTATTGGGGCGGGTCCTGCTGGTCTTACAGCGGCTTATGAACTTTTGTCAAAGTCAAAGGACTATCAGGTTGTAGTTTTTGAGGAGTCAGGTCAGTTCGGTGGTATTTCCAGAACTGTTAATTATAAAGGAAATCGTATGGATATGGGTGGACACAGGTTCTTTTCCAAGGTTCCTGAGGTCAATGAGTGGTGGCAGAAAATGCTGCCTCTTCAGGGAGCACCTACATATGATGATATTGTTTTAGAAAGGCCCATGGCTATGGCTGAGGGCGGCCCTGATCCTGAGAAAACTGACAGGGTTATGCTCCGCAGAAACAGGGTGTCCAGAATTTTCTTTGACAAGAAGTTTTATGATTATCCTATCTCACTTAAGTTTGAAACCTTTAAGAACATGGGAGTTTTAAAGACTATTGCCTGCGGATTCTCATATCTTTTGGCTATGATCTTTAAGAGAAAAGAGAAGTCTCTTGAGGACTTCTATGTTAACAGATTCGGTAAAAAGCTTTACTCAATGTTTTTTGAGTATTACACAGAAAATCTTTGGGGAAGACATCCGTCAGAGATCGATCCGTCCTGGGGAGCTCAGCGAGTTAAGGGCGTATCTATTATGGCGGTTCTTAAGAACGCCTTCCGTAAAAAATCAGGAAAGACTGACGGTAAGGTAGAAACCTCTCTCATTGAAGAATTCAGCTATCCTAAACTTGGACCGGGGCAGCTTTGGGATGTTACAGCGGCTGAGATAAAGAGCCTTGGCGGAACAATTTTCTGCAATGCTAAGGTTATCAAGATCCGAAAAAAGGGTAACCACATTAAAGGGGTTACATATCTCTTTGGCGGTAAAGAGATGGAGATGGATGGCGATATAGTTATCAGCTCAATGCCTGTTAAGGATCTGGTTGAGGGAATGAATGACGTTCCGGCAGAGCCACTTAGAATTGCCAAGGGGCTTCCTTATAGAGACTACATGACTCTGGGAGTTCTGGTTCCTAAGCTCAATCTTGAGAATAAGACCAAGATTAAGACTATTGGTAATATAGTTCCTGATAACTGGGTATATGTTCAGGATAGAACAGTTAAGATGGGACGTTTTCAGATTTATAACAACTGGTCACCTTATCTTGTTAAAGATCTGGAGCATACAGTATGGGTTGGTCTTGAGTACTTCTGCTTTGAAGGCGATTCAATGTGGAACATGACTGAGGACGAATTTGCCAAGATGGCAATTAAAGAGATGGTTACACTTAATCTTATCAGCAGCGCTGATGAGGTAATTGATTATCATATGGAGAAGGTTAAGAAAGCTTATCCTGCTTACTTCGATACCTATGAAGAGATGGATAAGTTGGTGGATTACCTTAACACTATTGATAATCTGTACTGTGTTGGACGTAATGGACAGCACAGATACAATAACATTGATCATTCAATGTGTACTTCTTTTGAGACGGTTAAGAATATTCTTAGTGGGGAGACGGACCGCAGCAACATATGGAATGTCAACACCGAGAAGGAATACCACGAAGCTGATTCTGAATCTGAGGAAGAAGTTGAGGTAGATTAAGAATTATGGGGTGTGGCAGGTTTGTCACATCCTTTTGTTTTGAGCAGAGCACTTAGTGAGGCTCTCTCGAACTTAGTCAAGCTTGCAAATGAAAGATTTTAAGAGGTTTAATTGTGAAAAAGATTAGTATTATGATTCCATGTTTTAATGAAGTAGAAAATGTTGAGGCCATAAGCAAGGCAGTGGAGGAGGTTTTGGTTAAGGAGCTTCCGCAGTATGATTATGAGATTGCTTTTATCGATAATGCTTCAACTGACGGCACAAGGGATATAATTGAGAGACTATGTGCTGAGAATAAAAAGATAAAGGCAATTTTCAATGTAACAAATTTTGGACAGTTTAATTCTCCTTTTCATGGGATGTGTTCACTTGATGGTGACTGCGTTATTCCAATCTGTGCGGATTTCCAGGATCCTGTTGAGCTTATACCTGTTTTTGTGAGAAAATGGGAAGAAGGCCATAAGATTGTAAGTGGTGTTAAGTCATCAAGTAAAGAAAATGGCTTTATCTATTTCCTCAGAAGCTGTTATTACAAGCTGATAAAGAATATGTCCAGTGTACGTATGATCGAACATTTCACAGGCTTTGGTCTTTATGACAAGACTTTTATCCAGCTTCTTAGGCAGCTCGGAGATCCTATTCCTTTTATCAGAGGAATTGTTGCTGAGTACGGAGAGGGCTTTAACATGACAACTGTTGAGTATGAACAGCCCCAGAGAAGAGCAGGCAAAACACACAACAATTTCTATACTTTGTATGATGCGGCAATGCTTAGCATCACTTCATACACAAAGGTGGGATTGCGTTTGTGTACAATTGCAGGATTTATCTGTGCTATTGTGGATTTGATCGTGGCTTTTGTTTATCTTGTTTTGAAGCTGACTCACTGGTACAGTTTTCATGCAGGTTATGCACCGATGATAATAGGTATGTTCCTTATTGGAGCGATTCAGCTCTTTTTCATAGGACTGATGGGTGAGTATATTTTGAATATCAATACCCGAGTGATCAACAGGCCTATTGTTGTTGAGGAAAAAAGAATTAATTTCTAATCATGAAAAAATAGCGATGGAGTATAGGGTATGCCGCTGGTTTCAACAGAGTTTTTCATATTTTTACCTATAGTTGTAGTGATCAATTTTTTAGTTCCAAGAAAATTTAAGTATGTCTGGCTTTTTGTAACCAGCTTGTTTTTCTACGCAAGTATTGATGTTAAGAGCGCTGCAGTACTGGTTATTTCTATAGCATTTTCATATGGCTTTGGGCTATTGCTTGAAAAAAGCAAGCTAAATAGCGCAACAGGCAAAGCAAGCAAAGGAATACTGGCTTTTGCAATAGTTATCCACATTGCTATACTTATCGCCTGCAAATATCTCAATTTTATTGAAAAGACAATTCTTTCTCTTTCAGGCAGAGGAGAAGAGGCGGTAAATCTGAATCTCCTTGCGACTCTTGGTGTTTCTTTTTATATGCTGAAAATCATCGGATATCTGATCGATGTATACCGGGATGACCTGATTGCTGAAAAGAATCCTTTAAAAGTCGGACTCTATGTCTCATTCTTCCCGCAGATAACTCAGGGACCTATTGAAAGAGCTAAAAATATGCTTCCACAGTTCAATTTTCCGCTTACTGTGGATTACGATATGTTAAGGGATGGAATCCTTGAGATAATCTGGGGATATTTTTTAAAGCTGGTTGTGGCAGACAGATTGGCAATCTATGTCAATAATGTTTATACAACCCCGGAAATGGCGGTTGGTTTTACAACACTGGTGGCAACTGTGTTTTACACATTCGAGATATACACTGATTTTGCAGGATATTCGCATATTGTAATTGGTATTTCGAGAATCCTTGGAATAGATGTTATGGAGAACTTTAAGTGCCCTTATCTTGCAAGCAGTATTGCAGGCTTTTGGAGGAGATGGCACATATCTTTGTCTACCTGGCTCAGGGACTATCTTTATATTCCTCTTGGAGGAAACAGAAAAGGTACTGCCCGCAAGTATTTAAACATTATGATTGTTTTTTTTGTGAGCGGACTTTGGCATGGTGCAGGCTGGACCTTTGTGGTATGGGGAATTCTTCATGGTCTGTTTCAGGTTATAGGATATGTTCTAAAGCCTGTCAGAGACTGGTGTGTGAATGTATTTAAAGTTGAAAGAAATGCATTTTCACACAGAGTATTGAAAGTAGCAGTTACCTTTTTACTTGTAAATTTTGCCTGGGTATTCTTTAGAGCAACTTCGATTAGCGAAGCACTTTTGATCATTAAGAACAGCTTCGTGTTCACTCCCTGGATGCTTGCTGATGGCAGCCTTTTTAAACACGGGCTTGATAATGCAGATTTCTTTGTGGCAATAGTTGGGCTTATCATAGTAGTAGTTACAGATCTTGTGAATTACAACGGATTTGTAATAAGGGAGAGAATTTTAAAGCAGGGAATCTGGATAAGGTACATTATCGTAATAGCAGCCATTATTTCTATTCTGGTTTTTGGAATCTGGGGCCCGGGTTACGACAGTTCTGCATTTATTTATCAGGTCTTCTGATTTTGGAGATACAAAATGAAAAAGACATTAATGAACATAATAAAATCAGCTGTCTTTCTTTGCCTGTTTGGTCTTGCAATTGCGGCAACAGTAGTGATAGTTAAGAGAAAAGAGAGCGATTACAAATATACAGATTTTTTTAACGAAGCGAAAAAAGACCACATAGATGTTTTGTTTATGGGCTCATCCCATGTGATAAATGCCATAAATCCGGTGTTTTTGTTTGAAGAGTACGGAATTACTTCCTACAACATGGGAGGTCATGGGGCAATGCTTCAGGCAACTTACTGGGAACTTCAGCAGGCGCTTGAGTATTGTACTCCCAAGTGGGTTGTGGTAGATACTTATATGCTTGAGAAAAACATCAAATATCTTGATAACAGGGAAGAGTTTGATGATGAAGATGAAGTAAATACGTCAGTTGAACAGCTCCACCTTAACATGGATGCCTGGCCTTTAAATAATCTAAAGAGAGCTGCAATCGATGATCTTATTCAGGATGATGGTGTAAAAAAAGAGTTCCTTTATGAATTTATTATTTACCATAATCGTTGGAAATATCTAAATGAGAGTGATTTTAAGACCATAACAGGAACTGCTGACAGAAACAGGCTTTTTGGTGCTGAGATGAGATACGAGGTAGAGCTTGAGCCTGAGAAGTATCCTGAAGTTTCAGAGTCAGATCTTTTGACTGAGGATACAGTTGGAACAGAGTACCTTGAAAAGATAATTGAGCTTTGCCAGGAGAGAGGAATTCCTGTTGTTCTGACTTATTATCCCTTTGTTGCAGATACCAAGGATCAGGCAGCAGCCATAAGAGCAGGACAGATAGCAGATAGCTTTGACGTTCCATATATCAATATGTTAGACCTTGATATAATAGATATTTACTCAGATCTTAATGACCATGGTCATCTGAATGTGGTCGGGGCCAAAAAGGTTTCTGATTACATGGGACAGTGGCTCAGCGAAACAGGAGATCTGGTTGATCATCGCGGTGATGAAAGTTTTAGTTATTGGCAGGAATGCGTGGATAATTTCAATGAAGAACTTGATGATACTTTGTTTAGTGAGGACAATTTATATATCAAGCTTGACCTTCTGGGTTTGGAAGATTACAATTTCGTGCTGTATGTCAATGGAAATTCACCTGTCTTTTTGGACGATTATTTAAAGAGGATGATAAGAAAGTCTTCCATGTCCAACAAAATTGCTAGCACAAGCGGTCCGTATATTATTGTAAATGATAACTCTACAGGATATATTTATGAAGCCTGCGGCAGTGAGGAACTTAGAGCTATGAATACTGCCATGGGAACTCTTAATTATCAACCTGTTGAGCAGTATTTCAGGCTGTTATACTCAGATGAGGATCCGGATACCAATTATCTGTATGATGAGGCGCATTATCTTAATGACATTCAGCTTATCATATATGATGAAGATGGTGATGTCCTTGAACATGATTACTATAAGTCAAACGGCGGCAATTATGTACGCTGAAAGATAAATTTAATTTAGTAGTATTAGGAATAAAATGGAGGTTTTTATGAATGATAAGGTTTGTATCGTAGGAATTGCAGGAGGAACAGCATCGGGTAAAACAACTATTGTCCGTATGATAAAGGAAAAGTTTGGGGATGATATTGTAGTAATTAATCATGATTCATATTACAAGGCGCACAATGACTTGTCTTACGAGGACAGGACCAGACTTAACTATGATCATCCTGAGTCTTTTGATACAGATCTTCTCATTGAAGATGTTAAAAAGCTTAAGAATAACATTGCTATTGATGTGCCTGTTTATGACTATACAATTCATAACAGGGCCGATGAGACGGTTCATGTAATTCCCAAGAAGGTCATTATTGTTGAGGGTATTCTTATTCTTGAGAATAAAGAGCTCAGAGATCTTATGGATATCAAGGTTTTCGTAGAGACTGATGCAGATGAGAGGCTTATGAGAAGAATTCGCCGTGACATGGTGGAGAGAGCAAGAAGTATTGACTCTATCCTTAAGCAGTACACTGAGACTGTTAAGCCTATGCACGAGCAGTTTGTTGAGCCAAGCAAAAAGTACGCTGATATCATCATCCCTCGTGGTGGAGAGAACTTAACAGGTATCAGTATTCTTCAGGAACATTTAAAGCTCATGATGCAGGGATGATATGGCTGGTGGGGATAATATATTGGGAGGACTATGGTTTGCTACAGATTGTTGGTGAGGTTTTGAAGCTTATATTCTGGTTGTTTTGTGCGCCGCTGATTATCGGAATGCTGTTTAACTTTATATTGCCGAGGGCAAAGAGAAGCGTTGGGGTGACTTTTCTGCTTGGTTTTTTGTTTTACCTGGCTGTGTTTGAGGTTATTGGTATATACTGCATGACTACGATCATGTATAGTGCTTTTGCATATTGTGTGAAGTACTTTCTGATAGCATCATGGATACTGATAGCGCTTGGAATTGGCAAAGTTTTCTACGCTTTTTATATCAAGAAGGATAGAAGCCTTATTTTTAATCATGCAGCTATGAATGATAACAAAGAGGTTATTCAAGACAAGGCTGGTGGTATAAATAAGGTTTACTGGCTTATTTTCATTGGGCTTTTAGCATTTCAGCTTGTTATGGCAGTAGTTATGGCAAGCTTTGATGGTGATGATGCGTATTATGTTGTTGAGTCACTTCTTGCGCAGCAGGCTGATGTCATGAATACTATTTTGCCATATACAGGTAATTCGACATCTCTTGATATAAGGCACGCCCTTGCTGTGATAACCATGTGGATCGGATTTATTGCAAAAGTAAGCGGTGTTCATGCGACAATCGTGTCCCACTCTGTTATTCCGCTTTTATTTATTCCGCTGGTTTATCTGGTCTATGCTGAGACAGGTAAAGTTCTTTTTAAAGATAAAAAAGAGATGGTTCCTGTATTTCTGATAATCGTGAGCTTTCTTATGATGTTTGGAAATGTATCTCAATATACACCTGCCACATTTTTTCTGATGAGGACATGGCAGGGGAAAGCTATGGTTGGAAATTTGGTATTTCCAATGATTTTCTGGATTTTCCTGGAAATGTATGAGAATGTGAATGCTAGTAATAAAGAAATATCTGTGGATAAGGCAGGCACAAGTTCAGCTTACTTGTGGATAATGCTTGCTCTTGTAAATATGCTATCAGGCATGTGCAGTGCTATGGGAGTCATCTTTGGGAGCGGAATAATAGCTCTTTTATCACTTCTTCTTTTGATATTTAGCAGGAACTGGAAGGTTATATTAGGAGCTTTCTTTTGCATGATACCAAACCTTATCTATCTGGTTCTTTACTTCTCAATCTGGACAAGTGGCATGTGAGGTACTAAATATGTACGGAATATTCATGGAGTGCTGGGTTGCACTGAAATTGTATGGCGGAAATGGAGTGCTGCTTTTAATGTTTTTGGCAGCTGCTATCTACATTGTAGCCAGTGAAAAAGATATAAAAAAGAAAATCGTTTTAGGCATATTGCCGCTTGTGATCCTTGCAGGATTTCTTTTCCCTGTTACCAAGATTGTTTATGTGGCGCTGTTTGATGATGGTAGCGATACATATTACAGGATACTGTGGCTTATTCCTATGTACGTGGTTATAGGATATGGTGCCTGTAAGGCTGTCATGAACTTCAAAAAGGACGCTGTAAGAAGAGGGATGTTGGCTCTTATATTATTGATAATTGCTGTGACAGGCTCTTTTGTCTATGCCAATCAGTATATGTCAAAGGCTGAGAATCTCTACCACATTCCTCAAAACGTTATTGATATCTGTGATGTCATAGCGCCTGAGGATGGTGAGCCCAGAGTCAGAGCAGCATTCCCTTCAGAGCTTGTGCATTTCGTAAGACAATACAATACAGATATACTCATGCCCTATGGCCGCGAGATGGTTGTAACACAGTGGGATTATTACAATGCTGTGTATGAAGTTATGGAAAAGCCGGAGACAATAGATGCCACAGCACTTTTGGAGGCGACCAGGCAGACAAAATGCAGATACATAGTGTTATCTGACAGCAGGCAGATAGACCAAAGCCTTGAAGAGTTGGGGCTTAACGTCATAGCAAATATTGATGGTTATACGGTTTATGAGGATGAAGAAGTAAGCGGGTAATATTAACAGGTGACAGTGTTTAAGGATAATTATGAGAAAGACCAGGCAGATTTTTTATATATGTTTTGTCTTCGTGGTTCTTTTAGGAATCTGCGTTGTTTATAACAATATTGAAAAAGAAGAAAATAACTCTCCTGTAGTCATTACTGAAGTGTGCATTCACAATGAAACAGCCTCTTATGATGAGAATGGAAATTACGGTGCGGATTATGTTGAATTGTACAATAAATCAGATAGAACTGTTAGTTTATTGAACTGGGGACTTTCTGACAGCAACAAGAATAAGAGGAAGTTTCTTTTCCCCGATATTGCTATTGAACCCAGGCAATGCATAATTGTTTGGTGCAATGAAGATACGGTTCCAGCTAAAGATTATCGAGACGAGTATGTTCCCAGAGATGTACATGGGGTGAACTTTAAACTTTCCGGTGGTGAACGAGTCATACTGACCGATGCTGAAGGTAGTTATGTGGATGGAGTTGTTATATCGGATAATGTCCCGGATAACGAGGTTTTGGCTTGCACATTGGATAATTATTCAGAATATACAGTTACAGAGTCAACGCCTTATTATGTTTCGGAAAAAATACAGCCTGTTTCAAAAAGTATAGAAAATGTTGAAAAACCTTTATTTTCAGTTGATGGAGGTTGGTTTGAAAGTGATATTTTGGTAGAAATTACAGCAAAAGAGGGGGATATATATTATACGCTTGATGGTTCAGATCCGGACGAGACTTCCATTAAGTATATCGGGCCTATAACTATTACAAACAGGACAGATGAAGCTAATATTTATTCTGGAATAGAAGGTATTGCCACACAAAATGCTTATATTCCGGATTTTAACGTCGATAAAGGAACTGTCCTAAGAGCAGTAGCCATCATTAATGGTAAAAAAAGTGATATCACATCCCAAACTTATTTTGTGGGGCTTGATAAAAATGAATATGAGGGAGTATCTATAATGTCGATAACGGCTTCACCCGAAGATTTATTTGGCTATGAGCATGGGATATATGTGGCAGGAGCCGTTTACGACAATTATTTAAGTAAAGTTAAAGAAGAGGCTCTGATTCAAGATTATGATCAGTACTATGCGAACTTTGCAAAGGAAGGAAAAGGCTGGGAGAGAGAGGCGCAGATAGAATATTTTACGCCTGATCATACCAAGGTTCTTGAGCAAAATATAGGATTAAGAATTCATGGCTATGGCTCTGTTAGATTTAATCAGAAAAGTTTTAGTCTCTATGCCAGAGAAGAATATGACAAAAGCCCTGTTTTTAACTATGATTTTTATCAGGATGGAAGCTCATATGACAAGCTTGTTCTTAGAAATGGCGGCGGCAATGAGGATATGTATATCAGCAAGATAAGAGATATATTTAATCAATCGCTTGTGTCTGACAGGAATATTGGAACCCAGAAAGCAATACCCTGTGCTGTTTTTTTAAACGGTGAATATTGGGGGTTATATAATCTTCAGGAAAAAGTATCTGAGAGCTATATAAGTCAAAAATATGGTGTTGACGAATCCAACGTTGCCCTCATAAGAACAAAACAGAATGGCTATGTGGCAACAAAGAATGTGGATTTAGAAGCTTATAATAATATAATTTGTTTCATAATGAACAACGACATGGCTGATCATGAGAATTATGAAAAAGTCAGTGATATGATAGATGTTCAAAGTTGTATTGATTATTATTGTATGGAAATATATACAGCTAATAGTGATGCTTACGGAAATAATTGGGCAGTCTGGTTCTCGCGGGAGAAGGGAGATTCTGAGTATGAGGATTGCAGATTAAGATGGCTGGCTTATGACCTTGATATAACAGATAATCTCATAATGGAGGAGAATACTGCAGATGTGAACTCCTTTGTTGAGGGTAACTGGTATGAGACGCCTCCGCTTTCAGAGGATAATCTTTTTTCACATCTTATTCAGAATTCAGAGTTTAAAGAAAGGTTTATACAAACCTTTACTGAAATGGCAGAGACAAATTTTAGTTATAATGAGGTATCTGGGAAACTGTGGTCTCTTGCTGCTGTTTACAGGAATCAGACCATTAAATCCCACGAAAGATTCAGGGGGAATTATTTGCTGGACGAGTATCCGTTGCAGGGATATGAACCACCTTACGATGATGATGACTATGGCAATGATATTGGGATAATTGATGCATTTTTCAGAGACAGAGCAGACTATATTCTTAAGTACATGTATGAGGAACTTGGTGGTAATTGATACATTGAAGGCTGTAATCTGAGTATATCGAAAGTCCTTGGAAGAAATAGTTTATGAGTAAAAAGAAAAGTCAGCTGATTTTTATAATAGGAATACTTTTGGCAGTTGTGTTGATTATATTTGTTTCTAAAGACAGAGACGAAAATCACCCTAAGATTATCATAAGTGAAATATGTGCCGGTAATTCAACTGCTGCTTATGACGATAACGGTGATTATGGCGCGGATTATATCGAACTGTACAATTGTTCAGATGTGGATATCAATCTTGCAGGGTATGGTCTATCGGACAATTCTAAAAAGCTGTCAAAATTTGTTTTTCCTGATATATTGATTCCTGCCGGGCAGTGTATCATTGTATGGTGCAGTGCAAATGGTGATGATTCTTTGGCATACAGAGAGGATTATGTTCCTGTAGATTTGCACTGCAGTGAGTTTAAACTTTCTAATGGGGAAATGTGCATATTAACTGATATGTCGGGAGCAGTTGTGAGCAGTGTGGCTGTTTCTGAAGATTTAGCTAAGAATATGTCTTTGGCAATTAGCAAGAATAATATGCTGGAATACAAGGTTTCGGATCCATCGCCATATTATGTAGAAGATGAAGTGAACAATGCTGAAATTGCAACGATTTCCGAGCCGTTATTTTCCGTCTCTGGGGGATGGTATACTGAAGGTTTTGAACTTGAACTTTTCTCGGACGAAGGGGAAATATATTATACTTTGGATGGTAGTGATCCCGATGAGAATTCAACAAAGTATTGTGGTGCCATCGAAATAAACAACCGGTCTGAAGAACCCAATATTTATTCTGCAATTGATGGGATTTCTTCGGAAAACGAATGGCATCCTGATTATCCTGTTGATAAATGTACTGTTGTAAAAGCAGTTGCTATATCAGAAACTGGATCAAGCAGGATTACATCTGAGACATATTTTGTAGGGCTTGACGAGGAGGATTATGAAGGCATTTCCTTGATATCCCTCTCGGTTTCACCTGAAGATTTTTTTGGTTACGATAATGGTATATATGTATTCGGAAGGGTAAGAGAATTATTTGAAAAAAAGTATGATTTAAGTACATACAGTGGTGATTCTACAGCCTTTTACAATTATTCTAAAAAAGGTCGTGGTTGGGAAAGAGAAGTTAATTTGGAATTCTTTTCATCTGACCATGAAAAGGTTTATGAAAAGACCGCGGGGATACGTATTCATGGTGGATGGACAAGGCAGCAGAATCAAAAGAATTTTCAGATTTATGCAAGAGAAGAGTACGATGGCGCTGCTTCTTTTGACTATGACTTTTTTGGAAACGGAAATGAATATGACAAGCTCATGTTAAGGGCCGGTGGTTCTACAGACACATTTGTTACAAAGATACGGGATGTTTTTTGTCAGTCCCTGGTTGAAAACAGAGATGTGGGAACTCAAAGAGCAATTCCCTGCGCAGTTTTTCTAAATTGTGAATACTGGGGACTTTATAATCTGCAGGAAACCATAGGTACGAGCTATATAGAAGAGTATTATGGAGTAAAGACTGATAATACAATAATTATTAAAAATGGTGAGACAAGAACGGATAATCTTGAAGATGTAGCTCTTTATGATGAAATGGTTTCTTTTGTTTCAAGAAATGACATGTCTATAGAGGAAAACTATAGGAAAGTAGAGCAAATGATAGACATTCAGAGTCTTATAGACTACTATTCTATAGAGATTTATTTGGGAAACGGTGACACTATCGAAAATAATTACGCAGTATGGAGAAGCCGTAATTATGGAGATGGCGAGTATGAAGATTGCAAGTGGAGATGGCTGTTATTTGACCTTGATGATACCTGCAATATGAATATTGGTTGCAACACGCCGGATATAGATTCTTTTATGACGGGAAATTATTATGACGTTAATCCTCTTGACGGAGATGAACTTTTTTCATCGCTTATAAAAAATGATGAATTCAAGGAAAGGTTTATTAGTTCTTTTATCGAGATTGCGGAAACGAATTTTAATTATGACATTGTTTCAGAAAAGCTCTGGAAAATGGCATCGGTTTACTGGAATGCCACGGTTAAGTCCAACAACAGATTCAGGGGAGATGTGTGGCTGGAGGAATATCCGCTTAATGAGGAGTATGAAGCTCCTTATGATGATGATGACTATGGGCAGGATATCGGACTTATAGATACCTTTTTCAGGGAAAGAGCAGGGTATATAATAAACTACATGTATGAGGATTTGGGGATTACCAATTAAGGAAATAAAGGAAGCAGTGTTTTAAGTTTTATGGAAAAAGAAGTACAGGATTATTTAGACAGAGTGCATGAATCAGATTTTGCCATGCTCTCTGAAGTTGACAGGATTTGTAAAAAGTATGATATACAGTATTTTCTGCATGGAGGAACATTCCTTGGAGCAGTGAGGCACCAGGATTTTATTCCATGGGATGATGATGTGGATATTTTATTTTTGAGAGAGGATTATGAGAGATTTCTTGATGCATTTGAGAAAGAAGCTAATCCCAGATTTAAGCTGCTCAGATTTGAGAGATATCCACAGTTCTTCGATTTTATCAGCAAGATTGCAGATATGGATCTGACATATGAAGGTACCACATTCGGAGCTGAGGATTTTTATAATAACAGGTATTCTCATCCAACTCTTGATTTGTTTGTTTTTGATATAGAGGCAGACAATCACAAGTGGCAGCTTACAAAGATGAAACTTTTATATGCCCTTGCTATGGGACACAGGCCCTATGTTGACTACAGTAAGTTCAATGGAGTTATGAAGGTGGTGGCATTTTTGCTTGCAAGTATTGGAAAAATGATTCCGTTTAAAAAGATTGCAGGGAAGTATGTTGGGCTCCAGATTCAGGGCGGAATTGCCAGACTTTCAAAAGGCAGTGACGATAAGTTCTATGATGGTAAAAAAGTACTGTTTATATCTAATGAACAGCCGGATCCAAGGTACTGGGGACTTGACTTTGACGTGGAGCACTTAGTGTATGGCCCTGATACAGCTCTTATCAGGGGAAAAGAATTCCCTATTCCCAAGCTCCATGATAAGTGGCTAAAAAAGACATATGGAAATTATATGGCGCTTCCTCCAAAGGAAAAGCAAGTGCCTATGCATGTTAATATAATTAAAGACTGATCTTGTTTTTTAGATATTTTAATTCTTGGTTACGAAAAGAGGTTAGATTATGAAAACTGTAGCACTGATCATTGCAGGTGGCACAGGAGCCAGAATGCATCAGGATATTCCAAAACAGTTTCTGACGGTAAATGAAAAGCCGGTTATTGTATATACTTTGGAGGCATTTCAGAACCATCCGGAGATAGATTCAATTGCAGTTGTCTGTGTAGATGGATGGGAGCAGATGCTTTTGGCTTATGCCAGGCAGTTTAATATAACAAAGCTTGAGCATGTGGTCAAAGGCGGAGAAAACGGACAGGGCTCAATTCGAAATGGAGTTTATGAGTTGGAGAAGTTTTTTGATAAAGATGACATTGTTCTTATACATGATGCCATCAGACCTATGGTTTCAGCAGAGATCATATCAGACTGTATCATGAAAACAAAACAGTATGGTAATGCTATAACTGCTATTCCTTGTGCAGAGGCTATGCTTACAACAGACGACGGAGTAGTATCTGAACAGTCTTACTCAAGGGATAAATTAAAGAGAACTCAGACTCCGCAGGGCTTTAAAATAGGGGAAATCTGTGATCTTCACAGAAAGGCTCTTGAAAAGGGAATCACTGCTTCAGTTGCTTCCTGTACTCTTATGATCGAGATGGGAAAAAAGGTGTATTTTTCACAAGGTTCTGAAAAGAATATCAAGCTCACAACAGTAGATGACATCGATATTTTTAAGGCACTTCTTATGAGTAAGAGAAGTGAGTGGCTTAAGTAAGGGGAGTTATGTTATTTAATTCTTATGAGTTTTTGCTGGCTTTTATGCCGGTGTTTATTATTGGGTACTTTCTGATAAGACATTTCTATAGAGATGATGAGAAACTAATGAGACTGTGCAATTTGTGGATAATTGCAGGCTCATTAGTTTTTTATGCGCTTTTTGGAGTAAAGAATCTCATGGTCCTTGCAGCAAGCATTGTGATTAACGCTTGTTTTTTCCGTGGTTTTAAGCTTGGAACAATTGGAAAAGACAAGGGCGGTGGTTTTAATAAAAAGATATTGGCAATTGGAATCTGCTTAAATATACTTAGTCTTCTTTTCTTTAAGTTCAGTGGCGTATTCTTTCCGATTGCCATTAGTTTTTATACTTTTAATCAGATATCCTATCTTGTGGATTTCTATCGTGGAGACATAGAAAAGTTTGATCTATTAGAGTATCTTTCTTACATTCTGTTTTTCCCAAAACTTCTTCAGGGCCCTTTAATGAGGTATGATGATTTTGCCTGTCAGTTAAAAGAGTCAGCGAAAAAGAGTCTCGATTGGGAAATGGTAATGAGGGGACTTCTTCTTATTTCTCTGGGACTGTTTAAAAAGGTTATCCTTGCTGATACTATCGGACAGGCTGTGGATTATGGTTATAACAGTCTTGCAACTCTGGGCTGGTGGGAAGCAGTTCTTGTTGCAGTATTTTATTCATTTCAGCTTTATTTTGATTTTAGCGGATATTGCGATGTGGCCGGTGGAATCTGCATGATTTTAGGGTTTGAACTTAGTCTTAACTTTGATTCTCCATACAAAGCAGTAAATATAATTGATTTTTGGAACAGGTGGCATATTACTCTCACAAAGTTTTTTACCGGATATATCTACATTCCGCTTGGAGGCAGCAGGAAAGGCCTTGTCAGGACCTATGCAAATATCATGATAGTTTTCCTTGTAAGTGGGCTCTGGCATGGAAGCGGCTGGACATTTATAGTCTGGGGAGCTATGCATGGTGCTCTAAATGCAATAACAAGAGCGACTACTAATCTGACTGTCGGAAAAAAAGCAGATGGATTATCCACAAAACTGGATGAAAATCAAAGAGAAAACCACAAAGAAAACCACAATGAAATGCAGAGCGCTGTGGACAAAACACTTGTCTTTCTAAAAAAATGTGGAAAACGTCTCTTCACATTCATCTATGTCACAGCCGCCTGGGTATTTTTTAGGGCGAACACAATTTCTGACGCATTACTTCTGTTTAAGCGTATGTTTAGTGGCGGAATCAGACCATACTACAGTGATTTTGCCAACTATTTCAGACTTGATGAGATTTGGTATGTTTTTAAGCTTACTCCAATAGTGAATTTTAATTTTGCGTGGGATATGTGCATGTGGCTGTTCCTTGCTGCATCTGTTGTTATTGTGTTCTTTGGAAAGAGTGCCATAAATTATGCGAAAGAGTGCAGAATAGGTATTTTTACCACTCTTTTGACAGCTCTTTTGCTGGTATGGTGTGTGCTTAGCTTCGGAGGAGTAAGCACGTTTCTTTATATGAATTTCTGATGAGAGTGGAAATTATAGTGTTATTTTAAATTTTTGAGATTATCTGGTTTGGGGATAGTTAATTTGATGGATAAAAAAAACAGGTTTAGAAAACAATTTATAGTGTTAATAGTATTGGTATTAGCGGCGTTCTCCATTTGCAGTGCGGTAGTGATCTATGTGGATCCTTTTTTTCACTATCATGCGCCGCTTAAGGGCTTTCCGTATGTGGTGGACAATCAGCTTAGTCAGAATCCCGGTATGGCCAAAAACATGGAATATGAGGGATGCATCATCGGTTCATCTATGACAGTTAATTTTGATACAGATGATTTTAAAGAGTTACTTAATGTGAATACAATTAAGCTCAGCTATAGTGGAGCGTATCCTAAGGATGACTACAACATTTTATCGATTGTTTTTGATAAGGATACATATGCCAGAAAGAATGGTGATGTAAAAGCTGTGTTTTTTGCTATGGATATTCCAACTATGACTGCTGATATTAAGACTACAAAGTATCCGCTTCCGGAATATCTGTATGATAAGAACTACCTGAACGATGTGAAATATCTGCTAAATAAGGATGTACTTTTGCAGTACATTATGCGACCAATGATTCAGGGGCAGGGATCTGATCTGTCAGAAATATATGCAAGCTGGTGGACACCTGATTATTATAATATTCAGTGGGTAATGCATAACTATGATGAACCGGAGTATGTGGAAAAAGAGACGGCAGCAGATGCTTTTTTGCCTCAAACGAAAGAAAACCTTGAGGTAAATATTCTTCCTTTTGTGGAAAATAATCCTGATACACAGTTTTATTTCTTTTTCCCGCCATACAGCATTTTATACTGGCACAATGTAATGCAGGAAAATACATTTGAGGCTACATTTAATCAGTACAGTTATGTTGCTGACAGACTCCTTGAGTATGACAATGTGCATTTGTTCTATTTCCAGACCATGCCTGAAATACTGGATCTTAACAACTATGCGGACTATTCACATTATAAGCCCGACATTAACAGATTTATGGTAGAATGCTTTAAGGATGGGAGTTATGAGATACATTCATCAGAAGAAATGAAGAGTGAACTTGGCAAAATGAGGGACATGATAGCAGCATTTGATTTTGATGAATTAATTAATAAAGAATGGTAAAAGGATTTAAGGTGTTATGAAAAAAGCAGCTAAAAGGTTGATTGCCATAGCGGCAATTTTAGGAATAGTACTTATGGCGGGAGCTGTTATTGCAGTTTCGTGGTTTTCGGTTTTTGTCTCTGATGATTATTGGTATGCGCAGGATGCCGGAGTAAAAGGCGTATCACTTCTTCAAAACTTTATTTTATCCTGTAAATATGCAGCATGGGTTTATATGACGCATCAGGGAACATATTTTTCAGAGTTTTTTGGTGTATTTTTTACACCGGTGACACATGGCGGATTTCCAATGCTTCGCTTTTGGATGGTTTTGAACTCATCACTTGTATTCATAACGCTGTTGTGGTTTGTTAATACATTCCTGGATGGAATTGGAAAGATACCGCTTTATATTAAAGCTTTAGTAATGGCGGGAGTCGTGTTTGCAATGACTCAGTATGAGTCATTTGCAGAGATTTATGAGTGGTGGGTCGGTGCATCAGTTTATACTTTCCCTTTTTCACTTATGCTTATATCAGCTACAGCTTTCATGCTGGCAAACAGAGAAAATGCTAAAGGGAATAAATGGGTGATATTATCCTGCATTTTCGGATTCTGTGCAGTCGGAGCATCTCTTGCAATAACAGGTACTGCGTGCTATCTGCTGCTTTGCCTTTTGATCTATTATTCGGTTAAGAACGGGAAAGTATCCAAAAGCAATATGATAATGTTTGGTGTTTCTTTTGCCGGAGCGCTTATAAATGCAGTTGCTCCGGGAAATTTTGTCAGACAGTCAAGCGAAGGAGAACTTAATCTTTTAAGATCAATTGGAGATACCTTTAATGTATGGTGGTCCAATGTGAAATGGCTCTTTGGACATGACGAAAGAACGAACTATTTAGCTGTTTTTTTATTGTTTGTAATATGTGGATTTTTAATGGCTGACAGGCTGACGGTTAATGTAAAAGCATGGATCATTTCAGGCGTATTTGCGATATTTTCACCATTTGCTGTGATTTTCCCTGTTGTTACAGGATATAATGTTCCATGGATGCCTCCAAGGTGCGTTTATGTTGGTCTGTTTGCATTTATTTATTCATCGGCCAATCTTGGCATTATGCTTGGAACAGCGATAAATAAGGCAGTGAATAAAGAAAACCAAAAAGCTGTTTTAGTGTTACTGGTTTTGGTATGTGTTCTTGCTAATGTCCTTTCAGGATTTAATGTAAGAAGTTATAAGTTATATCAGCAGGCAGCTCAATTACATAGACATGAATTTCAGGATCATTACGATGAAACAAGAGCAATGATAGAGGATTTTGTCAATCATCAGGGAGAGGATGTTGTTGTAGATGTAGCCTTGAATCCTGATGGAATTGAGAACTACTATTCATTCTTTTTGTTAGAGGAGACAGATGGAAGGATCAATCAGGCTGTTGCTTGGGCATATGGTCTTAATTCTATAACAAATATCAGAGAGGACTGATTGGGGAAGTGAAATGAAACGCTATAAGATAGACGAATTTATAACGGATTTTTTTCAGAAAAATATGTTTCAGATATGTATTGGCGCGCTATTGCTGTTTTCTGTGCTGATGAGAATTTATCTTGCTCCGCAAACTATTTCAGGTGACTATAATGTGACGCTTCTGTCATGGATCAATGAGTACAAAAGTCTCAGCTTTTGGGGCGGTTTAGAGCGAACCATTGGTAATTATTATGTTCCCTACAATATATTTCTTGACATAGTTGCAAGAATTCCGGGTGAGCCATGGCTCTGGATTGCCATTACTTCATGTGCAGCGGAGTATATAGGTGCTTATTATTTATATAAGTTACTTATGCTTGCGGCAGGAAGTAATGATAGCAAGACTCAAAAACAGGCTGTTATAGTTTCAGTAAGCATGCTCTTTTTACCAGTAGCAATCATGAATGGAGCATTGTGGAAACAGTGTGACGCAATTTACACAGCGTTTATTTTAGCGGGGCTTTATTACTATTTTTCAGATAGAACAAGGCGTGCGTTGATTCTTTTGGCTATAGGTTTTACTTTTAAACTGCAGATTATCTTCATTATTCCTTTCTACATCATTATGTATTTTGTGAAAAAGAACTATAGTGTTGTGCAGTTTGTGTGGATACCTGTTATGTACGTTGTTGCCGGTATACCTTGTGTTATGGCACAGAGAGGGATAAGGGAAACTTATTCTGTTTATTTAAGGCAAAACAGCGGATACAATGAAATGACCTGGCTCTCAAACTCACTTTATAGATTAGGCTTTACAAGCTATGATGTTTTTGGGATTCCGGCAATTATTCTGGCAATTTCTATTTTTGCATTTGCGCTTTTGTATGTATTTGAGCACAGAGATAATGTCACAAATAAAAAAGCTCTTATGCTGGCGGGATGGTCGATTTTGACCTGCTATCTGTTCTTACCTGCAATGCATGAAAGGTATGATTATGCCGGAGTGATTATTATGACAGCGGTAACCATAATGTTTAACAGGAAAATGATACCTGCGGTTATAGCTATTAATTTGTGCTCTATGCTTGTGTATAATTATTATCTGTTTGACTTTGATATAATTGATGGAGTACCATTTGTAGTTATGTCGGTCGTATATTTGGCTGCATACTTTGCTCTTAGCATTGATATCATTAACAAATTAAAATGTTCGGAATAATAGAGGTTTAATATGTCAGATACAAATAAGAAAGCAATTAAGATACCTATGTGGGTACATATTCTGCTAATTGCAATAATTGTGGGTGTTTTAGCCTTTTCAGGGTTCAAGCTTTGGAGATGGAATCAGGGAACAGCAAGGACTGAAGGTGTAACAGGCGAGAGCTACGAGATAGAAGTACTTGATCAGATATTCCTTTTATCAGAGGATAAAAAGGCCGGTCATGAAGCGGATGAGACAGAGACAATTCTTTTTCTTGGCAATGATTCGCTTACCTATGATACATCTGAAACAGGAGTAACAAGTCAGGTTCAGTCAAAGCTTGCTGGTTCGAACTGCATAAATGCAGGATTTCCGGCTTCGACAGTTGCGCTAAAAAATGCTGAATATGCAGATGATTATGCTCTTGATGCCTTTAGCTTTTACAATGTTGCAAAGTGCATATATGATGGTGACTTTGATCAGCTTATTGAGAAGGCAACTCTTTTTGAAGATTCAAGATATGATAAGAGTGCTGAAGTTTTAGATGGACTTGATTTTAATACTGTTGATACACTGGTTATTTTCTACAACGCACAGGATTATCTTAATCTCAGAATTGGTATGAATCCTGACAACGACAGCGATACGGTTACTTTTAGCGGTGCTCTTAATGCAGGTATTAAGCTTATTCAGGAAAAGTATCCATTTATTAGGATTGTTTGCATGTCTTTCCCTATGTGTTATGCCTATGATTCATCAGGTCAGCTTGTGAGCGGAGACAGATATGATTTTGGAAATGGTAAGCTTACGACTTACCTGCAGTTTATGATTGATGTTTCCGGAGCAACAGGAGTTTCTTTTGTGGATAACTATTATGGCACGATTGATGAGGATAACAGTTCTACATGGCTTCTGGACAACGTTCATGTGAATGCAGACTGTAATGCATATATGGCAGATCACTTTGTGAGAGTCATCTATCCAGACTACGGTAATTGAGAGGAATTATGAAAAAAAGAATTAGTATAGCAGATATTCTGCTTTTGCAGAGCGCAGTGGTAGTTTATTCATTATCTACTGTTGCAGCTAATCTGGCTTCAAAATATGAGTTTTTATCAACCGGATATATTTTGTTTTTTGGACTTGAGTTTGTAATCCTGGCTGCCTATGCTCTTATCTGGCAGCAGATGATAAAGAGATTTCAGCTCTCTGTAGCTTATGCCAACAAGGCTCTGACACTTATGTGGTCAATGCTTTGGAATTTCATAATCTTCAGTCAGGGTATAACTCCATTTAAGGTTGTGGGAGTATTATTAGTAGTGATTGGAGTTATGATTATGAATTCAGGCGCTGTGAAAGGAGAAGGCGAAGATGATTAACATTTACTTTTTCCTTATGATCATAGCTGAGTTTATAGCTTCAACATCTCAGATGTTATTAAAACAAAGCGCAGGAAGAAAGTATTCATCATTTATCAGAGAGTACTTAAATGGTCTTGTTATTGGGGGATATGGACTTTTAGTGCTGTCCATGATAATTTCGATTTTTTGCTATGACGGACTTGGCTACATGGGCGTGGTCGTAATGGAACCTGTGGGATATATTATAGTTATGTTCATGTCCAGATTTTTCTTTAAAGAAAAAGTGACAGCCAGAAAGCTTACAGGTATGGTTTTTATTATTGCCGGAATAGCAGTTTTTTATGCACTTGGATAAAAGTTTATCGGAGGGGATTTTGAAAACAAAACGTAAGATGGAGATAAACACAGTAATCGCAAGGATTATCACCGCCATCCTGGCAGTGGTATTTCTTGCGCTTTTGTTTGTGTTTATCGATGCCAATATTTTTCATTATACAGCCAGGATGGAAGCGGACATTGCTTCGGAAACTCTTTTGGGAGCGGTGATATACGACAATGGATTTATTCAGCCATCAACCTGGTACGCATCAACTGCAGTCAGAGTTATATCTGTTCCGAATGTTGCGGCGTTTATTTATCCTCTTGTGGCACATAATGCCAATCTTGCTGCAGGTATTTCATGCGTGATAATGATGATTTTGCTGCTTGCCGTTATGGTCTTATATTTTTGGCAGATAGGTTTTGCTCCTGTTCAGATACTATCGGTTTTGGTAATCGTTATGTCTTTGACCAATTCGGCAGATGAATTTCAGAGAATGCTGTTTTTATACGCATCTTATTATGTAAGTCATGCCATAACTCTTTTTCTTATACTTATTTTTTATAATAAATGGTTAAAAGAAAACAAATTGTCATGGTGGACTGTTATTCTATCACTTGTTATTGCCATGACCAATGGTATGCAGGGAATGCATGCCTGCCTGTTCTGCTATATTCCGCTTATTGTAACTGAAGTTATCAGGAGAATAGTATTTTGGGCAAAAGAAGAGGAGCAGAACAATATATTCATTATGATCTGGGTATTTGTTTTGTTTGCAGCTTCTTATGGCAGTACAAAGTTTTTTGGCTCAAACAATTTCGGCGCCGGCAGAAATATAAGACATGCTTTTGAAAAGTTTATAGGCGAGGTTTGTCCTACTATTGCAAATGCTCTTAGTTTCAATAGACTACCGGTTTTGGCGATTCTGATTGTTACAGCTTCAATAGCAGGGTATGTGATCTGCGTTTATAAATTGATAAAGAATGCAGGCAATACGTTTGATGAGGATATCTTTAGAAATTACAAAGCTGCCCTTTCAGATGATAAGCTTGATTCGTCTGACCATACATATAGGTTCTGGAGTTTGCTGGTATTTCCGTTTGGATTTATTCTCTGCACACTTCTTGAGACTTTCACTACTGCAGATGTGGCAGGAAGGTATTTTCTCATGCTTTTGTTTACGGTAGGAACAGGCTTTGCTCTTTTAAGCCATCAGTTAAAAGAAAAGATCCGGGATTTTGCTTTGGTACGAGGAATCATTCTTACCGCTTTACTTTTAGTTGTTTCTTTTTATGGAGTATTTTCAGCCTTCGTTTTTTACAGTGAATTGATAAGAGATGACAGTTCATTTGACACTGATGCATATAAGGCTTATAACTGGATGGCAGAGAATGGCTATTCATATGGCTATACAACATTTGATTACGCCAATTATATTACTGTTATGGGAAATAATACTGTCAAGGTAAGGGCTGTTAATAACATGGCTGACATGGCCGGCTGCAAGTGGCTTTCGGATACTACCTGGTATCCACCTGTTAAGTCGCAGGAGGGTGCAACCTGTTATATCGTATCTGAAGCTATGAGCGAAGATTTCAATGTGTTCCTTGAGAATTATGAACCGGAAATCCTAGGTACTGCTGAAGTAGGCAAGTTTATTATATATGTCTTGGATCATGACTATACCTTGTGGGAGAGGTAAATTTGGGTCAGGTTGCTGATGCAATTTATAAATGCTAGAATTATTTTTTGAGGGGATTACTTGTTTATGTGTGGAGGTATGTGAAAAAAGGAGCAATAATAATGATAATATCAATAATCAGTTGGTGCTACATCTTCTGTTTAAGTTTTAGTCTTGGATACGCAGTGTTAAAATTGCTATCCAGGGTGATTCCTATACCGTCTCTTAAGACGCTTGGGATTACCGGTATTGTAGTGACCGGACTGATGAGTATGACTGTATATGCTGAGTATTTCAGTATTTTTTATAAGGTTGGGGGGCTATGTCATGGAATAATGTTTATAGCTTCTTTGGCAAGCTTTTTTATATATAGAAAAGAGATAGTGCCTATATTTAAGAATCAGCTTGTTCATGACAACAGATTAAAATTTGTCTTATTTTCTATTATTTTTGTTACTGCATCTTTTTATTCTTCCCGAGGTCAGTTCCATACCGATACCGGAATTTACCATGCTCAGGCTATACGTCTTTTAGAGGAGTATGGTTGTGTCAGGGGACTTGGTAATTTCCAGCTTCATTTTGCTTATAACAGCTCATATCTGGCTTTATGTGCTTTGTTTACAATGAGCTTTATTTTGCCGTATGCTCTGCATACCATGACTGGATTTTTCATGATTATTTTTACAGGTTTCGCGGTAAGCGGCCTTATAAGGTCCAAAGGCCATGGCTGGAAAGGCTCTGATATGGCAAGAATCGCCATTATCATGTACTCTGTGACTGTATTAAGCGGACTACAGTCCCCGGCCACGGATTATGGAACTCTTTACATGGTGATGTATATTTTAACAGCCTGGATTGTTCATGCAGAGGAGAAAACAGACAAATCGGAGGATCTGGCGGTATATGGCTTTTTGTCAGTGCTTTCAATCTTTACAGTCAGCATGAAGCTTTCTGCAGCGGCAATAGTGATACTTGCTGTTGTTCCACTTGTTCTTTTGATCAGACAAAAGAAATTTAATCTGATTGGAATATATGTGCTGATGGGATTTTTATCCTTCCTGCCGTTTTTGATAAGGAATGTGATCTTATCGGGATATCTGATATATCCTGTTACAGCTATAGATTTATTTGACGTGGTCTGGAAAATTCCTGTTGAGTACGTGAAAACGGACTCGCAGCAGATTACTGCCTGGGGAAGGGCTCTTTATGATATAAATAAACTTGATCTTCCGTTTGCAGAGTGGCTTCCAATCTGGTGGGGAGGGCAGCAGGTCTATGGTAAGCTTCTTATATTTTCACAGGCTATCGGTATGTGTCTTGTTACGTTAATCTTCCTTAGAAGAGTTGACAGAAATCACAAACTTAGAAATGATATGATAGTTTTTTACATAGCTCTTTTGGGCGGTGTTGCGCTCTGGTTTTTGACGGCACCATTTATAAGATACGGCCTGGCATATCTGCTGTTGTTGCCGATGTGCGCTCTGGGGGATTACTTTGGGGAGATGTTCCACAGATGGCAGATAAGACTTTTGACTATAATAATTGCTGTGGCAGTATTGTTTGGAGCATGGATTATCAATTATATCGGGGATGACATTGAGTTTGTACAAAATTACACAAAGGACGGATATATATTCTGGCCTGTTCCATTTGAAGATGCAGAAACTGACATCTGTGAGATGGATGGTGTTACAGTGTATAATTCTACAGATGAGCAGGTAAACAGCTACAACTACTATCCAAATACCTGTTATCACGATATGATGAACAGGACCGAATTGATCGGAAGTACTATTAAAGAAGGATTTAAGCCAAAGGATGTTACTGATGGCGATTAAAGGGATCAGAGTATGAGAAAAAGTTTAAAAAGAGGTTTGGGGCTTGCCAGGAAAAGTTCGCGTACAAAGCGTCATGACGAGGATATAGATTATAAAGAGCAGTATGATGACTATGATGATTATCCTGAGGATGATTATGATGACGACTTTGGTGATGCAGAGGATGATTATTATTACGAGGATGATCAGGAATACGAGCGCGAGACAGACGGCATAGATGATGACGAATATGACACAGACTATGATGACGACCGCGACTATTATGAAGAAGATGATTCCTATGAGAACGAGAATTCTTATGAGGATGAAGATGATTCTTTTGAGATCGATGACCCTTACGAGGATGAGGATGATGAGCTCTACGAGGGTGATGAAGACTACAGAAATGTAGAGGATATTGATGCCGGCAGAAACTATGAACATGATGAATATGACGAGGATGATGAAGATTATGATGACTGGCATGATAGAAGAGAAGGGCTAAGTGATGATTCCGGATCAGGATTTTTTAGCATAATTACTGAATCTTCTGCGGTTGAGAGAATTGCAGCCCTTATCTTTGTCGTTCTTATTGCCGGAGCTGTGGCTACAGGTGTGTTCTACAAGAAAGCCATGGATAAAAATCACGAAATCAGCTCTTTTGCCAGCGTGGGTGCAAATTACGGAGAGACCGAGATTGTAGGTGAGAGCGGACTTATTGCTGTGGCGGATGCCCAGAGAGCAAAGCTTGAAGCGGCGCAGCTTATTTCCGAAGATGAGGAAAACGAAGAGGAAGAAAACAGCGAGGAAGAGGATGAGAATGCTTCAGTAAACGTTTCTATGTCTGTTACCACTATCAAAAGTGACATTAAGATAAAGTTTACGAATTCCAAGACCGGAAAGCTTGTTGCCAGCACTCCTTTTACAGTAACGGTTGTAAATCCGGATGGAGGCAGCGTTACCTATGATGATCATGATCAGGACGGAATCATCTATAAAAAAGACCTGACAGCAGGAAAGTACACAGTCACTCCCAATGTCCTTTCGGGTGAATATGAAAAATATAAGATTGATACAGCCTCCAAATCAGTTACTGTTAAAAACACAGTTGAGATGAAGGCTGTTGATGTGACAGGTGAAGTCAAAAAGGAATCTGAAGTAAATGTAGCAAAAGAGGATACAGCTGTTGCAGACAAGGTTGAGTCAGCCCTTACAGATACTGTTGAGTGGGTTGAAAGTACCAAGAGTGAAGTTAGCGAAGGAACTGATAGCGGAGAAGGTGGTTACATTTATGAGGTAGTGGACAAGAGCAGCATTGTGGATCCTTCCAGCAGTGCCATGAATGGCGTTGGCCGGTTCATGTTCCTGGCTTTTGCAGCAGCACCTGAAGAAAATTCAGATAATGCTGAAGAGGAAGATAAGGAGTTTAAGGTAAAAGCGTATGATGTTACCTTAAAAATCGGAGAGACATCCAAGATAGAGATTATTGATGGACCTTCGGAACTAAAGTATTCTTCATCAGATTCAGACCTTGTAAAGGTTTCAGAAGACGGAACGATTTCAGCAGTTGGCGAGGGCGTAGAATACATAACTATTACAGCCGAAGGATATCAGAAGGAAGTTGTTAAAGTTATTGTGAAAAAAGAAGAGAGCGCATCCAGCAGTTCAAGCGCGGGTAGTTCAAACTCAAGTAGTTCAAACTCAAGTAGTTCAAACTCAAGTAGTTCAAACTCAAGTAGTTCAAGCTCAAGCAGTTCAAGCAGTTCAAGCGCCAGCTCAAGTAGTTCAGGTTCAAGCAGCGCCAGCTCAAGTAGTTCAAGCTCCGATGGGGCAGGCAGTGCATCGTCCGACAATAAGACAACACCGATAAATATTACCAGGGTAACTCTTGTAAAGGGCAGAACTTTTAAGATTGAGCCAAAGAGTACTGATATTGCGCTTAATGTTAGTTCGGCTGATACCGGAAAGGTTTCTGTAGATGGTACAACCATAAAAGGTGAGGATACCGGTGAGACAACAGTTACTGTAACTGCAGATGGATATGCTGAAGCTAAAGTGACAGTTACTGTAAAGAGCAATTCCGAAAAGCTACAGACCAAGGACGGCAAGCAGGTTTACATTAAAGACAGCGAAGGTAATTATATAGAAGCTGATTATGGCGACTATTATATCGAGTCTGCTTTTTATCTGAGAAGTGGTGCAACTTCTTATAAATATACCGGATGGCAGACTATTGATGGAAAAACATATTATTTTGACAAAAACGGAAATGCTGTAACCGGTGAGCAGGTCATTCAGGGAGCAAAGTACACCTTTGAAAGCGATGGAGCAATTGCAGGATCATCCAATATCATGGGTATTGACGTCAGCAAGTGGAATGGCAATATCGACTGGGCTGCTGTTAAGAACTCCGGGGTGAATTTTGTTATTATCAGATGTGGATACAGAGGCTCGTCAGAGGGAGCACTTATTGAGGACTCCAAGTTTAAGTCAAACATAAAAGGTGCTCAGGATGCAGGCCTTAAGGTTGGTGTGTATTTCTTTTCACAGGCGGTTAATGAAGTTGAGGCTGTTGAGGAAGCATCCATGGTTATCAGTCTTATCAAAGGATATAGCCTGTCATACCCTGTTTATCTGGATGTTGAAAAGAGTAACGGAAGAGGTGATGGCATCAGTAGTGACCAGAGAACCGCCAATATCAAGGCATTCTGTGGAACAGTTGCAAATGCAGGATATTCAGTTGGTGTCTACTCCAACAAGACCTGGTTTACAGAAAAAATGAATATTTCGCAGCTTGGAAGCTACAACATCTGGCTTGCTCAGTACAAGTCAGATATGGAATACTCTGCTTCCAAAGTAAATATGTGGCAATACACTTCAAAAGGAAAAGTATCCGGTATTTCCGGAAATGTAGATATGAATATCTACTACTGATAAACGGGTGTGGATATGTACCAAAACAGGAATATCCACTGACTTTGTATTTTGAAAGCAGATATATGAAAAAAAGATTAAATGATAAAAAATTGATATTTTTATACCTGATTCTCCCATTGGTATTTTTCATGGGCCTTGCAGTGCTTGACGGAACGGTGTGGTGCGTGGATTCACAGAGTTATGTGAGTATGGATTTCACCAGAGAACCTGTTTATCCATTGTTTCTCTTAGGAATCAGGAAGGTTTTTGAATTTTTTGATTTTGCAGGACAGATGTACGGGCAGCCGTCATATTTATTCTGCGCTGTTATCATCCAGAGTTTATTATGGGTGTATACTACGGCAAGACTTGGCTTTTTTGCGTATAAAGTAGCAAGAGATAACACCTACGAAGAAAGAGCAAGACTTGTAGGCTTTTTGGCAGTTTTTTTCCAAATAGCAGTGTGTGTGTTAAACCGTTTTATTGCTGCCAGAGGTTCAATGTATTCTGAGTGCATCATGACAGAGAGCCTGGCAATGCCGTTGTTTGTACTTTTTAACATCAGGCTGTTTATGGCGCTAAAGGATTATAGCAAACGGAATCTGACAGTTCTTTTTCTACTGTGTGTTCTGATATCCAGCATCAGAAAGCAGATGCTCATAACTCTTCTCATTTGGGGATTTTTGTCATTTGTCATGCATCTTTTGTGGAAAAGAACCAGAGATTTCAGGAAATTTGTGGAAACCTTCATACTTGTTATCCTTGCAGTTATTTGCATCAGCGTTGCAGACAGAAGCTATAATTATGTTCTCCGCGGGCACTTTGTTGAGCACACAGGAAACAGTAAAGGGGCGCTTGATACAGTTCTTTATACAGCAAAGGCTGAAGATGCATCTTTGTATGAAAAGTATGATGACTCAGAGGATTATCCGAATCTTAGTGAGCTGTATACAAGGATTTATGATGTTTTGATCAAACAGGAGCTTACAATTGACTTTGCAAAGTCCGGGTATGAGCTTGGAGAAGAATCAACTGTTTCCAATTCTGACTGGGTTGCGATGGCTTCTCACTATGCGGATTGCTATGATGTAATAGGATTTGATGTTGTTCTTCCAATATGTGAGGAATATGTTGCTGAGTACTTCCCGAATCTGGATGAAGTTTCTGCACAGTTAAAAGAGGATGCGGTTGAGAAAGTTCTTTTGAAAGAGCTTATAAAAAAGGATGTTTTGGGAATATTTAAGGGAGAGTCAAAAGCGTTTTTTTATGTATTTAAGGCAAATGTGTTAAAGGCATTTGTTATATCGGTGGCAAATATTTCACCTAAAATACTTATAACAGCTTCCCTGATAATTTACATTTTGTATCTGACTTTGATGTTCAGGATAGGAGTACTCAGAAAAAAAGAAGATATTCTTTTGATGGCGTTTATTGTTATTACAGGAGTGTTTATAAACAGCATGGTTACGGGATCTATGATATTTCCGCAGCCCAGATACATGTGCTATTCCATGGGACTCTTCTACTTATTGATAAGTTGTGATATACTGCTATGATAAGAGAGTCTCGGGATATATATGTATTCTTGAGACCGTATTATCACAGCAGTAATACATAAAGAAGATAAAAAAGAAATGAGGAAAAATAAATGAGAACTTATTTAGTAACTGGTGGAGCCGGATTCATCGGTTCTAACTACATTCATTACATGTTCAAAAAATATGATAATGAGATCAGAATTATCAACGTTGATGCACTTACATATGCAGGTAACCTTGAGAACCTTAAGGATATCGAGGACAGAGATAACTATACATTTGTAAAGGCTAATATCTGTGACAGAGATGCTATCAACAAGATTTTTGAAGAGAATGATATCGATAGAGTTGTTCATTTCGCTGCTGAGAGCCATGTTGACAGATCAATCGTTAATCCTGAAATCTTTGTTCAGACTAACGTTTTAGGAACAGCTACAATGCTTAATGCTGCTAAAAAGGCATGGGAGCTTCCTGATGGAACATTCAAAGAGGGCAAGAAATTCCTTCATGTTTCAACAGATGAAGTTTACGGATCACTTGATGATGACCCAACAGCTTTCTTCTATGAGACAACACCATATTCACCACATAGCCCATACTCAGCTAGTAAGGCAAGTTCAGATATGCTTGTAAAGGCTTATATGGATACATATAAGTTCCCTGCAAACATCACAAACTGTTCAAATAACTACGGACCTTACCAGTTCCCTGAGAAGCTTATTCCACTTATCATCAACAACGCTCTTGCAGGCAAGACACTTCCTGTATACGGTGATGGCAAGAATGTTCGTGACTGGCTCTATGTTGAGGATCACGCTAAAGCAATCGACATGGTTCAGGAAAAGGGCCGTCTCTTTGAGACATACAACGTTGGTGGTCACAACGAGAAGCAGAATATCGAGATTGTTAAGACAATTATTGATGTTCTTAAGGATGAACTTGATGATTCAGATCCAAGAAAAGCTAACCTTTCATATGATCTTATCAAATATGTAGAAGATCGTAAGGGCCACGACAGACGTTACGCTATCGCTCCAGACAAGATCAAGTCAGAGATCGGCTGGGAGCCTGAGACAATGTTCAAAGAAGGTATCCGCAAGACAATTAAGTGGTACTTCGACCACATGGACTGGATGGCTAATGTTACTTCTGGAGACTACGAGAAGTACTACGAGAAGATGTATAAAAACAAATAATCAAGAATATAAATGAACAGGCAAAAGCCATTGAGCTTTTGCCGTCCCTTTTTAGGAGGTTTTAATGAAAGGTATAATTTTAGCCGGTGGATCAGGAACAAGGCTTTATCCACTTACACGTGCAATGTCTAAACAGATGATGCCTGTTTATGACAAACCTATGATTTATTACCCGCTTTCAACACTTATGCTTGCGGGAATCAGAGACGTTCTCATTATTTCAACTCCAAGAGACCTTCCTATGTTCGAGGAACTTTTTGGTGATGGATCACAGCTTGGAATGCATTTTGAGTATGCAGTTCAGGATCAGCCAAGAGGACTTGCTGATGCATTTATTATCGGTGCAAAATTTATCGGAAGCGATTCAGTAGCACTTGTTCTTGGCGACAATATCTTTTACGGTCAGAGCTTTTCAAAGCTTCTCAGAGAAGTTGCTGCAAGAGATAAGGGAGCAACAATCTTTGGTTATTATGTAAGAGATCCTAGAGCTTATGGCGTTGTTGAGTTTGATGAAAACGGTAAGGCCATAAGTATCGAAGAAAAGCCTGAGAATCCAAAGAGTAACTATGCAGTACCTGGTCTGTATTTCTATGACAATCAGGTCGTTGATATAGCAGCTAATGTTAAGCCTTCAGCTAGAGGCGAGATTGAAATCACAAGTATCAATAATGAGTACTTAAGCAGGGGCGAGCTTCACGTTGAGACAATGGGACGTGGTTTTGCATGGCTTGATACAGGTAATCATGATTCTCTTCTTGATGCATCAGATTTCGTATGCGCGTTCCAGAAGAGACAGGGACTTTACATTTCCTGCATTGAGGAAATTGCATATAAGAGAGGCTTTATCGACAAGGAGCAGCTTCTTAAGCTTGCTGAGCCTTTAATGAAAACCGACTATGGTAAATACCTGAAGGAAGTTGCTGAGGGGCTGTGAGCACTTGCCGAGGTCCTTTCGAGGCTAGTGCGAACGTGTTCTGGCGAGCAAAGCGAGAGCAGAACTTCCTTAATGTACTTGCCGAGGTTCTTTCGAGGCTAGTGCGAACGTGTTCTGGCGAGCAAGGCGAGAGCAGAACTTCCATTAATCAGTTGCCGAGGTGAAGTATGGACAAAAGAGTATTTAGAATGGCAATTCTAACTATCATCAGCGCTATTTTACTGGTACTGGTCATAGTTTATGTTGCCAATACTGAAAAGATAAATGAACTTTTGGGATGGGGACAGGCCACAGTTGAGGAAAGTACTTCCGAAGTGGCTGCCTCCTATTACAGCGGGGATTTATCCGAATACGGTCTACAGATTGGCAATGATCTTGATGGCTTTTTAGCAGATCCGGATTTTTTTGATGAGACTGAGAAGACTTCTTCTACAGTTGTCATTAAGAAAATTGAATCGACTGAAGAAAGCTCGGATGAAGCAAGCTATTCAAGTACGGATGAGGAGAACGGAACCGGAATGGCGGTTGTTGGAGAACTCATTAATCCAAACGGTCAGGGTGTTGATCCGGCAACTTTAGACAGTAGTCTTTTTGATTATAATGGTGAGATGCCACAGACTCCGCCTCCTGCAGGACAGGCACCGGGGACACCGGTTGGTACTGCACCGTGAAACTGATAAAGATTTATTGTTGATGCTGATTTAAATTGATTTTTTATAATTATTTTTTGATAAAATGGAGATAGTTAAAAATGGGTAAGATAACAGTAGAAACATGTGAAATCGAAGGACTTAAGGTTATAACACCTACAGTTTTTGGAGATTCAAGAGGCTATTTTGTTGAGACTTACAATAAAAATGATTTCGTTGAAGCAGGTATTGATGTAGAGTTCGTTCAGGACAACCAGTCAGCAAGCCATAAGGGAGTGTTAAGAGGGCTTCATTTCCAGAAGGAATTCCCACAGGATAAGCTTGTAAGATGTATAAATGGAGAGGTATTCGATGTAGCAGTTGACCTCAGAAGAGATTCCAAGACATTTGGAAAGTGGTTTGGTGTAAGATTATCAGCAGAAAATAAGAAGCAGTTCTTTATTCCTAAGGGATTTGCTCATGGCTTCTACGTTTTATCAGATTATGCAGAATTTGCTTATAAGTGTTCTGATTTCTATCATCCAAATGACGAAGGCGGACTTATTTGGAACGATCCTGATATCGGAGTAGAATGGCCACTTCTTGAGGGAGTAGAAATTGACCTTTCAGACAAAGATACAAAGTGGAAAGGAATTAAAGAGTATTGATCAGGGGACTTAAGAAACTTCCCAAGCGTACAGGCTTGGGGATTTTCTACGTACTGGCGCTTTCACTGGCGTTTTTAGTTATTCTTCATACGAACACTCTTGCAGACCCGCACACAGAGATGCTTAAAAAGATATGTGGTTGTATCTTGATAGGTGTTAGCTGTGTTCTGGTCTTCTTTTGGTATGATAGGCTTCTTGTTTTACCAGTTGAGCTTTACAATTCGAGAAAGCTCATAAAGAGACTGTCAATCAATGATTTTAAGAAAAGATACGCCGGTTCTTACATGGGAATTGTGTGGGCGCTGGCCCAGCCTGTAGTTACAGTTGTTATGTATTACATTGTTTTTGACAGGGTTTTCCAGTCAAGAGCACAGGCTGTATCTGATGGTGTTGAAGTTCCGTATGTTTTGTTCCTGACTGCCGGCCTTGTGCCGTGGTTCTTTTTCTCAGAGGCACTTACCAACGGAACGACATCACTTCTTGAATATAATTATTTGGTTAAAAAGGTGCTGTTTAAAATAAGCATCCTTCCAATAATCAAGATAATTGCAGCAATGTTTATCCACGTATTTTTCATATGTGTGCTTTTGTTTATAGCATGTGTATATGGCTATTATCCAAGTGTTTATTGGCTTCAGCTTATATACTATGTGGGATGCGAGTTTATTCTTGTTTTGTCCATAAGCTATGCAACCTGCGCAATTGTGGTGTTCTTTAGAGATCTTTTACAGATAATCAACATAGGACTTCAGCTTTTCCAGTGGGCTACACCTATTCTTTGGAATCTGGATATTGTACCGGATAAGTACAAGTGGATATTCAAGCTCAATCCTATGACTTATATTGTGGAAGGCTACAGAAATGCAATTTATGGTGATACCTGGTTCTTTGAGCATTTCTATTCATCTACATATTTCTGGATCTTTGTAGTTGCAGTATTCTGCATTGGATCCCTCATATTTAAACGCTCAAAGCCTCATTTCGCAGACGTGTTATGATACTATGAAATCGTATGTTTGTAGGATTGCGGAAATTAAGTGGAGCAATCCGTAGTATCATAACTAATTACAACGGAGATTTGTATGGATAAAGATATCGCTATAGAAGTCAAAAATCTGACTAAAATATATAAGCTTTACGATAAACCGATTGACAGGCTTAAGGATTCTCTTGGACTTGCCGGTAAGGGTAAGTTTAAGGAGCACAGAGCACTTAACAATGTTAGCCTTTCAGTAAAAAAAGGCGAAACTGTTGGAATCATAGGAACAAATGGTTCCGGAAAGTCTACTATCCTTAAGATAATTACAGGAGTTCTTTCTCCGACAGAGGGAGAAGTCAATGTAGACGGTCATATTTCAGCTCTTCTGGAACTGGGAGCAGGTTTTAACATGGAGTACAACGGAATTGACAACATTTACCTTAATGGTATGATGATTGGCTTTTCTGAAGAAGAAATTGAAAAGAGGATGGATGCAATCCTTGAATTTGCTGATATTGGTGATTATGTTTATCAGCCTGTTAAAACCTATTCCAGTGGTATGTTTGTACGTCTTGCTTTTGCAGTTGCCATAAACATAGATCCGGAAATTCTTATTGTTGATGAGGCTTTGTCAGTAGGAGATGTATTTTTCCAGGCTAAGTGTTATCACAAGTTTGAGGAGTTCAAAAAGAAGGGGAAGACTATTCTTTTTGTGTCTCATGATCTGTCAAGCATCAGTAAATACTGTGACAGAGCAGTTCTTTTAAATCAGGGAGTACTACTTGGCGAGGGAACTCCCAAGAAGATGATCGACATCTATAAACAGGTTCTTGTTGGACAGTATCCGCTGCCAAGCAGTGATGTGGAGAATCTTTTAGATGATGAGTCAATCAGGGAAGCGGCAGCTTCGGCTGATAAAAGAGCAGAAGCCAAGATTAAAAAAGAAACTGATAAGTCAAAAGAAGCTTCTGAAAAAACAAATGCTCAGGAAGAGCTTTCGGATGTTGAAGCTCTTGAGTATGGTGATGGGGCAGCGGTTATCACTGAGTATTACATCACTGACAACAAGGATGTTCGCACAAACTCTATCATTAAGGGAACAGATTTTACTGTCCACATGAGAGTTAAGTTTAACAGAAATGTTTCGGCTCCTATTTTTGCCATGACCTTTAAAAATGTTATGGGTATTGAGATTACAGGCACCAATTCAATGGTTGAAAAAGCTTTTTTAGAGCCTGTAAAAGCGGGAGATGTTAAGGATATTACTTTTACTCAGAATATGTCACTTCAAGGAGGAGATTATCTTCTTAGCTTTGGAGTTACAGGTTTTGAGCAGAATGATTTTACGGTTTATCACAGACTTTACGATGCTCTTAGCGTTTCAGTAGTTTCCGACAAGAATACAGTTGGATACTATGATATGAACAGCGTATGCAAAGTCAGCGATGCCAAGAAGTAATAGCCCAAGTATTAGAGGAACGAGCAAAATGCAGGAAGAAATAAGAATCGGGGAAGTTACCCTTAACTTTAAGCATTATTCAGGGGTTGATCTTTATAGTGACGGAGCTATTGAGAACGACCTCCTTGATATTGTTAAAAATTATAGAAAAGAAGAGTATCAGAAGATCATAGAGGAAAGGGCAAACTGGCCTATTCTCTATCATTTGTCTGACCAGAGAGCCAATATTGTTGAGTGGATTCCTATGGATCCTAATGCCAAAGTATTGGAAGTTGGATCGGGGTGTGGCGCTATAACAGGGATGCTTTCTTCAAAGGCGGGCCAGGTTGTGGCCTGTGACCTTTCAAGAAGGCGTTCTGAGATAAATGCAATCAGGAATCAGGATTGCTCTAATGTGACAATTCATGTGGGCAACTTTAGAGACATTGAGCCTGATCTTCCTGTAGATTTTGATTACATCTTTTTGATTGGCGTATTTGAATATGGTCAGGGCTATATAGGTACAGATAATCCTTATGAGAAGTTTTTGAGAATGCTTTCAAGACATCTTAAAAGAGGCGGTAGAATTGTCATTGCCATTGAGAACAGGCTGGGACTAAAGTATTTTGCGGGATGTGCTGAGGATCATCTTGGCACTTATTTTACCGGAATTGAAGGGTATTCACCTGACAGCGTAGCCAAGACTTTTACCAGAAATGGTCTCATTAACATTTTCAAAAAATGTGGAATGAATGATTACCATTTCTACTATCCTTATCCTGATTATAAGCTTATGACTCTTTTACACTCAGATTCATATCTTCCGAAATTCGGAGAGCTTCAGGATAATGTAAGAAACTTTGACAGAGACCGAATGGTTCTCTTTAATGAAAAACATGCCTACGAGGATCTGATTAAAGATGGCATGTATCAGGATTTTGCAAATTCTTTCCTGGTTATTTTAGGACCGGGAGTTGATACCATATACAGTAAGTACAGCAATGACAGAGTGGATGAATTCAAGATCCGTACTGATATTGCAATTGACAGGGCCGGAAGAAAGATTATCAAAAAGTATCCACTGACTGAAGCGGCAAAAGAGCATGTCTTTGGCATCAGAGATGCTTATCTTGGGCTTGTTGAAAAATTCAGGGGCGGAGACCTTGAGATTAATGACTGTCAGCTTGATGAAAAAGAGGGCTGCGCCATTTTCTCTTTTGTTAACGGCGTTCCGCTTTCTTCCCTTCTTGATGAGTACATAGATAAGGATGACATTGAAGGATTCTATGCTCTTATTAATGAGTACTACCGCAGGATAAGGTATAAAGAGAATTATCCGGTCTCAGATTATGACCTTATTTTCTCAAATATTATGGTTAATGGTCCTATTTGGACTATAATAGATTATGAATGGACTTATGGTAAATGTATCCCTGCAAAAGAGCAGATGTGGAGAGCGCTTTATTGCTATAGGTTAGAGGACAGGAAAAGAGAGAGATTTGATCCAAAGCCTATATTTAACAGGATTGGAATCACTGAAAAAGAGATACAGGTTCTTCTTGATGAGGAGAATGCTTTCCAAAAATATGTGACCGGAAACAGAAAGTCTATGGTTGAAATTTGGAAAGAAATAGGCCGAAAGGTAATTGTGCCTAAGGAAGTGACTTTGGAGGCACAGAATGCGGCAAGACCTGCGGATGTTATCCAGATCTACATTGATGAAGGCTATGGATACTCTGAGGATGAATCAATTTTTCCGGAAGAGCAGTATGATGAGAAAAATACTGTGAATCTTGATATCAGAGTTAATTCTGATTGTAAGGTAATACGAATTGATCCCGCGTTTACATCATGTGTGGTGACTATTGTTGATGCTTCATGGAATGGTACTACCATTTCAGAGGGCGGAGCTGATATAGATATATATCCTGTCAATGGACAGTGGATTTCTGATGATTCTTTTGTATTTAACAGTGACGACCCTAATATTGAGTTCAGACTTACAAGCAACAGACTCAGTATTCAGGAGAGAAATCATCTTAAGGTGACTCTTTTGACGACTTTGATTCCAAGGAATGCTGCAGATGCTATCGCAAACTCGATTCCTCAGATGACAGGATTTGAGCCAAAAGAGAACATCATTAAAAAAATCGGGAAAAAGATAATCAGTAAGCGTGATGAGTTATACTATAAAGACGACGAGGAGTAAATAAAGGGGAATGCTTAAAGACCTGGCAAAAAGTGCTCTGATAAAATTGAATGTAATTAAATACAACAGAACTGTTAATGCTAAGTCTTCAGCTTATGATAAATGGCAGAAAGCCATTGAAAAACAGCCTGTTGTTAAGGCAGATGCGCCTGTCATTATGGAGACTCTGGAAACAGGAGAGGTTGTGCCTTACAAAAAGCCTGATCCAAAGGTAAAGATAATTACCTATTCCAAGGTGTGGGACGTATCCGGTATTAATGGTGATGCGAATACTATCTACATCTTTGCAAGCAACAGGGGCAAACTTACCAAAAGAGCTGCAGAGGTCATTAAGCAGTACTTTATTGCTCATCCGGAGCACAATGTAGTTTACGGAGACGAAGATGAAATTGGAACCAGAGGCAAATATATTCACCCATATTTCAAGCCCGATTGGTCTCCGGACTCTTATTTGAATGCTTTCTATATAGGCAGCATTTTTGCATGCCGTTCAGAAACCCTGCATGCAGCTTCGACGGAATATGATAATGCCGTAAGGATGCTTGGTGGTGTTTCCAACAAAAAAAATACACCAGAGCAGATTGGACTTGAGGCATCGCTTCTTGCAGCAGATGTCCTGTTTTGTATGCTGGCAATTCATGAGAGGGCTTTTGCAAAAAGAACCGGCATGGAACTTCCAATTGGTCATATCAATGAGGTGTTATTCCATCGAAGTGGTGAGCAGGAGGTCTTTTACGGAAGATCGTTTCATAATTCAAAACATATGCTGTTAAAGCCTGCTACAGTCAGTATTATAATTCCGTCCAAGGATCATCCGGATATTCTCCAGCAATGTGTTGACTCTATAATTGAGACAACAAGTGATGAGAATATCAAATATGAAATAGTGATAATAGATAATGGGTCATCTGCTGCAAACAGGATCAAGTACGGAGCATATTGCGGCCGTATTTCTCGTAAGAATGGCCTCACTAAAATAAACTATATTTATAAACTTCAGGAGTTTAATTTCTCGGCTATGTGTAATCAGGGCGTGAGAAATTCAACAGGAGAATATCTCCTTTTCCTAAATGATGATATTGAAGCTAAAAAGGATGGTTGGCTTCGTGAGATGCTTTCCCAGGCACAGCTTGGCCATGTGGGAGCCGTTGGAGCAAAGCTTATTTACCCTGACACAGATTTAATCCAGCATGCAGGAATAGCCAATGTAAGACGAGGTCCTGTTCACAAACTGCAGAAAATGCATGATGTGAAGAACCACTATTTTGGCTATAACAGAGGTGTTCACAACAATATTGGTGTTACTGCAGCATGTCTTTTGATAAGCAGGAAAAAATATAATGATATCGGAGGCTTCCCTGAGGAGCTGAAGGTGGCTTTTAATGATGTGGATTTCTGTTACTCTGTGATAGAGGCAGGCTACTACAATGTTTGCTGCAATCATATTTATCTTTATCATCATGAGTCACTTACAAGGGGAATTGATAATCTTGACCCCAAAAAGATGGAAAGGCTTGGGCGTGAAGGTGATACGCTCATGAGACGCCATTCGCATCTATACAATTTTGATCCGTTCTATAGTCCGCATCTTACTGAAGATGAGACTATTTCTGCAATTATACCGAAAGAGGATTATACTCCGGTTGAAGATATTCCGTATAGTCGTATTACATCGCACGAAAATGGAATAGAAGGAGTTAGAGAAGATCAGTGCCTGAGGATTGGTTGTGAGTACAATGGAACTTTAGACAACTGGTTGTATGGTGTTACCGCTGAGGGCAATGATGCCGGGTATTATTTAAAGGGCTATAGTTTTGTTATTGGTTCTGATAATGCCATTTTTGAAAAGCAGCTTCTTTTGCGCCTTGTGGAGAGGCACGAAAACGGCGCCGGTCCTACTGATAATAAGGTTTATACCGTTCCTCTTTACACGTGGTACAGGCCTGATATCATGATAAGACTTCAGGATCAGGTTAACGTTGACCTGACAGGGTACAAGGTAAAGATAAAAAAAGGTGACCTTGCACCGGGGTATTATCAGATCGGTATGCTTGCTGTTGATAAGACCAGTCGCCTTAAACTGGTGAATTGGGTACCCAATATTCTTAACGTGAAAGAGTGAGATTTAGGAGTAGTAATGAGTGATATTGATTTTAAGTCTGCATATGAGAAAGAAAAGCTTAAGAGTGCAGAGCTGGCCAGCAGAATAGCTGAGCTTGAGGATAAGAATCAGGAGCTTCAGTTTAAGCTGGACAGGATTAAGAATAATCCCATATGGAAGGCTTCAACTCCTGCCAGAAATACCATGCACTGGGTGATCAGGCAAAGAGACAGGATTAGAAATCAGGGATCTTTAAAAGGAGTCATTGCCAAGATAAAGTACAAGCAGATTGAGAAAAAGGCAATGACTCACTACGGAACTGAAAGCTTTCCAAGTGAAGAGACCAGGAAAGAGCAGGAAAATACAAGGTTTGAATATGCACCGCTTATTTCCATCCTTGTGCCTTTATACAACACTCCTGAGAAATTTTTGAGGGACATGATTGAGTCAGTTTTGACTCAGACATATTCTAACTGGCAGCTTTGTCTTGCTGATGGTTCTGATGCTGAACATATTGAACTTGTGTCAAGGATTGTTAAGGAGTATCAGGATAAGGATTTAGATAATGGAGCCGGAAAAAGATTAAAGAATAGAATCAGTTACATGAAGCTTGAGAAAAATGAGGGTATTTCAGGTAATACCAACCATTGTCTTGAGTTGGCAGAGGGTGAATATATAGGTCTTTTTGATCATGATGATATTCTTCATCCGGAAGTTCTTTATTGGTATGTAAAGGCGATTAATGAGGAAAAGGCAGATTATCTTTACTGTGATGAGACGACCTTCAAGGGTGATGACATCAATAAGATGATCACTATGCATTTTAAGCCTGATTATGCAATTGACAATTTAAGGGCTAATAACTATATTTGCCATTTCAGTGTTTTTAAAAGAACTCTTTTAGAGGGAACAGAACTCTTTAGAACTAAGTTTGATGGAAGTCAGGACCACGACATGATTCTTCGTCTGACTGACAGAGCGCAGCATATCGTTCATATTCCAAAGCTTTTGTACTACTGGAGATCCCACGCGGGGTCGGTTGCTTCAGATATCAATGCAAAACCATATGCCATTGAGGCTGCAAAGGGCGCGGTTGCTGATCACTTAAGGCGACACGGTTACGATCACTTTAAGATTTCAAGCACCAGAGCTTTTGAGACAATCTTTAAGATTTCATATGAGGTTGTGGGAACGCCCAAGATAAGCATTGTAATTCCAAACTGTGAGCATGCAGAAGACCTTAAGAGATGTATAGATTCAATTTATGAGAAATCTGTTTACGACAATTACGAGATAATCGTTGTTGAGAATGGCAGCAAGGGTTCAGAAATAAAGGGCTATTACGAAGAACTTAAGAATGGCTCATTAAAAGATATAGTGAAGGTGGTTGATTTCTACGAGAATGGTCTTCATTTAAATGCGGATGGCTCAAAGCCGGCGTTTAACTATTCAGCAGTTGTAAACTATGGAGTTTCAAAATCTACCGGTGAATACATAGTTCTTTTGAACAATGATACTCAGGTTATAACGGTTAACTGGATGGAAGAGCTGCTTATGTACGCTCAGAGAAGTGATGTTGGAGCAGTTGGTGCAAAGCTTTATTTCCCTGACAGAAAGATTCAACATGCTGGCGTAGTGCTTAAGCTTGGTGCACACAGAACAGCAGGCCATTCACATTATGGCCAGGCAGGTATGAACCTTGGATACATGGGACGACTTTGCTATGCTCAGGATGTCAGCGCTGTTACAGGCGCATGCCTTATGGTGAGCAGGGCAAAATATGATGAGGTTGGCGGCTTTGATGAAGGTTTTAGAGTAAGTCTTAATGATGTGGACTTTTGTTTAAAGCTTCGTGACAAGGGATATCTGAATGTATTTACTCCATTTGCCGAGCTTTATCACTATGAGTCATTGTCAAGGGGACTTGACCTTGAAGGTGAAAATGCAAAGCGCTACGAGGCAGAGTCAGAGCACTTCAGAACAAAATGGAAGGCAGTACTTGATAAGGGTGATCCATACTACAATCCGAACTTCTCACTTGATAGAAGTGATTTTAGTTTAAATGTAGAGGGCTATTCAAGCTTAAGAGTACAGTAATCGGCTTTATGTGATATAATATTATGATGGAGGCGTCAAAAGTCGAAAATGCGTACATGCTTGCATGTTAAGCATTTTGACTTTATGAACCGAACAAATATGAGAAATAAACAATTTACGTAGTAAATTAGCGGTTTCCGGATATTTGTAGAATTGCGAGAGTTTCGAAGAAACGACGCAATTCGTATATCATATTATCGGTTTTAATTTCAAAATTTAGGAGGAAAGATATATGAGTAAAGCTACAGAACAGTTTGAGTATTGGCTTAACAATGATTATTTTGACCAGGAGACAAAGGATGAGCTCCTTGCCATCAGAAATAATGCTGATGAGGTTGAAGATCGTTTCTATAGAGAACTTGAATTTGGTACAGGCGGACTTCGTGGAGTTATCGGAGCGGGCACAAACAGAATGAATAAATACGTTGTAAGAAAGGCTACACAGGGTCTTGCTAATTACATCAAAAAGCACGGCGGAGCTGATGCAGCAAAGAAGGGCGTTGCTATTTCCTATGACTGCAGAAAGTTTTCACCTGAGTTTGCAGAAGAGACAGCTCTTTGTCTTGCAGCAAACGGAATCAAGGCTTATGTAAGTGATATCCTTCGTCCTACACCTGAGCTTTCTTTTGCACTTAGAGAGTTTGGATGTATTGCAGGTGTAATGGTTACAGCTTCTCACAATCCACCTGAATACAACGGATATAAGGTATACTGGGAGGACGGCGCACAGATCACACCTCCTCACGATACAGGAATCATCAGTGAAGTTATGGCTATCACTGATTACAATGAAGTTAAGACAATGCCAAAGGAAGAGGCTGTTAAGGCAGGTCTTTATGTTTCATTTGGCGAAGAGCTTGATGATAAGTACATGGTTGAGCTTAAGAAGCAGATCATCCATCAGGATGTTATTGATGAGATGGCTGATAAGTTCACTATCGTTTATACACCATTCCACGGAACAGGTAATCTTCCTGTAAGAAGAGTTCTTAAGGAACTTGGATTTAAGAATGTGTTCGTAGTACCTGAGCAGGAACTTCCGGATCCTGACTTCACAACACTTGAATATCCTAATCCTGAAGATCCTAAGGCATTTAAGCTTGCCCTTGAGCTTGCAAAAGAGAAGGATGCAGACATTGTTCTTGCAACTGACCCTGATGCAGACCGTCTTGGAATCTATGCAAAAGATACAAAGACAGGTGAATATGTTGGATTTACTGGTAACATGTCAGGTATGCTCATTGGTGACTATATCTTAAGAGAGCGCACAAAGACAAATACAATGCCGGCTAACCCTGCATTTGTTACTACTATTGTTACTACAAACATGGCAAAGACTGTTGCCAAGAAGTATGGCTGCCATTACATTGAAGTTCTTACAGGATTTAAGTATATCGGCGAGCAGATCAAATTATTCGAGCAGAACGGACAGTCTTACAACTATGTATTTGGTCTTGAGGAGTCCTATGGATGTCTTGCAGGAACACACGCAAGAGATAAGGATGCTGTTGTTGCAGTTATGTGTCTCTGCGAACTTGCTGCTTTCTACAAAAAGCAGGGCAAGAGCGTATGGGATGCTATGATTGATATGTACGAAGAGTATGGCTATTACAAGGAAGGTCAGTACTCAATCACAATGAAGGGCAAGGAAGGCGCAGAGCAGATTGCAGCACTTATGGATAAGCTTCGCAGCAATCCACCTAAGGAGTTCGGCCAGTGGAAGGTTGAAGAGTTCAGAGACTACAAGACAGGCAAGACTCTTGATATGGCTACAGGCAAGGAAGGCGAGACAGGGCTTCCTACATCAAATGTTCTTTACTTTGCACTTGATAACGATGCATGGTGCTGTGCAAGACCTTCAGGCACAGAGCCTAAGATCAAGTTCTACATGGGCGTTAAGGGTAAAGACCTTGCTGATGCAGACAAACTTCAGGAAGAACTCACAAATGCGGTTAAGGCTGTAATTGGCTGAAAGCACTTGACGAGGTAATATCGAGGCTAGTGCGAACGTGTTTTGGCGAGGCTTTAGCCGAGAGCAAAACTTCTTCATTTTAAAACTCAGGAGATATTTATGGGCATAAAGAATGCAGCAAAAAAAACAATAGCATATGCGAAACGCAATGGTGCTAAGGCTGCATTCTTTGCTGCTATTGAAAGATTGTCTGAAAATAGAAAAGAAAAATATACATATAATGAATTGTCAGAGGCGGTACTCAATGAGCAAAAGCAGGAGTACAAGGTTCTGGCAGAAACAGGAGGCGCTTTGCGGTTTAGCATTGTAGTGCCTCTTTTTAATACTCCGGAGAAATATCTTTGTCAGATGATAGATTCTGTAGTCGCTCAGACTTATGGGAACTGGGAGCTGGTCCTTGCAGATGCTTCACCGGTAGAATCTGATTTGGTAAAAAAGTATATGAAGGAAGATCCAAGGATAAAATATTATCACCTTGGTGCCAATGAAGGTATTTCTGAAAACACCAATAGAGGGATTGAGAAAGCTGTTGGCGATTATATAGGCCTTTTGGACCATGATGATCTGCTTACACCGGATGCACTATATGAAGTTTCAAGAGTGATAAAAAAGAGCATGTCAAGAAACCACCTCACACAGTTTCAGACATGCCCCATCAGGCTTATCTATTCAGATGAAGATAAGTTTGATGATCACAAAAATCTTTATTATGAACATCATCAAAAACCTTCATTTAATTTGGATTATCTTTTGTCCAATAATTATATCTGTCATTTTACAGTAATGAGGGCTGATATAATAAAGAGACTTAAATTTAGAAAAAAATATGACGGAGCTCAGGATTTTGATCTTGTTTTAAGAGCTTGTCTTGAGGCAACGCTGTCAATGCCAATGGCTACTGATCAGATTGCCCACATTGATAAGGTTCTTTATCATTGGAGATGTCATAAAGGTTCCACAGCATCCAATCCTGCCAGTAAAATGTATGCTTATGAGGCAGGGAAGATTGCTATCGGCGATGCTTTAAGGAAGTATGGAGTGGAGGCGGAAATAGCTAAACTTCCACATCTTGGATTTTACAGAGTCAATTATTCAGAAGATATTTTTTTTCAGAGAAAAGATATTGGCTGTGTTGGCGGTAAGCTAATAAACAAAAAAGGCAGAGTTGCCGGAGGAATTTACCAAAAAGACGGTACTTCAGTATTTAATGGATTGCCGGTTGGTTATAGTGGCGGCCTTCAGCATAAAGCTGTTGTACAGCAGGACTGCTATGCAGTGGACATAAGATGCATGGCACTTAGACCTGAGTTTGCACAGTCGTTTAAGGATATTGCAGGTTTTGAGTATGAGGATACGTTTAGTGACTTGCAAAAGGATGTGGCTGATACAGGTCTTGATAGTGTTCAGGCTGATAGAAAAGCAGCATATCTTGAAAAAATTAATAGTTTGACAGAGGAAGAAATCCTTAAGATCAATTTAAAAATCGGGGAAGAAATGAAAAGGCATGGCTTAAGGGTTATGTGGGATCCACAGATTGTCAGGAAAATATAGGGAAAGAGCGTATGGAAAAAGTTTCGGTTATAATTCCCAATTATAATGGAAAAAAGTTTTTGAATGATTGCCTTGAAAGCTTGAAAAAGCAGACTTTCAGGGATTTTAGAGTACTTATAGTTGACAATGGATCAACGGATGGAAGTCAGGATTTTATAAAAAATAATTATCCAAGGGTAACATTAGTGGCTCTTCCTGAAAATACCGGTTTTGCCAATGCTGTGAATATTGGCATAAAATCCTGTATGTCAGAGTATGTTTTTTTACTGAATGATGATACCGTCTGCTCAGAAGATGTGCTGGAAAGATTGGTGTCCACTATGGACAGGAAAAAGAAAATTTTCAGTGCGCAGGCCAAGATGCTTCAGTTTAAAGAGCCGCACCTTATCGACGATGCGGGTGATCTTTATTGTGCTTTGGGATGGGCCTTTTCTCCGGGAAGAGATAAGGATAACAAGTATTTTTCAAGCATTGAACCTGTGACCAGTGCCTGTGCGGGAGCTGCCATATACAGAAGAGAGCTTTTTAATGAAGTTGGGCTTTTTGATCCTGCACATTTTTGCTATCTTGAGGATATTGACATTGGATACAGAGCAAGATTAAAGGGGTATATCAACGTCTGTGATCCGGGAGCAATAGTTTATCACGCAGGAAGCGGTACAAGCGGTTCAAGATATAACAGATTTAAGGTTGAACTTACTGCGGGAAATAATTTATACTTTATTTATAAAAATATGCCTATCCTTCAGATAGTTGTAAACTTGCCGCTTATTCTGGCAGGAATATTGATAAAGCATGTTTTTTATACAAAGAGGGGACTTGGAGGAGCACATCTAAAGGGGCTTGCCCTTGGCTTATCCAAGATTAGAGTTAATGCCGACAAAAGAGTGGCATTTGGGAAAAAAGAAATCTTTAACAGTTTTAGGATGCAGCTGGAGCTGTGGATTAACTGTGCCAGGAAGTTTGGGGCTGTATTTTTATGATAAAAGATAATCAGGTTCATTTAAACAGGGCGCATGTAGTTGCGGACGGGCTTATTGTAGCCGGTTCTTACGTTGCGTCTTATTTTATAAAGTTTGAGCTATTTAGTAACAGGTTACCTGGTGGACACCTGCCTATGGGGATATACTTCAGGGCACTTTATTTTTTGGTTCCGGCGTACCTTATTCTTTATTATATGGTTCAGCTTTACACGCCACGACGTGCCCTCAGAATGTGGGACGAGTTCATGGATGTGGTCAAAGCTAACGTGGCCGGTATCCTTGGCTTTTGGGTAATCCTTTTCCTTTTGAAGCACAACGACTTTTCCAGATCCATGATGATCATATTTGCTGTGTTGAATGTGACACTTGCAACAGCTTTCAGGATTGTTCTTAGAAAGTTTCTGAGGTATATAAGGAAAAAGGGCTACAACTTAAAACACGTTTTGCTTGTTGGATACTCAAGAGCGGCAGAAGGTTATATCAGTCGTATTCTTGATAATCCTCAATGGGGATATGAGATAGCCGGCGTTTTGGATGATTTTGTTCCTCTTGGAACTAATTACCATGGAGTTAAGGTTGTCGGTAAGATTGAGCAGCTTGGGCTATACCTTGAAAATAACAATTATGATGAGATAACGATCACGCTTCCTCTGGATGACTATGACAGACTGGAAGAGCTTGTTGCGCAGTGCGAGAAATCGGGAGTTCACACCAAGTTTATCCCGGATTATTCATCTCTTTTTCCAAGTAATCCATATACTGAGGATGTTCAGGGAATGCCTGTTATCAATATCAGGTATGTACCATTGACCAACTCATTTAATAAGGTGGCCAAAAGACTCGTGGACATTGTAGGATCTTTGTTTGCAATAATCATCTTTTCACCTTTAATGCTGGCTGCGGCTATAGCAGTTAAGGTTACAAGCAAGGGGCCTATTATCTACAAACAGGAGAGAATAGGGCTTAACGGTGTTCCGTTCAAGATGTACAAGTTCAGAACTATGAAGGTTCAGACTGAAGCTGAGGAAAAAAAGGGTTGGACAACAAAAGGAGACCCGAGGGTCACACGAATTGGGGCAATCCTTAGAAAGACAAGTATTGATGAGATGCCGCAGTTCTTTAATATTTTTATCGGGCAGATGTCTCTTGTTGGCCCAAGACCGGAGAGACCTCAGTTTGTTGAGAAGTTCAAAGAACAGATACCAAGGTATATGGTAAAACATCAGGTTAGACCGGGACTTACAGGCTGGGCGCAGATTAACGGATACCGCGGTGACACATCCATCAGAAAAAGAATCGATTATGATATCTATTATATCGAGAATTGGACTATGGCTTTTGATTTTAAGATAATGCTTGGAACAATCCGGTATGGATTCGTAAATAAAAATGCATATTAGAATTGATAAGGCGCAGGATAGAATAATTTATCCTGCGCTTGTATATTTGGAACATTTGTGGCATAGTATAATATGTTTTTTATTATGTAAATTATAATTTGCTGGGATAAAGGAGATAGAAAATGTCAAGGCGTGATGATGAATACTACGACAGAGACGAAAGACGTTCTTCTCACAAAAATAACGGGGAAGTGAGAAAGTCTGCTCGTGATAATAGATATCGTGATGATTACGACGATTATGATGATTATGACGATAAATCCGCAAGAAAGAGCTCAACAGGCTCCAGGAGCCATTCTTCTTCAAGAAGCGGTTCGAAGAGTCATTCAAGTGCGACCAGAAGCCAATCATCCAGAAGAGGTGGTTCACATGGTGGATCAGGTAAAAAGAATAATAACAAGAAGGCAATCATCATTCTTGTTGCAGAAATCTTAGTTGCTTGTATTCTTGTTCTTGTTGCGTACCATGTATTTTTTAAGGTCGATGTTACCAAGGTTGGTAAGGTCAATATGAACGAGGAAGTTATTTCAAATAGTATTAGTGAAACAGCTGCTGAAAACGAGCAGATGAAAGGCTATACCAATATCGCACTTTTTGGCGTTGATACACGTGATGAAGCCAAGAACCAGGGCGCTATCAAGAAAAACACCAGAACAGATACAATCATTATTGCTTCTATAAATAATGAAAATGGCGAAGTGAAGCTTTGTTCAGTTTATCGTGATACTTATCTTAATCTTAGTAATGATGAGTATACAAAGTGTAACGCAGCATACGCTGAAGGTGGTCCTGAGCAGGCTATTTCAATGCTTAACATGAATCTTGATATGGATATAGAGGACTTTATCACTATCGGATTCAAGGGACTGACAGATGTAGTTAACGCTCTCGGCGGTGTCGAGATCGATGTTACAGAGGCTGAGATTTCTCATCTTAATAACTATCAGGCAACAATGGCTACAGAGCTTGGACTTGAGTATGTGCCTGTAACAAGCACTGGTCTTCAGACACTTAATGGCCTTCAGGCAACAGCTTATTGCCGTATCAGATACACAGCAGGCGATGACTTCAAGCGTGCTGAAAGACAGAGAACAGTTCTTATGGCTTGTCTTGAAAAGGCAAAGGGCAAGAGCTATTCAGATCTTGAGACAATTGCCAACAAGGCATTTGATGAGACATATACTTCACTTGATCTTTCAGAGATCCTTGAACTTCTTAAGAATGTAGCTAATTACAATGTAGTTGATAATGGCGGATTCCCTGAAGAGAGCATGAGAGCAACAGGTACAATCGGTAAGAAGGGAAGCTGCGTAATTGCTGTTGATCTTGCAAGCAATGTTAAGTGGCTTCATCAGTTCCTGTTCAATGATACAGAGTATACAATTTCTCCAGATGTACAGAAATTTAGTGATAAGATCAAAGCTGATACAGATCCATATTTGAATTGATGATTTAATGCTGAGGGCATTTTAGACTGTAGAGATGGTATGTGCGTATTGTGCTTTAACAAAGCGCACATACCTCTTTTAAGTTAGAACCGTGCGCTCAGCATAAGTTGTATATAAAAGGAAAAACAGATGAATACAGTAGACGTAATTATTCCTACCTACAAGCCGGATTACTCTGTGCTGACAATGATCGATGATTTGGAAAAACAGTCATTGAGGCCAAGCCACATCATCATCATGAATACGGAGGAAAAATACTGGAATAAGCTTCTTGAGGAGACGAAAGAAAATCCTCTGGAAAAGTATGACAATATAATAGTAAAGCATGTAACAAAGGCTGAATTTGACCACGGTGAAACCAGAAATCAGGGAGTAGCATTATCTGATTCGGACTTCTTTTTAATGATGACTCAGGATGCGTTCCCGAGGGATAAGATGCTTATTAGTAATCTTGCAAAGGCATTGGACAGAGATGTGGCTGCGGCTTATGCAAGACAGTATCCGAAATCTGACTGCAATCTTGCAGAGAGATATTCAAGAAAGTTTAATTATCCCAATGAACCTATGAAAAAAACACAGGATGATGTGGATAAACTTGGAATAAAAACTTATTTTTGTTCAAATGTATGTGCCATGTACAGGCGTGACGTATATAATGTAATTGGTGGATTTACTCACAGAACTATTTTTAATGAGGATATGGTATTTGCGGGTAATGCCTGTCAGCGGGGCTATGCTATTATGTATGTTCCCGAGGCGGGAGTCATCCACTCGCACAATTACACTTGTATGCAGCAGTTTCACAGGAATTTTGACCTTGGTGTTTCACAGACTGATCATCCGGAGATCTTTGGCAGGATCAAATCGGAAACTGAAGGCAAAAAGATGGTGAGACAGACTATCGATCATTTCAGACATATAGGAAAAGCACATCTTATTCCGGGATATATTGTTATGTGTGGCTTCAGATGGATGGGCTATAAGCTTGGAAGAAATTATAAAAAGCTTCCTATGAGTGTTGTGAAACTTTGCAGTTTAAACAAAGAGTACTGGAAAACAAGGAGCTAATATGGAATTAGATCTCGCTGAGAGCAACATCAAGATTTCCGATGATATTAACACCTGGGAGGAAGTTAACCTTCTCTATAATGCTGCGCTTAAGCAGATAACCACCAAGATAGAGATACTTAACGAGGAGTTTCAGGAAGTTCACAGATATAACCCCATCGAGCACGTTAAGGCCAGAGTTAAGGCACCTGAGAGTATTGTAAAAAAGCTAAAGAGAAATGGGTATGAGTCTACAATAGGAAACATGGTCCGCTATGTTAATGACATAGCAGGAATCCGTATCATTTGCTCTTTTACATCGGATATATACAGAATTGCTGAGATGATCAGCAACCAGAAAGATATTCAGGTCCATACTGTTAAGGATTATATTATGAACCCTAAAAACAGCGGATACAGAAGCTATCACATGATAGTATCTCTCCCTGTTTATCTTTCAGACAGAATTGTTAATGTTAAGGTTGAAATCCAGATAAGAACTGTAGCCATGGATTTCTGGGCTTCTCTTGAGCACAAGATTCAGTACAAGTTTGAAGGTAAGGCTCCAAGTCATATCAATTCGGAGCTTACGCAATGTGCACAAATGGTGGCGGACCTTGATGCTCGCATGCTTTCACTTAATGAAGAGATTCAGGCAGTGGGAGAGAAGAAAGAGGATTAAGTCAGGACTATGGTAATGGTTTTGCGGCCATTACCATAATTGCCTTATTAATGAGGAGTGGCCAGATACGGTCTCCCGCACCTGGCCTATTATGAAAAAATCTATCTTTCTAAATTGAGTTGCCGTATTTCCATCGGCTATGGTATTAATATACAATTCAATTATTAACAAATTATGAACAAATAGTAAACAAATGGTAAAAGTGTACAACAAATGTATTTATATAAATATTGTCTTGTCTAATTTGCACAATGGATGATATTGTATATTGTATGCAGATCAGAGGGATAGTAGATTTCATTGGGAGGGAATATTTTGGATAACATTATGGATAAGCTCGCTAAGGAAATGAGTGCACAGGATATGATCAAAGCTAACACCCAGGCTGAGGTTGAGTCGGCTATCAGTGAGTCAGTTGAAGCAGTTTCCAAAAAAATGGAGGAGAACTTCAACAAAAAGTTTGATGAAAATAGCACAAAAACACATGATGTTGGTGTTCAGACCTACCGTAATGTTCAGGCAGTACTGAATAAACAGGAAGAGAAGCATCAGGAAGAATATAAAGAGATCAAAAAGAAATTTGAAGAAGTCCAATTTGCCATTGAAACCAAGAACACAGCGCTTCTTCCAATTCTTATAGTTACACTTCTCGTGGCAGGAGCGGACCTTGTTATAAATATTCTTAGAATTTTTGGTATCATTTAATACATTTTGGAAAGATTTACAACATGAATTTTAGAAACACGATTTTTAGAAACAGAATTAAAATTTGGTTTTTGCATTCCACTTTGGTGGTCATTGCTTTCTGGATCTTATTTATGCCTACATTTGTTAAGTTCCAGAAGGGAGGCAATAATCTTTTTACAATAACTTTAAACGGGCAGTTTGTTGGAACAGTGGCTTCAAGGAGCGATGCCTATGAAGCATATCGTACGGCGAGAAAAGAGATATCAAGTAGCGATGATGAGCTAACTCTTGCCGGAGCAGATATGACAATTGATGGTAGTGACAAAATTTTTGGCGCTGTCGACTCTATGGCAGATGTTACAAAGTCTATGGTTGAAGTTCTGACAGGAAGCAGAAAAAGTACGCTTAACCGAGCATACTCAATTAAGATTAATGAGTTTTCTGTGAATCTTGCTTCAATCGATGATGTAATGGAGCTTCTTGAGACAGCTCTTTCCACCTATGATACAGAGGACAAATATGATGTCACTTTGACTCTTGACCCAACCAGAGAAGTGAACGTTTTGACTCCGGTTGTTCTTAGTAAGGAAGAAGTAAAAAAAGAAGAGAAAAATGCCCAGACAAGCATGCCGGAATCCGGCTTTTCTCAAATGCTTACAGAGGCAGTCAGGGATGCTGCACCTATTTCCTATGACAAGGATTTTTCTGATTACGAGCTTGGTCTTTTATCCATAGATTTTGCGGATAAGGTTGAAATCGTAGAAAGCTATCTTCCTGATGATGAGATTACAGAGCTTTCAGAAGCTATTAATGAAGTGACCAAGGATAAAGAAACTAATCAGATCTATGAAGTGCAGGAAGGCGATGTTCTTGGCTCCATAGCTTTAAAATATGATCTTACAGTAGCAGATATCGTAGCTATGAACGGATTTTTGGAGAGTGAGAACACTACTATCCGAACAGGCGATGAACTTATAGTAACAGTTCCGGAACCTGAACTTTCAGTAGTCTACACAGTTCAAGAATACTATGAAGAGGACTATGAGGCAGAAGTTCAGTATGTCTATAACGATTCATGGTATACAACACAGAGTAAGGTAATACAGGAACCTTCCGCAGGACACAGAAAGGTTGTAGCTCTTGTGACATATAATGATGCCAGTGAGGTATCCAGTGAGATCCAGAAGGAAGAAGTTACTTATCAGGCTGTTCCTAAGATTGTTGAAAAGGGTACCATCGTTCCTCCTACATACATAAAACCTATTTCCGGTGGACGATTGACATCAGGATTTGGAAAGAGAACAAGTCCTACTAAAGGAGCAAGTTCTTACCATAAAGGCGTTGACTGGGCTACTCCTGTCGGAACAGCGGTTGTTGCATCTTCATCAGGTGTTGTTACAAGAGCCGGTTGGGGAAGCGGATATGGATACTGTGTATATATCAGGCATTCTGATGGAAGAGAGACCAGATATGGTCATCTTTCAAAAGTTCTTGTTTCAGTTGGACAGTCAGTTACTCAGGGACAAAAGATTGCGTTGTCAGGAAATACCGGTGTTTCCACTGGGCCGCACCTGCATTTTGAGATTTTGATTGGCGGTACTCAGGTCAATCCGTTGAATTATTTAAACTAAGCCATTTTTGACACATATATCATATTGTGCTATTAATATAATTTGGCAAAAGAGTTAATTTTTGAAAAATAGGTTATATGGGATGGGATTCCTATGGAAAAATATGTAATAAAAGGTGGAGTTCCTCTTGTAGGAGAAGTTGAAATAGGCGGTGCAAAGAACGCTGCGCTTGCGATTTTAGCTGCTGCTACAATGGCGGACGAAACTGTATATATAGACAATATGCCTGATGAGTCAGACACCAATGCTATGCTTCAGGCTATAAGTTCAACCGGTGCCTTTGTTGAGAGAACAGGAAGACATTCGGTTAAAATAAATGCTTCACAGATTCACACATATACAATAGAGGATTACATTAAAAAGATTCGCGCATCTTATTATCTGCTTGGGGCTTTTCTTGGAAAATATAAGAAAGCAGGAGTTGTACTTCCAAGCGGGTGTAACATAGGTCTTAGACCTATAGATCAGCATATCAAGGGCTTTACAGCTCTTGGCGCGCAGGTGAGCATTGAACATGGTATCATTGATGCTCATGCTGATAAACTTACTGGCAGTCACATTTACCTTGATGTTGTAAGTGTCGGTGCTACTATCAATATCATGATGGCAGCAGCTATGGCAGAGGGTAAGACTATTATTGAAAACGCTGCCAAGGAACCACATGTAGTAGATTTTGCAAACTTTCTTAACAGCATGGGTGCCAATATAAAGGGTGCCGGAACTGATGTTATCAGGATAAAAGGGGTTGAAAAGCTCCACGGTACTGAGTATACGATTATTCCTGACCAGATAGAGGCAGGGACATTTATGTTGGTAGCTGCAGCTACTAAGGGTGATATCACTATAAAGAATGTAATTCCCAAGCATTTGGAATCTATCAGTGCAAAACTTATAGAGATGGGATGTCAGATTCATGAGTCAGATGATGCGGTAAGAGTTGTAGCTACAAAGCGTCTTACCAATACCCATGTCAAGACACTTCCTTATCCGGGATTTCCAACAGATATGCAGCCTCAGATTACGGTTGCCCTTGGACTTGCAAGTGGTATCAGTATCGTAACAGAGAGTATTTTCGAGAACAGATTTAAATATGTTGATGAACTTACAAGAATGGGTGCATGCATTAAGGTTGAGGGCAGTACTGCAATTATTGAAGGTGTTGATAAGTATACTGGAGCTACAGTGTCAGCACCGGACCTTAGAGCAGGAGCGGCTCTTGTAATAGCAGCCCTTACAGCTGAAGGATTTTCATCTGTAGAGGACATCATGTATATCGAAAGAGGCTATGAAGACTTTGACAAAAAGCTTCGCGAGCTTGGTGCTCATATTGAAAAAGTTGACTCAGACTATGATATGCAGAAATTCAAATTGAAACATGCTTAATAAAAAAGGAAAGCTGAAATAGCTTTCCTTTTTTATAGGATTTTCTCAATGGTGACGCCCTTGCGCTTGCTAAGGTCGATATAATCATCACCTATTCTTACAGTTGGCTTTGACAGACTGTCCTGATTTACAAAAATGATCTCACCAATTTCTCCCGAACTCAGTTTAACAGTGCTTGAAATATATGTATTTACGATATTTTTCAAGAAGGTCATGATCATTTCAGAATCGTATTTTGTAAAACCATTTTCCTCAAAGAGCTCAATAGCTGTGAAGGGACAAAGAGGTTCGCGGTAGTATCTTGCACTGGTCATGGCATCGTATACATCTGCTATTGATACTAGCTTGGCATAACGATCGATCTGAGGAGCCTTGAGACCTTGTGGATAACCGGTGCCATCACATCTTTCGTGGTGCATAAGTGCTGCATTTTTAACATGATTACTAACTGGCTGGTCTTTTAGGACATCATATCCAATCTGTGGATGCTTTTTTATCTCTTCATATTCCTTTTCAGTAAGTTTTCCTGGCTTTTTTATTATGTCTTCAGGAATCATTACCTTTCCTATGTCGTGAAAAAGACCTGCCTGAGTTGCGATGTCGATTTCTGTATCGTCCATTTTAAGCCATTTGGCGAGAATGTTGGAAATGAGTGCTACGTTGATACAGTGGGTATAGGTAGCGTCATCATACTCTCGCAAATTGTGAAGCATATCGAATACTACATTAGTGTTTGGATTTTTCTTAAGCAGCCTGTAAATTGGTGCCATGAGATCTCCAACTTTGAATTCTTTGCTCTTTAGGATAACGTCGTTAATCGAGTTTTTAAAGGATTCAGAGCATTCTTCAAAACTCTTTTTGAACTCTTGGAATTCAGGTGTGGCCTTGATCCGATCCAAACGGGTATAAGAGCCATTGTAGTTCGCATCAGACTCATTTGTGGAAACTGTGACTATTTCGTCTTCAATATAGACTTCATCTATTGAATAAAAAGCCAACTTGGCAAGATCTTTCCTGGAAATGATATCGCCTTTGCTTAAAAGCACGATTTTTTGTGCATTTACATGAACGTCTTTTGCCAGTATCATACCTGGTTTGAGACTCTTTCGGTCTATAGCTTTCATGATTACCTCATAGACTTCTTATAAATTTATGACATCTTGAACTAAATTCCAGAAATCCGCATATACTGCGGATTTCGTGAGAATATGAGTGAAGAGTCAACCAAGCCTCATCGACGAAGTCGATTTAAATTGGCTTGGTTGATGCATTCTTGAATTGTTGATTCAAGAATGCATAGGTTTTTGTTTTTCCTCGATAGTTCCTGAGATTGACTTAATACATTCAAATTATAATTTTGCAAAATTAAATTGTCAAACACTCTTGACATATGGCTATATCCATTATAGTATTTGATTTAGAAAAAATATAGTTCTTCGGGGTAGGGTGTAATTCCCAACCGGCGGTATAGTCCGCGACCTACTTATCTTTTGTGATGAGTGGCTGATTTGGTGAGATTCCAAAACCGACAGTAAAGTCTGGATGAGAGAAGAATGCATGATTTTGGTTTGCGTACCCCAAGTATATTTACTTGGGATTTTTTATTTTCCTGATATTTTTTTAAACACAAAATCGTGTATAGGACTCCTCCCCCGAACAAAAGGAGGAAAAAATGAAACAGGAACAAAGTTTACTTCAGATCATTGCAGGGAATTCAGGCAGATTCATAGGCCTCATACTTCTTATAGTATTGGCTTTTGTATTGGCATATCTGGCTGAAACAATCGCAGCCAAAAAAGATCTGAGGGAAGGAAGAAAATCGGAGGGAATCTTAACACCAAGAAAGATGGCAATTATCGGTGTTTTCTCAGCAATATCTTTTGTGCTGATGCTTATAGAGTTTCCACTTCCAATCGCACCAAGCTTTTACAAATTCGACTTCAGCGATATTCCGGCTCTTATAGTTGGATTTGCGGCTGGACCATTTGCAGGAGTTATGGTGGAGTTTATAAAGGTTACACTTAATGTTCTCATCCAGGGAACAACTTCTGCTTTCGTAGGAGAAATAGCTAACTTTGTTATCGGAGCCTCTTTTGTAATGGTGGCTTCAATCGTATACAGATTTAAGAGAACCAGGAAAACTGCTCTTATCGGATGCATTCTCGCAACGCTTTGCATCGCTTTTATCGGCGCAGCATTAAATGCATTCTTCATGATTCCTGCTTATGCTCTTATGTTTGGTGGTGTAGAGAATATACTGAAAGCTGGAACAGAGATTTACCCATTTGTTGATAATCTCTTTACATTCTGTCTATTCTGCGTGGCGCCATTTAACCTTGTTAAAGGAATTGTTCACAGTGCAGTAACATTCCTTATCTACAAGCAGATAAGTCCTATATTAAAGGCAGAACCTATGCTTGTTGCCAAGAAGAAAACAGTTGAAGCTGACGCTTGATGGTGTCTGTAGTTTGATATGAATTTTTTTTAAGAGTCGCATGTAAAAGTGCGACTCTTTTTGCACCTTGTCTAATATGCTATACTATAATTTAGAATGTGATATTTGTGAGGCTTTATATGGATATAGTTACCCGACTTGAAACAAATAGTGCAAAAGAAACCTTCGAAATTGGAAAAAGAATCGGTGAGAATGCCACACCTGGCATGGTCTATACTTTGATCGGAGACCTGGGTGTTGGCAAGACTGTGCTCACTCAGGGAGTTGCAGCGGGACTTGGGATAAAAGGACCTGTCAGCAGTCCGACTTTTACTATACTTCAGGTTTATGACGAGGGAAGGATTCCCTTTTACCATTTCGATGTATACAGGATTGGTGACGTGAGCGAGATGGATGAAATTGGCTATGAGGATTATTTTTATGGCGATGGAGTCTGCTTCGTAGAATGGGCTAACCTGATAGAAGAGATTCTTCCTGAGCACTATACAGAGATTGTTATAGAAAAGAATCTTGAAAAAGGTTTTGACTATCGCCTTATTACAATGACAAAGAGATAATCCGGAGATATAAATGAAGATATTAGCAATTGATACATCAGGACTTGTGGGGGCTGTGGCTGTTTCAGACGGCGATATGCTGCTTTCACAATTCCTCATTCAGTACAAAACTACACACTCAGAGATACTGATGCCTATGCTTGATGACATCTGTAAAAAGATTCATCTTGACCTATCATCTATTGATGCCGTAGCTGTGGCTAAGGGACCAGGTTCTTTTACCGGGCTGAGGATAGGAAGTGCAACAGCAAAAGGACTTGCACTTGCCCTCGATAAACCCATAATAGCCATCCCGACAGTAGATGGTATTGCCTATAATCTATATGGGGTTGAGAAAATTATTTGTCCTATGATGGATGCCAAAAGAAATCAGGTGTACACAGGTATTTATACATTTGTTCCCAACAGGCAGGAGGGAAAGGTTCGCGAGCAGACCTTTGATATGCAGGTTATCCACGAACAGTTCGCAACCTCTGTGGAAAACATTGCTGAAGAGCTCAACAAAATTGGAAAACCTGTGGTTCTTTTGGGAGATGGTGTTCCTGTTTACAGGGATAAGCTTGAAGGACTTTTGACTGTTCCGTATTCCATAGCTCCATTTCATCAGAGCAGGCAGAATGCGGCAGCACTTTGCGCTCTGGCCAATGTTTATGCCGTTGAAAACAGGTTTACTACGGCAGATGAGTTTGCTCCTGACTATTTAAGACTTTCGCAGGCTGAACGAGAGGCTAAAGAAAATGGCGGAACAGCGCCTAAAAAGGACAGTACACCAAAGGCTCCGGGAATCATCAGGGTAAGGGAGATGACGCCTGAGGATGTTGACGATGCCTATAAGCTTGAAGAATCCAATTTAGGAAAAGAGGCCTGGACAAAAAAACAGCTTCTTGATGCCATGACACGCGATGACACAATTTATCTTGTGGCAGAAAAGGCCGGAAGAATTGTGGGACTATGCGGAGTTCAGAATATATCCGGTGAAGGCGAGATAACAAATGTATCGGTATCCGCTGACACCAGAAGAGAAGGCGTTGCCTATAAAATGCTGAGGCAGCTCATTGAAAGAGGTCACGGTCTTGGAATAGAATCCTATACCCTGGAAGTAAGAGAAGGAAATTCTCCTGCAATCGGTCTTTATGAGAGGCTGGGATTCGTTTCAGAGGGAAAAAGGCCAGGATTTTACGAGAATCCCAAAGAGGATGCCGTTATTTATTGGAAAAGGAAATAATTTATGATAGATGTTTGTTTACTTGGAACCGGCGGAATGATGCCTCTTCCAAACCGTTTCCTCACTTCACTTCTTGTGAGATACAACGGAAAGTGTGTTTTGATCGATTCTGGTGAAGCTACTCAGATTGCCATGAAAAAGAAAGGAATCAGTGCCAAGCCAATCGATGTTATCTGTTTTACCCATTATCATGCAGACCATATCAGCGGTTTGCCGGGGCTTCTTTTAACCATGGGTAATGCTGAGCGCACAGAGCCGCTTCTTATGGTGGGCCCAAAGGGCCTTGGAAAGGTCGTTAATTCACTTCGCGTTATTGCGCCGGAATTACCTTTTAAGATAAACTTTATGGAACTTGACGAAAACGAAAAAGAGTTTACACTTGAAGGATTTCCTGAATTTACTATTAAGGCTTTTAAGGTTAATCACAATATTACATGTTATGGCTACACAATGGAACTTAGACGACAGGGAAAGTTTAATGTGGAAGCAGCCATGGCAGCAGGTATAGACAGACAGTATTGGAACAAGCTTCAAAAGGGTAATACTATTGAGCTTGAAGATGGAAGGGTATTTACTCCCGATATGGTGCTTGGAGAGACCAGAAAGGGACTTAAGCTTACATATACAACGGATTCACGCCCTACAGACAGTATAGTGGAGAATGCGAAAGATTCAGATCTTTTCATATGCGAGGGGATGTATGGAGAGCCAGATAAGATTGTTAAGGCTAAAGAATACAAGCATATGACGTTTTATGAGGCGGCTAAAATGGCAGCCAGGGCAGAGGTAAAAGAGATGTGGCTTACGCACTATAGCCCTTCACTTGTGAATCCGGCAGAATATTTACCGGAAACAAAAAAGATTTTCCAAAATGTAGTGGCAGCAAAAGACGGCAGAAGTGTCACACTTAAGTTTGAAAGCTAAAAAGAGCTTAAGAAAGCGAGGGGTATATGGAAAACACAAAATCAGTAGTGATCAAATCGGTATTACTGGCAGTTTTTGGCGCGCTTGTTGTATTGGGGCTGTTTCTTATTTTTACCAGAAATCATAGCTCGTCCAATGAAGAAAATTATACACTGACAGTAGTTGACCAGATTACGACAACTAATCTTGAAAAAGATTATCCTGCAAATCCCAGGAAAGTTGTGGATATGTATGCCAATATCATGAAGGTATTGTACAAAGAGACATATACTGATGATCAGCAAAAGAGGATGCTGGAAGTTTTGGAGGGGATAATGGATGATGAGCTTCTAGCTAATCAATCCGATTATTATCAGTCCATGAAAAACGAAGTAAAGACCAGACGTGATGAGGATTACTCTATCCCTACTTATCAGGTTCAGAGCAGAGAGCCTGAAGTGGTGACAGTTGATGGCAGAAAAATGTGTAACGTTGACTGCTACTTTAGCCTTAGAAAGGGAACTTCAAGTCAGGGGCTTTATTACGTTTTTATTTTGAGACAGGATGATTCCGGAAAATGGAAGATTCTTGGGTGGACAGAAAAAGCTAATTAAGTTTTGGGAGGAATTATTTTTGGTTGAATATCATGCAGACGACTATGGACTTTTTCCGGAGCAGAGTCGTCATATTATAGACTGTTATCACAACGGAGCTCTTAATGGCATCAGCATCATGCCAAATAGCCCTCATCTAAAGGAGTGCATGGATGCAATAGAGGATATCAGAAAAGATCTCTTTGTGACAGTACATCTTAATTTTGTTGAGGGAAAGCCACTTACAGGTGACAAAGCATCCAGACTTATTAATTCTGATGGGAATTTCGATATCGGATTTATTAAGCTCCTTGTAATGAGTTATGTTCCGGTACTGCGACTTTTGTATTCTAAACAGGTAAAAAAAGAGGTTGAGGCTCAGATCGAAGCCTGCAGGCTTTACATGAATGACGGCGTTTTCAGGATCGACGGACATGTGCATTACCACATGATCCCTGTTATTTTTGACGCTGTTATGGATGTGATAAAAGAAAAGAATCTTCAGGTTTCATATATAAGATTTCCGAAGGAAGAAATATCAATTTACAAAAAAGCTGCATCTAAACTTACGGGCATCTCTTTTGTAAATGTTCTTAAGGTGCTCATTTTGAATTTTCTTTCTGCCAGAAATAAAAGAAAATACAGAAACGAGCTGGATAGTTTAAAGACAGAGGACAAGCTCTTTATGGGAGTTATGATGTCCGGGCATATGTTTTATGAGAATGTGAAAGCCTGCCTTCCTTTTGCAGGAGAGATTCTTGCTGACCGTGGAAAGAACAGCATGGAAATTCTTTTTCATCCGGGAGACGTATCAAACTCTAAAGATATAGCTCTTCTTACCAGTAAGGACGATTACAATTTCCTCACAAGTGAGAACAGGTTTAAGGAAGCAGAGGCTTTGAAGAAATTTGGCGGAAATCTTAAAAGATAAAGGTACAAAAAGATATGGAAATAAATAAAAATGTCGAGGATGACGGCGTCATCTTTATGTCTATAAAAGAAGGTAAAAACAGCGAGACTGCCAAACCGGAAGATGGAGATGTTACAATACTTGCCATTGAGAGTAGTTGTGATGAAACTGCAGCAGCAGTAGTCAGAAACGGCAGAGAAGTTCTCTCTAACATCATTTCTTCCCAGATTGCACTTCACACAATTTACGGCGGTGTTGTCCCTGAGATCGCGTCCAGAAAGCATGTTGAAAAAATGAATGGATGCATAAGAGCAGCTCTTTCAGAAGCCAATCTGACTTTGAAAGATATTGATGCTATTGCAGTGACCTATGGCCCCGGCCTTGTAGGAGCTCTTTTGGTGGGAGTTTCAGAGGCTAAAGCAATCTCTTTTGCTACGGGAAAGCCACTTATAGGTGTGCATCACATAGAGGGACATATCAGCGCTAACTTTATTGAGAACAAAGACCTTGAGCCTCCTTTTGTTTGCCTTGTGGTTTCAGGAGGTCACTCACACCTTGTTGTTGTAAAGGATTATGGCGAGTACGAGATCATAGGCCAGACCAGGGATGATGCAGCAGGAGAGGCTTTCGACAAAGTGGCCAGGGCTATAGGACTTGGATATCCGGGTGGTCCCAAGATTGATAAGGCGGCAAAAGAGGGGAATCCTGATGCCTTTACTTTTCCACAGGCCCAGATTCCTGATGCGGAATATGACTTTTCTTTTAGCGGATTGAAATCATCTGTACTAAATTACATAAATCAGGCAAAGATGCAGGGCCGGGAACTTAACCAGGCCGATGTTGCGGCTTCATTCCAGAAAGCAGTAGTCGAAGTTTTGGTTTCTCATGCTATAAAAGCCTGCAGGGAATATGGCTACGATAAGCTTGCTATAGCCGGAGGTGTGGCATCCAATTCTGGACTTCGTGAGCTTATGGAAAAAGAATGTTCGAAGGAAAATATAAAGTTCTACAGACCTTCACCTGTTCTTTGTACAGACAATGCAGCAATGATCGGGGCAGCAGCTTTTTATGAATATAAGAAGGGTGTTCGCTTCGGACTCGATATGAATGCGGTTCCCAATCTTCCGCTGGGTGATCGTGAACGAAGATTCCACGGAAGAAAGTAATATAGCATACTGCTGTGCATAGGTTTTTGTTTTTTTGAGGAAAAACCTATATACAACCATTAGGAGATGAAATGAAGACAGTTGCGGTGGTTCTCGCTGCCGGAAGCGGCAGCAGGATGAAGAGTGATGTAAAAAAGCAGTACATGGAAATTGGTGGAAAACCGCTTATATACTACTCTTTAAAGGCTTTTGAAGAAAGCCTTATAGACGATATAGTTTTGGTGGTTTCCCGTGGAGATATTGACTATGTGAGAAAAGAAATTGTGGAAAAGTACGGTTTTGATAAGGTAAAAGCAATTGTCGAAGGCGGACTTTACCGTTATCATAGCGTGCGCCTTGGCCTACAGGCAGCAGATAATGATTGCGATTATGCGTTTATCCACGATGGAGCCAGACCTTTTGTGGATAACGATATTATTTTGCGCGCTCTTCATGGAGTTAAGGAGTTTGGGGCATGTGTAGTCGGCATGCCTGTTAAGGATACAATCAAGATTGCTGATGATAATGGATTTGCACAGACCACTCCTGACAGGGCAAAAACATGGATGATTCAGACACCTCAGGTCTTTTCGTATAAGATGATCCTTGATCTCTACCAGAGACTTGACAGGGAAGAGGGAGAGCTTATGGCAAAGGGTGTCAACATCACTGATGATGCCATGGTTGTTGAGTATTTTTCAGACAAAAAAGTTAAGCTCATCGAGGGCTCTTATAACAATATAAAGATTACTACACCTGAGGATATTCCTGCCGCAGAGGCAATTTTAAAGAACAGATGAGACTAACAGTTATAGTTTGGTGAGGTTTAATGAAAAAAAGCGATAGAAAGCCAAGAGTTTGCATGATAGTTCAGCAACCTGATGTAATGGGGGGGATAGCTGCAGTTACTAATGGCTATTACGGAAGTGAGATTGAGGATAGGTACGAGCTCTGCTATGTTCAGTCGTATTGTGATGGAAGTAAGTTTAAAAAACTCTTCAAAGCATTAAAAGCATATGCGCAGTTTTATAAGGTTTTAAGGATGTTTAAACCGGAAATGATTCATATCCATTCTTCCTTTGGGCCTAGTTTTTACAGAATGCAGCCTTTTTTGTATATGGCAAAGCGCAGGAACATTCCTGTTGTCGATCACTGCCACGGCGCTGATTTTAACACTTTTTACGTGAATGCTTCAGAGAAAAAGAAAAAACGTATACGGGAAGTTTATAAGGATTTTGCTAAAATTATAGTTTTGTCTGATGAGTGGAAAGAAACAATGAGCGTAATTGTCCCTAAAGACAAGCTGGTAGTTATTGAAAACTATTGTAAACCTCAGGATGAGGATTTTGTAAAAGACCTGTTTTCGAAGCGTTTTGAAAAGAAACAGGTTCTTTTTCTTGGAGAGATAGGAAAAAGAAAAGGCGGATATGATTTCGCCGGAATAATAGAAGAAACGATTAAAGAGAATAGAGATATCTCTTTTGTATTGTGTGGAAGCGGAACTGAATCTGATGTAAATGAGATAAAAGAAGCAGTATACGAAGTTGCACCTAAAGAAAAAGTTCTTTTCCCCGGTTGGGTAAGAGGAGGAGAAAAGGATAATTATCTTAAAGAATCGGCAGTATTCATGTTGCCTTCTTATGATGAAGGTCTACCTATGTCTATCCTTGATGCAATGGCTTACGGCCTTCCTATAGTGTCAACCAATGTCGGAGGAATTCCTCAACTCGTTGCGGATGGAAAGAGCGGATACATATGTACCCCCGGCAATGTAAAGGAAATAGCCAACGGCATAAAAAAACTCCTGTCTGAAAAAGAAAGATACATAGAATCATCAATGGAAAGCTACAGAGTTGCCCGGGAAAGATACAGTTTTTCTGCGCATCTGAAAAAGCTGTTCAATGTATATGATTCTGTAATTAAGTAAAGAGGGGAAATATGCGATCACCTATATTGTATTTAAAGAATTTTGTTGTGGTTGGAGTAAAGAAAATAAGGTATATGTCTAAATTTTCTGCCGGCCTGATACAGACATTTGATAAGTTGCATGTGGAAATACATGGGAATGGCAAAATAAAGCTTGGCAGCTTTAATCAGAACAGGGGAAATCTCTACCTTGTATCAGATGGCGGAGAACTAATAATTGGTAATCATTGTTTTTTTAATACGGGCACATGTATTACTGCTACAGAGCAAATTATTATTGGGGATAATTGTAAAATTGGAAACAATGTTGTGATAGTAGACCATGATCATAACTTCAAAAATGATGATGGGAAGGAATTTATCAGCTCAAAAATTGAAATTGGACATGGTACATGGATAGGAGCAAATGTGACAATCCTGCGTGGAACAAAAATTGGCCCAAATGCAGTAATTGGCGCAGGTTCAGTGGTTAAAGGAATTGTTCCGGAAGGCGGAAAAGTTATACAAAAAAGAGTATAAGAATGCACGCATAGAAATTTTTTGAATTTTTTTTTGAATTATGCTTGACATATATGGCGCACTTTGCTAATATAATTCTTGCGCTGCGGCGAGAACGTAAGAACTTCCGCAGGAACAATAAATATTCGGAGCGATATCGAAGCGGTCATAACGAGGCGGTCTTGAAAACCGTTTGGCGGCAACGCCACAAGGGTTCGAATCCCTTTCGCTCCGCTTAATTATGAACACGCTGCTTTACGATAATTTAATAATTATTGTTAATCAACTATTTTGCAGAAGTACTCAAGTGGTTGAAGAGACACCCCTGGAAAGGGTGCAGGTCGTTAATAGCGGCGCGAGGGTTCGAATCCCTCCTTCTGCGTTGCCTTATGCAACTAGTAAGGCTCATAATTATAGCACCTTGACAAATAAACAGTAATGCAACCCTGAAAAATTCCAAGAGAATTTATTCAGAACAAAGAAATAGTAAATAACGGACAGAACAAAAGCCAAGCTTAAGTTCTAGCCTGATCAAACTTTTAAACGTGAGAGTTCGATCCTGGCTCAGGATGAACGCTGGCGGCGTGCCTAACACATGCAAGTCGAACGGAGAATATACGCTTCAGAAGCTTCGGCAGATGATTGTATATTCTTAGTGGCGGACGGGTGAGTAACGCGTGGGTAACCTGCCTCATACTGGGG
>NZ_FOXO01000015.1 GCF_900115735.1 Butyrivibrio proteoclasticus
ATTGAATCACCAAGATCACCATAGTGAAGATGGAAATGTGGCTGACCTTCAAGGTGAGCGATTCTCTCTCTATAATCTACAGAAGATCTTCTGATAATACCGTGAACATCATAACCTTTTCCTAAAAGAAACTCTGCAAGATATGAGCCATCCTGCCCTGTTATACCTGTTATTAAAGCTTTTTTTGCCATAAGTTTTCCTCTCAATTCAAAGCAATTATTTGCATTTTTCTATGTTATTATATTGCGTGTCTTTCTCTATTTAAATTCACTTTCTTGATTTTTATTTGCATTATCTTGCTTAGTTGTTTATACTATCAATTATCATTGTCATGGAGTATTTTATTATGAAAAACAGATTATTTCAAGGTGAGTACGTATCCTCTGACAGACTCCTTTATACTCCGTCAGAATTCGCAAAAAGTAACCTTTTTTATCTTCAGGAAATAGGGTCTCTCAAGGCCCAGAAAAAACATACAAGTAAGAGGCAGAACCTGTCGTCATTTTTATTTTTTTACATAAGATCAGGAAGTGGATATTTGGATTATGAAGGCAGGGAATATGAGATAAAGGCGGGCGACTGCGTGTTTATTGATTGTCAAAAACCTTACTCCCATAGAACTTCTGAGGATCTGTGGTCTCTTGAGTGGATACATTTTAACGGAAATGTAGTTCTTCCAATTTACTTAAAATACATCGAAAGAGGCGGCCAGCCCATCTTTCATCCAGACGATTCTCAAGTGCTTGAAGGGATTTTTGAAAGCATAAAAACCATTGCCCATTCCGACGATTACATAAGAGACATAAGAATCAACGAAGGTCTCTCATCCCTTCTCACATTCATTATGTCTTTTAGCTGGAATCCTGATATAGTACCGGAAAACAGTAATACCAAGACTCTTTTCATGCTCAGGGAATACCTTGATAGCCATTATCAGGAAAAAATAACCTTGGACAATCTTGCTGATAAGTTTTTGATCAACAAATATGCTCTTTCCAGAGGATTTAAAGAGCAGTTTGGAACTTCTATCATCAACTATCTCTTATCTGTCAGGATAACACATGCCAAGCAGCTCCTTCGTTTTTCCGCAAATTCTGTTGAAGAGATCGGAAATCAGTGCGGTATATCACCTCTGTACTATTTTTCACGTATTTTTAAACAGATAGAAGGGATAAGTCCTATGGAATATAGATCACAATGGAAGTGATAAAAAAGTGGCGTGCAACTTTTTTATAAATATAAAATATTTATAAACATATTATTAACGCTTTATAAAGTTCGAAAACGTTTACCTTAAAAAACTGTTAAAACCTCTAAAAAATGCTTAATATTCGTTTTTTCGTATATTAATTAAGGTATTATCCGATTATAGGAAAGATATTATTTCAGTTCTTATAAACGGGGATACTATATATGAAAATATTTCTATGTGGATTACTACTCACATTTTTCATGAGTATGTGGATATTTTCCATAGATTCTAAAGCCACAGCGGAAGATGAGATTTTATCTCAGATAAATGCAGCAAGAGAAGCTGCCGGATTGTCTTCGCTCACATATAGCGAAGACCTTGAATCTGCTGCGACAATAAGGGCGCAAGAATGCGCAAGCAGCTTTTCGCATCTTAGGCCATGCGGTTCAGCCTGGTACACAGTTGGCTATACACGTGGCGAAAACTTAGCACACGCAAAAAATGAAAATCAGCGCAAACCTGAGAACGTCGTGCTTGCCTGGCTTTTGTCGCCAAAGCATAAAGAAAACGTGCTTCGAAGCTGTTTCACTTCAGTTGGTGTTTCTTATTACAGCAATTCTGACGGAGAGACATACATCGCTTGTGAATTTAATTAAAAAGGTAAAAAACAGAAAGCCAGGGTGACTCATCACTCTGGCTTTACTTTATTGTCCTACACTTTTTAGTCCATCAGTTATAGTTTCACCCAAAAATTCTACTTCACCGGTAAGATCATGAGTTGCGGCAGGAAAAGGTGCATACCCGGCACGGTCTCCCTCTTTAGGATAGTAAATCGTTGTATCCCCAAGCTTAAATGAGTCAACATCATAAGTTCCATAGTCCTGCTGAACCAACAGATATTTGGAATTAAATCTCGGTACATCCTCAATAACTATATTAATTCCCTTGTAAACAAGCCATATAGCCAAAAATGCAATAAGCACTTTAAAAGATATCTCTTTTATCCCACTACCATTTTCAGCAAATTTATGAAGGATCATTATGATCATTCTTCCGAAAACTATTGAGATAGTCGCAAGAACATAAACAATCCCATACCTGATAAGCGGTGCGCTAAAGAACCAAAAAACAAGGCATAAAATAAGCGTTCCACTAAGTGTCAAAAAATCAGCAAAACTAAGCATGCTTCTATGGCTTAAGTCGAATACTTTATTGCCAATAAGCTTGCCAGGCTTTTTTTTATGTTCTACAGCTGCCAGAATAAAATATACAATGCAGCAAATATAGATAACTAACGATATTATTGAAAGTATAATCATTGCCTTATGGAAAAGCGAGAGCTGGCCAAACCAGTTAGGAACCCATTCAGTAAATGGAACATTCATGAAAGCTTCAACATCATTATATCCACGACCAAATGTCCTGATTTCCATTGAATCGTACTGCGCTACTCCCTTTGGTATCTCCCACGCAAGGTCAAAGAAATCCAGGAGAGTTACAGGATAAAGAATCCACCCTGAAATAACTATATTTCTCGCAAAAAAAGGAGCAGTTATTATAAACGCCATGAGAACAGATATCCCAAAAGTCTTTATTTTCTCATCATTCCTGCTATGAAACAGTTTATAAATCGGAATAATTGACAGAAGGACCATAGGCGCGGCTGAAAGTTTAACAGTAACCGCATATATACCAACAAGTGCAAGCAAGATGTATGGAACAAATGCTTTTTCATGCCTTACATACATATCAGTGCAACAGATGATAATGTAAAAAACAAGTGTCGATAAAAAATAATCAGATGCAGGCGCTACCATCTCATCAAAGATTGTAAATATGTAGTACATAGCTGCAATCCTCGGAAAATCTGATAAAACAATCTGCCTCCTTCTGATAATTGTCTTAATATCAAGACACTGCCAAGCCAAAAGCAGTGCAAAAAATCCAGCCATGGTATGCAATGACTGTTTTCCCAAAAATGCAAAGCTATAAAATGCTGAAAGTGCGAATGATGCACTGTTATAAGCAAGTCTCAAATGAAGATTTCCAAGGCCCTTTACTATGCCCGCGCTTTCAATCCAGTGAATAGCCTGTGCATGGTACAAATCTGAATCATAATGCATGATTCCGTGGGATGTTCCATAAGCCATAAAGAGAAATACAAAAAAATACCATAACCAGTCTCTTTTTGCCAAGAGAACATGGCTTACAAGGTAGAATTCTTCAAGTAATCTCTCTCTGTAGTAAAAAGCCACCGCAACATCAAACAAAACCAATAAGGCGTTAGCCATAAGACCAACGCCACTAAATAAGCTCCAGAGTTGAGAAAACACAGTAACCACAACCAAACCGGCTACTATATAACTTTCCTGATATCTGATTTTATACTTTTTTGACACACCTTTGGAATTTCTAAAAGCCATACAATCAAGAGATGTTATGACATTGAGAAAAAAGAATCCTGTAAGATATGCGGTTGCTAAAACATAAATCCAAGTAAGTATAACTGCTATCATTATCAGTTATCTCCTGTGTCTATTTATCCAATTGAGGAAACCACAGCTCCAACTATGATTCCAAGAATCGCTCCAAACAAAACCTGAAGCGGAGTATGTCCGACAAACTCTTTTAATCTCTGCTCTGTTGGAATATCTTTATCAAGCTCTTTAAACCAGTCCATCATATTATTGATGACAACTGCCTGCTTTCCTGCCTGCCTTCTGACACCCATAGCATCGTGCATAACGATAAGGGCTAGAACTCCTGAAATTGCAAACTCAAAGGTTCCTGCTCCATAATGATAAAAAGTTGATGTTACAAGAGCCATTACCGTAGCTGAATGAGAACTAGGCATTCCACCGTCTCCCATAAGCCTTTCAGGATTAAAGTTCTTATTAACAATAACATATATTATTGTTTTCAATACCTGAGCAATAAGCCAGCCCCAGAAAGAAGCCATTAGTATTGTATTACCGAGCATATCATAAATTAATTGCATTTAAACCTCAATTCTATTATCAGCCAAGTTCTCTGATATACCTCTCAATAGCCTCATGCCAGTCAGCAAACATAAAGTCAGATGTAAGCTTTAACATATAATTCTCAAGAATACTGTAAGCAGGTCTTGGTGCTGACTGTGGATTCTTTGCCTGATATTCTTCAGTTGAAACATGGTTTACTTTTGTACCCTTACCTGCAAGTCTGAAGATTTCTTCAGTGAAATCAGCCCAGTTAGTTGATCCTTCACATGTTCCGTGGAAAATGCCGTAGTTCTCGGTAGGAAGAAGATATGCAATAGCTTTGGCAAGTTCATATGTACTTGTAGGAGTTCCGAGCTGATCGTTAACTACGCTAACTTCATCATGATTTTCAGACAGTGCAAGCATTGTCTTAACAAAATTCTTACCATCGCCATACAGCCATGCTGTTCTTAAGATAAAGAAATCTTTTGCAAACTGTTTTACAAATTCCTCGCCTGCAAGCTTTGTCTTTCCATAAACACTTACAGGATTTGGTCTATCAAACTCAACATATGGTCTTGTCCCATTACCTTCAAATACATAATCTGTAGAAACATGAACAAGCTTAGATCCTGTTTCAGTAGCTGCAATTGCAAGATTTCTCGGGCCAATAGCATTGATCTTATAGGACAGATCGATATCGCTCTCCTGCTTATCAACGGCTGTATATGCTGCACAGTTAACAATAGCAACAGGCTTTACCTCTCTTGCAAGTTTAAGAACCTGATCAACGTTTGTTATATCTAAAGGTATAATGCCCTCCTGCTGAAAAACATCAGTATTTACAAGTTCATATTTACCGGCAAGTTCTTTATTGATTGCTCTTCCAAGCTGTCCGTTGCAACCTGTAACTATAATCTTTTCCATACAATTTATTCCTTTCTTGTAAAAATTCGGACGGCATTACTGCCGCCCGCCAAATGCCATTTTTATCAATCAGCGTATGTAACGCCATTTACTGTAAACTTAGAGAATGAACCGCCCTTTTCCTGAATAACAAATATCATTGTCTTACCTGTATTGAATACAACCTCGTTTCCGGCTTCATCATAGTAAGTTGTTGGACCGTAGTCGCTTGTCTTCTCCCATGTAACATGGATCATCTTACCTCTGGTAATGAAATATCCGTCACGTGTTGTATCATGCATCTGATATGCAAGGTAACCATTGTCATCACGAACTTCGTGGTATGTTCTCTGAATGATTACATTGTCAAAAGCAAGCTGTTCACCTGTTACAGCATCCTTCTGTGCATTTCCATACAAAGTCTTAAGGTATACTCCCTTTGACTCATCATACTTAAGAGCTGACTTTGTTACAGGAAAGCATCCTGACATATCAATCTCAGTTGCTTCAACTGCTGACTCTCCATACTGCTCTAAAGTATTAGGATTAGAATAACCAGTGAAATTGAAGTGTGACTCACCTTCGAAATCATCTCTGTGCTCTTTTTCAAATTTAGCTTTCTCAATAGCTGCAGTTACATGTGAACCATCTGTGAAAGCTGTATGCTCAGATGTACTTCCTTCAGGAACTCTGAAGAATGCACCATAATCTGAACCCATTACTCCGCCGACACCATTTAAGTTATCAACGTCATCTCTTGTAAGAATAGATTTAACATAGAGTTCTGGTCCGCCGTAGTGAACAATAATCGGGTCATACTCAAGTGCTGCATATACAAAGTAATCACGGATGCTTCGGATATTACCGATTCTCTCAAGATTTTCCCAATTCTCAAGGATACCCATCTGACGGCTCATGCTGCCTTCTTCCATGATCTCATAGAAAACTGCAACATTGCTAAGTCCGTACTGTGGCTGAGCTTCCTTGTTAATAGGATACATTACAGCAAGTGGTCTGTTTGAATTAACTGCTTCATCAACCCACTCGTTTGTGAAATAACTTCTTACCATACCCTCTGCAGGAGGAACATCTTCATCAACTGTTTCTTCAACCGGTGCCTCTGCAACAGCTTCTTCAGGCTGGCTTACATCTTCTAACTTCTCTACACTAAGTCCAGAAACAGACTCATCACCTGCAGATCCGCATCCAAATAACATAGCTGCTGTTAAACCTGCAGCTATAATTGCTTTTGCTTTTTTCATATCCTTTTTTATTTCCTCTCTCTTTATATTAACACGTGATAGTTTATCACAAAAATATTCTATTCGCCAAGACCAGTCTCGATTGCCTTAACAAGGGCTTCCATAGCTTCTTCTTCATCCGGACCGTCACATTTAAAGGTCAATTCATCCCCACACTTTATACAAGCCCCAAGAACACTAAGAACACTCTTGGCATTGGCAGTATTATCACCATAGCTAAAAGTGATGTGTGATTTATAGTTCATTGCCACCTTACATAGATTACCTGCCGGTCGCAAATGTAATCCAGTAGGGTTTGTAATAACTACCTTCTGACTTACCATATTATAGCATAACCTCCTCGATCAACTTCGCAAGGTTCCTTGCTTCTTCCTCAATCTTACTCTGATCTTTACCTTCTATCATTACTCTTACAAGCGGTTCTGTACCTGATGGTCTGATAAGAACTCTTCCATCTCCGGCAAACTGCTTCTCAAGCTCTGCAATAGCTCCTGCGATCTCAGGATACTCCATGTATGAATCCTTTTTATGAGTAGGAACATGTGCATTTACAAGCGCCTGAGGCATAACCTCCATAACTTTAGCAAGCTCTGAAAGAGGTTTCTTGGTATTTACCATGACTTCCAAAAGATGTAGAGCTGAAAGAAGTCCGTCTCCTGTAGTATTGTCGTCAAGGAAAATGATATGTCCTGACTGCTCACCACCAAGATTTGCTCCGATTTCTTTCATGTGCTCAAGAACATATCTGTCTCCAACTTTTGTCTTGTCAATCCGAATTCCTTCTTTTTCACCCATCTTAAAGAATCCAAGATTACTCATTACTGTTGCAACTATCGTATTCTTTGCAAGCTTGCCATTATCCTTCATGTATTTTCCGATGATAGCCATGATTTCGTCACCATCTACCATCTTACCATTTTCATCAACTGCAAGGAACCTGTCCGCATCACCATCAAAAGCAAGGCCAATGTTTGCCTTTTCGGTAACAACTCTTCCCATAAGTTCTTCCATATGAGTAGATCCACATCCTGCATTGATGTTTGTTCCGTCAGGATTATTGTGGATAACTATCATTTCAGCACCAAGCTGTCTGATAGCCTCTACGGATGTGTAGAACGATGCTCCTTCCGCACAGTCCATTACAATTTTCATTCCCTTAAGGTTAATATCTACAGCATTAAGGTTGTGATTTATATACTCTTCTCTTGCGTCTGTACGGTTCTTGATCTTACCGATACCTGCACCTGTAGGCATCTTAATGCCTTCCATGTTGTTTTTTATAAGTGCTTCTATTTCGTCTTCCATTGCATCAGGAAGCTTATAACCATTGCCATCAAAGAACTTAATACCGTTGAATTCCATCGGATTATGAGAAGCAGAAATAACAACTCCCGCATCTACTCTGTATTTTTTTGTAAGATAAGCTACACCGGGAGTTGGTATAACACCAACATTAACTACGTCCGCGCCTACTGAGCAAGCACCTGCCATCAGTGCACTTGCAAGCATATCACCGGAAAGTCTTGTGTCACATCCTACCATAATAGTAGGCTTGTGATTAACTTCTTTTGATAAAACATAAGCCCCTGCCTGACCAAGCTGCATCGCTAAAAGCGGAGTAAGTTCATCATTAGCCACTCCTCTGACACCGTCTGTTCCAAATAATCTTCCCATTTTCAAAACCTCGTTATTCTTTTCTTTCTATTGTCACATATACGCTCACAGTATTAGTGGCTTTTACACCATCCGGAAGGTTCCAGTTAACATCGACGCTGTAAGTCCCGTCTGCAAGCTCCCCATTTTCACTATTCTGAATAAAGCTATTAACATCCACTGTTCCTGTCAAAGAAGCAGCTGATACACCACTAATTGTAGATGTTAGTCCTGTAAGTGTCAGAGAAACTGTGTCATATTCAGTATCTTCAATTGCAACATTATAACCGTCAACTTCTCCGGCAACAGATATATTCTTTATGTCTACATCAAATGTTTCTTCAGAAACACTCTCTATATGAACAACAACCGCAGCTGTTCCATTGTAATCACTATCTCCAAGAATCACTCCGTTTGGCAGATAATCCTCAACATCGATGGTACATGCAAGATTTCCGGTAAGCCCTGATACGTCAAGCTGTTCATCATCTATAACAATCTCATTTACTGAAGAGATTGCGCTGTTTTTGCCGGCAATAAGTACCTGATCAGGATTGGTGTCAACCTTTCCTGTAAGCGCATACCCATCAGCAGGTTCACCCTTTATTGTATATTTAAGTGGAACATACTTGGTTCCGTAAATTGTTACGTTAACATTGACAGTCTTGGCATTCATGGAAATCTGTGATGTATCAACCTGATTACCATCAACATCATAAAGAACTATATCTGCGTTGGTAATAATATCTGACGTAAAACCTGTTACATCAACATCTACCTCTGCTGTCTGAACTTTCTGGATCACCGATTCAGGTCCGTTTATCCTGATCATATTCTGACCTGTTGAAATACCGCCGATCACGTATCCATCGGCAAGCGTTCCGGATGTAGTAGGTGTAATTGCAAGAGACTTGGAATTCTTGCGCTCTACACTTAATTTAACTACATCATTACTTGTAGATATATTCTCAATCTTGTCACTGTATTTGTTGGTAGTAACATTTATGCTCACCGTATTAAGACTGGAAAGATCCTGAATATCAGCCGTTGCAACGATATTATTCTGACTGATTGAATCTATTATGGATCTGGGTGCATAAATTGTTACAGAACTGATAGTATCTGTATTATCAAGCACGGTATATACCTGCCCCTGCTCCGTAATAAGATTCGTGTTTTTTAAAGTTACCGGAATGTTGGTATATCTGACCGACGTTACCGGGTCATTGATATTGGTAACCAAAAACCACACAATTATAGCAAAAATAAGTGAAGCGAGCTTAAGCCCCCAATTAGACGTAAGTTTTTTCATTTTTTCGCCTTTGCCTTTCTGGCAAGGTGCTTGATCGGCGCCTCTTCAGTGTGCTTATCCTGAAGAATTCTCAGGCGTTCCCTCAATCTGTCACTGTCAACAGATCTCTCTAATTCGCCCTCATAAGCGATACTTATCTTACCTGTCTCCTCAGAAACAATAATTGTAAGAGAATCTGTTGCTTCAGAAACACCCACACCGGCACGATGTCTTGTTCCAAGTTCCTTACCTATCCCCATATTGTCAGAAAGTGGCAAATAACATGTGGCAGCTGTTACCCTGTCACCTTTGATTACAACTGCTCCATCATGAAGTGGAGTATTGTGTTCAAAAATATTGATAAGAAGCTGACTGGTTACTATTCCGTCAACCTCAATTCCTGTGCGTTCAAACTCAGTTAAAGGATGATTATTCTCAATAACTATCAGTGCTCCGGTTCTTACCTTGGCCATCTCAACGCAAGCTCTGACTATTTCATTCAAAGTTCTGTCCGAAAATCTTCCCTGTGTTTTAGGATCACCAAGCGACAGCACATTGGAAAAGAAATTTTTCCTTCCCAGTTCTTCCAAAGCTTTACGAAGTTCAGGCTGCAGTATAACAACCATTGCTATGATTGCAATACTGAAAACTCTTTCAACAATCCACAGGATAGTCGTCATATTGAAAAGAGCTGCAACTAAAATAAACACAACAATTACTATGACACCCTTTAACAGTGACCATAGTCTTGTGTTTTTTGCCCACACCAAAATATGATATACCAGAAACGCAATAATAAAAATTTCCAGTATATCTGAGAATCTCACAGTTGGCATGTGCAAACTTGTTCTATTGAAATCAAATAAAAAATCTATTTGTTCCATGGTGTCCCTTTATATATCACCTGCGCTGCTCTCTTGCGCGGTTTATTTTCTTAACCCTTCGTTCAGGTGTAGAAACTGTAACCTTAGGTACAGCCTTTACATAATAATAATATTCATCATCTTCAAACTGCACTTTCTCAGTTCTGCTATAGTCAAGACTGAATGAGAAAAACTCAACCACAAGCATTAGAAGTGCAGATACAACAGTTCCAACTATAACTCCTACCAAGGCAATATCTGTATCAAATATAAGATTTCCAACAAGGATACAGATAATAAGAGAAATAGCACCTGCTGATATTGCAATCTTCCATGAGTTATCAACAGAAGATCTGCGAATCAGATATACGATAACAATCGTAATTGCAAACGCAGCTACCAAAACTATCATAGATTTATTTCCTGTGATTCCAGACACTATGGACTGGAACTCATTGGCTGCTTCCTCAACACCATCACTTCCAAAAGCTGTGGCATTTGAAGAAAAATAGGAAATCATGAAAGATATTACTATTCCAAATCCAACCGATACCATAGAAGCCGGTGTACCTAACAATCCCATGGCAAGTGGCATCACATAAGGAAGTCCAACAAAATAAAACAATGGTGTAAGTACAACTGCCAAAGTATCTTTAGGTGAAAACCTAAAATAAAGCAAAAACATCAAAACAAAAATAATTGCCGCTACAAGTGCGCATTCAGGAGCAAGCGAAAAAAGGTGCCCCAGTATAAAAGCTGCTGAAGCAACAATAATAAAGTTTGCAGGTAAAATAGCGCACAAAAGTGAAGCCATCAGAACAATCGCCATATTGTTCAGAGAGCTCATATAACCAAGCTTATTATTTATAACTGCAATTGAAATGAGTGAAAGTAAGAACTTCCAGACATATGTAAGATATGTTTCGTTATTGATATAAAACCTTTTGATATACTGCTTAAATTCCAATAATGATGTCATAGTATCACTTTTCCTTCTCGTACATTCTAGCTAACTTTTTAAGATCCCCATAATACTGTCTCATATTCTTACGCATCTTGGAATAACGATAGGAATATATGATATATGAAACAAGAGAATACACGCCAACAAGCAGGAGGTAGTATATAAGATACCTCCTGCCAATAGCCAATAAATTATTTGTATTGTAAAGATTAGATAAAACATTTTCGAAATCGTAAAGTGCATAAGTTCCAACACAAATAGCAAAGACAACTGTCGCGCTAATCACTGACTTAAGTATATTAAAGCCAATGTAATCACTCCTAAAATAAGAGTTGATTGCTCCGTTCTTCTTGCCTTCACGATCCATAAATGCAGCCATTTTGGTCATCAAAATGACTTTGTCTTCATTTAACATTTTTGCTCCTTATGTATCCAGGAAGCGCATTCCAGCTTTCTTATCTTGCTTAACCGGCTGTTGAATAACTGGCTGAGGTCTGGCAAACGTATTATTGAGGTTGTCTGCCATACTAGCCTTACATTTATCACAAAATCTTCCTGTTAAAATACGTGCACCGCACTTTTCACAAGTCATCTTGAGCGGTGAATTTTCAGCGAACATCAGCCTTTCCTCACGAATCCACTGCTGTATCTGCTTGGTGGTTACTTCATTATCTTCCGCGATCTGTTTCAAATCTGCTGTCGGATTCTCAATGATGTATGCCTTAACTCTCTGAAAATCCTCTTCGATTGCCTTTTTACAAGGCTCACAGATCGGTTGTCCACCAATGTAGTTGAACATTTTCCCGCATCTTGCACAATTCCGTAAGTTCATAAATCTGACCTCCATTTATCTTATGTAGTTTGCCCGATAGCAAGTGTAAGGAAATAAACATTCTTTACTCCGGCCATCTGAAACTCATGGGTGATCTCATCAATGGTACTTCCAGTTGTATAGATGTCATCGATAATGAGTATGCACTTAAATTTTACATCATTTCTTACTATATTAAAAGCCTTTTTCAAATTATTGCGGCGTCCACGAAGGTCAAGCTCCTTCATAGGTCTGGTCTGTCTTGACCTTACTATCACATCACCATACACAGGAATTCCTGTCAGCTTTGAAAGCCTTGATGCATACTCTGCTGCCTGATTGTATCCTCTGATATACTGTTTATCTTTGTACATCGGAACAGGTATTATCGCATCCACGCCAAGTCTACTAATCTTCTTCCCAAGCCTTTTCACAGTCGCTTCGGCATAAAAATCTGCATATTCTCTCCGCCCCATATACTTAAACCTATATATTGATCCGGAAATACTTCGATAATTAAATACTGAAAATCCCCGATTAAATCTATGTCTGATAGCCATACAGTCTGCGCAGTACTCTGACTGGTCAGATAGCTTTAAAGGTTTCCCGCATTTTTCGCAGACATGGTCGCCTATGTATTTTATTTTCTTTTTACATTCCTCATGAACTAGGTCTTTAGACTCTTTATATCTAAGTACGCCATCACAGATGGGGCATCGCCTTGGATATATGAGATTCAGAACATTTTCAATTACCTGCATCAAATACTTCTCTAATTCTATCTTTAAGACCGGTGTATCTTTTCAGTTGCTGTTCATTAGCTGTCATGTTTAGTACAGTCTGACTGCTGCCCAAAATACATACAGTGTTCTTGGCTCTGGTCACTGCTGTATAGAGCAAATTTCTGTTCAGCAGCATTCTTGGGCCGCCCAAAAGCGGCATAATAACTGCAGGGTACTCGCTTCCCTGAGATTTGTGAATAGTAATTGCATATGAAAGTTCGAGCTCATCCAATTCAGCAAATGGATACCTGACTCTCCTGTGCTCATCAAATTCCACCACAACATCTTGAGAATATTCATTAATCTCCCTGACAATTCCCATGTCACCGTTAAACACTCCAAGGCCTGAATCCACCGGTATATTATGCTTTCCAACGACTTCCCACTGAGCCTGATAGTTATTCTTTATCTGCATGACCTTGTCGCCTTCCCTTAAGGTAAGCTCGCCATAAACATGCTCCTTTTTGGTCTTGTCAGGCGGATTAAGATACTCCTGCAAAATCAGATTAAGCTGTATCGCCCCAAGCGGGCCCTTTTTCATGGGTGTCAGAACCTGTATGTCATAGGGCTGCGCCCCGACATATCCGGGAAGCTTATCTCTTATAAGCTGTACCATGTGCTTATATATAACGTTTGCATCATTTCTTTCCAGGAAAAAGAAATCCTTACTTTTATTATCAAGCACCGGCTTCTCACCATTATGGATTCTGTGAGCATTCATAACGATGTCACTTTCCTCAGCCTGCCTGAATATCTTTTGCAGATAGATGGTCGGAAATCTTCCACTGGATATAAGATCAGCGAGCACCTGCCCCGGTCCCACACTCGGTAGCTGCGAACTATCTCCAACAAGAATCAGATGCACTCCTGGAACGAGGGCCTTTAAAAGTGCATAAAAAAGATGAATATCAACCATGGACATCTCGTCTATAATGATTGCATCCGCTTCGAGAGGGTTGTCCCTGTTTCTTTCAAATCTAACTGCACCGGACTTGGTATCATCATCACCAACCTGGCCCGAAACTTCCAATAATCTATGGATTGTTCTGGCTTCGTAGCCTGTTGCTTCAGTCATTCTCTTGGCTGCTCTTCCCGTAGGAGCTGCTAAAAGAATATCCAATCCTTCACTTGCATAATATTCAATAATAGTGTTGATAGTAGTGGTCTTACCTGTGCCGGGTCCACCTGTAATGATAACAATTCCATTTGAAATGCTCTTTAATACAGCCTCTCGTTGAAGGTCATCAAGCTGAAGATTTTTTCTTTTCTCTATATCAAGGATTCTCTGCCTGTATCTCTCCTCATCTGCAGCAGTAACATTTTCAGCAACATTCAGGTCCGAAAGCATAACCGCTGCCCCCTGCTCCTCGTAATAAAAATTAGCAGAGAAAATATTGTCATTATTTTTTGCTATGAGTTTTTTGTCCATCATCAGATTCTGAATCTGAATCCTTATGCTGTCAGAATCAATCATCTGGTCAGGTGTCTGTATTAAGAGTTCTTCTGTCTTTGAAACAAGTTCATCCATGGGAAGATAGGTATTTCCATCAAGTGAACTCTGAAGAAGTGTGAAAAGAATGCCGCTTCTTATACGGTACTCAGAATCCACGCGAATGCCGACTTTGGCAGCGATCTCATCAGCAGTCTTAAATCCAATCCCGCTTATATCGTCAGCAAGCTGATAAGGATTCTCCTGAATAATCCCATAAACTCTGGTTCCGTAATTGTTGAATATCTTAACTGCCATATTGTTGCTGATACCATATTTCTGCAAAAAAATCATGGCATCGCGCATCTCTCTTTTTTCTGCCATCTGCATGGCTATGTCTATGGCTTTTTTTTCACTGATTCCTTTAATTTCAGCTAATCTTTCAGGTTCATCCTCAATGATCCTGAAAGTATCCGCTCCAAATTTTTTAACTATACGGGCTGCCAGTGCCTCTCCAATTCCCCTTATAGCACCTGAACCGAGATATCTCTGCATAGATACTGCATCATCAGGAACTGCAATCTTGTAGGAACTTACCTTTAATTGCTGGCCGTATACAGGATGGTTAACGTAGCTGCCCTCGATTTCAAGAGTATCTCCTACATCAGCATCCTTAAAGGTTCCGGTGCAGGTTACCTCCTCTTCATCTACAATAAGGCTCACTACACCGTAGCCGTTTTCCTCGTTCTTATATATAAAATGATCTATGTATCCTTTAACTGTTTCTTTTTCCATAAAAAGTAGTATACCATAATAAAAAGCGTATAAATCTTAAGATTTCTTAAGAATTACACGCTTTTATACACATTCTTATACTTTTATGTGGATGGAGCTTCAGGAATGTCATAGTTGCGTTTTAAATTCTCATAGAGCATCTGAGCAAAGCCATTACTCTGAGTCTCTACTGATGTTGAGCAGACTTCCTGAAGTGTCTTGTCCTTAAAAAAGTCTACCAGAGTTGATGTGGAATTGTCCTCAGTTTCAGGTTTAAGAGCATCTACAGACTTCTGCATTTCTTTGAACATCTGCTCAAGGAAATATGCCTCAAAACTTTTGCAGGCTTCCATAAGTTCATCATCCGTGGAAGTTTCGGACGTATTTTGCAGCTTATTCTGAAGCGCAATAGTGCTGGCGTTCTTACTCTCCTGCATTGCATAATCTGTAATCGCCGTTGAATTTAATCCTTTAATATCAAGACCCGCCATAATCTCCCCTTATCTCACTTTATTATCTCTTAAGTGAATTTGCTGTCTGCATCATTTCATCAGTTGTCTGAATTGCAGTTGAGTTCATTTCATATGCACGCTGGGCTACGATTAGATTTACCATTTCTGTTGCCACATTTACGTTTGATCCTTCAAGATATCCCTGAACGATCTCACTTTTCTTAATATTATCGGCGTCATTTTCAAGAATAGGCTCGCCACTTGCCGCAGTCTGTATCCACGCTGCACTTCCTACCCTTTCAAGGCCTTCTCTATTGGAGAACTGCCATACTCCGATCTGAAGTCCCATATCTGTAGGAACTCCCTGATCATCAGGGTAAAAAATCTTTCCATCGCTGCTGATAGTGATTCTGCTTGCAATCGCTCCATCAAGAGTAATAGCTGCGCCATCTATATCAAGCACAGGATTTCCTTCTGCTGTTGTGAGCTCAAGAGTAGTTCCACCTGTATCCTGAAGTGCCCACACAAAGTTACCATTTCTCGTATAGTTAATAGTCTCACCATCGGCCGACATATATGCAAAGAAACCTTCGCCGCCTATTGCAAGCGCCGCCGGATTATCACTGCTTTGAAATGAACCCTGGGAAAAGAACTGATTAATCGTTGAAGTACGTACGCCAAGTCCCACCTGCGAATTGGTTGGTTTTGGAGTACCATTAGAAGTGGTTGTAACAGACTGTAACTCCTGGTACAAAAGAGATTTGAACTGCGCACCCTGAGCCTTATATCCCACTGTATTAACGTTCGCAAGATTGTTAGAAATGGTATCTACATTTGTCTGCTGCGCATTCATTCCAGTTGCTGCTGACCATAGACTTCTTACCATAAGCCACCTCCGATTTAGATAAATGTAGGTATCACCGTCATCCGTGACTGGTAATATCATCTTCTATATTCTTATCGGCTCAATCCCAAAAAATATTTATAAAAATACTATAAATTTTCATGACAGACGTCCAAGCTGGTTAGCTGCAATATCAAGAGTGCCGTCAATAGTGGTTATCATTCTCTGGTTTGTATCATAATTTCTCTGAACAGCAATCATATTGACCATTTCATCAACTACAGATATATTAGATTGTTCCAAAAAGCCGGCGTAGACTGATGCTGTAGATGTTATCTGAGTTGCATCATCTGTTGGAATATACATATTTTCGCCGTAATGCTCCAATGTATTGTAAGTAATTCTTCCATCAGGATAGGTTACCTTTTCAAAATCAAATTTTCCTACTGTGGCAACAACTTCACCATCCTGAATTATTTCGCCCAATGTATTTATCTCCACAGGAAGTGCCGGATCAACTTCAATATGTCCTCCATCCTGTGACAAAACAAAGTCTCCATCCTGTGTTACAAGAACGCCTTCATTTGTAAGTGTAAAGTTTCCGTCTCTTGTGTACATGATATCAGTCTGCCCTGCTACATCTCTTTCGATGTTTACAGCCTTATTGGTATATTCAATTCCAAAGAATCCATATCCGCCAAGAGCCAGATCAAAAGTATTACCTGTCTCTTTCATCGGTCCTTCAGACCAATCCACGTATCCTTCGCCGATTTTTACACCGGGATTAATAATGCCCAGTCCACGGGCAGTGAACGGGGCATCAGTATAGTCTTTAATTTTGAGCGCAAGCTGATCAGAAAAAGCCTGTGAAGTTGCGCCTTCTTTTTTATATCCGTTAGTATTGGCATTAGCAAGATTGTTAGTGAGCACATCCATTCTGTGCTGTTCGTTAATCATTCCTGTGTATGCTGTGTAGAGACCCTTTACCATACAATATTCCTCATGCCATCCTGGCTTTACAACTGTTCAGTCCATGAACAGTGCGTTAGGCCTTAGTCCTGATGATATCCTGCAAGGAACTCTACATATCTACCTGTTCCGATAGCAACTGCTGTCATAGGATCCTCAGCCGTCATAGTGTTGATACCGGTCTTTGAATAGATGAGATCTTCAAGTCCGCGAAGTAGTGCTCCGCCACCTGTAAGGACAATTCCTCTGTCTGCAATATCTGCAGCAAGTTCAGGAGGAGTGTTCTCCAGAACACTGTGAATCGCCTCAATGATCTGTGCCGTAGGTTCACGAAGGGCCTCTTCTGTTTCCTCAGAAGATACTCTTACAGTCTTAGGAAGGCCTGTTACAAGATTTCTTCCTCTTACATCAAGATAGTCATTCTCAGCTCTTGGATATGCTGAACCTATCTTTATCTTTATATCTTCAGCTGTTCTGTCACCAATAAGAAGGTTGTGTTTCTTTCTCATGTAACGAACAAGTGCTTCATCAAAGTCGTCTCCGGCAACCTTAACAGATGTACTTACAACTGTTCCGCCAAGTGAGATAACTGCTATATCTGATGTACCACCACCTATATCAACAATCATGTTTCCGCATGGCTTTGTAATGTCGATACCAGCTCCAATTGCTGCAGCGATAGGCTCTTCAATAGTCTTAACATCTCTTGCACCGCAAAGTCTTGTTGCATCTTCAACGGCTTTTTTCTCAACTTCTGTAGCTCCACTTGGAACACAAACTGCAATGAATGGTTTTCTGTGGATTCTACGTCCAATAGCCTTCTTGATAAAATATCTCATCATCTGCTCTGTGATCTTGTAGTTAGAGATAACGCCCTGGCGAAGAGGACGAACAGCCACGATGTTACCCGGTGTACGCCCGAGCATAAGTCTTGCATCCTCACCGATAGCCTTGATTTCCTCTGTATCTCTATCATAAGCCACAACTGAAGGCTCTTTCAAAACAACGCCCTTTCCTCTTATATAAACAAGAACTGACGCTGTCCCTAAATCAATTCCAATATCTGCATACTGCATATTACAATGCCCCTTTCAAAAAACAACCAGCATATATCTAAGCGCATAAAAGCGGATAATACTTTAGCCTATAATATCATTTCGATTATAAACCAAATAAAAAATATTGAAAAGGGGATATCCATCTTTTATATATATCGGACATCCCCTTCCAAATCTTTACCTATTTAAGCATTTTTTTGATATATGCTCCTGTGTAGGATTTCTTGCACTTGGCGACTTCTTCAGGTGTTCCCTTGGCTACTACCATTCCACCCTTTGAACCGCCTTCAGGGCCCATATCAATAATGTAGTCACCTGTTTTGATAACATCCAGGTTATGTTCTATAACTACAACTGTATTTCCCTGTTCAACCAGCTCATGCATGATTTTAACAAGCTTTTGGACATCTGCAAAATGAAGACCAGTCGTAGGTTCATCAAGAATGTAAACCGTCTTTCCTGTTCCAACTTTACTAAGCTCTGTGGCAAGTTTTATTCTCTGAGCTTCACCACCTGAAAGCTCGGTACTTGGCTGGCCAAGCTTTACGTAGCCAAGTCCTACATCATATAGAGTCTGGATTTTTCTCTTTATGGTCTTTACATTTTCAAAGAATACCAAAGCCTCTTCAACTGTCATGTTAAGGACATCATAGATGCTCTTGCCTTTGTACTTAACTTCAAGAGTCTCGTGGTTGTATCTCTTTCCGCCGCAGACTTCACAAGGCACATAAACATCTGGAAGGAAATGCATCTCAATCTTGATGATTCCGTCACCGCCACAGGCTTCGCAACGCCCGCCCTTGACATTGAAGGAGAATCTGCCTTTCTGATATCCCCTTGCCTTAGCATCCGGAGTTCCTGCAAATAAATCTCTTATCATATCAAACACGCCTGTATATGTTGCAGGGTTAGATCTCGGAGTTCTTCCGATAGGAGACTGATCGATGGCAATGACCTTATCCACCTGCTCAAGTCCTTCAATTCCTTTATGCTTACCAGGGATAACTCTTGCTCTGTTAAGATCTCTTGCCAGATGCTTATACAGTATCTCATTAACAAAAGAACTCTTGCCCGAACCTGAAACTCCTGTAACTATAGTAAGAACTCCAAGTGGCACATCTATGTCGATGTTCCTTAAGTTGTTTTCCTGTGCTCCCAAAACTTTAAGCCATCCTTTAGGCTCTCTTCTGGTCTTTGGAACTTCAATTTTTAGCTTTCCTGACAAATACTGTCCTGTAATGGATTCCTTGACCTGCATAATCTCTTCTGCGGTTCCGCAGGCAACTATTTTTCCACCTTTTGAACCGGCTCCGGGACCTACATCCACAATATAATCAGCCGCTCTCATGGTATCTTCATCGTGTTCAACAACAATAAGAGTATTGCCAAGGTCACGCAGGTTCTTGAGTGTATTAAGAAGTTTGTCATTATCCCTCTGATGAAGTCCGATGCTTGGCTCATCAAGGATATAGCAAACTCCGCAAAGTCCTGATCCGATCTGCGTTGCCAGCCTTATTCGCTGTGCCTCACCACCGGAGAGCGTTCCTGTAGCTCTTGATAGTGACAGATAATCAAGTCCTACATCAACCAAAAATCCTACTCTTGCCCTGATTTCTTTTAGAAGCTGAGCACCAACCATTTCCTGGAAACTTGAAAGTTTAAGCTGTTCAAGATATTTCTGAAGATCATCTATGGACATGGAAGTTATCTCATAAATATTTTTATCATCGATCGTCACTGCCAAAGACTCTTTTTTAAGTCTCTGTCCGCCGCAGAGCTGACATGGAGTAATTCTCATATACTCCTCGTACTCAGCCTTTGCTGATTCCGAAAAAGTCTCCCTGTATCTCTGCTCAACATTCTTTATAAGACCGTCAAAAAGAACAGGATAATCTCCCTCTCCTCTTGATCCCTTGTAGTGGACATTGACGGTTTTATCCGCTCCATAAACCAGCATATGTCTTACTTTTTCAGGAAGATCCTGAAAAGGAGTATCCATGCTGAACTTATAAGCTTTTGCAAGAGCCTTTAATGTAGCATTAGAAAAACTTCCCTCTTTATTGGATGACTGCCATCCCATTACAACGATGCATCCGTCATTTAAAGAAAGAGATTTATCTGGAATCATAAGGTCCTCGTCAAACTCCATCTTATATCCAAGTCCTGCACAATCGGGACATGCACCAAAAGGATTGTTGAACGAAAAGCTTCTTGGTTCAATTTCTGAAATACTGATTCCGCAATCAGGGCAGGCAAAATTCTGGCTAAAGCTAAGTTCCTGTCCACCAATTACATCAACAAATAAAAGGCCTTCCGCAAGCCCTAATGCATTCTCAACTGAATCCGTAAGTCGTCTTCTAAGATTCTCATTGTCATCTCTTACTACAATTCTATCGACAATGATCTCAATATTATGCTTGATATTCTTATCAAGTTTTATCTCTTCTTCTGCAATCTCGTACTGGCTTCCATCAATTCTTGCACGTACGTAACCTGCACGAACAGCTCTCTCCAAGGTTTTTGCATGCTCGCCTTTTTTACCTCTTACAACAGGCGCCAGAATCTGAAGCTTAGTTCCATCTCCAAGAGCCATGATCTGATTGCAGATTTCATCTACAGTCTGTCTTCTGATTTCACGTCCACATTTAGGGCAATGCGGAATGCCTATTCTTGCGTAAAGCATTCTGAAATAATCATAGATCTCAGTAACTGTCCCGACTGTTGATCTAGGGTTTTTATTGGTTGATTTCTGGTCAATGGAAATAGTGGGAGAAAGGCCTTCGATTCTCTCAACATTGGGCTTGTCCATCTGACCAAGGAACATTCTGGCATAGGAAGATAAAGACTCCATATACCTGCGCTGCCCCTCTGCAAAAATAGTGTCAAATGCAAGAGAAGACTTACCTGAACCTGAAAGTCCGGTGAAAACAGTAAGAGTATCTCTCGGAATCTTTACATTAACGTGCTTAAGATTATGCTCTGATGCTCCTCTCACCCTGATGTAGTCATGTATATCAGTGGGAAGGATTCTCTTGGTCGTAGTATTCTTTTTTGTCATTCTGTTCTCAGACATATATAATTCTCCACTAAAACGAATCGAACTAGCGTAGTTACTTACCTTCGGTAAGATCATTAAGAACTTTTTTAAGTTCAATCATCTTGTCACGCAACATAGCAGCATTCTCGAAATCCAGCTCTGCTGCAGCTTTCTTCATCTTCTTCTGAACCTGCCCAATAAGCTTTTCAAGTTCTTCCCGGTTCATCGACTCAGGTTCCTTTTCAAACTTAACTTCTTCCTTGGCAATAGCTTTGGTCACAGCGATAAGATCTCTGACTGCCTTCTTGATAGTTTGAGGTGTTATGCCATGCTCCTCATTGTATTTTTCCTGAATAGCGCGCCTTCTCTTGGTCTCCTCAATAGCCTTTTTCATGGAATCCGTCATATTATCGGCATACATAATAACATGACCTTCCGAGTTTCGGGCTGCCCTTCCTATGGTCTGTATAAGAGATGTTTCCGAACGAAGAAAGCCCTCTTTATCAGCATCTATAATAGCCACAAGTGAAATTTCAGGAATATCAAGTCCCTCTCTTAAGAGATTGATACCAACAAGAACATCAAAAACATCAAGTCTCATATCCCTGATTATCTCTGCTCTTTCAAGAGTATCAATATCAGAGTGAAGATATTTAACCCTGATGCCCGCCTCAGCAAGATATTCTGTAAGGTCCTCTGCCATGCGCTTTGTAAGGGTTGTAACGAGAACCTTATTCTTTTTATCTATTTCTTTTCTGATCTCAGAAATCAGATCATCTATCTGTCCCTCAACAGGCCTTACCGAAATCTCCGGATCAAGAAGTCCTGTCGGTCTTATTACCTGCTCTGTGCGAAGAAGCTCATGCTCCTCTTCATATTTGCCGGGTGTTGCCGAGCAGAAAAGCATCTGATCAATATGGGATTCAAACTCCTCAAAGTTAAGTGGTCTGTTATCAAGTGCAGAGGGCAGTCTAAAACCATAATCCACAAGGGTAAGCTTCCTGCTTCTGTCACCGTGGTACATGGCTCCAACCTGTGGAATGGTCATATGGGACTCATCCACTATTATCAAGAAATCTCTGTCAAAGAAGTCAAGGAGTGTAAGGGGCGGCTCCCCCGGTGCCATGAAATTGAGGTGCCTTGAATAGTTCTCGATTCCGGAGCAGAAGCCTGTTTCTCTCATCATCTCTACATCAAAGTTGGTACGCTCTGAAATTCTTTGAGCTTCAATGAGCCTGTCCTCTCCCTTGAAAAACTTCACCTGTTCCTCAAGCTCTTTTTCTATATTGTCGCAGGCCTTATTAATTTTCTCCTGAGGTACAACATAATGGGAAGCCGGGTATATCATCACATGAGTGAGCTCACTTCTCACTTTGGCAGTTACCGGTTCAACCTCTGTGATCCTGTCTATCTCATCTCCAAAGAACTCTACTCTAATGAGATAGTCATCAGCATTGGCAGGGAATATCTCAACTGTATCTCCCCTCACTCTGAAATTACACCTACCAAGCTCCATGTCATTTCGGGTGTACTGAATAGCCACCAGTTCTTTTATGATGTCATCTCTGTCCTTCTGCATTCCGGGACGGAGTGATATAGACATCCCTTTAAACTCTTCAGGGCTGCCCAGGCCATAGATACAGGACACGCTGGCAACTACTATTACATCATTGCGCTCTGCAAGGGATGCTGTTGCTGATAGTCTGAGCTTATCAATCTCATCATTAATCGCCGAGTCCTTGGCAATATAAGTGTCGGTCTGTGGAACATAAGCCTCCGGCTGATAATAATCATAATAAGAAACAAAGTACTCTACTGCATTCTCAGGAAAGAATTCCTTCATCTCACCATAGAGCTGACCCGCCAGAGTCTTGTTATGACTGATAATAAGAGTTGGCTTGTTTAAAGCCGCAATAACATTAGCCATGGTAAAAGTCTTACCAGAGCCTGTTACTCCAAGAAGTGTCTCAAACTGGTTACCTTGTTTAAAGCCATCCACTAAGGCTTTAATAGCCTGTGGCTGATCACCTGTTGGCTCATATGGAGCCACTAATTTAAAATCGCCCATATTTTTCTCCAAAACAATTAAAGCGATACATCTGCTACTTCATGTATTGGAAGTATAGCACAAGCAATTAACTAATGCAAACACTTGTTCTTCAACCTAGAGATTAAAGGAATCGTAGGTGTATACCATGTCCTGTTCAATTATGAAATCATCCATCGTGTTTCTGGAAAAGTCCTCGCTTACTTCCAAAAGATTGGTGGTACACATTGCCGCTGTGGCCTCACCCTCAATCTCACGAACAGTTTTCATTTCGCCCAGACCGGTCAATATTCCACATACACCAAGAATAACAACAAGTGCACCAAGAACCACAAAAAATGTATATAAAAAAATGATCATATATCCTCCTCTTTGATCAAACTGTCGGCGAAATCGCATATTCTCTGCCTTGCAATAGAAATTCTGTATCTGACAGCAGGAACCCTCACTACCAGATCATTACTGATTACCTTCGCAGCCTCTTCTTCATAAAATACTCCCACTGTAACAAGTGCAGATGTAACAAATGCTAATGCCGTTATTTTCACAGCCTTCAATGCCTTTCTTGCCGTTTTTTTTGCCGGTACTTTATCAAAACTTTCTTCTGCTTCCTTAAAACTATTGAATCTCTTACCTCTGTCAGCCTTTATACACCTTTCTATAAATGCCAGCATTTCCGGAGATATATTTTTCCATGCGCCACTCCTTGCCATACTCAAAGCATCTGAATCCCTGGCATTTATTCCTGTCAAAAGAGATAAGAGAGTCATTCCAAAACAGTATATGTCCGTCTGTTCATCGGTCTGGCCAAGACTTCCATACTGCTCCGGCGCTGCATATCCGATAGTTCCAAGGTTTATCGTATCTTCTGTCTTACACTTTCTTTGATAGATTCTCGCAGCTCCAAAATCAATAAGGCATGCCCTGCCTTCACAATTAATTATTATGTTCGCCGGTTTTAAGTCTCTGTATACAATTGGAGTATCATTCTCATGTAATGCCCTAAATATAGTCAAAAGATCTTTCGCAATTGCTATCACCTGCTTTTCCTTTAGTCTCCCCTTTTGCTTTAGGAGTTCCAAAAGATTCTTTCCGGAAACAAAACTGACAGCAATATGGTCACATTCAAAGGCTACAAGGCGAGGTATCCTTCCGTTACTTATGAGCTCAGCGTAATTTCTTTTCCCAAATTCCTTTAGTATATCGGCTTCATTGACAAAAGGGCTCTGCTGCCCTGTAGCCGATATATTTTTGGCAAACTTTATAGTAATAAGGTCCCCCGTTCTTTTGTCCCTTGCAAGATACGCTCTGCTGTTTCCACCTTCCCCAAGTTTCTTTAGTATCTTAAATCTTTCCATTCTTAATACTCCAGACACAGGGATGCAACTGTGATATTATCCTGTTCCTTACGATCCATTGCTGTTTTCGTAAGCTTTTTACACTCATCAAGCATATCTTCTGAAGTCACACACATCTGGGGGCAAAGCGCTCTAAAGATTTCTTTTTCTGATATGGTTTTCCAAAAGCCATCGCTGCAGGCAACAACAGTAGTACTCATCCGTATTTCTCCCCTCATAATCTGAGGCTCTGATCCACTCCCTTGCCCAAGGCACTTAAGTAATACATTACTGTCATGGCTTTGAGCTGCTTCATTTTCTGTAATTACTCCTCTGTCAATTTTATCCTGTGCAAGACTCTGGTCGTGAGTTATCTTTTGCACATCTCTTCTGCTCACAAAGTATATTCTGGAGTCTCCTATATTCATGAGCATATATTTTCTCCCAATTTGCAAAAGAGCTGTCAAAGTTGTCCCAAGTTTTATTCCTCTATGTTTACCATAACGTCTTATATCCCTGTTTATATTTGCAAGAAGCCTCCTCCATGAAATTTCGATTGCATCCCACAATTTATCCTGATCAATTCCCAGCATCAAAGGCAATTCCTCATAAAACCAATTTTCGAGTGTCCTTATCGCCTTGCAGCTTGCAACTTCTCCTTTTGAGAGTCCTCCCATACCATCACATACAGCAATAAAAGATATTCTTCCAATTTTCCCCGCACTGGCCACCTTGATAAGAGACGAATCCTGATTAACAGTGCGTTTCTTACCGGCATCAGTGTAAATGCACGCTTTTACTTTCATGATATTCCTTTCAAAAAACACAACAAATCAACTTTCTAACAATTGGAAAAAGCGCTCGAATGAGCAATTAAACCAAAAAGAAAAACTGTGCTAAGACGTAGCACAGTTTTGCATAATACTATTATTTTCTTTTATTGTCAACCTGCTTTTTCTTCCAGGTCCTCAATTGCTTCTTTTAACACTTCTACTGCTTTATTAAGCTGATTATCAGTCTTGTCCTCTGCATAAGCATCGGCATCAAACTCAACTTCAACATCAGGATCAATTCCCACTCCGTGGATATCATTACCATTTGGAGTGTAATAATTGCTGACTGTAAGTTTAATTGCTGTTCCATCTTTAAGGTCAAAAATCCTCTGAACAATTCCCTTACCATATGTTGTTGTGCCAACAAGTGTTCCGATGCCGTAATCCTTGATTGCACCTGAGAGAATTTCTGATGCACTGGCTGAATACTTGTTGACCAGTACTACTACAGGAATATCAATTTCGTGAGTACCATCACAAGTATAATCTTCTCTGTTTCCATCTCTATCCACAGTATAAACTATAGTGCCTTTTGGTAAGAGCTGTCTTGCAATGTCGCATACTGCCGTAAGGCTTCCACCGGGATTACTTCTAAGATCAATAATAAGTCCTTTTATGTCAGCAGCTCTAAGTTCTGCCATACCTTCTGTGAACTGATCCGGAGTTACCTCATCAAACTCTGTTATCTGAAGATAACCAACCCCGTCATCCATGACCTGAGTTTTTACTGTTGGCACAGAAACCTGAGCACGCATAACATCGACTTCTATTTCTTCAAGGTCACTTCCTCTTAAAAGTGTCAGATGAACAGTGGTGCCCTCTTCGCCTTTTATCAAAGATACAACTTCACTCAGTTCCAGTCCCTGTGTGGTTTCTTTATCTACTTCATAGATAATATCATCTGTCTGAAGCTTTGCTTCTTCTGCAGGTGTTCCCTCAATAACTCCTGAAATTCTGGGAAGTGCTGTAGTCTGGTCCATGCTCACATAAGCACCAATTCCATAATAGATACCTGCTGTGTCATTCATCAGGTCTGTAAGTTCTTCCTCTGTATAATATACAGAATAAGGATCGTCCAGAGAATCCATAAGTCCTTTATAAAGTCCATTGGCCTTAGCTTCGTTGGAAACATCGGTCTTGTAAAAATTCGAATCAATCACAGACTCTATTTTATTTATCTTGGTCAGTGTTTCTTCGTTGAGAACAGAATTCACACTGTTAGTACTCTGTACTGTTGTCGGTGTTAGAGTAAGCAAATAAGCCATACACACTGCTGCACTGATAAACAATGCGACAAAACACCCAACTAATATGCCACTTACAAATCTTCTGTTTAGTTTTCCACGATACTGCTGTTCATCGAATTCGGTCTGATAATCCATTTTTCTCCTATCCCCGGGAGACTTTTATTTCAGGTAATTCCAAGGACTGACATATGCTCCATTTAATCGTACGCCAAAATGCAAGTGATTACCTGTTGATCTTCCGGTAGATCCTACTGCTGCAATTTTCGTTCCCGCAGTAACATCTGTACCTTTTGAGACATACAACTTTGAACAATGCATATAAATAGTATAAAGACCGCCGCCATGGTTTATCATAATGTAATTACCCATGGAGGAATTGTAATCCGCGGCTACTACTGTACCATTGTAGGCTGCCAGTATTGCTGAACCTGCCGGTGCCGCCAGATCAATACCATTATGCATTTTCTCTATTCCCAGAGTCGGGTGCATTCTCATACCAAAATTATCAGAAATTCTGGTATAGTTTGGACAAGGCCAGGTGAACACACCCCCATCATACTTATACTTACTGTAAAGAGCTGCCTTATCAGCAGCAACTTCTTTTTCCAATGCTGCAATTGTCGCATTTTCAGCCTTTATCTCAGCTTCATATTCAGCAATCGCTGCTTCTTTATCAGAAATATCTGCTTTAACTGCGGAGAGCTCATTGCTCTTTGTAGCAAGAAGGTCCTGCAGATTGGCTTCCTCTTTCTCTTTTTCTTCCATTGCAAGATCAAGAGTTGCCTTTTCCTCCTCAAGAGCCTCCTTGGTAACAGTGATAAGCTGAGTCGTAGCAATATACTCGTTCAGTTTTTTCCTGTCATAGGATGATAGCATTTCAATGTATTCAGCCTTATTAAGCATATCTCCAAAGCTTCCGGATTCAACCAGTAGTTCCATATACATGGTGTCTCCACGCTCGTACATGAATTTAATACGCTTCTTCATGGCTACATATTGCTCCTGCTGTATCCTCTCAGCTTCTTCAAGCTCTCTTGTGGTCTCTTCTATCTCTTTTTCCTTCTCAGTAATCTGATCGGTAAGAGCATCTATTTTTGACTGAATATCCGTAAGAGATGCGTCAAGCTCAGTAATATACGCATTCAGATCTGACTTGCTCTTCTCCAGATCTTTTTTTATCTTTTCGAGATTGGTTTTAGCAGTACTAAGTGAATCACGCTCTTTTTTGGCATCACTGATCTGAGCTTCCTTGGCCTTGATACTCTCTTCAGTTACTTCTGCACACGAAGATATGCAGCTACCTGCAAATATAGCTATTGCTGTAGCTGCACATATGAACCCTTTAACTATTCTGTTTTTGTGTGATTTTTTCAATAAACTCAATGTAAAAGGATGTCCTTCTTGTATTATACATGTAGGTGTTTTCTAACAGTTGTGAAACTACCAAAGAAACCAATGCCAATTCCGATTGCCAGTGCTATTGGTACAAGCTTGTTATATACCACATTCACCGGAAGAAAGTTAAGCAAAGTTGAAAGCATAGTAAATCTTGATGCTATGTAAGTAATAGCATTGGTATAAACAAAATATATAATAACAAGCGGAATTATTGAACCAATGATTCCGATAATGATACCTTCTACCACGAATGGTGCTCTAACAAAAAAGTCGGTCGCGCCAATGTACTTCATGATATTGATCTCATCTTTTCTAACCGCAATGCCCATTGTAACTGTATTGCTGATAAGGAATATTGATACCAAAAGCAATATGATTATGATACCTGCTGAAATGTATGCGATCAACACATTCAATCCGCTTAATGTATTCGCTGTAACTTCAGAACGGTTAACCTCTCTGACAACATCAATAGATTCTGTATATGTTACCAATGCTCCCTGCATAGATACATCGTTAAGATATATCTGAAGGTTAGCGGAGTCTGCAAGCGGGTTTTCCGTGAATCCATCTGCATATTCGCCAAGGTAATCCTCTTTGAACTCTTCCCATGCAGCATCTGCGGATACATAAACAATCTCTCTAACTTCCGGTCTCTTTTCAAGATCAGACTTCACAGCCAGAATCTGTTCCTCGGCTGTTCCTTCATTGAAGAAAACTGTGACAGAAACGCCTTCCTCAGCTGTCTTTACGACATTTTCAAAGTTTGTGATTATCGAATAAAAAAGTCCGAACAAAAACAGGCAGGCGCTGATGGTAGCTATAGAAGCAAGCGTATACCACTTGTTTCTGCCTAGATTTTTAAATCCCTGTCCGATGGTGTAAAAGAAACTACTAATCCTCATCGATGTACATACCCTCTTCCTCGTCTTCTATGATGACGCCTTTTTTCATGGTTATAACTCGCTTTTTCATGGCATTAACTATTTCTCTGTTATGTGTTACCACAATAACTGTTGTGCCATTTTCATTGATCTGTTCCATGAGTTTCATTATTTCCCATGAATTGTTAGGATCAAGGTTTCCGGTAGGCTCATCTGCCAAAAGAATTGTAGGCTTATTTACAAGAGCTCTTGCAAGCGCCACTCTCTGCTGTTCACCACCTGACAGCTGGTTTATTTTATTTTTGTATTTTCCTGCAAGGTTAACTGTTGCAAGAATAGATGGAACATTTCGCTTGATCTCTCTTGTAGGAGTCTGAACTATTCTCTGAGCAAAAGCAACATTTTCGTAAACATTTCTGTCTTTCAAAAGTCTGAAATCCTGAAATACAATGCCCAGATTACGTCTGAACTTCGGAATCTTGCTATGTTTGATTTTCCTTAGATTATAACCAAGCACCGTTATCTCACCATCTGTTGGCACAAGTTCTCTCAAAAGAAGTTTGATAAGAGTAGACTTTCCTGAGCCACTGTCTCCAACGATGAAAACGAACTCTCCCTTTTTTACGTGAAGTGTAACACCATTTAACGCTGGCGCGCCTGTGGAATATGACTTGGTAACATTCTCAAGGGTTATTACCTCATCATCAGGTATCTGCCTGGTGCCCCTTTTTTTTCTATATCCTTTTTCCATAAAATTCTCCTGAAACAAAACTTTTAGGTCACAAATCCACTTTTATGCTCAAGTGAACTTTTCCATGTACTTCATGTATCTTACAACCATAAGTGCAATTTTAAAAGTGATTGCATCATCAAAAACTCGCAAATCCAATCCTGTACTCTTCTGAAGCTTATCCAGTCTGTACACAAGAGTATTTCTGTGAATAAAGAGCTGTCTCGATGTCTCGGAAACATTCAGGCTGTTCTCAAAGAATTTATCAATTGTTGTAAGTGTCTCCTGATCAAAATCGTCAGGATTCTTGCCGCCAAAGATTTCTTTAATGAACATCTTGCAAAGAGGAATAGGAAGCTGATAGATAAGTCTTCCGATTCCAAGCTCGCTGTAGCAGATAACCTTTCTCTCATCAAAGAATATTTTTCCTACATCAAGAGCCATCTTGGCTTCCTTATATGATCTGCTGACTTCCTTGATCTCGCCTACCACTGTTCCATAAGCAATTCTTACGCCTGAAAGGCCTTCTTTTTCAAGTCCTGCCTGCATCTCTTCGGCAGCCTTTGCAATCTCTCCGGGTTTATTTATGTCTGTAACATCCTTAACGATTATGATGTTGTCCTCATCAACTTCTGTTACAAAGTCAGTACCTGTACCAAAATGAGTCCTTGCAATCTCAAGCGCATTATTATCCCTTCCATTGACCGATTCAATGATCATGGCAACTCTCTTTGCATCTGTCTGAATATGGAGCTTTTTGGCTCTGCTGTAGATATCAACCAACAGGAGGTTGTCAAGAAGAAGGTTCTTGATAAAGTTATCTTTGTCGAATCTTTCTTTATAAGCTACAAGAAGTGTCTGTATCTGATATGCAATCATTTTGCCAAGCATATAGATATTCTCGCCGCTTCCTGTACAGATAAGGATATACTCAAGGCTCTGCTCATCGTATATTTTAAAGAACTGATATCCCTGGATTTCCTGAGAATCAGCCGGAGACTCCACAAAATCCCTTGCTGCAGATGAAACATTAACAACGTCACTGCTTGTGGATGCTACCTCCTTGCCATCAATATCAAGCACAAAAAGATCCACATGTGCTATGTTTTTTAGTCCATCAATGGTATTCTGAAGAATTTGATTAGAAATCATTTCACACTCTTTCTGAAGAGCTTCATGCTCTACTGAATTATATACATAGCATTTTAATATAAATGTACAAAAAAATCCACCAATTAATAGTCCTTTTTTGTATATATTTTTATTTTCATGGTCAAAACTCACAAAAACGCCACTCTGTTTTTGGTATTAACAATCTCAGTTTAAAAGCCGATATAAAAAACAGGATAAAGTATATTGTGCTCAAAATGTAGTTTCAGAGCGCAATCGCACAGGAGGTGCCTATGGATATTCCAGCTTTATCGATGGCTCTTTCTCAGAACAAGCTTCTGACAGATGTGGGAGTTGCCATGCTTTCAAAAAGCCTTGATGTCATGGAGGACACAGGAAGCTCTTTGGTTGAGGGAATTGAAACCATATCAGAGTTGTCTGTTAATCCGGATATAGGAGGAAACATCGACATCCGCATCTGACAGGTAAGCCATCAAAAAAACGCCCTTGGTTTTTTAACCAAGGGTGTTTCATTATTTTCACAAAAAAACTGCAACAAATGTCATCCAGGATACCGCTATAACCATTGCAATAACAAGTGGCAGAGTTATAAGTTTATATCCCTGTCTTGGGTACATGTGTATACTGTCAACAAAATCCTTTCTATTTTCCATGTCAGCAATCTTATAGACAACGCACAGCGCGATCACAGTAAATATAACTGCCATAACAAAGTAAATGCCAATCATCAGATATGTACTCTCATTGCCAAATCCATAGTCTTCAAGTACTTCATCAGCCCCACTTACAACATCCGGAACTGCATACATATAGATCACTTCTATGGAATTAAACAGGGCATGGGCAAAAAACGATGACCAAATACTGCCTGTCGCCTCAACGAGAAGGCAAAACATAATTCCCATTACCGTTCCGTATGCAAATTGATTAAAGTTCAAATGCATCATTCCAAAAAGAATAGATGAAAGGATAATCGAACCAATTATGCGGCCGGTTCTCTGATAACTGTGAAGAATATAGCCTCTGAATACAACTTCTTCAACAAAAGGACCAACAATACCAATTGATAAAAGCATTGTCCACATGGGCATAGCAAGAACTTCATCGCTGATAGAGCTCACCATATTCTCCACAAAAAGCATGGATACTGCATTTACAAAAGACACTAGCGGAAACAGTGTAATAACGTAGATTGCTACCATAAACAGGGTAGATATCTTTATTTTCTTAAAAGGTATTGCTTCTGTAATTTTTTCACCGCTATAGAGGATGGCTGCTATGGCCGGAACCAGCACCACCAGCTCTGAGAGGGCATTATTGGCAAATATCGAAAGGCCGTTTCCCGTAATTATGATCCAATAGCTCATAAGCAATGTAAATGCCAGCGTAGCCAGTATCATATACAGAAAAGACCTGTTGGCTCTCTTATAGTTCACGTCCTTTTCTCCTTACCTGATAACTATTGAATCTTCTTTAATTGTTATTTTCTCTTCCTTCAAAAGACGTCCTACTGCTCTTTTGAACTCATTTTTACTCATGTTTGTCTTTTCACGGATAAGTTCCGGAGAAGCCTTATCAGTAAATGGCAATCTTCCACCTGCTGCCTCTATCATGGCAAAAATCTTTTCTGCATCTGTATCCATCTGAAGATATGCCTTTTCTCTGAGACTTAAGTTAAGTCTTCCATCTTCCTTCACAGAAGTAACCCTTGCTGAAACACTATCTCCAATCCTGATATTTCCATAAAGCTCTTTCTTGGGAATCAAAGCTGAATAAATATCATCCACAGCCACAAAAGCTCCAAAGTTATCACTGAGTTCGTACACAGTTCCCTGTACCTTGTCATCCTTGCCATAAGGGCTTTCGTTCAGAAGATATCTGTAAACATTCATTGTAACGCAAAGCCTTGAGCTCTTGTCGATATAAAGTGCACAGAGTACGTCGTCGCCTTTTTTGACCTTGGCGGTCTGCTCCTTAAACGGTAAAAGAACGTCCTTTTCAAGGCCCCAATCCATAAACGCTCCAATCTTGCCTGTGTCTTTTACCTTAAGCCTTCTGACATCGCCCAGCATTATCCTGGGCTCATTGGTAGTGGCTATTAGCCTGTCATCTGAATCCTTGTAGATAAATACCTCAATCTCTGAACCGATATCTGTTCCTTCAGGCACCTGTTTTCCAGGCAAAAGAACTTTCTCTTCGTTTCCCATTTCCTCTGCAAGATAAACTCCAAAGTCTACCTTCTTTATAACTACAAGTGTCTGTTTTTCTCCTAATCTTAACATGTGTCCTCCGTCCTATCGTACGATTACTTAACAATTAGTTCAACTATACATACCGCCTGACCATCCGTATTATTCAGACTAACAGTATATATACTATTATTACTGGTTTTATTTTCTATGACAACAGGTTTTAAAACATCTCCTAAATAGGCCTGTCTTTTATATTCAGCTCTCATCGAGATGATAATCCCCGCTCTGTCCTTAATAAGGTCCATAGCCATCCTTATGTACTGGCCATTATTAACATGGTTATTGGTATCAAGATTGTGCTTTCTTACAACTATATCCTCGCAGGCATTAATCTGACCTGTTTCAGGCACTTTGATTTTCCTGTCCCCGTAATTCATATCAAGCTTATCGCTCAAAGGATATGCATTGGTTATCACAGGTGTAACTCTTGCCGGGTAATTCTTTTCAAAGTTAAAAAGCGTCCAAACAGAGTTTGCTACAGCAAGTCTCTCACCATCTTTTGTATCCATGAAGAAATTTCTAAGCCCCAGAGCCCCTTTAAGTTCATAGGGAATTGTGCCTATAACAACTTCTTCGCAGAGTTTTGGATATCTTTTTACCTCAATCTGCCATGAGTTAAGAACCCAGGCAAGATTTAGGCTCCTTAAATACTCCATTGAAGCCGGACCATCCTGAGTCTGAAAAGTTGAGCAATCCTGAAAATAATCAATAAGAGATTCCAGTGTAAGAATTCCTTCCCTATCAACTTCACTGTATCTGATCCTGGAATTAAAGGTATACATGTGACACCTCCAAAAAAACAAAATCTTATGATGCAAAAAAAGCGAGATTGTTGCCAATCTCGCTTCACTATCTAAACTGGGCTAGTAGGATTCGAACCTACGTAATGACGGAGTCAGAGTCCGTTGCCTTACCGCTTGGCGATAGCCCATCGACAAGTATTGATTATACGTGAGGTTCCTAAAAAATGCAAGTACTTTTTTTAAAAAATTTGAATTTTTTTCAGGGACCTCACAATCACATATTTTATCAGGTTTTCACGAGACCTAAATCATTTTCTTACACAGCCGGCAGCACGGTGCTGGTTACCAGGCAGCCTAAATCATCCTTCAAAAAGGAGATCTGCATATGTCGGGAATGGCCAATCGTTTTTATCAACAAGCATCTCAAGTGCATCCGCAGGTGCTCTGAGTGCATCCATGATAGGTCTGACTTCATCTTTGTAGAAGAATGCAAGTTCTCTCTGATCTGAAATTGCAGAAGCTTTACCTTCATAAATCTTAAGCTTATCAAGGGCTTTCTTCATCTTTGAAAGATTGTCCTGGATTTCTTTGAGTTCATCCATCTGAGGCTTTGCATCTACTCCTGCATTTGTGATCTCATTGACATCCTTTGCAAGTCTTCCTGCATACTTCATAACTGCAGGAATGATCTGCTTTGAAGCCATATCAATCATTGTAAGTGCCTCAATATTGATTGTTTTAGCATAAGTCTCAAAGATGATCTCTTTTCTTGACTCAAGCTCTGTCTTTGTATAAACTCCAAACTTTTCAAAGAGTTCAATAGCTTTCTTTGTAGTAAGTGTATCAGCAGCTTCAATAGTAGATGCAATATTAGGAAGTCCTCTTCTTTTAGCCTCTTTTACCCATGCATCTGAATATCCATCACCATTGAAGATAATGCGCTGATGTTCTGTAAGGTACTCTTTTATAATGTCATGTACTTCTGTATCGAAGTTCTTAGCCTTTTCGAGCCTGTCTGCCGCCTCGCAGAAAGCTTCAGCCACGATTGTATTAAGAGTAGTATTTGAGCTGGCCATTGAATCTGATGATCCAACCATTCTGAACTCGAATTTATTACCTGTAAATGCAAATGGTGATGTACGATTCCTGTCTGTAGCATCTTTTTCGAACTGAGGAAGTGTGGAAACACCTGTCTTAAGCTTTCCGCCGCGCTTACTTGACTTAGCTTCACCAGTCTCAATAAGCTGTCTCACTACATCCTCAAGCTGCTCACCAAGGAATACTGAAATGATAGCCGGCGGAGCCTCATTGGCACCAAGTCTGTGATCATTGCCAACGTCTGACGCGCTCTGTCTCAAAAGATCAGAATGCTTGTCAACAGCCTTAAGTACGCAGGCCAAAACAAAGAGGAACTGAATGTTTTTATTTGGTGTATCACCCGGATCAAGAAGGTTTACTCCATCGTCAGTGCAAAGTGACCAGTTGTCGTGCTTACCTGATCCATTTACCCCTGCAAATGGCTTTTCATGTAAAAGACATCTCATATGATGATGCTCTGCTACACGCTTCATTGTTTCCATAATTATCTGATTGTGATCTACTGCGATATTGGCAGTCTCATAGATTGGTGCAAGTTCATGCTGACCAGGTGCAACCTCGTTATGTTGTGTCTTATCAGGTACGCCGAGTTTCCAGAGTTCTTCGTTTAGGTCCTTCATGTACTCTCCGACTCTTTCTCTGATAACACCAAAGTAGTGGTCTTCCATTTCCTGCCCCTTTGGTGGCTGAGCTCCAAAGAGAGTTCTTCCTGTAAAGATAAGGTCCTCACGTTTCATTGACTTATCCCAGTCAACAAGGAAATATTCCTGTTCCGGTCCAACTGAAACATTGACCTTAGTAGCTGTATCATTTCCGAATAGTTTTACGATTCTGAGAGCCTGCTTGTTAATCGCCTCCATTGACCTCAAAAGCGGAGTCTTTTTATCAAGAGCCTCTCCTGTATATGAGCAGAATGCAGTAGGTATGCAAAGAGTAACACCTGCGCCTGACTCCTTTAAGAATGCCGGAGAAGTGATATCCCATGTTGTATATCCTCTTGCCTCGAATGTAGCTCGAAGGCCTCCAGATGGGAATGAAGAAGCATCAGGCTCTCCTTTAATAAGCTCCTTTCCCGAAAAAGATGTTATCATCCTTCCATCCTTATCAGCACTTCCTACAAATGAATCATGCTTTTCAGCAGTTATTCCTGTAAGCGGTTGAAACCAGTGCGTATAGTGAGTTGCGCCATTTTCAACAGCCCACTCTTTCATGGCATTTGCAACAACATCAGCAGATTCCTTCGAAAGCTCACCACCATGTTCTGTCACACTAACAACTTCCTTGTAAACATTCTTGGGAAGTCTCTCTCTCATTTTTGCGAGAGTAAAGACGTTCTGACCAAAGATTTCTTCAACATTTACCCTATCACTCATCAATGCATCCCCTTCGGTTAAATTTTTCTGCCATATATCTTACAACATGCTTTTCCTTTTTGCTACAAAAAAATATACTTTCTTGCGAGTGGCATAAAATCCATAAGTGCCACTCGCAGGAAAGTATATTTAGTTGTTGGCAATTCTAAGAATATCGTACTTGGATGGGATTTCAGAAAGCTCAAGGTCAATGATCTGCTGAGGATGTGGACAAGAATCAACACTCTCACCATCTTCAGTGTACATAGCCTTTACAGTGGCCTTTACATCTGTTCCATCCGGTTTCATTATCTCGATCTCATCACCGACAGAGAACTTGTTTCTCTGCTCGATGCGGGCAAGTCCCTTATCATTAACATCGTTAACAATTCCAAGATAGATATACTCGTTAACATAAGTATTGCTATCGTAAATCTGAGCTTCATCACTTGGTTTTCCAAAATAGAAGCCTGTCGTGAACTGTCTGTAAGTACATCTTGAGATCTGATCAAGGTACCATGGCATGTTAGCTCTGTATTTTTCTTCTGACTCAAAATAGTCATCAATAGCTTTTCTATAGGTTCTGGCAACAGTAGCAACATAGAGGGCTGTCTTCATACGGCCTTCAATCTTACAGCTGTCAACTCTGGCGTCAATGAGCTCCGGAATATGCTCGATCATGCACAGATCCTTTGAGTTAAAGATATATGTTCCTCTCTCATTTTCATAGACAGGAAGGTACTCGCCGGGTCTTTTCTCCTCAACAACAGCGTATTTCCATCTGCATGGATGTGTACATGCACCCTTGTTGGCATCTCTGCCAGTGAAATAATTAGACAAAAGACATCTGCCTGAGTATGAAATGCACATAGCGCCATGGATAAAGCACTCCATCTCCAAATCTTCAGGGATTCTGTCTGTTATCTCTTTTATCTCTCTAAGCGAAAGCTCTCTTGCGGCAACTACTCTCTTTGCTCCAAGATCATGCCAAAAATTATAAGTCTCATAATTGGTGTTATTAGCCTGTGTAGATACATGGATATCTATTTCAGGGCAGATTTTTCTGGCCTTCATGAAAATTCCGGGATCTGCGATTATAAGAGCATCCGGTCCTATTTCTTTTAACTCGTGAAGGTACTTATCCACACCATCAAGATCATAGTTGTGTGCAAGGATATTTACTGTTACATGAACCTTTACGCCATGTTCATGCGCAAATTCAATTCCTTCTTTCATCTCTTCAGGGCTGAAGTTTTTAGCTTTTGCTCTAAGACCAAAAGCATCGCCTCCGATGTATACAGCATCTGCGCCAAACATAACAGCTGTTTTTAATACTTCAAGGCTACTTGCCGGAATAAGAAGTTCTGGTTTCTTCATAATTCTTTCTCCTAAACTAACTTGGGTTTACTGTTGGCTCCTCATTTAGAGTTTTACAGAAAGTGTCATTCCATCTCCAACAGTAAGTATAACTGTGTTCAACATATCATTGTGTTTTAGTTCATAAAGGTACTCACGCATTCGTGCATGAATGGTTCTGTCCCTTCTTGTCACTGCAAATCTGGACTCAATCACATCTCCGTCCTGAAGGCAGTTATCTGACACCAAAAGTCCTCCTTTATTAAGGATTCTCAGGCAGTCCGGTAAAAAATTTATATATTGGCCTTTTGCCGCATCCATAAAAATAAAATCATACCCTGGTTGGAGAGCTTTCAATATTTCTGTCGCATCACCTTCCAAAAGTGTGATTTTATTATCTCTGTCGTACTTTATAAAGTTTTCTCTGGCAACAGGTATTCTCTTTTCGTATTTCTCTATTGTTGTAATCTTAGTCTCAGGGCTGCTGTACTCAGCCATCAAAAGAGCTGAGAAACCGGTGGCAGCTCCCACTTCCAAAATGTTTAAGGGCTTTGACTGAACCATTAAAAATTTCAGAAGGGCCTGCGTATCCTTTCGAACAATCGGTACATCCTGCTGCTTGGCAATTATTTCAAGTTCATCAAGGTAGGGTTCATTTCCCCTGTCCAAAGAATTGATAAATGCTTTAATTCTGTCCTGTTCAACCACCGTTTACATCCTCTGAATTCTCTTCTGTTGCCTCTGAAGTCTCCTCCTCAGATGTCTCTTCCACAGATGCTTCTTTTGCTGAAGTCTCACCGCTCTTTTCTCCACCGGACATTACAGCGAGCATTTCCTCCGGAGTCATTGTAGTACTAAGTTCATAAGTACCTGCTTTTTCCATCCCATGGTACTCAGAAAACATTTCCTGAAGTTTGAAAAGTGTCTTATCCGTTATAAGTCCTACCCCAAACAGCTTTTCACCTATTTCTTTTGATGTATCGCCATCTTTAACAGTAACCGAAACCGTTCTTCCTGTCCCTGAAGAAACCGCTGTCTGATTAAAAATGTGGTATCCGTAGTCATATGCAACCTTTGCATATTTTACAATGAGCATTGCGACAAATATTATGAAAACAACTTTAACAATCGTATCAAGCAGTCCCAAAAACATCTTTTTAGCATTCATAAAAAGCATTCCCCTTAGAAGGCATCAGTCATTTGTAGACATGATAATTGGCATTATCATAGGTCTTCTCTTTGTCTTCTTCCAAATATAATCACTCAAAACATCTTTGACAATATTTTTAAGTTTATTCCAATCATAAATGCCTTTATCAAGTGCACTTATAAGCTCGTCATATACGAGATCTGTAGCATCATCAATAAGCTTATCTGACTCCCTGACATAAACAAAACCTCTCGAAACGATGCTCGGTCCTGATGTCAGTTGGCCACTTTCCTGGTCGATTCCAAATACAACGATGACAATACCATCTTCTGCAAGGTGCTGTCTATCCCTAAGGACTACATTTCCTACGTCTCCAACCCCAAGTCCGTCAACAAGGATTGCTCCCACCGGAACTTTCCCTTTAACTTTAGCGCTGTTTTCATCAAGTTCAAGCACATCTCCTGAAGTTAAGATAAATACGTTTTCCTTTGGAATTCCCAAGTCCTTGGCAATATTACTCTGAGCAATGAGGTGTCTGTACTCACCATGAACAGGAATAGCATATTTAGGCTTAACAAGTGTATAAATAAGCTTTATATCTTCCTGACAAGCATGTCCTGAAACATGAACATCCTGAAAGATAACATCAGCGCCTTTCATCTGAAGTTCGTTAATAATATTTGTAACTGCCTTCTCATTGCCGGGAATCGGGTGGGATGAGAAAATAACCGTATCCCCCTTACCTATTGTTATCTTGCGGTGCTGATTGCTGGCCATTCTGCTGAGAGCGGCCATACTTTCACCCTGGCTGCCTGTAGTAATGATAACAGTTTTGTTTTCAGGATAATTTTTAAGCTGGTCAATATCTATAAGAGTATTCTCAGGAATCTTGATACACTCAAGTTTCTGGGCAATATCAATTATGCTTACCATACTTCGGCCTTCAACTACAACTTTTCTACCACACTTGTGAGCTGTATTTATGATCTGTTGAACTCTGTCAACATTGGAGGCAAAGGTAGCTACTATGATCCTGGAATTCTCATGTTCCTCAAAGAGAGAATCAAGAGCTCTTCCTACAGTTTTTTCTGATGCAGTAAAGCCAGGTCTCTCAGCGTTTGTTGAATCGCACATAAGCGCCAAAACGCCTTTTTTACCAATCTCTGCAAATCTCTGCAGATCAATGGGATCTCCAAATACAGGTGTGTAGTCAACCTTGAAGTCACCTGTGTGAACCACAGTTCCTGCAGGTGAATAAATTGCAAGGGCAGCCGCATCAACTATAGAATGGTTGGTTCTGATAAACTCAACTCTGAACTGTCCAAGATTTATGGATTGTCCGAATTTAACAACTTTTCTTCTAGTCTTTTTAAGGAGACCGTGTTCCTCAAGCTTATGCTCAATAATTCCCATTGTAAGGCGTGTTGCATAGATTGGAACATTAAGCTCATGTAAAACATAAGGAAGCGCACCGATATGATCCTCATGTCCATGAGTTATAACAAAACCTTTTACCTTGTCTATATTCTCCTGCAAATATGTAATATCAGGAATCACAAGATCGATTCCGAGCATGTCATCATCAGGAAATGACAGTCCGCAATCCACTACAATAATACTGTCTTCATACCTGAAGGCAGTGATGTTCATTCCAATCTGCTCAAGACCACCCATAGGAATGATTTGCAGCTTGGACGCATTTTCAATTTTCTTTTTACTCAAATTAAATCCTCCATTTATATTGGCGGATAAACAGAACCTGCTATCAACTATGCTCCCCGTTAGATATCAAGATCTATTCCATCCTCAGAAAGCAGCTTACGAAAAACACCTGCAACTGCATCCAGTTCCAGATCGTCGTCCACTATTACATAAACTGCTTCTTCATCTTTAATATCGGAGTCGTCGCGTAAAATAAGCGCTTCTCCGTCACCATCTTCTTCATCTGTTACAAGCAGGTAGGTCTTGCCTCCAAGGCTTGTCTGTTCAAGGCAGTAGAACTCTACTGCTTCTTCCCCATCGGGACTAAAAATTATTTTTTCCAATATTATTCACCATTTGTTTTGCTGTTATCAAGATAATCCTGAAGGATTACCTGCGCTGCTATCATATCTACGTACTCTTTTCGCTCACGGCCTCTTATACCGGCTTCATCCATTATCTCATCAGCCTCAACAGTCGTAAGTCTCTCATCCCACATAATAACAGGGATACCACATCTTCTCTCTATTTTGTCTTTGAATTCAAGACACAACTCAGAGCGCACAGAGGGAGTCTGATCCATGTTAACAGGGAGTCCAAGAACTATCTTCTCCACCTTAAACTCCTCTATAAGCTCCTCAATGCGCGCTAGCGTTCTTCTTAATTTGTTTTCTTCTTTTCTACGGATTATCTCCTTGGCACCTGCAGTCAATAAGAGCTCATCGCTGAGCGCCACACCAACAGTCTTGGAACCGTAGTCAAGACCCATTATTCGCATATATTACTTCCAATAAAAAATTATTTACTTGCCCAATTATTACTCTTGATATACTCGGTAAGCATTTCTTCAACAAGTTCATCACGTTCAACCTTCATGATGAGACTTCTTGCCCCCTTATGGCTGGTAATGTAAGTAGGATCACCAGACATAATGTATCCTACAATCTGGTTAACCGGATTGTATCCCTTTTCGAGGAGAGCATCATAAACAACAGAAAGAACTTTCTTAACCCCTGTCTCAGGCTCAACTTCTACTTTAAAAAATTGGGTGTTTCCTAAATCCTGATCTGCCATAAACCTTCTCCGTTCTTGGAATATTAGGATATTCCTCATATTTTCAAAGGTCTTAATAAATTAAGACACTTTCACATTATTAATATTACACTAACAAAATCAAATAAGCAATGTATCCGCATTTATAAAGGCTGATGGAGAAACTGTAGTTATTTCTCCTGAATGCGCCCCATACTTTTCTATTTCATTTTCCGGAACTGCAACGCGCACATATCTGTCAGTATGGCCTATCATGTAACGCCTTCCCTTTATCTCTTCTTCATCTTCCCAAAGAACACTAAGCTTTTCTCCAATAAAGATGTTACGATAACATTCTGCCTGCTTTCTTGTCAAGTGGAGGAGAATTTCGCTTCTTGCAGTCTTTTCTTTATCTGTAAGCTGCTCCTTCATTCCTGCAGCAACAGTGCCTTTCCTGGGAGAATACTTAAACACGTGCATTTCATAAAAGTCTATATCTGTTACAAACTTCCTGCACTCTTCAAACTCTTCCTCAGTCTCGCCAGGGAATCCGACAATAACATCAGTTGTAATGGCCGGTCTGTCAAAAACCTGCCTGAGTATCTTTACACTTTCTTTAAAGTCTGCAGCCGTGTAGTGTCTGTTCATGCGCTTAAGGACTGAATCGCATCCACTCTGAAGTGACAAATGGAAGTGTGGACAGAGCTTAGAAACAGCTGCAAGCCTCTTGGCATTTTCTTCGGTGATGATCCTTGGCTCAAGAGAGCTTAAACGGATTCTTTCGATGCCTGCGATATCAGCAATCTGCTCTACAAGTTCAATAAGCTGAGGCTTTCCAAAATCCACTCCATAAGAACTAGTATGGATACCTGTCAGCACTACTTCCTTGCAGCCGGATACCACAAGGCCTTTTATTTCAGCAAGAATATCCTTCATCTCACGGCTTCTTACTCTTCCTCTTGCATAAGGGATTACACAATATGAACAGAATTGATTGCATCCATCCTGAATCTTGATATAGGCTCTTGTATGCTCAGGCATCTGCGTAAGAGTCATGTTCTCATATTCATGTGTGTTATTGATATCAATGATAGAGTGGCCATTTAATGTCTTGTCATACGTATCATTTCTAGCTTCCAGAAATTCATTAAGAATATCGACAATCTCTGATTTTTTATTGTTTCCAACTGCCAGATCAATGCACTCATCTTTGTTAACGCCATCAATTCCTGTTTCAACATAACAACCTACAGCAACAACTATAGCATCAGGATTTTCTTTTTTTGCTCTATGAAGCATCTGCCTTGATTTTCTGTCCGCAATGTTAGTAACTGTGCATGTATTGATAATATAGACCTCTGCCTTTTCATCAAAAGGTACTATTTCAGCACCATTTTCCCTGAGTTTCTGACTCATTACATCCATTTCATAGCTATTTACTTTACATCCAAGATTGTGAAGTGCAATTCTTAATCCATTAACGTTATTTTGCATATTAAAATTTCTTTCTAATTTTGTTTTTGTCAAGTCATTGACTTTTGCTGTTACTGCGTTTACTATAAAGAAAAGAAGGAGGTATTTGCGCAATGAAGACCGTAAAAATTTCTTTAAATTCTATCGATAAGGTTAAGTCTTTCGTAAACGATATTACGAAGTTCGATTATGACTTCGACCTCGTTTCAGGAAGATACGTTATCGATGCAAAGTCTATTATGGGTATTTTCTCACTTGATCTTTCAAAGCCTATCGATCTTAATATCCATGCAGAAGACGGCGCAGATGAGGTTCTCGAAGTACTGAAGCCTTACATGATCTAATCTTTCCGGATTAGATCTATTTAAAAGTTTATTCAAGACCATCTTAAACTTCGGTTTAAGATGGTCTTTTTGTGTAGAGCACTTGCCGAGGTCATTTCGAGGCTAGTGCAAACCACTTCTGTGTACTTAGCAACGTCTTTTCGCGCTTAGTACAGCAGAAGTTTCTTCCTGCACTTGCCAAGGTTATCTCTTAACTTCAATAACTTCATCAGTTTCAAGTGCCACTTTTACAAGCTCATCTATTTTTTCATTCAAAAGCTCTTCGTGTCTTCTGATGATATCAGCTCTTGGCTTTGTTACAGGGTGCTTAGCGACAAAAATAGTGCAGCAGTCTTCATAAGGAAGTATTGAAGTCTCGTATGCATCAATCTTATAGGAGATATCCACAATATCCTGTTTGTCAAAAGCGATAAGTGGTCTGTAAACAGGAATATCTGTTACGACTTCACCAGTGCAGATAAGGCTCTGCATTGTCTGTGAAGCAACCTGACCAATACTCTCACCTGTGATAAGTCCCATTGATCCAGACTCATTTGCAAGCATATTAGCTATTCTCATCATGTATCTGCGCATGATGATAGTGAGCTCTTCGTGAGGGCATTTCTCATAAATGTACATCTGAATATCAGTAAAGTTGATAACATGAAGTTTTACTTTCCCTGTGTACTTAGCAATAACTCCTGCAAGATCAACAACCTTCTGTTTAGCTTTCTCACTTGTATATGGAGGCGCATTGAAATAAACTGCCTCAATTTCAACACCTCTTTTAGCAACCATGTAGCCTGCAACAGGTGAATCAATTCCTCCGGACAAAAGAAGCATCGCTTTACCTGCTGTTCCAATAGGCATTCCACCAGGTCCGGGTATTACTTCTGAGTAAATGTTGAGTTTTTCTCTGAGTTCTACATTTATAAGAATCTCCGGATCATGAACATCTACTGTCATCTCATCATAGGCATCAAGAATTCTGGCTCCAAGTTCTGCAGCCATAGCCATTGAATCCATAGGATAACTCTTATCAACTCTTCTAACCTTCACCTTGAAGGTCTTGTGTTTGTCAGGATAAACTCCATCAATAAAGTCTATAACTGCCTTCGCAACACCATCCACATCCGGAAGATGATTCTCACTGTCTCTTGCTATAGATACAGCAGGACAGATTCCTGTAATACCAAAAACAGTCTTCAAACTGTCAACTGTTTCGTTGAAGTCAAAATCCTGAGCGTCGATATACATTCTTCCCGCAACACGGGTAACATTGAATTTACCATCGCACTTTGAAAGAACTCTTCTTATCTGTTTAACTAAAGCTTCCTCGAAAACGTATCTGTTCTTACCTTTAACACCAATTTCCGCGTACTTGATCACAAAAGCATGATACTGCATAAATACCTCTTTCTTTTAATGCCTGTAAAACTTTCTCATGTTAGAAACCTGAGAACAAAGTGTATCCAAAAAATAATCAATTTCTTCTTTGGTAGTCATAAATGACATACTAATACGAATTGTTGATTCAAGCAAATCTTTTTCAAGACCTATTGCCTGGAGCGTATCTGACACATGTGGATTATTAGATGTGCAGGCGCTTCCCGCAGATACATAAATATTTTTGCTGCTGAGCATGTTAAGCACTGTCTCTGCTGCAAGTCCCTTTATAGAAACACTGATAATGTGCGGTGCACCTTCACTTACTTTTTGTCCGTTGATCTTAATATCAGGGATTCGCTCAAGCAGTGAATCAACTGTGTACTGCTTCAGGTCATAGAGCTTCTTTATCTTTGCATCAAAATCCTCGTAGCATTTCTTAGCTGCAAGAGCAAGGCCTGCAATTCCCGGAACATTCTCAGTTCCTGATCTCATTCCCTTTTGCTGTCCGCCGCCATAACATACAGGAACGATCTTTGTTCCTTTTTTGATGTATAAAAAGCCAACTCCCTTTGGTCCGTGAATCTTATGTCCACTTACAGACAAAAGATCTATGTTCATAGTTCTTGGTCTGATCAGAACTTTACCATAAGCCTGAACCGCATCCACGTGGAAGTATGTGTCCTTATTGACGCTCTTTATGAGCTCTCCGGCTTTCTGTATTGGCATAAGTGTTCCAATCTCGTTGTTAACAAACATGATTGAAACAAGTATTGTCTCTTTTCTGATGGCATTTTTCAGCTCGTCAAGATCAATAGTTCCTGTCTCGTCCACTGAAAGATATGTTATTTCAAAGCCTTCTTTTTCAAGAAAAGCCATTGTCTCGAGTATGGCAGGATGCTCAATCTTAGTTGTAATAATGTGATTACCACGCCATTTATTGGCTCTTGCCACACCTATAAGAGCCAGGTTATCAGACTCTGTTCCACCGGAAGTAAAAACTATTTCCTGTGGATCAACCTTAAGACTTGCAGCAATTGTATCTCTTGCCTGAGACAGCCTCTCACCGGAAACCATCCCCATGTGATGAACACTGGAGGGATTTCCATATTCTTCTTTCATTACCTTTGCAACCAGATCTGCCACCTCATCGTAAACTCTCGTGGTTGCAGAATTATCTAAATATGCTTCCATTTTTTATGTCCTATTATCCTTCAAGATGATACATTAACCAGGATATAATTGTAAATCCTGCTGTTTCTGTTCTTAGAATTCTTTTTCCCAAAGTGATTGGCTTTATATCATTCGCCTTACAAAGTTCGACCTCTTCATCAGAAAAACCGCCTTCGGGCCCGATAAATACAGCAATATTTTCTCCCGGCTTTATTCCTTCTATGAGCTTTTTGGTCTCGTCCATATGCTCAGCATTTTCATATGGAATAAGTTTTATATCCATATCTTTTGCGTACTGAACTGCCTCTTTCATGGTCATTGGCATATGAACATTTGGAATTATCGCTCTTTTGCTCTGTTTTGCCGCAGCCTCTGCTATAGCCTGCCATCTCTTTATCTTGGACTGAGATTTCTTTTCATCAAGCTTTACCACACACCTCTTGGTAGCCATAGGAACTATCTCAAAAGCTCCAAGTTCAACGGCCTTCTGAATTATTAGTTCCATCTTATCAACTTTTGGAAGTCCTTGAAAAAGATATATCTTTGAAGGCAGTTCCTGTGAACCTTCTTCTATAAAGCAAAGCTTTCCAATGACACCGTTGTCATTTATATTCTCTATTTCATAAAAAATTTCTTTACCATCCTCATCACCACGAATGCTGACAGAGAACTGCTCGCCAACCTTCATCCTGAGAACATTGGCTATATGGTTAAAATCTTTTCCGGTGATCTCAACATTTTTAAAATCAGAAGTAATCTGATTACTCTCCACAAAAAAATGATACATCAGTTTTTCCTCGAAGTAATTGAAACCCAGTCTCCCTGATGATGAATCTCAAGTATCTCAAGTCCAGCATCAAGATGTGCCTTCTTTACCTCTTCTTCCTTGGTATTGATAATGCCTGAAGTAATATATATACCACCCTTCTTTAACTGGCCAAGTATTACAGGGGTAAGGGGAACAAGCACATTAGCTAAAATGTTTGCAACAACTATATCGTATTTATCATATCCAACAGCATCCTGAACTGACTTGTCATCAATGATATTTCCAATCATCATTTCAAACTTGTCTTCAGCGATTCCGTTATTTTCCATATTCTCTTTAACGGCAGGAACTGCACACTTATCAAGATCTGTTCCAACAGCATGTTTTGCTCCGAACATAAGCGCAAGAATGGACAACACTCCGCTTCCTGTTCCAACGTCCAAAAGCTCTGTATCTTTAGTAACATACTTTCTGAGCATACGTATACAAAGCTGTGTTGTCTCATGCATACCTGTGCCAAAAGCTGTACCGGGATCTATGTGAAGCACCATGCTGGCCTTCTTGTCATCTTCTGTAGTCTCTTTTTCCCAAGATGGAATAACTAAAACATCATCAATATAAAATTTATGAAAATACTGTTTCCAGTTATTGATCCAGTCAATATCTTCTGTGACTGATATAGAGATAGTTCCATCTCCTATATCGGAAAAAGTTCTAAGTTCATCGAGCTGTTCCTTGATTTTACTTTCAATCTCTTCAGGTGTCTTCTTAACTTTGATGTACTCACCATTTTCATCCTGAAGTTCAACAGTAAGCATATTGTCATCATCTATTTCCAAAAAGAAATTCAGATAAGCTGCGCCTGCTTCGATTCCGTTATCTTTCTCATCTGGCTCAAGTTCAGGAGCATCAATAAACATCTGCTCCTTATCAGCGGCTGATAGTGGAGCATTATCTTCTATCTGTGCCCCTTCAAGTCCTATATCCTCCAGGTAGCTTATTATAATATCTTCTGATTCTTCATTAGTACGAACTCTAAAGCGCATCCACTTCATAGAAAAACCTCCACAAAAATTCAAAATACAGTAAAAAACGTGAAGCAGATTTTACTTCCGCTTCACGCGTATAATAACACAAAACATTTAAAATGCCAAAATTACTTAAAGAAACCTTTTTTCTTCTTGCCGCCTGAGCCATCACCATTTGGATCTTTATCTCCGGCTCCCATCATGCGTTCAGCAGCAGTCAGCGAATCTCCGGTCTTCTCATCAAATTTCTTAAGAAGTTCCTTAGCTTCCTTTGAAAGTTTCTCTGGAACCTGAACAACCAATGTTACATAATGGTCGCCTCGAGTATCCCTGTCTCTAAGTGATGGAACACCCTTTGAACGAAGTCTCACTCTTGTATCAGTCTGTGTTCCCGGCTTGACATCATAAGCAACCTTTCCATCAACTGTATCAATAAGCACAGTTCCTCCAAGAGCTGCCACAGCAAATGAAACAGGAACCATAGAATAGATATCATATCCTTCTCTCTGGAAAATAGGATGATCAGATACAATAACCTCTACTAAAAGATCTCCTCTTGGTCCACCATTAACTCCTGGTTCACCTTTTTCACGAATCCTTACGCTCTGACCATTATCGATTCCTGCCGGTATCGTAACTTTGATTTTCTTTCTGCTGGCAATATATCCTGTTCCATGACAGTCTGTACACTTATCCTTGATAACTTTACCTGTTCCGCCACATTCAGGACATGTTTGAACATTACGAACAGTTCCAAAGAATGACTGCTGTGTAAATACTATCTGACCTTTTCCGCCGCACTTAGAACATGTCTGAGCTGATGTTCCGGGTTTAGCACCTGTTCCGTGACAGGTTGGGCAGGAATCCTTAATAGTAAGTTCAAGCTCTTTTTCACATCCGAATACTGCTTCCAGAAATGTAATTCTTACACTTGCTCTTAAGTTAGCTCCCTTTGAAGGACCTGTCCTGGCTCCCTGACGTGACCTTCCGCCGCCAAAGAAATCGCCAAATATATCACCGAATATATCACCGAAGTCAGCTCCGTTAAAGTCGAAGCCGCCATATCCACCGGCACCTCCGTCAAATGCAGCATGGCCAAACTGATCATACTGACGCTTCTTTTCAGGGTCACTAAGAACAGCATATGCTTCAGATGCTTCTTTGAATTTTTCAGCTGCCGAAGCATCACCGGGATTCATATCCGGGTGATACTTCTTGGCAAGTACTCTGTATGCTTTTTTTATTTCATCCTCAGAGGCGTTCTTACTAACGCCAAGGACTTCATAATAGTCGCGCTTTTGCTCTGCCATATATATTCCTCAAATCTGTCTGGTCTTAATGGTCATAGGCTGCAATGAGCAACCACAGCAGCCTATAACTATATATCCCTATATCAATTAAACTTCTCTGTAATCTCCATCAACTACGTTGTCATCTGATGATGAAGTGTTATTAGAAGCACCACTCATGTCAGGGCCCGCACCAGCTCCCATGTTAGGACCTGCGCCTGCAGCTCCCTGTGCATTTTCATACATCTTTGCAAAGAGTGCCTGAGCATCGTTCATAAGCTTTTCTTTCTGGCTCTTAAGAGAATCAATCTCGCTGTCAGAAAGTTCCTTATCCTTAGTCTGCTCAAGTGTTTCTTTGAGAGCCTTAATATCATCTTCTACAATCTGTTTCTGAGAAGCATCAATCTTGTCTCCAACATCCTGAAGAGCTTTCTCTGTCTGGAATACGAATGAATCTGCATCGTTACGAGCATCAATTCCTTCTTTACGCTTCTTATCCTGAGCTTCATATTCCTGAGCTTCCTTAACAGCCTTATCTATATCTTCATCAGACATATTAGAACCAGCTGTGATTGTGATATGCTGCTCTTTGCCTGTTCCAAGGTCCTTAGCAGATACGTTAACGATACCATTAGCATCGATATCAAATGTAACTTCGATCTGTGGAACACCTCTCATTGCTGGTGGGATTCCATCAAGTCTGAACTGGCCAAGTGACTTGTTGTCCTTCGCAAACTGTCTCTCACCCTGAAGAACATTGATATCAACTGCTGTCTGATTATCTGCAGCTGTTGAGAATACCTGGCTCTTCTTTGTAGGGATTGTTGTGTTACGCTCGATAAGTCTTGTAGCAACACCACCCATTGTCTCAATAGAAAGTGAAAGTGGAGTAACATCAAGAAGAAGGATGTCGCCTGCGCCTGCATCTCCGGCAAGCTTACCACCCTGGATAGAAGCACCGATTGCTACGCACTCATCAGGGTTAAGGTTCTTGCTAGGCTCATGACCTGTAAGCTGTTTAACTTTCTCTACTACGCAAGGAACACGTGTTGATCCACCAACAAGAAGTACCTTTCCGATATCTGCGTTAGTAAGACCTGCATCCTTCATAGCGTTCTGAACAGGAATAGCTGTTCTCTCAACAAGATCATGGATAAGTTCTTCGAATTTAGCTCTTGTAAGATCTACATCGAAGTGCTTAGGGCCGTCAGCGCCTGCTGAAATGAAAGGAAGGTTGATATTTGTTGTTGTAGAAGAAGAAAGTTCCTTCTTTGCCTTCTCTGCAGCTTCCTTAAGTCTCTGCATAGCCATCTTATCGCCTGAAAGATCTACGCCTTCTTTATTCTTGAAATCCTGGATCATCCAGTTAATGATTGCCTGATCAAAGTCATCACCACCAAGGTGTGTATCACCGTTTGTTGAAAGAACTTCGATAACACCATCACCAATCTCAATGATTGATACATCAAATGTACCACCACCAAGGTCATAAACCATGATCTTCTGCTCTTTTTCATTGTCAAGGCCATAAGCAAGGGCTGCTGCTGTAGGCTCATTGATGATTCTCTTTACTTCAAGACCTGCAATCTTACCAGCATCCTTTGTTGCCTGACGCTGAGCATCATTGAAATATGCAGGAACTGTGATTACTGCTTCTGTTACTTTTTCGCCGAGATACTGTTCTGCATCAGCTTTCAGCTTCTGAAGGATCATAGCTGAAATCTGCTGTGGTGAATACTTTTTGCCATTAATTGTACGACCGTTGTCTGTACCCATGTCTCTCTTAATTGATGAAATTGTGTTGTCTGCATTTGTTACAGCCTGACGTTTTGCAGGTTCACCGACAATTCTCTCACCATTCTTTGTAAATGCAACGATTGAAGGAGTTGTTCTAGCACCTTCTGCATTTGCTATAACAGTTGGCTTTCCGCCTTCCATAACTGCTACGCAGCTATTAGTTGTACCAAGATCGATACCGATAATCTTACTCATTTCTTTATCCTCCATAGTTTAAATTTCGATCATTTGCACAAATGCGAATCTCTTCGCTGTGCTTTTGCAATTATCTATATCACTTATTTGTTAACACCAACCATGCTGTGTCTGAGCACGGTGTCGTGGAACATATATCCCTTTTGAAGTTCCTGTGCCACAATTCCTGATTCATACTCTTCACTTTCAACCTGCATTACTGCATTGTGGAGATTTGGATCAAATTCCTTTCCCACAGCTTCAATAGGGGTTACTCCAAGATCTTCAAGCTGCTTGATAAGCTGCTTATAAATCTTGTTCATACCATCTGCGAAGGCTCCGTCTTTTTCATCTTCCGGAACTGCTGCAAGTCCTCGCTCGAAATTATCTACAATAGGGAGAAGCTTTTCTAAAACACTTCCCTGTCCCTGTTCAAACATCTGAGCTTTTTCTCTGTCAGTTCTTTTTCTGAAATTGTCAAACTCAGCAACCTGTCTTATAAGTCTGTCATTTAGTTCATCAAGTTTCTCTTTTAAAGGATCTTTCTTTTCTTTTTTGGAAGGCTCCTTTTCTTCTGGCTTCTCAGTTTCTTCTGTCTTCTCAGTTTCTTCTTTTACTTCTTCTGAAGCTGATTCCTTATTTTCAGCAGCCTCTTTTTCTTTGGCTTCTTTTTCAAGGTCTTCCATGATATTCTCAAGAACTTCTTTTTCCTGCTCGCTAACCTGTTTCTTCTTGCTCAATTCATTGCCTCCTAACACTTGTCTGTCTTAGCTGCGCTACCCTTTCTTATACAAATCATCAAGCGCATGTCTCATATTTTTTAATGTTGAAATAACTTTGTCGTAATCCATTCTCTTAGGACCTATGATTCCAACTGTCCCCTTCATTCCATCGCCAAGCTCATATGTCGCTGTAACAACACTGCAATCCTTCATGGCCTGAACCGGGGTTTCATTACCGATATAAACCTGAATACCAGTTTCCTCAGAATCTGAAGAAAGTGTATTCTCTACAATACTTGAAAGATCTTTGGTATCCTCAAAGGTACTGATAAGCTCGCTTGCCTTTGCGGAATCCGTAAGTTCAGGGTACTTAAAGATGTTCATAGTACCGCTTGTGTATATCTGAAGGTCTTCGTCAGCTGTGATGGATTCTGCAGCCGCATCAATGACATTACCTATGATTTCACTGTGAATTCCTGCTTCCTGCTTGACTGCAGCAATAAGTCCAAGATTTATATCTTCTACAGCAAGCCCGTCAAGTCTTGTATTCATAAGGATGTTTAGCTTAAGCATTGTTGCATCATCTAAAACTTCCTCAACAGGAATGATCTTGTTTTTAATGACATTTCCCTCTATAACTATTGTCGCAAGAAGGTGCCCTTCATCAACCTTACTTATCTGTATGAATTTCAGTTTATTTTTCCTGATCTGCGGAGCAGATATCATTGTAGCATAATTGGTATCTACCGCCAGTGTCTTGGCAACCTGCTTAAGCAGATTCTCAAGTTTCTCCTCTTTATCGAGGAGCATTTCCTTCATGTTCTCAACTTCCTGTTCCTTGTCACGGAGCATCTCATCGACATATACACGATAGCCCTGATCAGAAGGAATACGCCCCGCTGATGTATGAGGCTGTAAGATAAGTCCCATCTCTTCCAGATCGGCCATCTCATTTCTGATTGTTGCAGAGCTAAGATTAAGGTCCGTGTACTTGGAAATAGTACGACTACCGACTGGTTCTCCAGTTTCCAGGTAGTTCTTAACTATTGCATGAAGTATTTTTCTTTTTCTCTCATCTAATTCCATATTGCCCTTCCTATGTATTCACCGGTTAAATTCATCGGAATGGTTTTTCGATATTAGCACTCACTCGATTCGAGTGCTAATATCTTCTGTAACTTAAAATATCACTATGAGAGTGTAATGTCAACAACGCTTTTTATAAAATAAGTATTAAGAAAAAAAACGCCCTCTACAATAGTAGAGAGCGTCAAATAAACGTTTGGATTATAAACCGATTCTTCCCTGAACCTTATCATTTACTACATAATATGCAGCATCTTCATCAGGCTTTACATAAATGCTGAGTTTCGTAATCTCATCAACATTTCCCCCCATTTCATACTGGAAGTTATTCTTGGAGTTCTGAATAAGCTCCTCATATGGAATGTGCTTGTATGAATACTGAAGTTCTACACTTACCTTGATTTCTTCTTCCTTTTCAGTAGCAGCTTTCTTAACATCTGCCTTCTTAACAGGAGCAGCCTTTTTTTCAACTGTTGCTTTCTTTGCTGCAGGCTTCTTCTCAACCTTAGTTTCTGCTTTCTTTACAGGAGCAGTTTTCTTTGCAGCGGGCTTCTTAGAAACAGTTTTTTTAGCTTCTTCTTTAATAATAGCTTCAGTCAATTCTTTAACTTCAGATTTTTTTACTTCTGTTACAGGAGCTTTTGTTACTGTCGCAGGCTTAACAGAAGAATTTGTCTTCTTTACTTCAGGCATTTTTGTCCCCTCCTCAAAATCACACTTGATTTATGTAACTCTTTAAAACAGTGAAGTCATTTACGAAATAGAGTTTACTCTGTTTAACCCGCATTGTCAACGCATTTATCAAATAAAAATTATCCTGTTTGCCCATATTATGCGTTATATTTATCTTCGACAAACTCGCGAAGGCGTACCATGGCCCTTTCAACCTTCTCTGTATCGATACAGTAAGCCATTCTGAAGAATCCCGGAGCACCAAATCCGTCAGCAGGCACAAATATTAGATCGTAGTCCTTTGCCTTCTTGCAAAAGCTGATGGAGTCTTCTTCTAAAGCTTTCGGCATGATATAAAAAGTCCCATCAGGCTTAACTACTGTAAATCCAAGTTCTTTGAGTGTTTTGTAGATTATATTCATATTGGTCTCGTATACAGATAGATCAGCTGTAAGTGAGCATACTTTTGCAACTGCCTGCTGGATTATTGATGGAGGACAGTTGTGTCCTGTACCCCTTGAAATCTGTCCGCACATTGGAACAATGTACTCCGCGCCCTCGCAGGCTGGATTTACGGCCACATATCCGATTCTTTCTCCCGGAAGAGAAAGAGATTTCGAAAATGAATAGCAGCTTAATGTATTATCATAAAACTTAGACACATATGGAGTGTCTGCCCCATCGAAAACAATTTCTCTATATGGTTCATCTGAAATAAGGAAAATAGTGTGCCCATATTCATCTGATTTTTTCTTTAATATATCTGCAAGTTTTGTCAGAGTTGCTGTTCCGTAAGCCACTCCCGACGGATTGTTTGGTGTATTGATAAGTACTGCCATCACTTTTTCGCCAAGCATTTCCTCGAACTTATCAAAGTTTATCTGAAAAGAGTCAGTGTCAGCAGGAACAACTTTGAGTTCAACTCCGGCACCTCTAATATATGGATAATACTCTGGAAAAAATGGAGCAAACGTAATCATCTCATCTCCCGGCTCCGTCACAGCCCTTACTGCATGAGCTATTGCACCGGCAGCTCCGGTAGTTGGAAAAATATGCTCAGGACCATAATTCATCCCAAAACGCTCATTTAGAGATTCAGCTATTCTTTCCTTATAAAGAGGATTACCAAGACTTGGTGTATATCCATGAAGAGTCATTGTGTCCTCATTCTGCAAAAGACGTATCATTTCCTCTGTAAACTCTTTTGGAACTTCTACACTTGGATTTCCAAGGCTGAAATCAAAAACATTCTCATATCCAATCTCTTTTCCCCTGGCTGTTGCATATTCTGAAAGCTCTCTGATAACAGATTTAGCCCCAAGCATTTCTTTATACTGCTGATTGATCATAACTGCCTCCTGAAAAAATCATTTTAAACTGACTCACATTATATCACATAGTTTTAACCATTTACAGCGCTAAAGTTTCTTATTCAAGTGCTTGATAATAAATAGCGCACAATGTAAAATTATCCATAACACTATTTGAGGAGCGAATTATGAAGCTTATTAAAAAATTTATCCCCTACTACAAACCTTATATTGGCGTGTTCCTGTTCGATCTTGTATGCGCTTCAATACTATCTGTAATTGATCTTGCTTTCCCACAATTTTTACGAATCCTTCGAAGTTCTCTTTTCCTCGAAGAACCTAAGGTTATCTTAAGTCGTCTTGGTCTTTTGGCAATAGCACTTATACTTATGTATATAGTAAGGTCACTTTGCAAATACTATGTCACTTATCAGGGGCACATGATGGGTGCAAAGATGGAATCCGGAATGAGGCATGATCTGTTTGAGAGATTTGAAGCATTTTCTTTTTCCTATTATGACACTCACAACACCGGCGAAATGATGAGTAAACTCGTATCCGACTTATTCGATATTTCCGAACTTGCCCACCACGGCCCGGAAAACATCTTCATCTCAGTGGTAAAAATAGTCGGCTCTTTCATTCTTCTTATGAGAATAAATGTCCCTATGACTCTGTGCCTTGTGGCCGTTGTTATATGCATGGCTATTTTTTCAGTGAGCCAGAACAGGAAAATGCGTGCGACTTTCTCCGATAACAGAAAGAAAATTGCAGGTATCAACTCATCTCTCCAGGACACATTAGGCGGAATACGAGTCGTTAAGTCTTTTACCGGTGAGGAAATTGAGGAAAAGAAATTTGATGAATCCAACATTGCTTTTCTTGACTCCAAACAGGCAAATTACCGTCAGATGGCAAAATTCCATTCAGGAAACAATCTGTTTGAAGGCCTTATGTTCGTGACAGTGCTTGTGGCAGGAGGCTTCTTTATTGCAAAGGGCCAGCTTACCGGCGAAGACCTTGCTATCTATGCGCTTTACATAAACATTTTCATTAACCCGGTCAATGTCCTTGTTGAATTTACAGAGCAGCTCCAAAAGGGTCTTGCGGGCTTTGAGAGATTCCGTGAAGTTATGGATACCATGCCTGAGATCGTGGATAAAGAAAACGCCGGAGAGCTTAAGAATGTCAAGGGCGTTATTGATTATAAGAACGTAAGTTTTTCATACGAAGAAGATGAAGCAGTGTTAAAAGATATAAATCTACATGTGGAGGCCGGAAAATCAGTTGCCATAGTTGGACCTTCAGGCGGCGGGAAAACAACGCTTTGCTCGCTGCTTCCAAGATTCTACGATGTCACAGAAGGTTCTGTTCTCATTGATGGCACTGACATTCGAGATGTGACTCAAAAGTCGCTTCGCTCCTACATCGGCATCGTTCAGCAGGAAGTATATCTTTTTAATGGAACGGTAAAAGAAAATATCGCATACGGAAAGCAGAATGCCACAATGGAAGAAATTGTGGAAGCAGCAAGAAATGCTGATCTTTTGGATTTTATTGAAAGTCTTCCAAATGGCTTTGATACAGAGGTTGGAGAAAGAGGTGCAAGACTTTCCGGAGGTCAGAAGCAGCGTATCGCCATAGCAAGAGTGTTCCTTAAGAACCCTCCAATCCTGATCCTTGATGAGGCAACCAGTGCTCTTGACAATGAAAGCGAAAGATACATTCAGGAAAGTCTCGATAAACTCTCTGTAGGTCGAACAACCATTACAATTGCTCACAGGCTTTCAACAATCCTTGGTGCTGATGAGATCATCGTTCTGGATGAAGACGGCATCAAAGAGCGTGGCACTCATAAAGAGCTCATCAAAAAAGGCGGTCTCTACGAAAAGTACTACCGCATGCAGCTCGGAAAAGTCTGAATCAACACTTTCTTGTAACCGGACGCAGCCGAGCTGATAGTGTAGGCATAGCTCTGTTCACTCTGATATTTTTCAATGTGATAAATTGGACATAAAACACCCACAAAAGACTTGTTTCATACTTATTCAGAACACAAGTCTTCTGTGGGTTTATTTATATCCATTTATCATCATTTCAAAATAAATCGTTCACATCACTATGCCTACACTTTCAGTTCGGCTGCTGTTCGTGAAAAAATATTAGTCTTTATATGTGTCGTAAACCATAAATCCAAAAGTGCCCATACCTTTGGATAGAGCGATTTAGTATAAGCAATAGAGACAGTTAATAAAAAATAATTCGCCTCATTTCCTGTTTTGAATAAGCATGAAAGGAAATGAGGCGAATTATTTTGAATTTACTGTCTCTTTGCGAATACTCCGAGATCTATCCGAAGGTATGGGCACTTCTGGATTTTATGCCACTCGCAATAAAGTATATATTCTTGAACATAAAGTTCAAGAATATATCAACCATGCCAAATTGAATCGACTACGTCGATGAGGCATGGTTGACCCTTGTATCACCTTCTCACGAAACCCGCAGCAAGTGCGGGTTTCTGTAATTTCATTTAATAAGTCATGCTTTTTGAAAAATAGTGGTTCTATAGCAATATGTGATTGGCGTGGGCGACTGAAAATGGGTAAAGTTAGGATATAAGTTTTTTCGCGAGGTGTATTGATATGGGGAATGTTCGTTTTCATTTGCCGGGGCTGAGGTACAATTATCCGCTAAATATGTTTTGGATAAGTATGATGAAGCAGTACCCGCATTATTTTAGAGAAAGTGTTGAGATTGCATCGTTTTTTGGCTCTTTTCCATTTTCGCTTTGGAACGGAGGAAGGCTGATAGCTGATGATCAGTGCGACAGGGCTTTTGTCCAGAATGTAATAAAGAGCATAAATGCAAATCACATACCTGTTCGTTTTACATTTACTAATCCTCTTATTACTGAAGAAGATTTAATGGATCCATTCTGTAATTTCTGTATGGAAGCAGGGGATAACGGCATGAATGAAGTGCTGGTATTCTCGCCACTTCTTGAGGAATTCATCAGAACCAAATATCCTTCATATAAGATTGATTCTACAACCTGTAAGGAAATAAAAGATTTAGACAGCCTGAATGAAGAGCTTAATAAAGACTATAAATATGTGGTTCTTGACTACAACATGAACAACAAGTGGGATCTGATAGAGCAGATTCACCACAAAGAGAAGCTTGAGGTGCTTGTAAATGCCCTTTGTGTTCCCGATTGCAAGAGAAGGGGTGATCACTACAAGAACATTGCACTTAATCAGGAGATAGTAAAAGAAAACAGGTTTCTTCCAAAGGACAAACAAAAGCCGCTTATTCCATGGAAATGCGAGTATGGTGACAAAAACTGCATCTATACCATTCAGGACTACTCAACATATGTTTCTCCCGAACTTATATGGGATAAATATGTACCAATGGGAATCAACAATTTTAAGATTGAGGGCAGAACCGCTAATCTCTTCTCGCTCATTGAGACTTACTGTCATTACATGATAAAGCCCGAGTATATCGGAGAGGCAAGACTACTTCTCATGAGAAATCTCGAAGCCTCCAAGATTATTCAGGTCAACAGACCAAGACCGTCTGCATTTAAATAAAAAAGAATCAATTCTTTACAGTTCTTTTCTACACTGTATATTAACGAGAGGATACTTGCCAACCAGATTGGTTGGACAAGTATCCTCTTTATTTGTATATACGTAAGTAATGGCTCCGTACGCCACCATTGACTGAACCTGAGGAAAACGCCTTTGTCTGCGAGCCGACGGTGAGAATGATGGGAACAGTAGCTTCATTCATGCACCGTCGGATTCAGCATTGTAGCGTTTTCCTCAGAACCCGTCAATGGCAAGCACCTTGCGGTGTGGCTGCATTAAAGTGCCTCAGGCTCCAAATCCAGGAACAGTAGGGGCGGCTACTTTAAGGTGCATCGGGCTCTGAATCCAGGAACATCAGAAGTGGCCACTTTCAAGAATGCGTAGTGCTATATGCTCGCGGCTCCCTATGTAATGAGAGCGAAAATGCTGTTTTGGGTATATAGCTTGATTTTGAGATTACAGCATCACTCACCAAGATTTCTGACTTGTGATTTTGGGTATATACGGACTTTTTGAAGTTCACACACCCTTTTATAGGTGGTTGATCGTCTCATATCACTCATTCAATGGATGTGTAGTTCTATTTTTTCTCGTATATACCCATTTTCCCTTCCCGAGAATTCTCCCGATGGATGTCGTAACTTAAAAAGTATAGCTATATACCCATTTCACTGTGACAATCCAGAGTTAGGAGAAGATTTTTGAGTGATGTATGAAAGATGTATGCGAGGATGTGGGATAAGTGCTTAAATATTGTTCATCTTATCCTATGGACTTAACAATCCGTATAGTGTGTGTTCTCATGAGTAGGATAAATGCTTGATTTTAGCGCTTTTTATCCCACTATTCTTATCATTTTTGTTAACAATTCTGTTGATTTGTGGGATAAATCTATGGTTTTATTGTTTTTTTATCCTACAAACCAGTAGAATCTTCACCCACAATGTTCAAAATTATAGGATAAAAGGAGCAAAAATCAACCTTTTATCCTACATGTGAGCAAATCCACTATCAGAATGCCACCACTACTGTTACTAGCACTACACATTCTTGAAAGTAGCCGTCCTTACTGTTCTCGGATTCAAAGCCTGAGGCACCTTAAACCAGACACACCGCAAGGTGCTTGCCATTGACGGGTTCTGAGGGAAACGCTACAATGCTGGATCCGACGGTGCATGAATCTGACTACTGTTCCCATCACCCTCACCGTCGGCTCGCAGACAAAGGCGTTTTCCTCAGGTTCAGTCAATGGTGGCGTACGAAGCCACCATCTATACTTCAAAACTGAAAGTATTATTCCCTGACGAGTGCTTTCATCTTTTCCACAATCTCCTCGGTATCTTCAAGGAGTTTTTGCCCGGCCTTGGTTGGATTGCCATCTTTCTGGTATTTGTAGACAAACACCGGAATACCTGCGCTATGGAAGGCCATGTTTCCTTTGTAGGAAGCTATGAAACCCGGTATCTTTCCGGCGTCAATCTTGGCGTTTGGATTTATCTTGAACTCTATGATTCCATTTCCGCCCTTGATCTCAGGAATGTAAAGCGAATGGGCTTTGGAGCGTAAAAGAGATATCCTAAGAAGGTTGTCTGCTGCCTGAGGCACTTCTCCAAATCTGTCTATGAGCTCATCTCTCATATCATCGCATTCCTGCTGATTCTCAAGCGTTGCTATTCGCTTGTATATCTCAAGCTTCTGCTCTTCATTCAAGATATATTCATTAGGAATGAAAGCATCCACATCAAGATCAATGCTGGTGTTGATTGCATTTAAAAGCTCATCATCTGTGCTGTCCCCCTTCTTGATCCTGACTGCCTCTCCAAGCATCTTGCAATACAAGTCATATCCTACTGCCTGCATGTGACCTGACTGCTTTCTTCCAAGAAGGCTTCCCGCTCCTCTGATCTCTAGGTCACGCATGGCAATCTTAAATCCGCTTCCTAAATCTGTGAACTCTCTAATAGCGGAAAGACGCTTTTCAGCAACTTCTTTTAGCATCTTATCTCTTTTATACATAAGGAACGCATAAGCTGTCCTGTTAGAGCGACCAACTCTTCCCCTCAGCTGATAGAGCTGCGAAAGTCCCATCTTATCAGAATCGTGGATTATCATGGTATTAACATTTGAAATATCAAGTCCTGTCTCAATGATGGTTGTTGATACAAGCACATCGATGGTTCCATCAATGAAGTCGTACATGATCCTTTCAAGTTCCGACTCTTTCATCTGTCCATGGGCAAAAGCAACATTGGCCTCCGGAACAAGCTTTTGTATCTGAGCCGCCATATCAGCAATGGTATTTACTCTGTTGTACACATAATAAACCTGTCCATTCCTTGAAAGCTCGCGTACAATGGCCTCTCTTACGAGCTCGTCATTGTACTCCATAACATAAGTCTGAATTGGCATTCTGTCATTTGGAGCCTCCTCAAGGACACTCATCTCCCTGATACCAACAAGTGACATATGAAGGGTACGCGGAATAGGCGTAGCTGACAAAGTAAGAACATCAATATTCTCTTTTAATGTCTTTAGCTTTTCTTTGTGAGTAACGCCAAAGCGCTGCTCTTCATCCACAATAAGCAGTCCTAAATCTTTGTACTTCACATCTTTTGACAAAAGTCTGTGGGTTCCAATGACAATATCCACAAGTCCTTTTTGCAGGTCCTGAACTGTTTTCTTTTGCTCTGCTGCGGTCCTGAATCTGGACATCAGGTCCACTCTTACAGGAAAATCACGCATTCTTTCAGAGAAAGTATTGTAATGCTGCTGTGCAAGGATAGTCGTAGGGACAAGGACTGCAACCTGTTTGCCATCCTGAACAGCCTTAAAGGCCGCTCTTATGGCAATCTCTGTCTTTCCAAAACCAACATCTCCGCAGATCAGTCTGTCCATAGTCTTGGTAGACTCCATATCCCTCTTTGTATCCTCTATAGCTGTGAGCTGATCGTCTGTCTCCTGATAGGGGAAAGCATCCTCAAACTCCTGCTGCCACACAGTATCTTTTCCAAACTGATATCCCACAGCCTGCTGACGTTTTGCATAGAGCTCAACAAGATCCTGTGCCACTTCCTCAACTGCTGCCTTGACCTTCGCCTTAGTGTGACTCCAGTCGCCGCTTCCAAGCTTATTGAGCTTAGGCTTGTGGGCATGCTCGCTGTCGTCGCCGCCGGAAGCATATTTCTGAATTACAGAAAGACCTGTCGCCAGAATATAGAGATTTCCTCCATCTCCATACTCAACTTTTATGTAATCCTTGACCACATGATCTGTCTCAATTTTCTCAATTCCCCTGTAGATACCAAGACCGTGATCTTCATGAACCACGTAATCACCTATCTTAAGATCTGCAAAGTCAGATATCTTCTCGCCCTTATAGGTGCTCTTTTTCTTTTTTCTCTTCTTGGTATGTTCAGTAAAAATGTCTGACTCAGCAATTACAGCAAACTTGATGTCCGGATATTCAAAGCCTTTCAATATTCTGCCGTAGTAAGTCATGATCTCGCCTGGCTTTAATACCCTCCCGGGATCTTCGCTATAGAATGCACTGACAAGATTATCCCTAAGGTCATCAACAATTCTTTTTGCTCTTGTTCTTGAACCTGATAGAATAAGCACTCTGTAGCCCTGCTTTACATATGCCTTCAAATCTTTTACCAGAGATTCAAAGCTGTTGTTATAGGGGGCTACACTCCTTGTCCTTATATCCCAGCTCTTTTCCGGCGAAAAGATATTCTGGCTTTTAGGAATCGGTAATGAGGAAATGATAACTCTTCTGCCGTTTGCCATTCTGCTGACGCAGTTATCAGTTCCATACAAAAGATCCATCTGCCCCGGAAGAACATATCCCTTTTCTGCTCTGTGGGTCATGCTCTCTCTGAATTCAGCCTCAACCGCCATGGCATGCTCTGCCACTCTTCCGGGCTCATCGATAAAGATACAGCTTTTACCCTTGGGGAACATCTCCTGAATAGTTACTGTATCTTCATAGAAATATCTGATATAGCTCTCAAGGTTAACTGATGTTTTCAGTTCAAAGAGCTGTTCTCTAAGTTCCTGAGTCTGAGTTTTTAACTGATGAGCCTCTTTTGTCTTAAACTCCGAACGAAGTACCTCGACACATCTGTCAGTTTCTTCCTGGATTCTGTCCATTCCTTCCCGGAGTTTATCCTCATCAAGAATAATCTCAGATGCAGGATAGATTTCAATTGATTCAAGCTTTTCAAGCGATCTCTGAGAAAGAATATCAAAGCTCCTGATAGACTGTATCTCGTCTCCCCACAACTCAATTCTGTAAGGGTTATCCTCAGTAAGGTCAAAGACATCTACAATATCACCACGAACAGAAAACTCACCTGGGCCCTCAACCTGATAGTTCCTTATATATCCCATTGCCACGAGTTTTCTGGTAATCTCTGTCTCATCAACAGGTTTATGTCTGTCGATTGAAAGGATATTTTCCTTTATAATCTCAGGCTTTATCTGAGGCGCCATAAGGGCAGAAAAAGTAGTGACCACTGTTACGGGTCTTCCCTCAATAAGCCTTCTCATGCACCTTATTCTCTGTCTTACAATCTCGTTGCTGTGAACATCAGCCTGGTAAAAGATAAGGTCTTTTGCCGGATACACAGTGACATTCTTGTCATAAAACTTATAGTCCTCATATATTTCTTTTGCCCGAAGGTCAGAGTAAGTCACAATTATCTTGTACTTAAAGTCAGCCCCAAGACTGTCGATGAAATGGAGCTTTTGTGAATCCACGCAGCCGGTAACTTCTGCACAGGCAAAAGGCTTCTCAAGATACTTATTAATTTCTTCAAATTCAATTAACTCATGTAAAGGAGTTGTAATCGCTCTCATTTATTTTTTACCGTTAAACTTGTTCATGGCGCTGTCGACGCCATTATCCATTATCTCAACAACTGCTCCTAATGCTAAATCTATTCCTTCTTTTATAGAAACCTGGTCTTCACCCTCAAAGTGGCCAAGTACCCAGTCAACCATATCGTATTCTTTAGGTTTTTTGCCAACTCCAACGCGGACGCGTTTAAATTCGCTATGTCCAAGCTGAGCTATTATGTTCTTAAGTCCGTTATGCCCGCCGGCGCTGCCCTTTGGCCTTACCCTTATGTTTCCTGCATCAAGCTCAACATCATCCGATATGACTATAAGTTCTTCTTTTGTATCCACTTTAAAATAATCACATATTGGTCTGATGGCTTCACCGCTAAGATTCATGTAGGTAAGAGGCTTCACAAGGATAACTCTCTCATTTCCAATTCTTCCTTTTCCAAATGCCGCCTTGAACTTAGTCTCAGTAAGCTCTATTCCGTATTTATCTGAAAGGGCATCTATTGTTGCAAAGCCCACGTTATGTCTTGTTCCAAAATATTTCTTTTCAGGGTTTCCAAGTCCCGCTATTACAAACATTCTTCCTGTTTCCTCTTCTTTTTTACCAAATAGTTTCCCCAAAATACCCAACACGCTTATTTTACCCTTTTATACACCGAAATAAATGGGGCTTAGTACAAAATGTACTTTAAGCCCCATTTAATTGTATTCACTATACCATTATTCTGTTAATTAAAGCAAGTAGATATGGATTATTCTGTAACTTCTCCATCTGCCGTTTCTTCTACTGCTGCTTTGTCGTAAGCATCAAGAATTGTATCCTGCAAAATCTTACGTGTGTCAGAATTGATTGGGTGAGCGATATCACGATACTCTCCGTCAGTTGACTTCTTGCTTGGCATCGCGATGAACAGTCCTCTCTCTCCTTCAATTACCTTTATGTCATGAACCACAAATTCATTGTCAAAAGTAACTGATACTACTGCACGCATTTTTCCCTGCTTTGTGACTTTTCTTACTCTTACGTCTGTTATTTTCATCATGTACCCCCTCTCGGTCATAACAGTTAATAATGTAAAAAATTACAATACATATCTTTCATTATTCTCAACTACAATCTTTATGCCGTTTTCTTCTTTGTAGTAAGAATTAGCCTGAATTGTTCCATGACTTTCAACGATACAGTTCTCTATGTGAGAATTGTCCCCGATATAAACGTCATTGAGGATGATTGAATTCTTGATGTAACAGTTGTTTCCGACAAATGCCCCCTTGAAAATAACGGAATCTTCTATTGCACCATTGATGATACATCCACTGGATATAAGGCTGTTTTTAACGTTAACTCCCACATTATATTTTGCAGGTGGAAGATCAACTACTTTTGTATAAATACCAGGATACTCACGGAAGAAGTATTGTCTTACTTCAGGTTTGAGGAAATCCATGTTTGTACGGTAGTAATCCTCAACAGAAGCTATGTTGTTCCAATACTCTTTTATCTTGTATCCATAGATTCGCTTCATATCCTTGTATCTTACAAGAATATCTCTAACGAAATCGTATCTCTCTTCCTCTTCAGCTCTTTCAATAAGTTCGATGAGCTGGCGTCTTCTTATTACATAGATACCACATGAAATAGTATTTGATCTTGATACTACTGGTTTTTCCTCAAATTCCTCGATTCGGCTCTCCTCATTCATTCTGATGGTTCCGAATCTCTCAGTATCAATGTCAGCCGGCATGTCCTTACATACTACTGTAATATCTGCCTGCTTCTGAATGTGGTATTCAAGAAGCTTTGCATAATCCATCTTATAAACGCAGTCACCGGAAGTGATGATAACGTATGGCTCGTGGCAGCCCCTTAAGAAGTCAAGGTTCTGCGCGATTGCATCAGCTGTTCCTCTGTACCAAAGATTTCCTGATGCCTTTACAGCAGGAGTAAATACATAGAGACCTCCCTGCTTACGTCCAAAATCCCACCACTTTGAAGAGCTTAAGTGTGAATTAAGACTTCCTGCGTTGTACTGTGTAAATACTGCAACTGTCTGAATATGAGAGTTTGTCATATTACTCAGTGCAAAGTCGATACTTCTATAAAAACCGGCTACAGGCATAGCACAGACTGCTCTTTTCTTGGAGAGCTCCTGCATTCTGCTGCTGCTGCCACCTGCTAAAATAATGCCAATCGCTCTCATGTCAATCACCTGCCTTATCTAATGTTCTGCCGCTATCAAGTATTCCACCAGGATAGTCTTCAGCGGTTGTAATTCCGGAAATCATAATATTCTTACCGATTGTTACATCGTTTGGAATAACAGATTTCTCGCCGACAGTGCAGAGACCTTCACAGTATATGCTTGGCTTTGTCTCGTTCTCTTTTTCCTCGAAGGCTCCAATTTTGACATTATTGCCAATCTTAACCTTCTCGGCAATGATACCTTTTTCAATAGTACAGCCTTCACCAATCTCTGTTTCATTCATAATGATAGAGTGGCTTACAACTGTATCTTTTCCGATCTTAACACCAGGTCCGATAACCGAATTATAGACCTTGCCATATATCTCACAACCCTCACCTACGATACTGCGCTCTATTGCGCTTTCTGAACCAAGGTACTGCGGTGGCTGAACGTCACTGGCTGTGTAAATCTTCCAATATTCTTCATACAGGTTAAACTCAGGAACTATATCGATAAGCTCCATATTAGCCTGCCAATAAGATGTAAGTGTTCCTACATCCTTCCAATAGCCATCGAACTCATAAGCATAAAGAGCCTGGCCCTTTTCCTTACAATAAGGAATAATGTGCTTACCAAAGTCAAGGCCTGCCTGATCCTTATTAGCAATAAGCGCCTCTTTTAAAGCTTTCCATGAAAAGATATAGATACCCATGGAAGCAAGATTGCTACGTGGATGCTCAGGTTTCTCCTCGAAATCTACAATCTTCTTATTTTCATCGGTTATCATAATACCGAATCTGCTGGCCTCTTCCATAGGAACAGGCATAACTGCGATTGTAGCATCCGCATGACTTGCTTTATGGAAATCAAGCATAGTTTCATAATCCATCTTATATATATGGTCACCCGAGAGGATCAATACATAATCCGGATTATAATTTTCCATATATTCAAGGTTTTGGTAAATAGCATTGGCTGTACCGGTATACCATTCACTGTTAGAACTCTTTTCGTACGGCGGAAGAACCGTTACTCCACCAAAATTACGGTCAAGGTCCCACGGGATACCTATACCAATGTGAGAATTAAGTCTTAGGGGACGATACTGTGTAAGAACTCCCACAGTGTCCACTCCAGAATTGATGCAGTTACTTAGTGGGAAATCGATGATTCTGTACTTTCCCCCAAATGAAACTGCAGGCTTTGCCATCTTGGCAGTTAACACTCCCAATCTGCTGCCCTGGCCCCCTGCCAGCAGCATGGCGATCATTTCTTTTTTTATCATGTTCCACCTCGTTGCATTTTGTAGTCACAAGAACGTGACTTTGATACACCAGGCATGCCGAATGACATGCCACAGAAAACCGCTTTTTTCTTATATAAAAGTATAACATAAATAAATATTAAAAACACTCTATTTAAGAACAAAGTATGCGAAAATTCTTTCACGCACTTTGCCAAATATTCGCTTTTTTATTTTCTGATCAATATGCAAGAAACAACTAATACATTTCTGCCTGAGCGAAATACAATTCTTTATAAATTCATAACATACCCTATAGAATGAAATACTTTTCTAAGTTGATGCTTTTTTGACTTTGATAAAATAAGTGTTAGAATATATTGCGTTATATAATACGAAAAAAAGAATCATGAATCGAGGATTTTATGTACAAAATTAATTTTGATAAACCTGCACATGTTTACTTCATGGGTATCGGTGGAATATCTATGAGTGGTCTTGCTTATATATTAATAGAAAGGGGCTTTAAGGTTTCGGGTTCAGACAACAAAAAATCTGAAATGACAGAAAAGCTCGCCAGCCAGGGCGCAAACATTGTGTATGGTCAGAAGGCTGAAAACATCGCAAACAGCTCACCTATCGATGTAGTCGTTTACACAGCTGCGGTTCATCCTGACAATCCTGAGTTTGTTGCGGCAAAAGAGGCTGGCATTCCAATGCTCACAAGAGCTGAGCTTTTAGGACAGATCATGACACATTATGAACTTCCTGTAGCAGTTGCTGGAACACACGGAAAGACAACAACAACTTCTATGCTTTCCAAAATTCTTTTGGAGGCAGATACTGATCCTACTCTTTCAATTGGTGGAGTATTCAAGGATATCGGTGGAAACATCCGTGTTGGTAAATCAGAATATTTTGTTACAGAAGCCTGCGAATATACAAACAGCTTTTTGAGCTTTTTCCCTAAAATCAGCATCATTACCAATATAGATGCAGATCATCTTGACTTCTTTAAGGACCTTGATGATATCAGACATTCTTTTAAAAAGTTCGCCGAGCTTTTACCTGAAGACGGAACTCTTGTTATCAACGGCGATATTGATAATGTTTCGTATATCACTGATGGTCTTAAGTGCTCAATTGTTACCTACGGCTCCACAGATGCTTTTGATTATTATCCTACTGATATTACTTATGATGATCACGGCAATGCTTCTTTTAAAGCACACTTAAAAGGAGGCTTAGTACTTGATATAAAGCTTGCTGTTCCCGGCGTTCACAATGTTTATAATGCCATTGCTGCTATAGCTGTTTCTTCTATATTAAATGTAGATTCAACTCACATTACTACAGCCCTTTCTCTCTTTGGTGGAACAAGCAGAAGATTCGAGTATAAAGGCGAAGTTCATGGTGTCACAATCATTGATGATTATGCTCATCACCCTACAGAAATAAAAGCAACGCTTACTGCCGCCCAGAACTATCCACATAAAAAGATATGGTGTGTATTCCAGCCACATACATATTCCAGAACAAAAGCTCTTTTAAACGAATTTGCCGATGCACTTTCTCTGGCAGATCACGTTGTTCTTGCTGATATTTACGCAGCAAGAGAGACTGATACCCTTGGTATAAGCTCACGAACACTGTGCGACAAGATAAAAGAACTTGGCCATGAATGTATGTATTTACCAACTTTTGAAAACTTTAGTGAGATTGAAAAGTTCCTTCTGCAAAATTGCACTAAAGGAGATTTGTTGATAACCATGGGTGCCGGTGATGTAGTAAAAATAGGCGATGAACTCCTAGGCAAGTGATACTTATCCACATATCCACTTTTTTTATTAAAATTCTATAAACAATTCTAAGTGGAAAACAGCCAATCCTTTATTTACTGATGGATTGGCTGTTTTATATTTTTTTTATAATTTAATCCACATTATCCACATTGTCCACACAATTGGACCAATTCGTCAAAAGCGCACCAATGCTGGATTTCTTCGTTACTTTTTCCCATATCATTTCAGAAAGGTGTGTGTTAAGATTTGAATTGTTCGAAAGAGAGCACCAAATAAATGAATGCATCTTTGAACTTCGTAACTAAACTTGAGGTGAAATATAACATGATGGGGCGAGTAACAATCAGTCATAATTTAGGGGAGGATTCCACGAATGTTTCCAATATATTTATTGACGAGTACATGCAAGACGCAAACGATGCGCAGATTAAGATCTACCTCTTTTTACTGCGTATGATGAGTGCCAACCTGCCCACCAGCGTTTCGGCACTTGCAGATAAATTTAATCATACTGAAAAAGACGTAATTCGAGCACTTAAATACTGGGAAAAGAAAGAACTTATCACACTTGAATATGATGGTTCAGGAAATCTTACCGGAATTCACATGGAGGATATTGTATCACCTGCCAATTCCGGAAGAAGAAAGACCGACACTGTTCTTAGACCAGTTCCTCCTATTCACGAAGTAGCTGCAGAGGATCATGTCATCAAGGAAGTCAAAAAAGCGCCAGCAAAGCCAAAATACTCTGCCGCTCAGCTACGTGCTTTCAAGGAAGAAGAAGGCGCCGGTATCGTATTCCTTGCTGAGCAGTATTTTGGAAGGCCTCTTACTTCTACAGAGGCGCTAACACTTTATTATATTCATGATGAGCTTAAGTTCTCTGATGATCTTTTGGACTATCTGATGCAATACTGCGTCGATAATCATAAAGCTGATTTCAGATACGTAGAAAAGGTGGCTATTAACTGGAATCAGGAAGGCATCAAAACGCCAAAGCAGGCTCACGCGGAAATTTACAAACATGACCCTAATATTTTAGGAATCATGAAGGCCCTTGGTATGGAAAACAGCCCTACTGAGAAGGAAGGAAACTTCATCAGTTCTTGGTTAGGGGAGTTGGGATTTTCGATGGATATTATTATGGAGGCCTGTGACCGCACTGTTATGGCTACACAGAAGAATCGCTTGAAGTATTGCGACAGCATTCTTCGCAGCTGGCATGAAAAGAAGGCTAGTTCAAGGGAGGACATTGCCAGACTGGATGCAGACTTTACCGCTGATCTTAAGAAAAAGAGATCAAAGGCTTCCGTATCATCCATCACAGATAAAATCCGCTCAGACGAATCATATATTCGCCCCAGCGGCAGTCAGAACCGTTTTAATCAGTTCCAGCAAAATACATACGATTTTGCCGAACTTGAGAAACAGCTTCTTGACAACTAAGGTTACAATTTAGCTTTAACTAGATTGTATCCCACATAGTTCTTACTTGATTGGGGAATCAAATAAGAACTGCAAATAATATCAGCCCTGTACTTTTGGTTCGGCGGCGGCCCCGGCCTTCCCTGAAACACGTACAGGGTTATATTGTGTAAAGGTTACTGTTCAGTTGCTGACTAGTAACACTGCAAAGCCTTATTGGAGGACAGACATGGCATTAACTAATGCTCAATATGATGAAATAATGCATGAATATGAGGAAAGGCGCGCTCTTCACCGACAGGAGCTTGAGGACAGACAGCGATATGTCTATGAAACTGTCGAAGGCTATAAAGAGCTTGAAGACGAAACAGCTTCTGCCAGCGTATCTTTCGGTAAAAGACTTCTTTCCGGAGAGCGGCTTGACCGCTCTGTTCTTAAGCGCGAGCTTGAAGAGCTTGCAAGGCAAAAGCTTATTCTTTTAACTGAAGCAGGTTTTTCTTCAGATTATCTTGATATGGGTTATACCTGCCAGGACTGTAAGGATACTGGTTACATTGGCAATGAAAAGTGCCACTGTTTCAAACAGAAAATAATCGAAACACTCTATGATAAATCCAATTTAAGAATGCTTACAAAAAGCGCTAATTTCAGGCTTTTAACAGATAAATACTACCATGGTGAAGACTTAAAAAGATTCCATGGCGCAGTTAAAGCAGCTGAAGAATTTATAAATAATTTTTGTTCTGACTACCAAAATTTATTTATTTATGGTACAGTTGGTACTGGCAAATCTTTCCTTTCGGTTTGTATTGCCAATGAACTTCTAAAAAAAGGCCATTCGGTGATATATTTCAGCTCGATGGGATTATTTGAACTACTGGCTGAGAATTCATTTGACTATAAGAATAAGGGGGAACTTAGGGGGATCTATGAGGATTTGTACAATTGTGAGTTACTGATCATCGATGATCTGGGCACTGAACGTACAAATAGTTTTGTGGCTTCCGAGCTTTTCTCCTGTCTCAACGAACGCGACAACAGAAAAAAAGCGACGATCATTACCACAAATCTTTCTCTTGAACAATTGCAAAAAACTTACTCTGATAGAATTTTTTCAAGGATAACAAGTAATTTCAGATTCCTGAAACTTTCGGGTCAGGATATTAGAAATATAAAGAAAATTGCAAGAAAAGAAAGCGAGGATTTTCAGTAATGCCAAAAAGAGAAGAGAAACGTAATCTGGAGACTATTCCTGTTGGATCTCTAGGGATTATTCCACTTAAGGGAGTTCAGTCCCTTGCAGAGAAAGTCGATTACTATCTCGTAAAATGGAGAGCAGAAAGGGAGAACGAACACAAGGGTAGCCTTGCATTCACAGGCTATGAGCGTCCTTCTTATATCTTAGAAGCCGAGGTACCAAGGTTTGGAACCGGTGAAGCAAAGGGTGTGATCAGAACTTCAGTTCGTGGAGATGATCTATATCTTCTTGTAGATGTATGTAATTATTCACAGACCTATTCTCTTTTCGGACAAGAAAATCATATGTCTCCTGATGATCACTATCAGGATTTAAAAAGAATCATTGCAGCCGTTGGAGGCAAGGCAAGACGAATCACTGTAATCATGCCATTCCTCTACGAATCACGTCAGCATAAGAGAAGCTCAAGAGAGTCTCTTGACTGCGCTATTGCTCTTCAGGAACTTGTAAACATGGGTGTTGATAATATCATTACCTTTGATGCTCATGATCCTAGAGTTCAGAATGCTATTCCACTTAATGGTTTTGAAACCGTTCGTACAACATATCAGTTTATTAAAGCACTCCTTCGCAACGTTTGGGATCTTAAGATTGATTCAGATCACATGATGGTCATAAGCCCTGATGAAGGCGGAATGGGAAGAGCTATTTATTTAGCCAGCGTGCTTGGTCTTGATGTAGGAATGTTCTACAAGAGACGTGACTACACTCAGGTAGTAAATGGTCGTAACCCTATCGTATCTCACGAGTTCCTTGGAACAAGCGTTGAGGGCAAGTCAGTTATCATCGTAGACGACATGATCTCATCCGGTGAAAGCATGCTTGATGTCGCAAGAGCTCTTAAAGAACGCAAAGCTGCAAGAATCTACGCATTCTCAACATTTGGTTTATTTACAAGTGGTTTGGAAATTTTCGACAAAGCTTATGAAGAAGGTATCATCGACAGAGTATTTACTACTAACCTTGTTTATCAGACACCTGAGCTTCTCTCTCGTGAATGGTACATCAGCTGCGATATGAGTAAGTACATTGCATACCTTATTGATACACTTAACCACGATGCATCAATCAGTGATCTTCTTAACCCTGTAGAGCGTATCAACAATATCATTGAGCGCTACAACAGCGGAGAGCTTCGTGCCTCCCTTGAGGCTGAAAAAAAAATCTAAGTTTTTTTGCAAATAAACTACTTTCTTGCGAGTGGCATAAAATCCAGAAGTGCCCATAACTTCGGATAGATCTCGGAGTATTCGCAAAGACACAGTAAATATAAAATAATGCGCCTTGTTTTCTTTCATGCTTATTCAAAACAGAAAACAAGGCTTTTATTTTATATAAACTGTCTCTATTACTCATACTAAATCGCTCTATCCGAAGTTATGGGCACTTGTGGATTTATGGTTTACTACACATATAACGACTATTATTTTTGCAAAAAACAGCAGACGAACTGAAAGTGTAGGCATAGTGATGTGAACGATTTATTTTGAAATGATGATAAATGGATATAAATAAACCCACAAAAGACTTGTGTTCTGAATAAGTATGAAACAAGTCTTTTGTGGGTGTTTTATGTCCAATTTATCACATTGAAAAATATTAGAGTGAACAGGGCTATACCTACACTTTCAGCTCATCTGCGTCTGTTTACAAGAAGTTATGCTTTAAGGAAAAGACTCTTAATATCCACGAGTTTGTCTAGTCTTGCGTATAGTTTTCCACGGAGTTCTTCGTCGGGTTCTGTGAGGTCGGGGATCATGATGACGTTGCAACCTGCGGAATATGCACTGTTTACGCCGTTTGGAGAGTCTTCTACTGCGAAGGTTTCCTTTGGGGATAATCCAAGCTGGTCACAGGCATAGGCGTAAATATCGGGAGCAGGTTTTCCAAGTTCAACCATGTTGGCGCAAATTATCTTGTCGAAGTAGTCAAATAAATCTATTTTCTTAAGATAACGCTCTGCTCTTGGATATTCATTAGCTGTGGCAAGGGCTGTAAAGATCCCATTATCACGAAGCCACAACAGGATTTCTTTGGCACCGGGTTTTAGCGGAATACCATGTTCTTTTATAAGTTCTTCAACAAGCCCTTTTCTATACTCCCTTACCTTTGCATAATCAAAATCTTCTCCAAACACTTCCTTAAATCTCTTTGGTGCAAAAGGACGTCCAAGAGACCTGAGTTCAAGCGCAAAATCCTTTGGGGCTTCATATCCAAAATGTGCAAAAGCTTTTGGCCATGCTATCTGATAATACTTCTCTGTATCAGTAAGCGTACCATCCAAATCAAATATCACAGCTTTAATATCTTTAACTTGCATATCCACATTTCCTTACTTTTTTATCTGGCTTTTCCACAATTTTGGATAATTTAGAAACCTAAATTGTCATTAACAAGAATCACATGGATACGATCCTTGTGCCTTGAAAATCTTGTTATCAAGAACTGGCAGCAAATTGTATCAGGAGATTTACAATTCATGCATGAACCTGTCTTGGCGCAAGGAGTAGAAAGCCCAAAACGCTGTGCGTTTATCGGTGCTGCAACGTTTCTTGCTCGCTTCATTGCACCATCAACATCATCACAAATCTTGTTCATTCCAACTATGAAAAGAACATGCTTAGGTCCCTGAGCTATCGCAGAAACTCGATTGGAATTACCATCGATATTTACTATAACGCCATCTTCTGTCATAGCGTTGGCGCTAACAAGGAAATAATCAGCATCATAAGCTGCAAGCATTGCCGCACGCTTATCTTCCATGGCATCTCTGTCGATGAAGTTGTAGTTGCCTTTTTTCACTGCTTCTACGAGACCTATCTCATGAGCGCTCATTGCTCCGCCCATAGATACGCTGCTGCCTTCAGGAATAAGCTCCAGTGCCTTCTTAAGCGCTTCCTCTTTGGTAGCTGCATAGTAGCCTGTCATGTTTCTTGACTCAAGCCCCTTGATAACTTTTTGTGCCAACAATTCGTTTCTCTTAACAATATTCTCGTTCATAGCCTTCTCTCCTACTTTTATTCATGCACGATTTATCAGTTGTTTCAACTGAATGTAACCTCAAGCCAGTATTTATTATCTGTAAATACTACACATCTCTTTTGCCAAGAGACATTAACATCTTATCCCTGAAGACCTGATGACTGACGGATCATATCCTCAACAACAATGTCATATATCTCACCTATTGAATTGCAGTATTCAAGAACCTTCCAAGGCTCATTAGTATGAAAATGAATCTTAACAAGATCCTCATCACCGGCAGCAATGAGGGAATTACCCTCAATGTGCGCTGTGATATAATCTGCAATCTCATCCTCATCGAGATCCTCATCTCTTCTATCAATTAAAAGCTGTGTATCATATCTGTACGCAAACTGATCGTCCTCTGCATCAATGCTATTAATTGGTTCCATTTTTCCATTTCCTCCTTAAATTAAAGCCCTTTAAATGACATTACAAATGAAAGTTTCTTATCGTTTGGAAGAAGGAACTCTTCATGAGTTCTTGCTCCCCAACTATCATCACCTGCAATTCCCATCTGAACAAGGCTGCATCTTACAATAGTCTTAAATACTCTTGGAAGCTCATAAGGATGCTTAGCTGCCTCCAGTTCATCAGGTGTGTATGGAAGTGCACTGAAATTCATAGTCATTGGAGCTTCAAACAAAAGACCTCTGCCCTTTCTGTCTACAACCTTGGCCCATCTTACATCTGTTCTGTTACCTGTTTCCTGCGGAACAAGATAGCTCTCCATGGCATCTGTAGTAGAAGTCTTAAATACTCCGAGCTTTGCGCCTTTGTTTCTGTCGCAATAGTTCTCTTCAGGTCCGTTTCCATAATACTCGACATATTTGTAATCAGGGCTTATTCTGAACATCATTCCATATTCCGGCATTGGAGTAAGTCCCTTTACAGGTTCATAGTCTTCTTTTATCCAGACTCTTCCATCACCTGTTACTGTATAAGTCACGTCTACAGAAGAAGCAGGCGTTGTAGGAAGGAAGAATCTGTATGTTAAGCTAACACTGTTTTCCTCTTCCTTTATTACAGGGTATTTCTTTCTCTCTTCCTCTGATCCATTCACATAACCTGTGCTGTCCTCAACTATTGGGTAATGAGTCATATAGCTACTTGCGATCTTCCACTGAGCGTACCTCTGAGGCATCCTGTTTCCATTGTCGTTGTCAACAGGTGCTCTCCAGAAGTTAGGTCTTGGAACCATATCAAGCAGCTCTTTTCCCGCATAATTGTATGAAACAAGACCATGATCTCTTGAGAAAAGAACTGAGAAATGATTGCCCTTTACTCCAATATTAAATGAACCTTTTATCACTTTGATCTTAGCGCATGAAATGTATGTAGAGACAGCATTTCTAAATACGCCTTGTCCGAATGCAACTTCATGACCTCTCTCTGCCCAGCTTGTGTCATCGCGAAGCCTGAAGGAAACGGTTACCACATACTCATCTACCGGGAATGGACCGTTCTCATCATATGGATCAGTGCCCACAACAGCCATTCTGTTAACGATAGCTTCCGGAAGATCATAGGTCTTTTCAGATAACGGCTCAACGTCTGTTGCTATGAATCTTTCAAGGAGCTTTTTGCCATTTCTCTCAAGAGTTGCGACGCAGGTATATTCACTTGTATTGGTGAAAAGATTCTTATTTACAACCTTTACTTTTTCCTTTTCCACATAAACCTTGATGCTCTGGTAATTGAACTTAACCTCCTGCATCTTAGCATATTCTTTTCTCTGTCCATCTACTATTCCATTTCCGGAGAAATTGAAATCTGTAGGTCTCTCGCCGTGGTCTCCGCCGTATGCCTGGTATTCCTCTCCAAAGCAGTTACGGCTTCTGATGGACTGGTCGACATAATCCCAAATAAATCCGCCTTGGTATCTCTCCTCTCTGTCGGCAAGATCTGTATATTTGAACATACCTCCATTTGAGTTAGCCATGGCGTGTGTGTACTCGCAGCAGATAAATGGCTTGTCAGGGTGTTCTTTAAGGAACTTCTCTATGCTTGCAACAGAAGGATACATCTGGCTTTCCATATCGCTGGTGTCGTTGTAGGTTCTGTCGTGGCAGATTCCCTCATAGTGAACAAGTCTGTCAGGATCAAGCTTTCTAAAGAGCTGACTCATCTCAAATGGAACTTTTCCACCGTGAGACTCATTTCCGATAGACCAGATAAGTACTGATGGGTGGTTCTTATCAAGCTGGTAAGTTGTATTTACTCTGTCCAGCATAACAGCCATGCAGTTGTCCCTGCTACCTGGAATAGCGCCGGCAATGGCATCTTCCTGACTTGAAGCTGCAGACCAGCTTCCATGGGTCTCCATATTATTTTCGGCTATCATGTAAAGGCCATAGATATCGCAGAGCTCATATATCCTGGAAGAGTTCTGATAATGACTTGTTCTTATGGCATTTATATTATTCTTTTTCATGGTAAGGATATCTAAAAGAGTATCCTCATCTGATACTACACGTCCACTGTCGCAGGAAAATTCATGTCTGTTAACGCCTCTGAATACAATGCGCTTTCCGTTGATGAGCATAATACCGTTCTTCATTTCGAAACGTCTGAAGCCTACATTCTGACGGACAACTTCAAGATCCTCTCCGTCTTCACCTTTAATATGCAAAAGAAGCTGATAAAGCTGTGGATCCTCTGCACTCCAAAGAACCGGATTCTGAACCTTCTCAGAGATCACAACTTCCTTGTTATTGGCTACAGTTCCCTTAACTACAGGGTGATTGTTTCTAAGAAGCACGTAGTCAGTTGTTCCTACTGCCGCATTAGATTTAAGTGTCACTTCAAGCTCGGCTTCAGTAAGATCTTCGCTCATGATAGTTCTTACTTTAAGATCATCAAGATGAACAGCCGGAACAAGCTTTAAATATACATTTCTGTATATTCCTGAGAATCTAAAGAAATCCTGATCCTCCATCCAACTTCCTGATGTCCATTTATAAACCTGAACCGCCATTTTATTTGTTCCCTGCTTGATAAATGGTGTCAGGTCAAACTCTGATGGTGTAAAAGTATCTCCGCTATATCCAACATATGCCCCGTTGAGCCAAAGAGCATATCCGCTCTCAACGCCTTCAAATACTACGTGTATCTCTTTTCCATTCCAATCATATGGAACCTCAAAGTACTTCACATAACTTCCAACAGGATTGAACTGCTCAGGAATCTGTCCAAGTTCAATAGCCTCATGACCATCCCATGGATACTGTACGTTAATATATGCAGGAATGTCATAGCCTTCCATCTGCATATGTGCAGGAACATGAATATCATCCCAGAAATTGCAGTCATAGTCTTCCTTCTCAAAACCATCTATAGTAGCTCTGTAGTTTTTGGCGTAATGGAATTTCCAAAGACCGTTAAGTGAAAGCTTAAGTGAGCTGATTCCTGCCTCAAGCTCATCAGTTGAAGCATACGCAATGTGATCAGAATGTGCTGGCAACACATTCTCTTTAAAAAACTCCGGGTCTTTTACCCTGCTAAAATCAAAATTTGCCATAACTAATTAACCCTCCGTAATATAGGTAATAAAATGATTTCCGTCATTTTCAAAAAGCTCCGCGGAATCATTCATTCCATATTTATATACTGCTCCGTTCATTGGATCCATGAGAACTGTATTGAGCTCATTAAATCCAATTACCAGCATAGCATCCCCATTATTTAAAAGACATATCACAGGAATATCCTGATTTACATAGTAAAGCATCGAAGACAATGGACATCCATCCAGATCCAGGACTCTGGCATCAGTAAGTGAGTTCTCAAGAATCTGCTCAACACCCATTCCATTTGCCAAAAGACCTTCAACATCCCTATTGGTGCCTCTAAACTGAAGTACCAGGTCAAGACAAACGGCCACCGGATTCTGCGAAGTCATGTTCTCATAGCTCTCTGCCATTCTTGTTATAGCCATGATCTGATTGGATCTTAGGAGATTTCCTTTAATCCATATATACTCGTTGTTATCAGAAGTAACTACTCCCGGAGCATCATTGGCATCAAGAACTGCTTTTGCAGGACTTGCATATATCCGGACATCTCCGTTCAATCCATAAACATAGTAAAGCGGATTTTTGTCTATGTCCCTTTCTATCTTAATTTCTACATCCCTGTCACCCTCAAAAAGTGTCTGATTTGGAGTAAGAACTCTGAGCTGTTTGGATTTGATTTCTGACTTTGTAGTAATCTGAACTATCTTTTCAAAAACATCTACAGATGCCACATCTACTGTATTATTGCCACTTTCTACTTCCAACGTATTCATTATCTGATCGTCATAAGTGCTGACATAGCCACTGCCGTCCTCATTTTTTACAACTCTTGTTATCTTGAGCTGGTTTCCGTTTACAGTAACACCTGTAATATATATTCCTTCCGGTGAATATTTTTCCAGCAGATTTCCATCGCTATCCTCGATTTTCAGACAGTACATAGCGTAGATAGGATTGCCCATCTGGTCGTTCATAACATCCTGCTCATGGACAAGTCCATATACCAGATCCTCACCCATAAATCCCAAAAGAATTATGAAATCTCCTTCGTCAGCTGTAATCTCTGAAGTAGCTCTTGTATTAAGATTCATGAGCTGGAGACTCTTAAGATCATCTTTCTGCCATGCTATGACATTTTGAGATTCAGATATCTTGTACTGCCCTGTTCCAATGTCGTCAACTACAGACTTTCCGCTTTTTCCGATCAAATCAATCTCATAAACGTTCTGATCAAGCATACAATAGAACATCTCATTGTTACTTGAATATGCAAGCCTGTCAAAATAGCTCATGAGTATTTCCGGAGAGCTCGTACTTTTTACAAAAATCTGTTCTTCCACTGCATTTAAAGAGGAATTATAGTCATATACAGCTATTCCTACTTCTCCCTCATGTATTCCTCTGTTCATGTAACCGGCTACCGCAAATTTAACATTTCCGGCTTCATCTACATTAAGAATCTTAATAAGATTCTTATTCCATCTGGTTCTTATGTCATCGTTGTCACCATCATAGAAACCAAAGATATAAGCAAGTCTGTTCTCGGAATTATTGAAAGCATATAATCTGTTCTCACTGACAAAAGCAAATGCAGTTCCACTGGCGCTCTCCCTGAATTCTATATCAGAATCTTCAATTCCGAGAGAAATACTATTTTTACCCACTGAATATGAATTATAGTCAAAGATAAAATTCATGGTTCTCTCAAAATTCAACAGATAAAGCCTGTCAGTGGTATATCTTACACGATAGTCCTCAACCACGTTATAAGCTCTTGTGTAATTTCCATCTTTTAGAGCAACTCTGTACTGAAGCTCAATACAAGCCGTCTGTGAATGAATATCCGTTATGTACACTTCAGGAGTCGTATGTTTTGTGATATTGAGTTCCCCCCATGTCACCTGACTAAAACTGCTATGGATATTTACCTTGTTAAAAGAAGTATTGTCTCCTTCTGAATTGGATTCAAGGTACTTCGAATATTCTTTTGCCTCAGTCTTGCTAAAGGTCGCTTCGGAGAAACCAAGAACAAAGGATAAACATTCATCAAGATTGTATTTACTGCCACTTTCCTCCCAGACAACCCTTGTATAATATCTGACCGTACCGTTATCGGTTTCCATGACAAAAACAAGCATGTATTCTGTATCAGCTGTAATCAGATCTTTCAGCTGTATGTTTCCTGTTATGTAATCATTGTCCTCAGCGTAGTCAGTAATCGGCGTATTCTCAATAAGTCTGTTGCCATCAATACTTCTAAGCTCAAAACCAATGTTCCAAACATTGCTGCCAAAGGTATTTATCTTAAATGAAAAGCTCCTGTCACCTCCAACAGGAAAAACAGTACCTCTCATATAATTCACATCAATGTCAGACAGATATCCGTGGAGAGGATTGACATCTCCTTCATCGGTTACAAGCGTAACCACAGGAAGTGTTGCAGGCTGCATTCTTGCGGTCATATCCGCATTGTCACCATTTGATAACTTGCTCAGTGCAAACACTGCTATTACGAATATTGCTATGGCATATATAGTTTTAATTATCGTAATTTTAATTAAATTATCTCGCATAATTGACTTTCATTTTTAATAATAGTAAGATTTTTGCAAAAGGAGGGCCCCTTATGGAAATACCCATTCTTTATCGTAAACGCTTTATCCCGGATGAATGCCTTGAACTCAAAGAGGACGTCATCCTTGATCAAACTGATTCTTTCATTGTTACTAAGTGGAGCACCATTCACCAAAGGTGCGACTTATCTCACGGTTATTCCTGTTATTATTTGGATCGCGGTTATAAGGTAAGCAAGTTCCTTAAAGATGATGGTTCTCTGCTTTGCTGGTACTGCGATATTATTACCTATGACTATAATAAAGCTAATAACAAGCTCTTAGTTATAGATCTTTTAGCCGATGTAAAAGTATATCCCAACGGACTTATTAAGGTCGTAGATCTTGATGAGCTCTCAGAAGCTTTTGAGAAAAGACTCATCGATGAGAATCTTCTTAAAAAGAGCCTGCTCACATTGAACAGACTCTTAAATGAAATCTACGATCATGGCATTGAGTCCCTGATAGCTCCAATTGAAAACATAATTGCCAAAAATAATCAGTAAAAAACGTGACCTCCGATGTTAATGCCTGAAAGACCAGGTACAGGAGTTCTGAAATAAACACAGTTCCCGACATTAGAGTAACCTGTCATTGCCTCATCTGCAGCCTGATAGCAGGATGCTGAAGCTCTTCCTTCTGCAAGTGCAAGCGCAAGTCTTCCGCTTGCAACAGGTGAAAACTGTTTGTTCTGATAGATGACTCCTACTACAGTATCAGGATACACGGAACTAAGTACTCTATTTATTACTACAGCGCCTACCGCAACTTTTCCTTCATAGGGTTCAGATCCGGCCTCACAATATATAAGATTAGCCAAAAGATACCTGTCTCCCTCAGCAAAAGTCACTTCCGAAATATCTCTCCACTTAGAAGCAGCTGCCAGTTTTGAAAGACGCATTTCTTCTGCGAGCTTTGCTTCAAGTGCCTTTATATCAGCTTCCTGCGCTTTGATCTGCGCCTCAAGCTCTTCTGCTTTTGCCTCCGCATCGGAAATATCATTAGAATACTGCTTTATGGATCCGGAAGTCTGACTTACAAGTCCCGAAACTCTGCTCTGCTCAGCCTTTTCTTTTAACTGATATTCTTCAAGCTGATTCATTTCCTCCTCGAGGGATGCTTCTTTTTCCTCAATGAGCTTTCTGGTTGCAATATACTCTTCGAACTTCCTCTTATCATAAGAGGACAACTCCTCGATAAAATGGTTCTGATTGAGAAAGTCAGCAAAGCTTCCGGCACTGAGAATCATATCCCAAAATACAAAGTTCTGTTTCTCATAAATAAACTGAACTCTCTTTTTCATGGATGAATATTGATATGCTTCAGTATTTCTCGCAGCTTCAAGCTCTGCCAAAGTATTTTCTATATCAGTTTCTTTATCATTAATCTGCTCTTCAATCTCAGCCAAATTGTTGCTCACTTCACTTAGCTGATTATTGAGTGAATTCAACTGTCCCTGAAGAGAAGATTTTTCTTCATTCATCTCCGCAATATCATCTTTTGTGTTGTTAAGTTCGTCCTGTGACTGCTGCTTTTTTTCTTTTGCTTCTTCAAGCTGTTGCTTTGTTGACTGCGTAGCTAAGCCTTTAATAGGAAAAAACGTCAGCGCCATTAAACAAGAAGATGCTACCAGAGCAAAAAACAAAGCGCCCTTTCTATATTTAGTTGTTATACCCCTGTCCCCTCTTTTTTTCATGCCGTTTTTTTATGGTCAAATTGTAATTTTTATACTTCTGCCACTGGGTTGATACTGATAATACCTTACTCCTGCTGCATCAAACATCTTCTTTGATGCTCTTGTCGATGCAGAAGAGCTATACTTATCGCTGTCATAAACGACTGTCTTTATGCCAGCCTGAATAATAGCCTTTGCGCACTCGTTACACGGAAAAAGAGATACATAAATCTTGGAACCCACAAGGCTTCCCCCCCTGTAATTAAGGATTGCATTGAGCTCGCTGTGTGTAACAAAAGGATATTTAGTTGAAAGCTCATCCTCTCCGTCACGTTCCCAAGGAAAGTCTTCATCAGCGCAGCCCTTAGGGAAACCGTTGTAACCCATGGAAAGGATATTGTTGTCCTCTGATACTATGCAACTACCCACCTGTGTGTTAGGGTCTTTGGATCTGAGCGCCGCTAGCTTTGCAACACCCATGAAATACTCATCCCAAGATATGTAGTCCTCTCTTTTCATGCGTCCTCCTTGAATCTTACTTGGTGCCAAAGATGCGGTCACCCGCATCGCCGAGTCCTGGTACGATGTAGCCATGCTCGTTGAGCTTCTCATCCAGTGAACCTACGTAAATATCTACATCAGGATGTGCCTCCTGCATTGCCTTAAGTCCTTCAGGAGCTGCAATTATGCACATGAAGTGGATGTGGCTGCATCCTCTGTCCTTAAGCATCTGAATTGCTGCAACGGATGAACCGCCTGTAGCAAGCATAGGATCTACTACGAAAATCTCTCTTTCTGAAATGTCAGCAGGCATCTTGCAGTAATACTCAACAGGCTTAAGTGTCTCAGGATCTCTGTAAAGACCAATATGTCCAACCTTTGCTGCAGGAATAAGTGCAAGCATACCGTCAACCATTCCAAGGCCCGCTCTTAAAATAGGTACTACGCAAAGCTTTCTGCCCTTAAGTTCCTTAACTGTTGTCTTACAAATAGGTGTCTGAATTTCAACATCCTTAAGATTAAGATCTCTGGTTGCTTCATAGCAGATAAGCATTGCTATTTCGCTTATAGTCTGTCTGAAATCCTTTGTTCCTGTTTCAACTCTCCTGATCATTCCAATCTTGTGCTGAATCAGCGGATGATCCATAATAACTACTTTTCCCATATCTTCCTCCTGGTATGTTTTTTATTAATCTTCTATTTTTGATATTCTGCGACTGTGCTTTTCCAACTCTGAAAAAGGTGTGTCTAAAAATGTATCAACAATTTCAAGTGCCTGCACTTTTCCAATCATGCCACCGCCCATAGCAAGCATATTTGCATCATTGTGTTCTCTTGTAAGTCTGGCTGTCGTCTTTTCAGAGCAAAGAGCGCATCTGATTCCCTTAACCTTATTGGCAACAATGGAGATACCAATTCCTGTAGTACAGATAACGATTCCTCTGTCACACTCACCACTTGCAACAGCTTCTGCAGCTGCTTTTCCAAAATCAGGATAGTCGCATGAGTTCAGATCATATGTACCAAAATCCTTAAACTCAAGTCCTCTCTCCTCAAGATGCTTCTTTACAGCCTCTTTAAGTTCAAATCCACCGTGATCACTACCTAATGCTATCATTTTCACACCATCCCTTACTATTATAATACAGTCATCCCAATGTCAAAAGAACCACTTATAGCACAATGACATTGTGACCTGCTGCTTTTAAAAGCCTGTTCATTATAGCCTGACCAATTCCATTTTCATCAAATGATTCAGAAAACATCACATCAACATTCTCATCATCAAACTCTCTTAATACCTTGAAAAGCTCATGGGCTATCGTGCTTTCATCATCCCTGTTTCCAACGCTCTTTACTATATCAGCTTCATATAGATTTTTAGTTGAATCTGTTCCTATTATTCCAACTTTTTTGCCTTCAGCTCTTGCCTCTTTTGCCTTGGTATTGATATACTCAATTACTTTTTCCTGGCTCCCTTGAACTATTGCAAGGTCTCCCTTTGGAGCGTAGTGTTTGTATTTCATCCCGGGAGCCTTTGGCTTCTGAGTTGAAGTGCTGTCTATTATAGTCCTATCAATTGAAATAGTTCCAAGAACCTCTATTAGCATATCTGCTGTAATGTAACCCGGCCTTAAAATCATTGGCTCGTCACTTGTAAGGTCTACGATAGTTGACTCAAGTCCTATTCCAACCTGCCCTCCGTCAATTATCATTTCAATTTTACCTGCGAGGTCTTCCACACAGTACCTCGCAACCGTAGGGCTCGGACGTCCTGAAGTATTGGCACTTGGTGCTGCTATATATCCACCGGCAGCATCAATAAGTCCAAGAGCTATCTTGTTGTTAGGCATTCTGATTGCCACAGTATCAAGTCCACCTGTAGTCTCATAGGGAACCTTGTCATTTTTGTTCATTATCATTGTAAGGGGTCCCGGCCAAAAGGCTGCTGCAAGCTTTTTAGCAGCTTCAGGAACTTCTTTTACGATCTTTTCAACATCGTCCATATTTGAAACATGGACTATAAGCGGATTGTCAGATGGTCTTCCCTTTGCTGCGTATATTTTTTTAGAAGACTCAGGGTTAAGGGCATTTCCGCCAAGCCCATAAACTGTCTCGGTAGGGAATGCTACCAGACCGCCATTTTTCATGATATCTCCGGCTCTTTTCAGCTGTTTTTTGGCTTCTTCGTCTATATTACTTTCTTCTATAACTACAACTTCTGTTTCCACTTTTTTATTCCTCTACAAACTCAGCAATTTCATCCCATACATCGCTGGTCTCCATACCAATTGCCCATTCAGCAATTCCGGCAATGCCGCTTGCTCTCATGGCATCAATCTTTTGACCTATTGAAGTAGCATCCTCCATCCATATCTGATTAAAGGTTCCGTCAGATGATGTAAACTCACCGTAGTTCTGGCCTGCCTCTGAATCCCACTCCATAGCGATTGAATGACTGCTGATATACTCTTTTGCAACCTTCATTGATACGGCTTCGCTTGAAAGAACTCCGCCTGATGTATGCCATATTCTGGTATAGAAAGGCACTGCATTGATAACCTTGGAAGCATCAACCTCTTTTAAAGTATTGATGATTCCATTTTCCACATACGATAAAGAAGCAACTGAACCAGCCTCTGCAGAACCTGCATAATGCTCGTCATATCCCATGATAACACAATAGTCAGCAACAGTTCCCTGCTCTTCAAGATCATAATAATCGTTGAAATTCATAGGCACATAGTTATCTATTGAAAAGACAAGTCCTGCTTTTCTGCAGGCAATTGAAAGCTCTCTGACCAGTTCCACAAAAGACTGGCCGTCTTCTGCTGCCACTGTCTCAAAGTCAAGGTTAACGCCGTCTGCTCCGACTTCCAAAGTCCTTGCAACTACGTTTTCTATAAAGTTTGCTCTGCTGCTTGCATGGGTTATAACTTCTGAAGTGGAAAACCCGTCTCCGCCTGTGAAGTTATCCACAAGGGCCCATACTTCAATGCCCATATTGTGGGCTGAAGTAACATAAGCTGCAGAAGCAATGCTATTAATATTACCATCGTTATCTTTAAGCGCAAACCATGTAGGGCAAAGAACATTTATCTTTTTGGTATTCTCGATATAAGCGATAAGTGTTTCATTTCCGGCATAACCTCCGATATTATGGAATCCTAAGTTTATCTTATGTTCTCTTGTAAGCGAAGTGTATTCTTCCGGGGTATAATCAGTTACAGGAATAGGACTAAATGTTGTTTCGTTTTCAAGTCTCTTTTTCTCAACATATCCTATGTAAGAATCTGCGCTCTTTACCTTCACCCAGTCCTCAAGCTCTTCGAGGATAACAACCGTGTCTCCTGCAGAAAGCTCCTCAAGGATCTCACTCTTTACACCGCCGCGCTTTCTGAGCTGAGTATTCTTCTTAATAGTAGCTATCTGCTGATCCTCCCAGCTTGTTGTAAGCTGTATGTGATTAGGTTCGGTAAAAGCTTCGTAAGAAAAGTTGGTATATTTTTTTACATAATCAAGAGCGACAAGGAAAGTATCACCCTCCATTCTTGATATGATATAACCTTCGTCACCAGAGTCACCGTCTGAATCCGACCAGCTGGATGTTCCAATTTCACTTGTTATTATCTTTGTAGCTGTTGTATAAACAATTGTGCCATCTGCCTGTCCATAGTAGAATCTGTCGTTTAAATACTTCTGAACCGAATCAAAATCCATGTAATAAGTATCATCTATAAGAAATGCTCTCTCACCTATTCTTTCATTCCCAAGAATAATAGCAACATCACTATCACCTGCTATATCAAAATACTCGTTCAGATCTGCTTTTTCGGTGCTGTAAGAGTAATGCTTATACACAATCTGAAGTGCATAGATTCCTCCGATAATAAAAATAAGGGCGATTATAATAATCGCCGGAATCACCTTTTTCTTCATGTTCTAGCTCCTTTACAATCGCCCTATATTATATCAAACAATTAATCCTACGTCATTATGAAAGTACCTTATCCAATCATTACGTTTTATGTATGTTCATGGCGGGGTAGCCTCTTTATACAATTGATTGTTTTTTTGGATTTCAAAAGCCAAAAGGATTTTAATATGTGATAATTCCTTATCTTTATGCTTCGATATATTTCTTCCAAATTGACATATATTAATACGGTAAGATGCCAATGCCAAACCCTGTATTGTAACCATATCTTCTTATACAAAATATGGTATAATAGTATTAGGAAATACTATATGTGTTAATGCTCTTTGTTGTTGGTAAAAATTTACTTGTTAATTGGGGATTTTATTTCGAAACTAAACATAAGACATCTATGACTAAGTCATAGAAAAAAAGAATAGTAGAAAATAAATGATACCCTTGATTAACCGCCTCCCTTCCGGATTCATATCCTCGGCGAGGCATCTCACAAGAAATTATATTATCAACAAATTCTTAAGAAATACCATCGAAAATTCTTAAGATTTTCTTAAGATTTAAGTTGCATAAAACCTATTGTATATCTTTAAATTAAATAGTAAAATAAGCCGATATAAGTATTGACATAGAATACCATTTCACTTAGTATCTATGTATTCCAAAGTCAGGAGGTAAGCATCATGAAGATTGAAAAAGTCAATGATCACCAGATTCGATGCACCCTTACCAGAGATGACCTTGCGAAACGAGACCTTAAGATCACAGAGCTTGCGTATGGAACTGATAAAGCAAAAGAGCTTTTTCAGGACATGATGCAGCAAGCCAATTTAGAATATGGCTTTGATGCAGAGGATACTCCTCTAATGATTGAGGCTATCCCTATCAATTCTGAGTGCATTGTCCTTATCATTACCAAGGTAGACGATCCTGAAGAACTTGATACGCGCTTTTCCAACTTTGCACCTTCAGTTCATGAAGATGACGAAGATGATGAAGACTACGACGAGTATGACGAGGAGGAATATGAGGACGAAGAAGAAGATGTCTCAAGTCTTTTCAGAAGGCTTCAGCATAGCAATATGTCCGATTTCTTAGACGGACCTCTTAGTTCATCTCCTCTTTCAGATTCCAAAAAGGTAAAAGAGAAGACCTCAGGCACTCGTAAAAAAGGGCAGCCAAGCAGAAAAGGTTCCAGGATCTTTTCTTTCGACTCACTACATGAAGTCATGAGATTCTCAAGTATAGTAAGCAGGAAATTCAATGGCACAAACACCTTGTATAAGAATGAAGCAAACGGTAAATTCTATCTGATACTTCATCAGGGTGATATCGAAGATGGATTATTCGCCAACATCTGTTCTCTTTTAACAGAATATGGCAAGACAGAAATAGGAAGCACTGCTACACAGCAGTTCTTAGATGAGCATTATTCAATAGTTATTCCAGATAATGCCGTTCAGACGCTTTCTAAGATTTGATCTTTAATTTAATTACTGATTTTAAAAAAAGACCGGTTCTTTCGAACCGGCCTTTTCTTTTATCTTTATTTTCTTATTACTGCTTTCCGTAAAGTGTAACAAGTTTTTCAAGATAAGCTCTGTGCTCCTTAGCATGCTCAGCTGCCATAGCATTGAGCTTAGCTGCTCTCTCAGGATTCTTGAGCTTAAGTGAAAGGTAACGAACCTCACCATCAAGGAAGCTCTGGAAGTCCTCTGTAGCTGGCTTAGAATCAAGTGTGAACTTGTTCTCTGCCTGAGGATTGAATCTGAACATATCCCAATATCCTGTAGCAACAGCCTTCTTCTCTTCGTCCATAACCTTGTTCATACCAGCCTTAAGACCCTGGTTGATACATGGTGCATAAGCGATGATAAGTGAAGGTCCCGGATAAGCTTCAGCTTCTTTGATTGCATTGATTGTCTGCTGCATGTTAGCACCCATAGCAATCTGTGCAACGTATACGTAGCCATAGCTCATAGCGATTGAAGCAAGGTCTTTCTGCTTAATCTCTTTACCACCTGCAGCGAACTGTGCAACAGCACCTGTAGGAGTAGCCTTTGAAGACTGTCCACCTGTATTTGAGTAAACCTCAGTGTTTACAACGAGAACGTTAACATCCTTACCGGAAGCAAGTACGTGATCGAGACCACCGAATCCGATATCGAATGCCCATCCGTCACCACCGAAGATCCACTGTGACTTCTTAGCAGCAAAGTCTTTATTCTTTACAACGTATTTAGCAGCATCTGAACTGTCGTTCTTAAGAGCCTCAACAAGAGCCTCTGTAGCTGCTGTGTTCTCAGAACCGATGTTGAATGTATCAAGCCACTTCTGAGCAGCATCCTTAGCAGCGCCGCCTGCAGCTACGATCTCTTCAACCTTCTCCTTGATTGCATCACGGAGAGCGTTCTGTGCGAGAACCATACCCATACCAAACTCAGCATTATCTTCGAACAGTGAGTTATCCCAAGCTGGGCCCTGTCCCTTAGCGTTTACTGTGTAAGGTGTTGAAGGTGATGAGTTACCCCAGATTGATGTACATCCTGTAGCGTTTGCAACGTACATTCTGTCACCAAAGAGCTGAGTAACAAGCTTAACGTAAGGTGTTTCACCACAACCAGCACAAGCTCCTGAGAACTCAAGGAGAGGCTGCTTGAACTGTGATCCCTTGATTGAGCCTTCACCAAACTTAGCAACAACGTCTTCCTTAATAGGAAGTGTTACAGCATAGTCGAAGTACTTCTGCTCATCCTTGTTAGCAGCGATAGCACCCATCTTAAGTGTCTCGCCCTTATTGTTACCAGGACATACATTTACGCAAGATCCGCAACCTGTACAGTCAAGAGCAGAAATAACAACTGAATACTTATATCCATCCATTCCAGCAAGTGGCTTTGTCTGAAGTCCTTCTGGAGCCTTAGCGATCTCATCGTCTGTCATAGCGATTGTACGGATTGCTGCATGAGGACATACAAGTGAGCAGAATCCACAACCGATACATGTTGAAGCATCCCAAGCAGGAACGTTTACTGCGATACCTCTCTTCTCGTATGCAGCTGATCCTGAAGGTGTAGCACCATCAACGTATGGAAGACAATCAGATACTTTAAGTGTGTTACCTTCCTGTGCATTAACCTTAGACTGGATGTTGTTAACGAAGTCGATAACATCCTTTCTTGATCCTTCTGCCTTCTTGAAGTCAAGACCTTCATCCTGTGCGTTAGCCCATGACTCAGGAATCTCAACCTTGATAAGGTTCTTTGGATCTGCACCGGCATCAATAGCTGCCCAGTTCTTCTTAACAACATCTTCACCCTTACGGCCGTATGTCTTCTGAGCTGCATCCTTCATGAACTTGATAGCATCTTCTTCAGGAATGATCTTTGTGATGTTGAAGAATGCTGACTGAAGGATTGTGTTAATTCTTGTAGGACCCATTCCAACTTCAACACCGATCTTTGAACCGTTCATGATGTAGAAGTTGATCTTGTGATCATACATGAACTTCTTAACCTGTCCAGGGATCTCAGCATCAAGCTGATCAACTGTCCATGGGCAGTTGAGAAGGAATGAACCTCCATCAACAAGTTCCTGAACCATGTTGAACTTGCGGATGTATGAAGGATTGTGGCAAGCTACGAAGTCAGCCTTCTTGATGAGGTAAGTTGACTTAATAGGTTTCTTACCAAATCTAAGGTGAGACATTGTAACACCACCAGACTTCTTAGAGTCATAGTCAAAGTATGCCTGAGCATACATGTCTGTGTTATCACCAATGATCTTGATTGAGTTCTTGTTAGCACCAACAGTACCGTCAGCACCAAGACCCCAGAACTTACAGTTTGTTGTTCCCTCAGGTGTTGTAACCAGTGGAGCACCAACTTCAAGTGAAAGATTTGTTACATCGTCTTCGATACCGATTGTGAACTCTTCCTTCTTGTCATTCTCAAATACTGCAACGATCTGTGCAGGAGTTGTATCTTTTGAACCAAGTCCATAACGTCCGCAGAATACAGGAACGCTCTCAAACTTTGTTCCCTTAAGAGCAGCGATAACATCAAGAGCAAGTGGCTCACGATATGATCCCGGCTCCTTTGTTCTATCAAGAACTTCGATTCTCTTAACTGAATCAGGAATAGCCTCAACAAGTGCCTTAGCTGAGAATGGTCTGTAAAGACGAACTTTAACAACACCAACCTTCTTGCCCTGCTTCTCAAGGTAATCGATTGTCTCTTCGATTGTATCATTTACAGAACCCATAGCTACGATAACTACTTCTGCGTTAGGATCGCCATAGTAGTTGAAAAGCTTGTAATCTGTACCAATCTTAGCGTTAACCTTATCCATGTACTTCTGAACGATTTCAGGAAGTTCGTTGTAACCTGTGTTACAAGCTTCTCTTGTCTGGAAGAAGATATCAGGGTTCTGAGCTGAGCCCATCTGGCATGGGTGGTTAGGATTAAGAGCATTAGCCTTGAATGCATCGATTGCATCATGGTTAACCATCTCGTCGAGATCCTTATAGTCCCAAACCTCGATCTTCTGAATTTCGTGTGATGTACGGAATCCATCAAAGAAGTTAATGAAAGGAATTCTACCCTCGATTGCTGCGCAGTATGCAACAGGTGTTAAGTCCATAACTTCCTGTACGCTAGAATCGCAAAGCATTGCAGCACCAGTCTGACGGCAAGCGTAAACGTCTGAGTGATCACCGAAAATGTTAAGTGCATGAGAAGCTACGCAACGAGCTGATACGTTGAACACGCCAGGGAGTCTCTCACCTGCAATTTTGTAAATATCAGGAATCATAAGAAGAAGTCCCTGAGAAGCTGTATATGTAGATGTAAGAGCACCTACTACCAGCGATCCGTGTACAGCACCTGCTGCACCGGCTTCAGACTGCATTTCTGTAATCTGAACAGTACGGCCGAAAATATTCTTCTTTCCAGCTGTTGCCCATTCATCCACATGCTCTGGCATAACAGATGATGGAGTGATCGGGTACATAGCGGCAACTTCAGTAAACGCATATGATGCATATGCAGCAGCTTCGTTACCGTCCATGGTTTTCATGTTTCTTGCCATTTTGTTTCCTCCTACCTTATTTTTGGATTATTTTGGCTCTTTATTAAATTGTCGCACAAAAACACCGTTCACACCCCTTTTCCTCCCAAGAAAAAATCAATGTGACGGAGAGAATTGCACGTATTCTGCCGCTTTCAATAGTACCACAGATTACCTATATTGTCAGCCAATTTATTTTTATTTAATTATTTCATCTGATAAAAGTTTTCGATTATAGTATTGTAAAAACAGTCTTGTTATTATAAGATATTTTTGTATCAAAGGTTGGTAACGGCAAAGCCAATCTGTTTTTTGTTATACATTTTATTTTTTTATTATGGAAGGAGACTAGTATTATGGCATACGTTATTAGTGATGGTTGCATCAGCTGTGGTTCTTGTGCTGCACAGTGCCCTGTTTCAGCTATTTCTCAGGGAGATACACAGTACGTTATCGACGCAAACACATGCATCGACTGCGGTTCATGCGCAGCTCAGTGCCCTGTTTCAGCAATCGCTCAGGGTTGAGTTCAAGGAAAAGCATAATAAAAACACAGTTCTTGAGTTCACTCAAGGGACTGTGTTTTTTTATTTTCATATTTGGCGAAGCCAAATGAACTCGGAAATGCAGATCATTTCCGAGTTCACGCTTGGACTCATTCTTTAGCGCGTCAATGCCCTCTTTCCAAATTTGCAAACTTGGTATACTGAGGAAGCCAAAGCAGCTCAACTGTGCCGATTGGGCCGTGACGCTGTTTTGCAATTATGATCTCTGCAATACCTTTTTTCTCTGTGTCTTTATTGTAATAGTCATCTCTGTAGATGAACATTACCATATCCGCATCCTGCTCGATGGCTCCTGACTCTCGAAGGTCTGAAAGCATAGGTCTGTGGTCCGGCCTTTGCTCAACTGCTCGGGAGAGCTGTGAAAGGGCTATGACAGGAACATTCAATTCTCTGGCAAGAGCCTTGAGTGATCTTGATATTTCTGATATCTCCTGCTGTCTTGATTCAGCGCTTCTTCCTGTTCCCCCTGACATAAGCTGCAAATAGTCGATCATAATAACCTGTAGGTCAAATTCCATCTTATATTTACGGCATTTGGACCTGAGCTCCTGAATGGAAATACTCGGCGTATCGTCAATTATCAGCTTTGATGATCCGATAACATCTGCACTTTCAATAAGTTTTTCCCAGTCCATATCTGACATATTACCTGTTCTGATATGCTGAGAATCTACGTGCGATTCCATGGAAAGGAGACGGTTAACGAACTGCTCCTTTGACATTTCCAGTGAAAACATGGCAACACATTTATTGTCATGAAAAGCCATATGCTCAGCAATGTTAAGCACAAAAGCTGTTTTACCCATAGCAGGTCTGGCTGCAATGAGGATGAGGTCAGAAGGCTGGAAACCCGCTGTATTATAGTCAAGATCTGTGAAGCCTGTAGCATGACCTGTAACGTTGCCCTTCATCTTGCTGGCAATCTCTATTCTGTTCAGTGCATTCATTACAACCTGATCGATTGAAACAAAATCACCTGTATTACGCTTTTGTGTGATCTGGAAAACATTCTTTTCAACGTCATTGAGAATACCTTCCATATTCTCACCGCCTGCATAGCAGTTATTTATGGTGTCCTCACTTACACGGATAAGTTTTCGGAGTGTAGACTTATCAGCAACTATCTGTGCATAGTATTTAACGTTTGCTGACGTAGGTACTGCAGAAACAAGCTCGCCAATGTACTCAACACTGCTCACATTCGGCGGAACATTTTTTTCCCGGAGGCGATTCTGAAGTGTTACCACATCAACTGCGCTTCCTTCTCTATTCAGTTCAACCATAGTCTCAAAAATCGTTCCCAGCTGTCTGTTATAAAAATCATCTGCCGTCACGATCTCTGCCGCTATCTCAATAGCATCTTTATCCATGAGCATCGCACCAACTACAGACTGTTCTGCTTCAAGACTGTTTGGTGCAACACGTTTTAACAGTGTCTCATCAGCCATTTTACTGTTCCTTTACGCTAACCTTTAAGATAGTTGTAACCTGTGGATGAAGCTTTACAGGAATCTCATATGTGCCAAAAGCCTTGATTGGTTCCGGCATTTGAAGTTTCTTTTTATCAATATCAAATCCAAACTGCTGCTTGGCTGCTGTAACTATTTCCTTTGAAGAAACAGAACCAAATACTCTTCCACCCTCTCCGGCTTTCATTGTAAGCTGAACTGTTTCCTTGCTGATTCTCTCGCCATAAGCCTGAGCTTCCTCGAGAGCGTGCTGCGCATTGATGGAATCTCTTTTCTGCTGATTCTTAAGCTCGTTTAAGTTTTTCTGAGTAGCTTCTACTCCAAGATTTTTAGGAAGTACGAAGTTTCTGGCGTAGCCATCACTTACTCTAACAATCTGTCCTTTTTTACCAAGTGATTTAACATCTTCTAATAAAATTACCTGCATCTATTATAGTTCTCCTTCGTCTATCATTTTGTCTATTGTATTCTTAACAACAACCACTGCTTCTGCTGCGGATATGCCTTCCATCTGGCATCCTGCAGAGCTCATATGGCCGCCGCCACCAAGCTTTTCCATAACTACCTGAACGTTAACCTCATCTATTGATCTGGCACTTACATAAACCTGATTCTGATACTCGGTGCAAACAAAGCTTGCCCTGACCCCCTTAATATTAAGAAGCTCGTTGGCAGCCTGTGCCCCGATTATAGTCGGACTCTGGATATCATCATTGATAAGCACTGAAATAGCATACCTTCCGCGATAAACCTCTGCCTGACTGACAGCATCAGCTTTGGCTTTGTATTCGTTGGCATCCTCTCTAAAGAGCTTTCTTACTCTTGTCACATCTGCACCGTTTCTCCTAAGGAAAGCTGCGGCCTCAAATGTGCGCACGCCGGTTTTATTCATAAAGTTATTGGTATCAATAATCATACCTGAATAAAGAGAATCTGCCTCTTCATTCTTGATCTTGACGTTTTCACCAATATACTGCAGGATCTCCGAAACCATCTCGCAGGCTGAAGAAGCATAAGGCTCAACATATGAAAGTGTGGCGTTTTCTATGATTTCAGTTCCCTGCCTGTGGTGATCAAGAACCACTATTGTCTTACAGAATCTCAAAAGCTCAGGACACTCTGTAATACTGGGCTTATTAACATCAACTACAACCAGAACGGTATTATTTCCTGCTATGTCTATAGCCTGCTGATTGTTTATGATCATGTCGTCTTCGTAATCCGGGTTGTTCTTAAACAGATCAACCAACGGCTGCATGGATGTGGTCACATCATTAAGTACGATATGACACTTTCTATCCAAAGTCTTGGCAATTCTGTAGATACCAACAGAGGAGCCAAAGCTGTCTACGTCTCCAATCCTGTGCCCCATAACAATAACGGAGTCCTTACCGGAGATAATCTCTCGAAGAGCATGAGCCTTAACCCTGGCCTTAACCCTGGTACTCTTTTCAATCTGCTGACTCTTTCCACCATAATAAGAGATGTTATCCGCACTCTTAACTACCGCCTGATCGCCGCCTCGTCCGAGAGCCAGGTCAATGGCATTCCTTGCAAACTCGTAGTTCTGTGCATATGAAAGGCCATTAAGTCCTATACCAATACTAAGAGTAACCGCCATCTCATTACCGATATTAACTGTCTTAACATCCTCAAGGAGGTCGAATCTCTGCTCTTTTAACATCTCGCAGGATTTTTTGGGCATTACTACGAAGTACTTATCTTTTTCTATTTTCTTGGCAATACCATTACAGGACGCAATATATTTGTTTATTTTTCTATCGATAAGAGCTGTCAAAAGAGATCTTCTTACTTCCTCGACACTATCAAGTGCCTCCTCATAGTTATCAAGGTAGATAAGGCCTGCTGCCAGTGACTGGTTATCAACTTCCTGAATAGCCAGTTTCAGCGCTGTCTCATCGAACATGTAAATAGCAATAAGGCTTCCCTCATAGTTTTTGGCATCAATGATATCGCTGTTGTCGGCCATCTCCTTAAGGGAGATCCTCTTCATCTTTATAGTGTAGTTACTGTTTTCATACTCTATTTCATAGGAAACTTCGTCGTATCCTGCAGGGAATTTATCCTGAGTAATACTTGGGAAAAGAGCTGTTATATTTTTTCTGAAACCTTTCTCCTGATGGACAATTCTCTCAAAAGCTATGTTAGACCAGACAACCTTTCCTGAATCATCTAGAACTGCATGAGCAAGGTCCAGCTCTCTTAAAAGCTTTTTCTGGATCTGTCCGTACTGCGTAGCAAAGCTTACAAGCTCATTCATGATGATGGGCTTGTTATAGAAATTCAGATAAATAACCGCCACAAAATACAGACCTGTAAATGCAAGGAGTATCAGCCCTGCTGTGAAATCCACTGTAAACACACCGATGTTTACCACAAGAAGCAGAATTCCAAGAAATGTAAAGACACTAAGATATGTTTTCAATTTACCTTTTAACTTAATTCTATTCTTATTAGACATATTTTGTCCTCTTCCCCAACTTTATGGACATTCTCCCTTTTAGTATACCATATTCTGTAGGATTGGGGGAAAATTAAGAAAAATGACGGTAACCCTACAGTCATACTTAAAGTAAATAAAAAAGACACTTCTTAGAATCTCTTCTAAAAAGTGTCTCTAAATACTTCAATATATAACTGTAATTACTCAGCTACGTAAGGCATAAGTGCCAAGTGGCGAGCTCTCTTAATTGCAGTTGTGAGCTCCCTCTGGTGCTTAGCGCAGTTGCCTGTGATTCTTCTAGGAAGAATCTTGCCGCTTTCAGAAACGAATTTCTTAAGCTTTGCTGTATCCTTGTAATCGATTACATTATCCTTGCCACAGAAAACGCAAACTTTCTTTCTTCTGTGCATTCCGCCCTTTCTCCTTACAGGAGCATCGGACTTATCAGACTTTGTGAAAGCCATGGTTAATTACCTCCTTAATTAATTAAAAGGAAGCTCCTCGTCAATTCCGTCAGGAATGTTCATGAAGCCATCCCCAGCCGCAGAAGGTGCAGGTTCATTTGAAGGTGCATTATCATAGCTAACGCTGCTTCCAGCAGAAGAGTTCTTAGACTCTGCAAACTCCTGATCCTCTGCAACTACATCAGTTGTGTATACCTTAACGCCATCCTTGTTGGTATAGCTACCAGTCTGGATACGTCCTGTTACGATAACTTTGGTTCCCTTCCTAAAATACTTCTCAGCGAACTCTCCAGCCTTACCAAAAGCTACGATTCCAATGAAATCAGCTGTCTGTGCATCCTGCTGATCTCTTCTCGCAAATCTTCTGTCAACTGCAAGTGTATATCTTGCAACAGCTGTTGCTGACTCTCCCTGTGAATATCTTACGTCCGGGTCTCTTGTTAAACGTCCACATAGTATAACTTTATTCATATTTTCGTCCTCTTCTATTTAAGCCTCGTTCTTAACGCATAAATATCTGATGACGCCGTCCATAATTCTCATACGAGCTTCGATCTCTGCTGGTACAGTAGGCTCGCCGTCGAACTGGATGAAGTAGTAGAAGCCTTCTGTCATTTTCTCGATCTCATAAGCGAGCTTCTTTTTACCCCAATCATCGACATTAGTAATCTGACCACCATGCTTCTCGATAGTCTTCTTTACTTTCTCGATGACTGCTGTTCTGGCATCGTCTTCGATCTTTGCACTAACAACAACGGCTAATTCGTATTTGTTCATGCTATTGTTACCTCCTTTTGGTCTCTGGCTACTTGTATCAGTCAAGCAGCAAGGAATTTATCACAGATTGGTATGTTATCATATCCGCGTGATAAATGCAAGCATTTTTCCGCATTATTTTGCGTTTTTTCTGTGGCTTTTTGCAGTGTTGACAGTTACCTTATTTCTTTTGAGTGTTATAGCTCTATCCCCTGTAATTTAGCCAGTTCTGTGAATACCTTTCCTATCTTTTCTCTTATTATAAGAGTATTCTCAGCTCCTCTGACTGCTATATCGCTCTCATTTATTACTACTAAGCTTTTTCCCCTAAAATAATTAATAAATGAAGCTGCAGGATAAACTGATAATGAAGTTCCTCCTATAATAAGCATATCAGCCTTAGAAAGAGCTTCTATTGCCCCTGACACCTGATCTTCAGGAAGACCTTCTTCATATAAAGTGATATCAGGTCTTATTACTCCGCCGCAGCTGCACTTAGGGATAGGCTCCTCAGATTCAAATATATAATCCTCCGGATACTCCTTTCCACAATTCATACAGTAGTTCCTGAGTGCACTTCCGTGAATCTCATATACAACTCTGCTGCCAGCTTTTTGATGAAGGCCATCTATATTCTGAGTTACAACGCCTTTCAGCTTTCCCGTTTTTTCAAGGGCTGCCAGATACTTGTGGGCATTGTTGGGCTCTATATTTCTGGTGTCCATCTTTTGTCTGTGGAATTCATAATAGACTTTTGGCTCATAAACAAGGCAACTATGGCTCAAAAGATATTCCGGCTGGTATTTATCAAACCTGACATCGTGCTGATTGTACAAGCCATCCTTGCTGCGAAAGTCCGGTATTCCGCTTTCAGTGGACACACCCGCTCCGCCAAAAAATACAATGTTTTCCGATGAATCTATTAGTTCTTTTAGCTTCTGAATTTCTTCCATAGTTCCCCCTTTCCAAGTTCAATATCAATTATAACAAATTGAGCCGTCCGAATACATCGAACGGCTCAAGAAATTTCTTTTTACTTGCAAAAAATATTACTGAAGGTGTGTAGCAAGACCATCATCAAGGAGCTGCTTTCTCTCATCGATAACTGCCTGGTATCCAGCTTCAAGGTACTTCTGTGAAAGTTCATCATAAAGTGCATCGAACTCTTCCTTAGGGCACATTGTGAGCTTATCACGATACTCAGCATAGAGGTCATAAAGTGTCTGGTTGTACTCTGCTACTGACTCAAGAGCCTGAGCAAACATGCAGTCTGAGTTAGCATATCCAGCGTTGTAAAGAGCTACCTGTCCATTGTAGTTAGCAAGGATGTCAGCTGTGAAATCCTGAGGAAGTCCCTGAGGAGCGATTGCAGCGATATCTTTTTCAATTGAACCAAGTGTCTTAACAGCTGTTACTGCACACCAGTAGTCAACGTTGTTGTTGTGGCCCTGCTGCTCTGCAAGACCTGACTGATCACCAACTGCTACAGGATCGCCTGCTTCGTTGTAGTTGAAGTTAACACCTTCGATACCCCATGTCATTGTGAAGAGGTTCTCTGGCTGTGAAAGCCACTCAAGGTACATCATTGCTGCTTTCATCTGATCAGCTGTTGCGTTGTTTGAGAAACCGATCATCATACCAATGTTTGAACCAGGTCTGTATGAGTTGTTTGATCCCCATGTCTCATCCTGTGTGAACTTACCAGAGTTAACGATAAGACCAAGCTTTGCGTTAGGCTCATTATCATAAAGAGCTACGAGTGTATCCATTGTTGATGAAATGTAGCCTGACCATGTGAATGACTGGCCATTTACGAAATCAGAAATTGCTTCTGAAGCATCTCTTAAGTAGTACTCAGGATTAAGATATCCATCATTGTAAAGTTCGTTCTGAAGCTTTAAGTATCTCTTCTGAGCTTCTGTTGAAAGAGCCGGGATCTGATAGTCACCAGTTGTGCACCATGTGATCTCATCCTGTGGATAATCTCTGAATCCATAGTTCTGGTCGATGCCGGCACCTGAAACCTTTGTGCCTCCTGCCGGGTGCTCATGTCCGTTCTCTACAAGCTTTGCATAGAGTTCAAGGAGCTCTGTTGTTGTCTGAGGATACTCTGTGAATCCTGCTTCCTCAAGCCAATCCTGACGATAGAATGTTCCCCATGTATAAGTTGTGTTTCCGTATGGTCTGAATCCAAGAACAAGGTAATCCTCGCCTTCAAACTTTGTGTAGTTAATGTTTCCTGAATCTACCATTGACTGATAGTATGTAGGAGCGATCTGAGCGAACTCATCAATGCTGTATGGCTGTAAATATCCATCAGACTCCCATGTTGCAAGCTTATCATAGTCATATTCCATACATACTGTAGGAAGATCCTGACCTGCTGCAAGCATAGCGTAGTCAGTCATAACATCACTTCTTGTGATTCCAACATAGCTGATGTTTACGTTGTACTTGTCACCAAAGTTCTCCTGAACCCATTTTGTCCAGTAGTTGTTCTCAACATCTGAACATCCGTTACCATTGTCACCTCTGTCATATACAGGGATCTTAATGCTAACTGTCTCAGCAAATGGCTCCCATGAGTCCATTCCGGCACCAGCTTCTGCTGTAGCCTCTGCTGATGTTGCTTCTGTTGCTGTTGCTGCTTCAGCTGTTGTTTCTGTAGCAGCCTGAGTGTCTCCACCCTCTGTTGTAGTTGCAGTCTCTGTTGAGCCACAAGCTACAATTCCCATTACCATGCTTGCGCTAAGTAATGTTGCAAGAATCTTCTTTTTCATTTCTTTCCTCCTTTATATAAGAAAATGTATGTTAATATTTTCTATTTCTCTTTTACATAGAAAAATTAAACTCCACTATGTTTATTCCTCTATATTAGAAGAATAAGCAAGTTAAACCTCGCTTCGCTTATTCCACTACATATAAGGAATAAGGAAGTTAAACCTCACTTTGTTCGGTTTAACACGTTCGCACTAGGCTCGATAAAAACCTCGCCAAGTGCTCTCAGCCAGCTCAGCCTTTTACCGCTCCAATCATTGTTCCCTGAACGAAGTATTTCTGAAGGAACGGATAGATTACAAGGATCGGTATTGTTACGAACATAATGCTGGCAGCCTGAAGTACTTCAGGTGTTGACTGTGTTGCTCCGCCCGTATCTGCAAGTGATGCTGTCTGAGCTTCTGCAGCAGATGCAACAAGCTGGTAGAGCTTGTACTGAATGAGCTTAAGGTCTGCACTTCTTGTGAAGTACATGTTATCTGCATATGAATTCCATCTGCCAACCGCATAGAAAAGAGATAATGTAGCAAGGATTGGTTTTGACAGCGGAAGTACTATTTGTCCCAGTATCTGGAAATTTGTAGCACCATCAAGGAATGCTGATTCTTCCAAACTGTCAGGAATTGTGCTCTGGAAATAGTTCTTCATTATGAGCATGTTATATGGGGAATAGATAAGTGGTAATATCAAAACCCATACTGTATCAAGTACATGAAGATCCTGGTAAAGAAGATATGCAGGAATTATACCTGCACTGAAGTACATAGGTACCATCAAAAGGAATGTAAAAATATGTCTTCCTTTCAGTCTCTTTTTTGATAAAGGATATGCCGCACATGTACATACGATCATTCCAAGTATAGTAAATACTAAAGTTACAATTGCTGAAAACAACATTGAGTGAGTCATTGTTGAGTCAGCTAAAACTCTTGTGTAAGCATCTATAGTAATGTCTTTTGGCCAGAAATAAACCTGTTTTGACATTACGGCTGTATTTCCTGATATTGACTTAGCTGCTACATGGATGAACGGAAGTACGCAGGTAAGACAAAGCAGTACTATGAACAATATCATTAAAGCATCACTAACTCTGAATTTATTAACGGCGTGAGCTCCACCTGCTGAAGTGGACACCTCTTCGCCTCGAACATTCTTCTTTGACATTTAAAGGCACCTCCTACAGCAAACCATCTTCGCCAAGTTTTTTGGCTATTCTATCTGAAATAAGTACAAGGAAAAGTCCAATGAGTGACTGGAAAAGACCTACTGCAGTCGCCATAGAGAACTTACCGGTTCCAAGACCTTTGTTATAGATATAGACAGCAAGCTGATACTGGAAGTCTTTTACCTGTGTATTCTCAAGAGCTGTAAGACGCTCGAGGTTACTTCCCATAACACGGCCAAGATTCATGATAAGCAATGTAACGATAGTGCTTCTGATACCAGGAAGTGTAATGTGCCACATTCTCTCCCATCTGTTTGCTCCATCAATCATTGCTGCCTCATAAAGCTCTCCATTAATACCGGTGATAGCTGCCAGATACAGGATTGAGCCCCAGCCCATACCCTGCCAAACACCAATCAGCAGGTATGTCACAGCCCAATGCCACTTCTCATTAAGGAATGGTATGCCTTCCTGAATGAATCCTGCGTTCATGAGTGCAATGTTCACAAGTCCTGATGCAGGCTTAAACATTGTAAGTGCTACTGAACCGATGATAGCCCATGAAAGGAAGTGTGGCAGATAAAGTATTGTCTGCGAAACTTTTTTAAATTTCTGGAAACGTAATTCATTTAAGATAAGTGCCAAAATGATAGGCATCGGAAATCCAACAAGAAGATCTGAAATATTGAATACTATTGAATTTCTAAGTGCTCTGATGAAATCGGCGTCTTTAAAGATTTTTTGGAACGTGCCAAAACCTACCCATTTGCTTCCTGCATATCCCTTAGCCGGCTTATAATCCATAAATGCCATTCTAAGTCCCGGGTAAGCACCGTAACTAAATACAAAAACTAGAATCAACGGAATAAGCAAAAGTAGGTATAACTGCCAATCGCGCTTAAGTGCATTCTTCCACGATGTGGTTGTCTTTACCCCCATGCTTTTGGTGTTACTCTTTTTCATACTATATTGCTCCTCCCCTTTTATAAGTTAAATCGTAAAATAATTTAGATGGTATATCTAATCACTTAGTCGAAAAAACTTTGCATAAACGACCATTTATCATCAACTTTATAGGTCGATATGTTGTATTTTAATAATTGGAAGGAGCAATATTTGTGGATTATGCACAAATCGTTCTCTTCAATTTTCCGTTTTACTTCTTTTCCTCAGAAAGATTTTGTGCCTGCATCCATCCTGTGTACTCCAGAATCGATGCATTATCTACTTTTGCCATGCGATGCCGCCACTCACTGGGCTGCGTTCCCATAATCTCAGAAAAGTGTCTGTTAAAGCTGGATACAGACCTAAAGCCCACCTGCTCTGATACGGAAAGGATTGATTCCTCTGTTGTGCGCAAAAGAATGCATGACTGCAGTATCCTTGTGGTATTAAGGTAGCTGAGAGGGCTTGTATTCATGATCTCATTGAACACTCTTCTGAAATGAGTCTGACTCAAATGGCACATGTCAGCCAGATCTTCTATAGGAAAATTCACCATATAATTGTCCTTGATATAATCCAGTGCAGGTGCGATAACTATGGCGTTTTCATGGGTTTCTTTATCATCCTGAGTCAGGTCTTTATTATCAGAATAGATCCTCATCATCTTCATAAAAAGAGATAACATCAGGCCCTTAACGGACAGCTGATAGTTCATTCCTTTGTGACTCAGCTCCTCAATGATCTCAGTTATAAGAAAATAAATATCCGGATAATCCTTGCGATTGATTATCATCTGAAAGTTCTGCATCATGTCTTCAAAAATATTTGCATAGGGCGAAGCTCCGCCAAAGTCGCCTTTCAGCAGCTCTGCGGGCTCAAGGAATATATATGACCAAAGACTCGCCTCTCCCTTATTACTATAAGTAGTGTGCGGAACATTGCGCGAAATGAACGTCATATCACCTGCCTTAAACTCAACAGGCCTATTGTCAAATTCGATCACGCCGCTGTCTGAATGGCATATTCCTATTTCCAGACAGTTATGGAAATGCAGCTTTCCTGACTTCACGTCCGAAATATGCCATCTGTCCCCAGATAAAAGAAGTATCGGAAAGTTCAAAGGAAGCTCATAATTTCTGTATTCTATGACTGTTTTCTTTGGTTTAGACATTCTTTTGCCCTCTTCTTCAGATGTTAAAATATCGTCTATTTCATATATTCACTTATTCTATATCAAATAGTTGAAATTGCATAGTTTTTTTATTTACTTGAATAGACTTTTCGACCATCCCAATCTATAATTTGCTCAAAATATTATTATCTTGGGATTAAAAGAGGGCACTATGGCAAATTTAATTTATGACAAAAAAGAAATTGAGAAAGCTATTGACCAGATTGTAAAAAGGACCATGAGAATGGACCTTACATGGGACTGGCCTGGTGGGGTAGCTTATTATGGCGTTTGCGAGGCATATCTTGCAACTGAAAAAACGGAATATATTGAAATGCTAAAAGAACGAATTGATGAGTACATTGAACTTGGCCTTCCATCATGGACAGTTAACACATGTGCTATGGGCCATGCAATGCTTACCCTTTACGAATATTCAGGAGACGAAAAGTATCTCGATATAGCAAAAAGCAAAATCGACTATTTGGAAAAAGATGCTCTTCGCTTTGGAGACAACGTTCTCCAGCACACTGTTTCAGTTAACAACGATTTCCCTGAACAGTGCTGGGCGGACACTTTATTCATGGCTGCATTCTTTCTATTAAGAGCCGGCGTTCTCTTGAAAGATGAAAAACTTATAGATGATGCTCTTAATCAGTATTACTGGCACATCAAATATCTTCAGGCCCCTGCATCAGGTCTTTTCTATCATGGTTACAATAACATCACAAAAGACCACATGTCCGGATTTTATTGGGGACGTGCTAATGCCTGGGCTGCATACACCATGTCTGAAGTTGGTCGTGTTCTTCCAGAGTGCTATCTGTATCCCAAATTCCTAGACATCGTTGGTTCTCTTAATGAACAGCTAGCTTCAATTAAACTTTTGCAGACTGAGAATGGGCTTTTTAGAACAATTCTTGATGATCCTGATTCATATGAGGAGATATCAGCCTCCTGCGGAATCGCAGCTGCAATGATAAACAAAGGAAATCCTCTTCACATCAAATACATCAATAAAGCTACCAAGGGTATACTTGAGAACATCTCTGAAGATGGAAGAGTTCTCAATGTTTCAGGTGGTACTGCTGTTATGAAAGACAGAGATGGCTACAGAAACATCTCAAGAGACTGGATCCAGGGTTGGGGCCAGGGTCTTGCACTGGCCTACTTATCAGGAGTCTTAAATTACGACAAGGTAAGAAGTGATGGCGCACTTTAATCAACATAAACACTTTGGGGGACAAACCGATGGATTCACAAAATAGTCAAACTAAGGGAGGATTCACTCTCCCTGGAGAATCAGGCTACGAGAAACTCACTCTTGATCTGGCACAGAAATGGGGAGCAGATGTAATCAGAGATAGTGATGGAACTGTTTTATCAGATGAAATCCTTAATTCCGGATATGGAATCTATTCAACCATCTGCATAATCAGAGATCACAATGCATGGGCAAAAGAAAATATGGACAAGCTTCAACAGACATTTTTGATGACACAGCCAAAAATAGCTGAAGACTCTTACCTGACTTTTCATTTGCTTGATGATTTTTTTGAAGAACAATTCATGGTCAATGACAGCAAGGCTTCAATGAAGTACTGGCAGGTATTTGACAGAACTACTAATCAGGAAGTAAGTAGCAATTTTTGGACCTATGAAAAAGAAGCAGGAAATGTCATAGTTAACAATGTCATACCTTGGCACAGATATACTGTTAGTTTCCTGGCTTATCGTATATGGGAAGAAATTTCCATGTACAATCACACAACAAATAACTGGGACAAAGAGCATCTTATGCAGATTGATCCCATATATCCTGAGACACAGGAATACATGCTCACTTGGCTTCGTAACTGGTGCGAAACACATCCTGCTACTACAGTAGTAAGATTTACTTCTATGTTTTATAACTTTGTCTGGATCTGGGGAAGCAATACACGCAATCGGAATCTTTTTACTGATTGGGGTTCATATGATTTTACTGTCAGTCCCAAGATGCTTGAAAATTTTGCTGAAAAATATGGCTATAAACTTACCGCAGAAGATTTTATCAACAAAGGTAATCTCCACGTAACGCATATGCCACCTGTAAAAACACAGTTAGACTACATGGATTTCGTAAACTCTTTTGTAGTTTCATTTGGAAAAAAGCTCGTCGATATCGTTCACGAATATGGTAAAAAAGCTTATGTTTTCTACGATGACAGTTGGGTTGGTGTTGAGCCATACAGCAATAGGTTTAAAGACTTTGGTTTTGATGGTCTGATCAAATGCGTCTTTTCCGGCTATGAAGTTAGACTTTGTGCCGGTGCTGACATAGAAACTCATGAACTGCGATTCCACCCTTACCTCTTCCCGGTTGGACTTGGTGGTCTTCCAACCTTCGCTCCAGGCGGAGATCCAACAAGAGATGCAAAAGAGTATTGGAATCATACTAGAAGAGCTTTACTCCGTGCTAAGATTGATCGTATTGGTCTTGGTGGCTATTTACATCTTGTTCAGGATTTCCCAGACTTTGTTGATTATATCGCAAAGATATCAGATGAATTTAGAACCATCAGAGACCTTCATGAATCTGGCGCTCCTTATACACTAGATATAAATGTAGCTGTTCTTCACAGCTGGGGAAAACTTAGAAGTTGGACATTAAGTGGCCACTTCCATGAGACATATATGCACGATCTTATTCATATCAATGAAGCTTTATCAGGCCTCCCTGTAAATGTATCATTTATAAGCTTCAATGATCTTAAAACAACTGACTTATCCAAATACCAAATTATCATAAATGCCGGCGCTGCAGATACAGCATGGAGCGGCGGAGATAATTGGAGAGATCCTGCGGTTGAAGAAATACTGACTAAATGGGTATATGAGGGTGGAACATTTATTGGTGTCAATGAGCCTTCAGCTGTAGAAGGCTTTGACGCCGCATTTAAGATGTCTTCTGTCCTTGGTGTAGACAAAGATACTTCTGCAAGAGTTTGCCATGGAAAATGGTCATATGAAATATCAGATGTTAACGGTTTAATTCCTGAAGGAAGTAATATTCCTGAGAGAGCTCATGTTCATCTTACGGATGGAAATGCCAAGGTCCTGGCTGACGCGAATGGTAATCCACTATTAACCTACAATGAGTTTGGTAAAGGGAAAGGCATCTACCTGTCAACTTTTGAAACAACATCATTAAACAACCGATTATTGTTTAATATCCTTTTATTCGCAGCCAATAAGCCATTAGAGCAAGACTATATTACTGATAATCCAGCGACTGAATGTGCTTATTTCCCTGCTAACAAGAAGCTAATTGTTATAAACAACTCAGATTCTGTACAGTCTACTACAGTAACAACCGAGTATGGAAAGAAAACCTTCAACGATATTGCACCGTTTGATACAGTCATCGTTGAACTATGATTTAAATGTCACTCTTCCTAATATAGTTTGTGTTGAAATAGCGGTGGTCCCATGATCACCGCTATTTCTATTCAAAAAATATTAATATAATCACTAATCCATATTAACGATTAAATAAATTGAGGAGTAATAAATTCATTATTCTTAGCACAAAAAAACCAATAAGCATACACTTATTGGTTCTTATTAGAGGTGACAGGCGGATTTGAACCGTCGATCAGGGTGTTGCAGACCCACGCCTTACCACTTGGCTATGTCACCTTATTTAATTGAAATGACTCCGACGAGAATCGAACTCGTGTTACCGCCGTGAAAGGGCGATGTCTTGACCGCTTGACCACGGAGCCTTATGCTTAGCGATCTCGCTGTCGCTATTGCTTGCCTTCCTTATCTAATCTATCAGACTTAAGTACATATCGTCAATACTTAGATAAGATATCTGCACTAAACTTGAAAACTCTCATTAAGTGCTTTAGCTCCCCCTGTCGGACTCGAACCAACGACACTTCGGTTAACAGCCGAATGCTCTACCGACTGAGCTAAGGAGGATTATAAGATACTG
>NZ_FOXO01000019.1 GCF_900115735.1 Butyrivibrio proteoclasticus
AAAGCTGCTTCTCCAGATCCGCATCAGTTGTGCCTTCAGGTAGCGGCCAGGAGATTCCTTTTTCTTCTGCGCTTTTTACAACCTTGGACACAGTGTTTCGCGAACATGGAACCGATAGAGCAATGTTCCGTTCGCTGAATCCCAGACTTTTAAGTCTTAGGATTTCTCGATATTTGGTCATAAACTTGACCCTCCTTAAAATGAATTTACGCAATAACGCGCATATATTCATTTTAGTTAGATCAAGATAGTGGCTCAATGACACCGGTAGAGTGGCTCATCCCAAAACGGAATGATGGCTCATTTTCACCGGACAGGCGGCTCAAATAGCCCCAGATTATTCAGATAAGATGACCGGTAGAATATTACTCTTTAAAATGCAGAATACCTGCTATGATTCGGTAAATGCGATAGTGGATTCTTTGGCATTGGAACTGAATCATAGAGGAATTTTGTGTGATGAGATAAACGTTTCACAAGATAGAGAAAAAGTCCTTGAGCAGATGAATGTTATTGAACAGGGAAAATATGATGTTGCAATTTGAGCATCTGAAGGAGAAGTGCTGTTTATGGATATACCACTATCAATAACTTCGACATCAAGCTGTTGGTTAAGCATTGCCCATAACAAGTCGTTATAAACTATTTCATTTACATATAATAATGCAAATTTCATATAACCTCCGTAGATGCTAATGGATACTTGTAAAGATATTAAAGCATTTCAACAAAGTGCAATGTGTCTTTATCAAATTGCTCTTTTTCTCCTGCTATAAAATCTCTATAGGATGAAAAAGCTTGCTGATGTGATGAGAAATTGTCGCAAATATCATGCAGTAGAGCATCTAATTCATCAAGGCTATTAGCCGGATCATTAAATTTATATTTTTCAGGGATGGGCACATCTTTATCAAAAGCTGCAGACCCATTTTTGTTAGTGATGACGCAGCACCCATCGGCAGCGGCTTCTCTGGGAATCCTGTCTTTGCCTGGATGATTCCCGAAATCAACATAAATTTTGGATGCTTCCATTAGCAGTACCATTTGTGAAATGTCAAGATTGACCAATGGTATCCACTTAATCCAATTTGCTTTTTTGATAAGAGGCTTTATATCAGCTAATCCTTTTGCAGGATTGTACAGAGCATAATCTTTTCTAAATTCAGGTGGATATATGAATTTACCGTGTTCTTCATTTATGTAGTCCGATAGATAGATGCCATATGCGCCAGGTAAAACTCTTTGCACATAATCAAGAGAATAGTAGGACTGGTATAAGTGAAGGAAAATAGATTCTTTGATTAAAGGAAGGTTCAATTCATTGGTTGATTCAATATAGTTGTCAACACTCATCCACCACAGAACTTTTCTCGCATGTTTTATTTGAGGAATGCTGTAAGTTAGTCCTTCCGGGAAAACTACAACATTTTCAGGTCTATCAATCTCGTTTATATCAGTGCATGAAGGGGTATTGTATTTTTCGTATATGTCAGGAGTCTTAGCTTCAACAGCAATTGTGTATGGGAAGTCCAAATCGGCATAGCACATATATGCTGGTATGTCAGTCAATCTGTTTATAGCATTGCAAAACTGATGGTTAAGCTCTGCCCCACCGCTTTTTCTGTTTTTTGGGGAAATAATATATATTTTCATGACTACGCCACCTTTTTGTAAAAAAATAAGCAATCAGGATTGATAAAATTTCAAGCATTTTCTTTGAGTTTTAAAATGTTTGTCATTTATGTATATTATAATATATAGTAAATAAAAAAACGAATAAAGAATTTATTGATGGCGATATGTATTTTTACTGAGGCTACTAGTATGAAAATATTATATTTGGATATTCCGATTTTTTTTGCAAATATGGATATGCTCGATGCTCTGGATAACTACAGGGACGATAATGGGAAGGTACTTGAAGTTGTTAGATATCATTATGACTATGATGAAAAGAAAGCCAGAAATGATGAGAATTTTGAAAAGAATTTTTCTGATACCTTAAGGCAGAATTCTCCGGATTTTGTTTTCTCTTTTAATTTTCTTCCTGTGGTTTCTAAAGTTTGTAATAAAGAGGGAGTTATTTACGTTTCGTGGATTTATGATAATCCTGAAAATCTGCTGTATTCTTATCAAGTTATAAATAAGTGCAATATTGTGTTGATGTTTGATTCGAAAGAATATGAGATATTTAGGAATGGGCGAATTGATACAGTGGAATATTTACCACTTGCTGCATCAACAAGGCGGTTGGACTCGCTTGTACCAAGTGAAGAAATAAAAAGAAAATATGAAGCAGATATAGCTTTTGTAGGATCACTTTATACTGAACGAAAGCAATATTATGATGAAATTGCGCCTAAGCTCAATCCTTATACACTAGGGTATATTGATGGTCTTGTAAGAGCGCAGCTTCAGGTTGACGGTATGAATTTTATAGAAGAGTGTCTCTCGAAAGAAGTAGTGAAAGATATGCAGAGGGCAAGTAATCTGTATCCTTACCCGGATAGTGCGGAGACTTTGGAATGGCTGTTTGCAAATTATATTATTAACAGGCGGGCAACAATTTTGGAGCGAAAAGAACTTTTGACCATGATCGGGGAGAGGTTTGGTGTTAGGTTGTATACGTATGGACAAAACTGCTCTTTTAACCCGAAAGGGGTTGAAAACATGGGACCGGCAGATTACTTTGAAGAAATGCCATATATTTTTAAGCTGAGTAAGATTAACTTGAACATTACTCTAAGAAGTATCAGACATGCTATTCCATTAAGGGGGTTTGACATTCTTGGAGCAGGAGGGTTTCTTTTATCAAATTATCAGGTGGATCTTGCAAGACATTTTGTGCCGGGAGAAGATTTTGTTTATTACGAAGATAGGAATGACTTAATGGACAAGATTGATTATTATCTGAACCATGAAGATGAACGGAATGCAATAGCCAATAATGCTCATGAAAAGATTAAGAAGGAGCATACATTTGATGTGAGAGTTGGGCAGATACTTGATCTGGTAAAAGCAAGAAGGTACTAATTGGAACTTGTGATGATCTTGAATATTTCCAGAACTCTGTTTAATACCCGGCCATTTGCACATACTTCTTCAAAGCCTCTTTGCGCAATTGTTTCACGCTCTTGAGCGTGTTCAAGGTAGTAGTGGATCTTGTCAATAAGTTCAGTGTAGTTATGATATGTAATCAGATGCTCGCCGTCCTTGAAATAAAGATCGATTTCAGGCTGATAGTTAGTGATGAGGAATCCCTTGCATGCTAAAACATCCCAGATACGCTGAGAAAGCCCGGATGTTATGGATCTTGTTGTGATGTTAAGATTTATTTTGCTCTGCCTGAATACAAAAGGCATTTCTTTTAAGGAATCAACGCCGCCATGTATCATCATCTTATCAGATAAAGTTTTTGTGTTACTTTGAGTAAAAAGATGGAGTTTATAACCATTGGCAGAATAATTGTTTTCTGCAATCATATTCAGAATTTTGACGCGTTCTAAATAAGTCGCATGAGGGCATAGATAGTCATTTAATGTAACATATTCTGAAATATCAAAAACGCTCATGTTAGATGGATAAAAATCCGGGTCTGCATTTTTTATATCTGATAGAACATTAGAGGTCAGTGATTCTTTTATTCTTTTATATCCAAATACTTCACTTTCAAGCTGAGAATTGATGGCAGCAGCAAATTGTTCTTTCACAGAGAAAGGTAAAGAGTTTTTAACAAGTAATTTTTCCAGAGGATCTTTTTCGTTATAAAGGGAACCTACAAAAGAGATATCATACCTATAATCAGATGTATTTCCAAGAAGTGTGCTTAATCTGGTACATGCTGCGCCCAGTGGCATATGGAAAATACAATCCGGGTTCTCATCATGAATTAAATTGTATTGTTCCTTGTCAAAAAGAAATAAGCGGTTAAACTTGCTCCTGACAGAGGTGTTGAAAATTTCAAAGACGGGACAATCAACAGTTACAGCCACATAAAATACATGCAGTTTTTCGCAGAGCATAGCGATAAAAGGGTAATAGTTGATTGAAAAGACAAAAAGAGGGTGGTTAGCTGCAATAAGGTTTCCAAGGTGAATGATTTTTTCATCAAGAGTAACGCTTGGAGACATTCCCTGGATATCCTCGATGACATCAATACCAAGAACTTTGAATGCATCTATAAAATCCGGTTCGCATATGCTTTTGTATCTATAAAAAATTATGTTCATGCGTTTCCTCGTTTTGTCATGAATGTATTTAATAGTATAATATAAGTATACTATTATTTCGGTAATTAGTAATGAGAAAACAGATTATCTTTTGATGTTGAATAATATGTCCAATGGTTTTGGAGAAAATGAATGAAGAAAGTAAGTGTAGTAATACCGGCGTATAATGCACATAATACTTTGGCAAGATGTCTTGGAAGTCTTGTTAATCAGACAATGCAGGATATCGAGATTGTTGTGATCAACGATGCATCTACAGATGATACATGGGAAATAATGAAAAGGTGTGAAGCACAGTTTCCTGACAAGATGGTGATCATAAACAGTGATGTTAATACCGGCTGCGGAGGTGCCAGAAGCATCGGACTTGATGCTGCAAGTGGTGAGTATATTGGTATGGCAGATGCAGATGATTACGTTGCACCAACTATGTATGAAAAGCTTTATGCCAGAGCAGTGGAGACCGGAGCAGATATAATAGACTCAGGTTTTTATAAGGAGGCTACAGATCAGGCACTTCTAAGTACAGGTGATGATACAGTAGGAATGCTTGATGATAATAAAAGGTCAAAACTCATTGCGGGAAGTGGCTATCTTGTAACCAAGATTTTTAAGAATGAACTTTTTAATGATCCACCGGTAAGAATGCAGTCCAATATGGCGGCACTTGAAGATCTTGAGATTTTAATATATATGTTCCTTAGATCAAAGAGTATTGCTACGGTAAAAGAGATTTTTTATAACTACTGTGATACAGAAGGCTCTAACACAAAAATGATGGATATGGACAGATATTTTGATGCAGTCTATAGAGCGATGCAGGGAACATATGATAAATGTCACAATATGCCGGCATATAATGGGTGCCGTAAGGCAGTAGAATTCATGATAGCGAATATCTACTCTTATGGAATAAATCGCTGCATATATGACCAAATTGTAAGGTATGGAGCAAGTGAAAAAAATATAAAAAAGTATTTTGATTGTGCAGGTTTGAAAGAGAAAGCTTTATTAAAAAAACTCTCTGAACTAAAAAAGAGCGTAATCGAGGTACCTTATAAAGAGAACTCTTATATAACAGATAGAATAACAAATCTTGACCTTATGATAATGGAAGAATGTGATAAAAGATTTTAAATTATTTCTATCTTTTTTCCTGTACTTTTAAAAAGTTCCATTGTACCACATGAAGCGCCGATATACTTATCGCTCAGTATTATCGCAGGAGTGGGAGTAGGAGTTTCGTCTAAAATACCTGTACTATTGTTTTTATAATAGGAAATTATTTCTTTATATTCTTCAACCAGTTCAGGTCGCAACCTGATCAGTACATTGATTATTTCTTTATGCGGACGCCATATAAGGAGGAACTCATTTTTAACAGACTGATAGTGCTTGATTGTGGTAAAAAGCTCTTTTAAAAAAGTGCGATTTCCTTCCAAAACATTAAAAATTGAAGTACACAATAGATGAGTTTCCTTTTTTGCGTATAGAAATTCATCCCATTCCAAAGGGTGAGGAACAGTTTCTTTAGTATATTTTTTTAATATATTAGTTCTTGGGAAGTCTTTCCATGTAATCTTTTTGTCCCATTCATTATAAAGATCGATATTTAGTCCAGCTATGCACTTTAGATACAATTGCTTAATTGACTCGGATTGGACTATTATGTGATCTATATTCATTATGTTTAATGGAATCAAAAATGCTTTTTTTTCTTCGATTTCTTCTTTACTGTCAATGTATGACTCGGGATGACAGTCGTAGGGAACATAAACAAGATTATCAGTGTATTGTCTTAGGTTTCCGGTAAAAAAGAAGGGGTTGACAAGGAAGGCACGGCAACCCAGATCCTGAGCATTTTGAATGTAAATGGTATCAGGATGTTCTTCCTGAAAATTAAAGGCATTTACATCGGTGATTTCTACTTCATCAGGGTAACCCGAGAGTGTATACTCTGTATCTGTTATGTTCCCGCTTGAATCTCTTTTATATGTTGGAACAGGGATGACCGTAACTACATTGTTTTTATTTTTTTTTGCTTCATCCCATAAGGTTTCAAAACCCTCCCACATATTTGGGGAGAGAGGTAAAAATACTATTTTTTTCATGTTCAATAAATGTCTCCCATTTGTCCAATCTTATTATGAAAAAGGATTTTCTTTTCCTGGAGCTTGAAATAAGGATAATCGTGACTTGCTGACCCTTTAATTGGCGTCATATAGCTGTTTCCATATTGCATTTTCAGAACTTCTTCATATCCGATGGGGATAGGAACCTTTATCATCTCAAACTCTACCCAGATTGTATCCGAATAAGCATCAAGCGATCGTTTGCGGTTATTGCCATACATGCCAAATTCGGGATACCATGTTACAAATCCTGCTTCATCTTTTTGAGTCATCATGGCAACGGCATCTGCAACTTTCCAGATTGAGCTTAGCATTTTATCGCCTTTTTCAATGGAAGTGTTTAAGGTGGTTTCGATTTGGTGCACAGATTCTTCTAGTTCACCGATATTTTTGTATTCATCAAAGTTAATTCCAAGGTAATACACTGCCTTGTATATTTCCATTAGCTGATTCCAATAGTCATCATCTTTTGGAATGAAATCCATGGGGAAAATGTCAATACCACAGCAGTAGGGGCAGCCCCACATTTTTTTTGTAAGTTCTTTTTCTTGCTCATCAAAGCCAACGTCTATATTTTCCCTATTTGATACGTAGGCCTGTGGCAGAGGGTAATCTTTTTGTGTATAAAAGCTCCTTACCATGCAGTCTTTAGGAAGTTCGTCTTGCAGTATAAAAAGTAATTTCATGTAGTCTTCCCTTAAAAGGCATAGGTCAATGTCATCATCCCATGGAATATAACCTCCATGTCGAACAGCACCAAGAAGAGAGCCATATTCCATCCAAATCGGAATATTGTGTCTTTGAGCAATTGTTAAAATGTCATTTAGCAATGTAAGCTGAATGGCCCAGGATCTTTTCATAGCTTCCGAAATAGTAAAGCCAAGTCGGACTTCTTCTTTAAAAAAAGTATCATCTATAGTAATCATATTTTCCTTTTACTCAATCATTCAATTGTTGCAGACCTGATCATGACGGGCTTTTTCATATCAGCGAATTTTAGAACAAGCGGAGATGAATCTCCATAGTATGCATCTATTTTATCAAGGAACTCTTTGCATGATATTCCGGTAACAACATTTCTTCCAAAGAGCAGTTTGTCGATTTTTGAGAAAGCATCATTATTTACGTTAGCCCATTGCTTTATATCTTCGGGGAAAAAGCAGATGAAAAGCTGAATTTTGTCGTTACTCTCATCAAATGTTTTCAGATTCGAGATAAGTTTATTTATCCCGGAATTTTCCATTTCAACAAGTGAACTGGCTCCCAGGCAAAGAAGAATGTGCTTTTTGCCTTTTTCAAAAATGAAATTCTCCATCAGTTCGTTATTGGTATTGTCATGGATAAACATATCATGACCATAATCATATAATATCCATGGGAATTCCTGATGCGGAACCAATGACCTAAGTCCTTTTTTGGCTAATTCCAAAGAGTGTATTGAACAAGTAAATTCATCATTGCACTCTATTTCTTCATTCCATCTGGTGTCAATGTTTGTTGCAACTATTGCGCTATGAATAAAAGAGGCATAGAAGTCTTTTCCAAGGTCCTCGCCACAGATGAAAGTTTCGCTTTCACCTGCAACAGAAAGTGTCCCATAACAATCAACATCCTCCATGATGCCATTCGCAGGAATATATTTACTTCCTATAAAACCAATCATAGCTACATCTGAGGCATTTTCAAATCTGTTAATTATGTTAAATAAAAAATAGGGATTTAATATCCTTACTCCTTCCCGTACATATACTTTGTATTTTGCCTGGGATGCTTCCATAGCCTCATTGTAAGCTGATGAAAGCTTGGACACACCGGTGACCTGCAGTGAACTTATGGTAATGTTTCGGGGAATATAGAGATTATTTATCCATTCCATGATCCTTGCATATTCTACTTCATCATCACTGCAGACTATAAAACATACCTCGGCAGCCTCTCTGTTTTTTTCTATGGTTTGATTTTCTGGAATTGTGAATAGGTTTTGTATCTCTTTTCCCTCGATACGGTCAAAAACTCTGTCAGCATTTATTGCAAATCTGCTTATAGCCAGAGACATATCATCCATGGAAATACTGTTTTCTTCCATGATAGTAATAAGATCTGCGGGATTGAAACTATCCAGGAACTCGGCACATTGAATTTGGTATCTGAGGAACTTCGTATCCATAATATACTCACCATGCAAATATAAATGTTATAATGTTAATAAGTTACCATTATTTTAACATAACTGTAATATATATTACAAAAAACAGATAAACTTTATGAAGGTAATTATGGAACAACGGATGCCATTGAACAAAATATCGTTCGCTAAAACTTTTTTTCAAGATGAAGTGAGAGAAGGCTTTCTCGTCATGACTATGATGAAAAGGTATTGGGCTGCTCAGTTAAAGGTATTGTCAGAAATCGTAAAAGTTTGTGAAAATCATGATATAAGGTGGTATGTGGATTGTGGAACGCTGATAGGTGCTGTCAGACATGGAGGATATGTTCCGTGGGATGATGACCTTGATATCTGCATGCTTAGAAGCGACTGGGTAAGATTTTTTGACGTGGCAAAAGAGGAACTTCCAAAAGAATATAAAGTTTTATCTTTGAAGACTGAACCTGAATATAGGGGCGAGATTGGAAGAATAGTGAGCAGTCATGCAATAGATTATTCTGAGGAGCATATGGCGGAATTCTACGGATGCCCGTATACGGTTGGGATAGACATTTTTCCGCTCGATAACATTTTTGATGATCCGGTGCTGGAAAAGGAAAGAGTTATAAGGGCTAAAAGAGCTATCGAGGCATACAAAAATTCGACGGATGAAAAGAAATCCAATAAACTTTTGCTGGAAATTGAAAAAACATATATGGAATGTCCGGACGAACAGGCATCTAAAGTAGCACTTATGCCTTTTTATATTCCTCAAGGAAACCATATTTATGATAGAGATTTTTTTTCAAAATGGGTAGATGTTCCATTTGAGAATACTTTTGTAAGGGTACCTTCAGCGTACAATAAAGTTCTCGAAATTGAGTATGGAGACTACCTCAGGGTGGTAAAAGGAGGAGGAGAGCATGGCTATCCTGTCTATGCTGAACAGGAAAATATACTTAGAAATGCTATCAAAAGAAATCCTTACAGATACACTTTTAATCCACAAGACTTTGAGTTGGCACTTAACAGATGCAGAGAAAAAAAGTTTGTAGAAGATAATGAAAAACGGCATAAAAAGGCAGTGTTTCTCCCCTGCAGAGCTATGTGGTGGAATTCTATGGAGGGGCTTTGGAAGAAGTTTAATGACAATCCGAATTATGAAGTTCATGTGATGCCTATAGCATATTATGATTGTGATTATAACGGGAATGTGCTTGATAAACATGAGGAAACAATGAATTTTCCAAAGTATCTGAACATAGAGAGTGTTTATAGATATGATTTTGAGAAAGAAAAACCGGATATTATAGTTATTCAAGTGCCTTATGACGAATGTAATAGTGCTATGACAGTACATGAATATTTCTATTCGAGAAATTTACTGCAATTTACAAAGGAACTTGTTTATATTCCTTATTTTGAAACGGATGATCCTGTAAGTTTTGAAGATAAGATAAGTTTTGCCATTTCTACACTGATTGAGCAGCCAGCTGTGATATACGCAGATAAAATAGTTCTAAAAACCAGGAAAGTGAGGGATTTATATCTAAAGAAACTTGATGATCTTTCATATGGGAAAAATAAAGACTATTGGCATCAAAAAATAATACTTGAAGAAGATTTTTAAATTATGTGATAAAATAGACGTATATACGTTTATTAAATCACTGAATCAACCAGAGGAATCATACATGGAAAATATTTTTACGCTATCAGCATCTATGATGTGCGCAGACTTTGGAAATATTGAAAAAGAAGTGCGAGAGCTTGAGAAAGCTGGAATAGATGCTTTTCATATTGATATCATGGATGGACGATATGTTAACAATTTTGCAATGTCGCTCTATGATATGAACTGTATTGCCCAGCTAACCAATAGGCCTTTGGAAGTTCACCTTATGATTGAACATCCGCGAAATAACATAGATCTTTTTTTAAAAGGTTTGCGTCGCGGTGATACTGTATATATTCATCCTGAAGCTGAATATCATCCATCCACTACTTTGCAGAAAATTATAGATGCAGGACTGCATCCGGGGATAGCGATTAATCCCGGCACAAGTGTTGAGACTGTAAAAGAAATGCTGCGACTTGCGGATCATGTTCTTGTAATGGCGGTTAATCCAGGAAATGCAAGCCAGATGTTTTTACCATATGTCGGAGAGAAGGTTGATCAACTTATTTCACTCAAGGAAAAAATGGGATTTAAGCTGTTTTGGGATGGTGCCTGCAGTGCAGAGAGGATAAAAACATACTATCCTAAGGGAATTGATGGCTTTGTTTTAGGAACAACGCTTTTGTTTGGAAAAGAAGTTGCGTATAGCGAGATTATCAGTGCTATACGTAAGTTAAATTTTGATTATTATTAATAAATGCTGACAGTGCTCGTTTTAGTAAAGATCGGGCACTGTTTTTATTTTTGCATTCCAATATTCTTTGGTGTCATCGCCTGAAAAATCTATTAGTTTTTTGGCATACTGTAACCTGATATTATCATATTGGACCCATACTTCATCAGCATGAAAAAGAGCCGGCATGGTAACGTAAAACTTTAGCACAATGTTTTCTACTTCATCTCTATCAGAAAAGTCTGCTGTTTGGGCGATTGGTATGTAAACAATCCTTGGTGCGAATTTTTGTAGATTGCCGGAATAGAAATACTCAGGTACAGTAAGAAGTGGATTCATATTATCATATGGATTTTGTATGTAGATGATATCGGGAGAAAGCTTTCCAATATCAGTATCTGCCCAACTAAGCAAATTAAGATTTTGAGGATATTCATATATTTTTGAGGCAGCGACAATTTCTTGGTCTGTCATGGTTATTCTGCCGAAATAATCTTTGAAGAGAAGGGGGAGTGGCATTACAAAAACATCTGCATCATTGGATGCAGATTCTTTTTCATATGTATTTTTAAAGCCTTTCCATTCTTTTGGCCCAATTGGAAGAAAAAGAATGGTTCTGCGTATTTTGCGGGATGTAGGTTTATTAGTGCAACAGTTTCGTTTTAGTAAGTCCTTAGAAAATGTGAAGGCAGGAAGCTTTTTGCCGGTGGCTTCTTCAAATGTAATTCGCTGATTATCAAAAGACGGATAACCGTGCCCGGCGACACCTTTGTGAATCTCATTGTAATTGCCGTATCGTTTTGATAAAAGCTCATGATAATGTGAAGGAACCGGGATGGTTGTATCTTCAAAGGGAATTCTTATGGCTGGCTCGTAACAGGCTTTAGGTTCTCCCTGCTGTCCTTTTAAGATCCAGGGAAAAATCTGTCCGATAGTATTAGAGTCATTTTTGTTGACACGTCCCATTATCTGCTCAGCTTTTTTGTAAAGCTCTATTGCTTTTTTCCTTTCGCCTTTATTTATGTGATTCTCGGCGATTACAAGGATGTGCATTATTTCTTGGCAACGTTCCTTTTCTTTTTGATAGTCATCATATAGATAATCTTTGACGAAAATATCTACGCTGGCAAGCCATGGGAAATTGTAATGTCTGTTAAGAAAATCTTCTGTAAATCCGTAGTGAGCATTGTTTACGATCCTGGACAAGAAAAGCCAGTGATCTTCATGTCTCTCATAGTCGTGAATTACATATTCAGAAGGCAACTCATCATCTGCGACAGCTCGAAATTTAATATAGTCATCTCTCTTCATGCATATATCAATATCATCATCCCAGGGAATGATTCCGCCATGTCTAACAGCGCCAAGGAGTGTTCCCCAGTCTGCGTAGTAATTGATATCGTGAGTTGTGCAGATTCGGTCGATTTCAGCTAAAACGTCAAGACAACAAGCCCAGGACTGTTTAACAGCCGTAGGAATGTAAAAACCGTTTCTTACTTCGTCTCTGAAAAAATCTATGCTGTGCATGAGTGTTATCCTTTGAATTTGATGAAGTGACAATATTGTGTTGTTACACTATTATTATTTTATCAGAATATAGTATGGTATAAAACGGCAATTTATCAACATTATTAGCTGTGATAAAATTGACATATAGGATGATTGGTGCAAAATAGGTTAAAAAGAATGAGGCGAGTATGAATATTCTTCTTTATGATTTTCTGAATTCTTATATTCAATATGATCTGGTATTTTTTCTGCAAAAAATGGGTCACAAGTGTAATAATGTGTCCTATCGTAAGAGCGTTGATAAATATAGCGATGATACATTTACAGAGCGCATGGAAGCAGATCTGTCATCCGGGAAATATGATCTTGTTCTTACAACAAATTTTTGGCCTGTGGTTTCAAAGGTGTGTAAAAAGCACGATATTAAATATGTTTCATGGTTTTTTGACAGTCCTCCAAATCTTCCAACAGCGGAGTGTATGGAATACTCATGCAATAAGATATATTTTTTTTCAAGGGCGGATTATGAGGAATATAGGGCAAAAGGACTCGATAATGTTTTTTATCTTCCCCTTGCGGTTAATACCGGGAGACTTCAAGGGATTATTACCGATAAAAAGAAATATGAAAGCGAGATTTCATTTGTGGGAAAACTCTATGAATCTATGCTGCCGGCACTAATGTCTCATATGACTGATTATCAGAAAGGCTATATAGATGGACTTGTAAAGGTACAGCTTCAGCTGTATGGAACATATATTGTGGATAATGTTGTAACAGAAGAATTTACGGAAGGAGTCAGAAAACGATACAAAGAGCTTTCAGAAAAAGCCATTCAGGTGACTAGAAAAGAATTATCCTGGGCGGTAGCCTCTTATATTACGCATCTTGAGAGGATGACACTTTTAAGCGTCCTATCCGGAAAACATCAGGTGAAGCTGTATACTTATGAACTTTCTGATGATGAAAAGAGAATGCTTCCCAATGTAGATTTTTGTGGACCGGTTGATTATCTTATTGATATGCCACAAGTTTTTAGCGCAAGCAAGGTGAATCTGTGCCCGGTTCTAAAGGCAAACAGATCAGGAATACCTTTAAGGGCACTTGATATAATGGGGTGCGGTGGGTTTCTGTTGGCAGGCTATCAACCGGAACTATACGAATATTTTGTCTATGGAAAGGAATGTGTGATGTATTCGTCTTTGGAGGACGCTGTTGCAAAGGCTGATTTTTATCTTTCACACGAAGAAGAAAGAAAGAAAATAGCAGGCGCAGGGCTTGAAAAGATCATACGTGATTTTAACTATGAAGACAGAATAAAGGTACTGCTCCAGTGAAGGGGGGAACGCTGAAGTAAAAGAATAAAAACGTTTAGTTGGATTGTGCTTGAAAGAAAGATGGAAGAGAGTATAAAATTAACTTTAATAGACTGCTAGGGGATAATTATGGGAATATATCTGAATCCGGGTAATGAAAATTTTAGAAGAGCGACAGTTGCCGATATATACGTTGATAAGACTATGCTCATCTCTGAGATGAATCGTTTTATAGATAAAGCAAATAATTATGTATGTGTGTCCAGACCAAGACGTTTTGGCAAGACGATTACCGGTAATATGCTTGCGGCATATTATTCAAAGGGATGCGATTCGAGAGCTCTTTTTTCAAAATATAAAATTGCCGGTACAGAGGATTTTGATAATAAACTTAATCAGTTCAATGTTATTCAAATAGATGTTAACAGTGAATATCAGAATACTAATGATAAGGACAATCTGGTAAGGATTCTTTCTGAAAAGATTATTGATGAGCTAAAGCAGGAATACAAGAGTGTAAAGATCAAAGATGAATATACTCTTGGAGAGGCTATCCTTGCCATATATGCGGCTACACAGGATACTTTTATCCTGCTTATAGATGAATATGATGTTCTGGTGCGTGAAAAAGTATCTAAAAAGCTGTTTGATGATTATTTAAGTTTTCTAAACGGACTCTTTAAAAGTAATACATTGCGCCCGGCTATATCTCTTGCTTATATTACCGGAATTTTTCCTGTTGTAAGGGATAAAATCCAGTCTAGGCTTAATAATTTCAGAGAATATACATTTATAAATTCGTCTAATTTAACAGAGTATATAGGTTTTACATCTAGTGAGGTAAAAAAGTTATGCGATATATACCAGGTTGATTATGAGGAATGTAAAGTTTGGTATGATGGTTATAAGCAGCGTGACATAGAAATATATAATCCGGAATCAGTTGTTAAATGTCTTGAAGATAAACAGTTTGAAGGTTATTGGAGTAAGACATCTTCTTACCAGGTAATTTCAGACAGGTTAAGCCAAAACTTCCAAGGCACAAAGGACGATGTCATAAAAATGTTAGCTGGAGAAAAGGTTGATGTTAATGTAACAGGATTCCTGAATACTTTGGATGCATTTGTTACTAAAGATGACGTGTTCACATATCTGATACATTTAGGATACCTGGCATATGACGTTGATGAAAAAATGTGCAGTATACCTAATAGAGAAGTCAGACAGGAATGGCTGAATGCGCTTGCAAGTCTTGATGATTATACTATTACCAATCAGATAATCAATAATTCGAAGCAGCTATTGCAAAAAACACTCGAGGAAGATGCAAAAGCAGTTGAGGATGCTCTTGATGTAAGTCATATACATGTGACCTCCAACAGAAGCTATAATAACGAAGATGCTTTACAGAGTGCGATATATCTTGCCTACATTTATGCACTTAACAAATACACTGTTATAAGAGAAATGACAGCAGGAAAAGGCTTTGCAGATGTGGTGTTTATTCCAAGAGACACCGATGATCCGGTTTTGATAATAGAGCTAAAGAGGAACAAAACAGCAGAAAGTGCACTTGATCAGATAAAAGATAAGAGATATTTTGAAAGCTTGGAACTTTATAAAGGAAAACTGTTATTTGTTGGCATTAACTATGATGAGACTAGTAAAAAACATAGTTGCGTGATTGAGCAGTTCATTAAGGAATAAAAGCTTCACATCTCATAGTTCGAGATCATCACAGGCTTTTTGTGCTCCGCAAATACTGGAACCAGAGGCGATGCGCTTCCATAGTAAGCATCAAAACTCATGGCAATTTCGTCAAGGTCGTTTCCTGAATACCAGAAGGGAAATGGAGATGTTGAAGTTAAAGTCAGAATGCTTAATATAAATTATGGGCATAACAAAAGGCTTATTCAGGAATGCTCTCCATTAAAGGAGTACTCGTGGTTAATTGACAGGATTAGAAAGTATAATTCTGAACTTGGAATAGAGAAGGCTACGATTAGAGCAATCAGGGAAATGCCATCGTCTTTTGAAATCAAGAATTTTTTAGTTTCACATATGTCGGAGGTAGCAGATATGATGTTAGCTGAAGATCAAGAAATTAATGCTTTAGAACTTGTAGGAAATGCAAGAGAAAAAAGGGGCATAGAGAAAGGAATAGAGAAAGGAATAGAACAAGGGATAAAACAAGGAATAGAAGCCTTTATTGAAGATAAGTTGGAAGATGGTATTTCTACTGACATAATAAAAAGAAAATTGTGTAAAAGGTTTGAAATCTCAGAAGAAAAGGCAGATGAGTATATAAACAAAGTAGTCAATAAAACAAAATAATAATGATTAACTCCCAATGTAAGGTGTAAAGTCTTATGTTGGGAGTTTTTTAGTAGATTATTTATAAAAACGGCGAGAAGTACATATGAAGGAAAAGACATTGACTCAGAAAAGATTTTTGTTACCAAGTAAGCGTTCAATGGTTTGAAATATGAAGCGTTATATTCAGTTTTTATATCAAGATAGGGCATGCCAAGATCATTGGACATGCCTACACCTCGTTATTGTTATATATAATAATCATTATAACGAATAATAGTGTATAATTAAATGGTAAATAGATGGGAATGGAGGGGTATATGAAAATATACATACTATGTCCGACAAAAAGAGTTACTGGCGGCGTTGAACTGGCTCATCAGCTCTGTTGCGCTTTAAATACATTGACGGAAATTGAAGCAAAAATGTGGTACACGGATATAGATGATACAAGGCTGGAAACCTTGGTTGTAAACGAGAAAGCACCGGTAGAGTATGCACTTTATCATACTGAATGCATAAGCGATTATTCAGTGGTAGATAAAACCGAAAATATTGTTGTTATTCCAGAAGGGCTTACCGGATATATCGATTTGGTCGATAAAGCCAGAATAGTATTATGGTGGATGAGCGTAGATAATTATATAAGTTCTACAAATGAGGCAAATCTTGATACGATTAAGAATAAAGTTGTTCTCCATTTATACCAGTCATATTACTCAAAAGATTATGTCGAAAAAAAGATTACTGGTGCGAGAGGTATTTTTTTATCGGATTATATCAATGATGAGCATGGCAAATTCATTCTTCCAACAGAATTTAGACGTAACATGGCTTTGTATAATCCATGGAAAGGATATAGCGAAATAAAGCCTCTTATAGATAAAACAAAGTGGATTGAGTGGGTTCCTCTTATTGGAATGGAAAGAGAAAAAATGATATTGGTCATGCAAATGGCTAAGATTTATGTAGATTTTGGAAATCATCCCGGAAAAGACAGAATTCCAAGAGAAGCGGCAGTTAATGGATGCTGTGTGATCACAAATAAAAAGGGTTCTGCTGCGTTTAGTGAGGATGTACCAATTCCTGAAGATTATAAATTTACGGAACCAAATGATATGCTAGATGAAATCGAGGCGTTATTGCGAGATATTTGTGATAATTTTGATGTGCATAAAAAGGATTTTGATAATTATAGAAAAACAATTAAGTCAGAAAAAGAAAAGTTCAATAATGATGTATTACGTTTTGTAGAATTCATGGACCGTTTTTGATTAAGTGTTGAAAGGAAAAAAATGGATAAACTTGCTATTTGTGTGCCAACTTATATGCACAAAGATGTCGTGGAAGAAGTTTTGCTTTATAGTCTAAGTTTCCTAAAAAAGTATGGTGTTGACATCTACTATTATGATTCAAGTGGGGATAATGAAGTGAAAGAACTAATAGGACATAAGAATGGGTCCGGGTTCGACAATGTTCACTTCGTATCTGTGCCGACAAGCTATCTGTATGGAGATAAGATTGACCTCATCTTTTCAAAAGAGGGGTTGACAAAAGAATACAATTACATTTGGCCCATCAAGGATCGTAGCATTCCAAATGAAACAATGCTTAAGGCAGTTTTGGATAGATGTGATGATAAATCAGATGTGATTATTTCACTTGGATTGGGAGACATTTATGATGGCGACAGATTTGATTTGAGGAGTCCAGAGAATCTATATAAGCTATTTTCAAAGCAGATAACTTCTCTTGAGACAGTGATTTATAATACCAGAACAATGCTTGAAGATTATCGGTTTGGTGGGAGCAATAACTGCTCTAAGGCTCAAAATGATTTTTGGCATTATTGGTTTTTGTTTGATAAATTAGCCCAAATTGATAATCCTAAAATTGCACTTGTAAGTAAAAAAGGTGCATACAATATGGTGAGTTCAGTTCAGACTGCCAACAATTGGAGAAAACGTATATTTGAAGTTTGGATAGATGAATTTATTGAAGTCAATTATTTATTACCGGATATTTATTCTCCATACAAAACTCAGGCTATCAAAGAAACAGTTTCGATTGGAGAACTTTTGGGAGAAGAAAGGACATTTATAGAATTGTACAAAGAAGGCATCTTAACAAAAGAGGTGTATGAAAAATATAGAGACTTCTGGGAATTTGTAACATGTGTTCCTTCGGATACTATCAGGCGTATTGCTTATGGAGAGGTGTAAAAGATACTATCAATTTGACTATGAAGGTTTGTAAGGCTTCGGATTATGAGAATTTTTTAGTTTTGCATATGTCGGAGGTAGCAGATATGATGTTAGCTGAAGATCAAGAAATTAATGCTTTAGAACTTGTAGGAAATGCAAGAGAAAAAAGGGCATAGAGAAAGGAATAGAGAAGGAAAATATGTCTTCTGAATTACCAATATTAGTATTTAAAGGTGATAGTTCGCTTTGTTATGGAATACTTACTTCTTTTAGTGAACAATTGCGAGATGCCCTAATTTCACTTGGCGAAGATGTAATATATGTAGATCCTGCAAAAGCTTCTATAGATGAGCTGATAGGAAAAAAATATAAGGCTATCATCGCTTTTATGGAGAACACTTTTTACAGTGTTCTTGATGATGGAAGCTTTTTATTTGATTCTTTTTACGGACCGAAGTTCAACTATTGGACTGATTATCCTGCGTTCTATTACAGATATGTTCAAAAAGTTCCAAAGGATTATTACATTCTGACACAGGATAGAAATTATGTTAATTTTATAAACAGATACTATAGGAATTTGAAAGCTTTTTTTCTTCCGCCGGGAGGCAGAAAAGCTGATAGGATTATACCATTTAATGCTAGAGAGTATGATCTGTCATTTGCTGGTTCATTCCTTAATTGGGAGGACTGCGTCAAAGGCTTTAATTCGGATGATGAAACCACAAAAATAATAGTGGATAACTATCTGGAATTTTTGGTTACAGAACCGGATTACACAACAGAAGAAGCTTTCAGAATAGTTCTTGAAAGGCTTGGGGCGCATCTATCAGATGATCAGTTTGTGCAGGAATTGTCCAAAGTGCACAGACTTGCCGACAGAGGTGCCGCAAGGTTATATCGTCAGGAAATAATTCAAACCATATTAAACAGTGGGATAACACTTGACGTATTTGGTGATAGTTGGAAAAATTCGCCTTTTGCAGACAATGAGTATTTACGGATTCATCCGGAGGTTTCTGCGGGTAGTGTTAGTTCCATATATGAAAACTCCAAAATGAGTCTTAATATCATGACCTGGCACAAAGATAGTATCACTGAGAGGGTGCTTGATGCCATGATGGCAGGAAGTATAGCTATTTCAGATTATACCCCTGCGCTGGATGAAAGTTTTGAGAATAGTAATGAAATTCTATTGTTTTCATTAAAAAATATTAACATGGTGCCTGATATAATTCAGAATAATATAGATAATGCGCTTGTGGCGCAAAATGGATGTAAGAAGGCTATGGAACAATACTCTTGGGATGGCTTTGCAAAACGATTTTTATATATACTTAATAATCTTTAGAAAGAAGTATTTATGGCATACTAAGTGGAGTAGAATTAAACTCCCATCTTTGACAGTCTAAATGCGAGGAACCGCAGTAATTATGCGGAAACCTCGCATTAGTTTTAGGGTAAAAGTGTAGCTATATATTATTACTTTTTCTTGGATTCACGGATGACTTTCTTCATGCTCAGGTCAGTCAGAATCTCATAGTCTGTGCGAAATCCAGCGGTCTCATGAAGCGCATCTGTCAGGTCTGTTCTTGTGTATGATGGGATATATCCGCGTTTTTCTCCAGGACGGTACATGTTCATGTCCCTGAGGGTGTGGACTATATCTTCGCAGGTATATTGTTTGCCCAATCTTTTTTCAAGCAGTCTGTATATGAAGAGTGATATAAAGCAGGTCAGGAAATGTGCTTTTATCCTGTTTTCCCGTTGAAGGTAAACGGGTCTTGCCTTGAACTCGGTTTTCATTATCCGGAAGCATTCTTCTATTTCCCAGCGTTTCTTATTGATGTGTATCACTTCAGCAACATTCATGTCATCAAGATTGGTACAAACTGCGTAGAATCCATCATATTTTTCTTCTTCAGCTATGATGTCTGTCTTGAGATATGGAACTTCTTTTGTACATGCCTCGCCATCTTCAGTCATGACTTCCTTTCCGATAAATCTGTGTGGATCATTCTGATTCTTGGGACGCTGTTTATATTTTCCGCTGTTGATAATAGCTGTTGCCCTGTCTACTTGCCCCTGCCTGATCTTACGCTGATAGATTTTGTATTTGGGAGAGTAGGAGACTATAAGGTGCTGCTCTAGAGGCTTTGCCCCCTGTCTTATTTTTCTTCCTGAAAGATCTTCTTTTATCCATCTGTCTTTGTAGAAAATCTTATCGTAGAACTCAGACTCATCAATCTCTTCGATGTTGTAAATAGTAGCGTCTCCAATGATGTGCCAACCGGAAGGGTCAAGAGCAAACTCCTTGAGGTGTTCAGGAAGCTGCTTGACAGACTGTGTTGTAATAAAGCTTCTCAGGCGCTCACCGTTGATGGATTTGTCATTGAATTTTCGATTGCTTTTGGAGGACAGTCCAGCATCTGTGCAAACAATGATCTGATCAAGTCCATAGTCCTTAAGAATCTTCTTTTCAAGAGGCTTTAGAGTAGGTTGCTCATTCTTATTTCCGGGATATATGTCAAATGCAAGAGGAATTCCATCATAATCCATAAACAGTCCCATTCCGACGATTGGCAGTGGCTGATGCTGCTTGGATTTGCCATATTTCCTTAAATCGTCAGCTTCTTCCAGCTCAAAGAAATAGTTTGTGCAGTCGTAATACAGTACGTCACTTCTGCGTTCTAATACTTTCTGGCTGTTCTTGTAGAGCTCAGCCTGTATAAAGTCGTTCTCCTCGGCGAGGATGGAAAGAGCACGGTAAATATCATGAAGTTCAAATGATGGCTGTTCAATGAATGATGCTGCAAGCTTGTTGGATGACAGCTTTGATGACGGGAAGATCACTCTTGCGTATACAAGTTTGGAAAGTATGTCGTTTAGATCATACTCAAAAAGGTGACGAGAAGATATCTTACTGCAAATCTTATCAAGGCCCAGGCTGTAGTAGATGTCCTGGAGGAAGAGATATCCGCAGTTGAATGTTTTCTGCTCGTTCTTTTTGATGAGTTTGGAAGGTGCATAGCTGAGGATTATTTCCTTCTGTTCTTCATACTCCTTGCGGTTTAGTTCGTTGACGTATTCCTGTGCCCAGGCGTAAGGATCCTGCCCTTTGGCTTTTGCCTTTACTTCATCAAGGTTGCCAAGCTTTTCTACGGTAACAGTTGTGACAGAGCCGTTTGACTTTCGGATAGTTTTCTGAACATAGAATGATGCAGAGTTTTTGGATTTGCTTACTGTTAGTTTCATACTAATATCCTCCAACCCTTATTATATCATATATGGCTACATATAGCTACATATAAAGTGACAAAATTTGACAAAAAATAAGACTGAAATATCAGTCTTTATGCGGGCTTGGGGGTATTATGAACTAAGATTTATGAGGCTGGACTGTCAAACTTTCGGAATGATTCATAGTCGGTAATCTCCTATGAAATTATTGTAACATTATTAACGAAATTAAACATATTTAAAGAATAGAACTATATTCGCTCAATTAGAGACGTAATACCACAATGAAGTGCAGAAGAGAAAAGAAAGGTGTAGAAAAAATAGAAAATCATAAAATATGAGATAAAAGGCTTGAACTATGATGTAAAATAGTGTATGCAATAGGATATTGCAGTATGATGTCTTAAAATATAAGATTATGTATTAAAATTCTTTGGCTAATATTGTATAATATAGAAAAACGGAAAGGAAGTAGGCAAATGACTTTATTTATTGAAAATTACAATTCATATATAGACTACTATAAAATAAAGCAAGTATATATTAGCAAGATGAGTGGAATTGATAAAAATAAGCTTTCAAGAATCTTAAAAGGTGCGCAGGACGAAACGGGAGCTGATATGGAAAAAATGGCCGGCGCACTTGGCAAAGGAATAGATTTTTTTGTGTCAAATGATTTTTCTATTCCTGAAGCGAGTAGCCGTACATTTGATAGTGTTGCATTTTACGCAGGTGAACCTACTGACCATCAGAAGGATATCGCGGAGAATTTGATAGAGATGATGGATAATATTGACCAGGTTCTCGGTGCAAAAAGCAGATTTATTGATATTGCAGGTATTTGATATATGGATATTAAAAAGTTTAGGAAGATTATTAAGTTTAGTACAGAAAATAGCGCTGATGTGAGCGTAAAAGTCAGGAAGTTCAGAACACTTGCAGGGATAGAGAATGACGCTGATGTTTTAGATATTTTTCAAATAGCAAGACCTGTATTGTGGAGAGCAGGGTATCAATTGTTTGAGATACCGCTTGTAGATAATGAGATTGGCGCACTCTGCTATAAGAAAAGTAAACAGGGCTATGTTGTCATCAACTCATCTCTACCAAGAGTTAATATCAATTTTGCACTTGCCCATGAATTGTATCATGTGCTGTTTCTTAGTGAAGAATATGTTACTGCATTGGACTTTACTGAAGAGTACTATGAGTCAGAAGAAGAGTTTGCTGCAAATCTGTTTGCCGGGATTTTACTTATGCCTGAACTAAACTTTACCAAGATGTTTAGAATGTTTATGCAGGAGTCAGATCAGAATATCAATGATGCCATATATAAACTAATGGCATATTATAAAGTGCCATATATGGCTGCTTTAATAAGATGTTATGAATTAGGATTGTGTAAGGCAAATACGATAGATACGGCTAAACTCAGTATATCAAGACAAGTATTAAAAATAGAGCTAATGAGATTATGGCTTGATGAGACAATTATTGATAGTCCTCTCAGGGACGATAGTGAGCGTATTATACAGATGGTAAAAGATCTTGGTGAAAAATACGTTGAAGATGAGTTCCTTGATCAAAGAACACTTGATAAAAATCTTGCGAATATTAAAAAGCTAAGCTGTATGGTCAAGGGGGAATAAAGATGCCTACGGCGTATTTTAAAGAGCCAAAAAACTGGGGTGAAATAGAAAACTTTGCGAATATTGATATTGGATTGATTAAACATGATTTTTGGTTATATGAAAAAATATTTTTTTATGATACATGTTCATTTAGATATCATGCTAATCTGTCAGATGATACAGTGAGGATATTGTTGGATTATTTTAAGAGTTGTAATGCTATTGTGGTAATAACCAGGGTAATACTGATGGAATTGTCATCTATAAGCGGTTTACTAGAAATGAATTACATTAATTATTTGAGACAAATTACAAATAATGGAATACCTGTTCATATACTAAATGAAGAAGATATATATGACATGATGTCAGAATGTTTTGCTTCTGCAAGTGCAATTAATAGCTATTTGTCATGGGCTGTAAGATATGTAAAGATGCCGGTAAGTACGATTACAACAGTGCTTATGAGAGATAAGTTCTTACAACAGGCTTTGATCAAAGGTACGGATCAGGATTCGACAGCTATATACAAATGCTTTTTTGCCACGTTGCGTGATAATAAAGAGAGTGGTGATAACCTTGGAGAGGAAATACTAGCCATTTGTATGCATCTTTTATCACATATTCCGGGAATTCAAGATGGGAAGCTAAACGTTATAACAGATGATAAAGGTGGAGCAGGTAAAATAGCATCTTTGATGAAAAAGACCAAATCTCACTATACGGGTTCTAGAATAATCGTATATAGCACCCCGAAACTTATACAAACCATGTATAAGTCAGGAATTAAGATGGATGAGAAATGTATAGTATCAATCCTATCAACTATCTCTACAAAACAGTTAAAAATAGTTGGGACTACAGAATATGATCTTGAAGTAGATGATTGTATAAGCGTAGATTCAAGAGAACTTGCGAAGTGGATAATGGAGCCCAATAAGATAAACATACTGTTTTAAGCATAACACTATATTCACGATGGTGTAGCCAATGCACGGTTTAAAGGAGTATTCGTGGTTAATTGACAGAATTAGAAAATATAATGCTGAACTTGGAATAGAGAAAGGAAGATGGTATTTCTACTGACATAATAAAAAGAAAATTGTGTAAAAGATTTGAAATCTCAGAAGAAAAGGCAAATGAGTATATAGATAAAGTGCTCAGTAAAACGGAATAATAATGATAATGACTCCCAATGTAAGGTGTGAAATCTCATGTTGGGAGTTTTTGTTTGCAAATTGTTGACATTACATGGTGCCAATGTTGCGATATCTTAGTAATTAGTGCGTGCTCAATAATTAATAACCACTGATATTCACTGACTATGCGGGCAATTCGTGAGATAATAGATGCAAGAAATATTTATGGCATACTAAGTGGAGTAGAATTAAACTTTTTCTTGAATCATGTTAGAATAAAACAAACTACACTTTGAGAAGGTATAAACAGTATGGGAATTTATTTAAACCCAAATAATGAAAATTTTAGAATGACTCTGGCAACCGGCGAATATGTTGATAAAACAGGGATGCTTTCTGTAACTAACAAATTTATTGATAAAGCAAATAACTATGTTTGTGTGTCAAGGCCACGGAGATTTGGGAAAACCATTGCCGGGAATATGATGGTAGCCTATTATTCTAAAGGGTGTGATTCGAGGGAATTATTTGATGATTTAGAGATTTCCAGTAGTTATGACTACTTAGAAAAGCTAAATAAGTATAATGTTATACAGATTGATATGAACAGTGAGTATCAAAACACTGAAGATAAAGAAAAACTAATTAAAATACTTTCGGCAAAAATAAATAGAGAGTTAAAAAACGAATTTTCTCAATCAGGGATAGATGATGATGAATCATTAGGAAATGCAATATTGAAAGTCTATTCTACTACCGGAGAGAAATTTATTATCATCATGGATGAATACGATGTGCTTGTAAGAGAACAGGTATCTGAGAGACTCTTTAACACTTATCTGGGTTTTTTGAATGGGCTTTTCAAGAGCAATACTCTTCGCCCGGCGATTGCGCTTGCTTATCTTACCGGTATATTACCAATTGTAAGGGATAAAGTTCAATCTAAATTGAATAACTTTAAAGAATATACTTTCCTCGATTCAAAGGAATTTACTGAGTATGTAGGATTTACTGAAAAAGAAGTAAGAGCATTGTGTGATAAGCATAAAATGGATTTTGATGAATGTAGAAACTGGTATGACGGATATCATCAGAATGGATATGAAATCTACAACCCGGAATCGGTTGTATGCTGTATGCATGACAGAAAGTTTGAGGGGTATTGGGGAAAAACTTCTTCATATCAGGTGATTTCAGATAGAATTGCTCAGAATTTTGCCGGGACAAAAGAGGCTGTTATCAGCATGCTTGCTGGTGAAGATGTTGATGTTAATGTTACCAGATATATGAATACCATGGATTCTTTTCATTCGAGAAATGATATTTTCACATATCTTATACATCTTGGGTATCTTTCTTATGATTACAATGAGAAGACATGTCGTATTCCAAATGGAGAGGTCAGACAAGAGTGGTTGAATGCGATTGAAACTGCAGATGGATATTCTACCACAAACCAAATAATAAGTGCTTCGAAACAATTGTTGGATGATACATTGCGAGGTGATGAAGAGGCGGTAGCCAAGGCACTTGATCTGAGCCATATACATGTGACTTCAAATCGTAGCTATAATAATGAAGATTCCTTGCAAAGCGCAATTTATTTAGCGTACATATACGCTTTGAACAAATATACTGTAGTGAAAGAAATGACCACAGGAAAAGGATTTGCGGATGTAGTTTACATTCCATATGTGCCGGATATTCCAGCTTTGATAATAGAATTGAAAAAGAATAAAACAGTTGAAAGCGCTATAGAACAGATAAAACAAAAACAATATTTTGACAGCTTATCTATGTACTATGGAAATATCCTCTTTGTAGGAATTAACTACGATGATAATACCAAAATCCATACCTGTAAAATTGAGGAGTACTATAAATAAGCAAGCATTTCCTGAACGCGTGTCATGAAGTTTTAGAGCATCGGTGATGATATCCTGATGCTCTTTAATTTCATACGGACAGATGCAGAATAAGACTTTTTTGAAATCGGGATATAAACAATTTTGGATGTAAATTGCTGCAAATAGTGAATTAGATTTAGTTATTGACTGCGTTGCTCATAAGGATTAGAATATGTAAAGGTCAAATACCGTAAGGTGTCCGGAGCATATCGCTCATTTTTCCATGTATTGTTTGTACGACAGTTGGGATTAGACTATAATGATATTAGGATTTTTTTTGAATTTTTGTGATTCTTTATTTCTGTATTAGTCTTGATGTTACCTTTATGGCATTTGATTAAAAACATAAAGGAGGACAAGGACTTGTCAGAAAAAGAAAAAGTAATAATTAACAGACAGCACAAGGACAGGCTATTTAATTTTATTTTTGGAAGTGAAGAGAATAAGAGGTGGACATTATCTCTTTATAATGCTGTGAATGGCTCAAATTACGAGGATGAGTCACTGATTGTATTCAATACATTACAAAATTACTTATATGTTAGTATGAAAAATGATACTTCATTTATCATAGCGGATACAATGAGTCTATATGAGCATCAGTCAACATTTAATCCAAATATGCCGCTTAGAATGTTAAGGTATTTGAGCAATTTGTATTCTAAGTATGTTAAAGAAAATGCACTGGATGTATTTGGCAAGGATATCATTGAATTGCCAGTGCCAAAGCTGGTAACGTTCTATAATGGTCTTGATGATGTAGAAGATGAGATTATACTTAAGCTGAGTGATTCATTTCCTGAATACCAGAAGGGAAATGGAGATGTTGAAGTTAAAGTCAGAATGCTTAATATAAATTATGGGCATAACAAAAGGCTTATTCAAGGATGTTCCCCATTAAAAGAGTACTCGTGGTTAATCGACAGGATTAGAAAATATAATGCTGAACTTGGAATAGAGAAGGCTACGATTAGAGCAATCAGGGAAATGCCATCATCTTTTGAAATCAAGATTTTTTTAGTTTCACATATGTCGGAGGTAGCAGATATGATGTTAGCTGAAGATCAAGAAATTAATGCTTTAGAACTTGTAGGAAACGCAAGGGAAAAGAAGGGTGTAGAGAAAGGAATAGAACAAGGAATAGAGAAAGGAATAGAGAAAGGAATAGAGAAAGGAACAATCAGCACTATTAAATTATTAAGAGGTATGGAGATTGAAGATGCCATAATAATAGATAGAATTAGTAAAGAGTTTGATGTTACTAAAGAGTATGTAAGGAATTTAATGAAAAAAGTTTGATTACCCAGTCTTTAAGAATGTGGCCGATGCACTTTTGAATGTGCATCGGCCTTTTAACGGAAAAACGAACTTAAATGATTGAATGAGTGCACAAAGAGCGATATAATAGAATATATACATATTTTAGTTAAAAGAAGTGCGAAGTAATGGTGAACCTTGACAAGTTCATACTTTACATCTGGGAGGGGATATACTGAATCCTTATATGTTTTTTACTTTGAGAGAAAACTTCCGGTAATTAATTGCAACGAAGCTCAAATTGACGACTTACTTGGAATTTATGAAAAGATTTTTCTGAGATTGAAGCAAGAGCAAGAAGCCAGCGACTTGTCAGCACTTTCCTATGATGCTATCATAAGGTTAACATATAGAGTTGCGTACAAACTAACGATGAAACAGGACAATGTTCAGAAGAAAGTGGGTGACGTTATGGGTGGAAAAGTATTAGATCTACCATGCTTCAGAGCATATGATCAAGGATTAGAAGAAGGTATAGAACAAGGCATAGAAGCCTTTATCGAAGATAAGTTGGAAGATGGTATTTCTATTGATATAATAAAAAGCAAACTGTGTAAGAGATTTGAAATCTCAGAAGAAAAAGCAGATGAGTATATAGATAAAGTGCTCAGTAAAACAGAATAATAATGATAATGACTCCAAATGTAAGGTGTGAAATCTTATGTTGGGAGTTTTTGTTTGCAAAATTGTTGACATTACATGGTTCCAATGTTGCGATATCTTAGTAATTAGTGCGTGCTCAAAAATTAATAACCACTGATATTTACTGACTTTGCGGGCAATCCGTGAGATAATAGATGCAAGGAAATCATTACTATTGTTTCAAAAACCTTGCACCTTTCGCGGAGAATCCCATGTACAAAAAGAATCAAAATCGTCAAATAACACTCAAGGATTTTGATCAGCCACTTTGCTTGAAGCTAAATCCTGAGAACAAATGGATAAAGAAAGCTGCCATGATATCATGGGATGACATCGAAGAAGAATACGCTGATCTGTTCCCATCAGGTTGTGGGATGCCGTCAAAGCCTTTGAGGATGGCTCTTGGTGCACTTCTCATTCAGAAGAAATATGATTATTCCGACAGAGAGTTTGTAGAGCAGATCCAGGAGAATCCGTATTATCAGTATTTCAACTACCGGGATTCCATCTAGAGCAGCCATTTGCACCATCACTGCTTGTTGAGTTCCGTAAACGCCTTACTGATGAAAAGCTTGCCGAGATCAATGAAATGATCATCAAGAACAATAAACATGACGATGACAACACTCCATCTGGTAGTAATGGAGATAACCCGGATAATCATGACGATGCAGGCAATGGCAATGATGGAACACTCATCATTGATGCCAGCTGCGCTCCACAGAAAATAGCCTTTCCTCAGGATGTTAATCTTCTGAATGAAACCAAGAGAAAATCTTGAAGGAATTATCGAATCTGTCTGATATGAGTACAATCTCAAAAAAACAAGGATGTACAAGGAAAAAGCCAGAAAGGACTATCTTGCTCTGGCAAAGAGCAAGAAGAGATCTTCAAAGAAGATCCGTAAGTCAATAAAGAAGCAACTCCAGTACATACGCCGAGACAGGAATTACATCAACTGGCTCTCAAGCTATGGATACTATCCTGATGAAAAATAGCTGGAACACCTTGAGGTACTGGATAAGCTTGTTGAACAGCAACAGTACATGTACAACAAGACTCATACAGTAGAGAACAGGATTGCCAGTATATTCCAGCCATACATCAGACCTATTGTCAGAGGAAAGAGCAAGGCGCCTGTTGAGTTTGGCGCAAAGCTTGACCTAAGTGTAGAGAATGGTCTTGGCAGGATAGAAAAGATATCCTTTGAAGCTTACAACGAAAGCGAAGTGCTGATTCCAGCAATAGAGAACTACTACAAGCGTAATGGACATTATCCCGAAAGAGTTCTTGCAGATAAGATATACAGAAACAGAGTCAATCTTGCGTACTGCAAAGAGCATGGGATAAGGCTTGCTGGTCCAGCTCTTGGAAGGCCTGGCAAGGATACAGTCATCGATAAGCATACAGAGTACATTGATAGCGTAGACAGGATCGAAGTTGAGCGTAAATTTGGATTATCAAAGCACAGTCATGGACTGGGCTTGATCATGACAAAGCGCGAGGATACTACACGCAGCTCAATAGTGCTGTCGATCATCTCAATGAACCTGGATAGCCTGTTAAGGCTTTCTTTGTTCCAAAAACTGATTTTGATATTTTCAAGGTACAATTGTTGTTATTTTTTATGCAAAAGCATCGGCTGAAAAAACAGCTGGTTGCTGAGCATACACTAATTCAAAGACGGGCGAAAGATGCCACGCACAGTTTCCTGAAGGATATGTCAATGACGTAAACTATGGCGGCAGTGTCAAAGCACTTGCATTCATCCTTGATAATGAATGCTGTGTTTCTATAGACAAGACCATAAAGCTTATTTCAGATCTCACTGACGGAAAACTGAGTATTTCAAAAGGCATGGTCAATGGTCTTTCCAAAGAATTCTCCATGAAAACGGATAAGGAAAAGAAAGAGCTTTTTGTATCACTGATGCAGAAGCCTGTACTCCATACAGATAACACCAATGCCAGAAGCAATGGAAGCAGCCGATTTGTATTTATTGTTGCTGCTCCGGATGGGACCGCCCAGTATTACTTCAGGGAAAACAAAGGCCATGCAGGAATAAAAGATACCCCTGTCGACCTTAACCAGTCAGCGATATTTATACATGACCATGACACCACCTTTTATAATTATGGCAGTGGCCATCATGAATGTATCGCTCATATCCTGAGATACTGTAAAGACAGCATACAGAATGAACCTGACCGGAAATGGAATAAGAAGATGTATAAACTTCTGCGGGAAATGGTTCATTACCGGAACGGTATTGGTGAAACTACGGGATTTGATGAAAAAACTGTCATGGCATTTGAAGAAAGATATGACAGCATCCTGGAAGAAGCCCGAGAAGAATACGAATACATTCCACCCAGTAAATATTATAGAGAAGGCTATAACTTATACAGACGTATGAAGAAGTATAGGTCCAGCCATCTGCTATTTTTACATGATATAAGAGTTCCGCACAACAATAACATGGCGGAACGCCTTTGGCTTGCCTATAAACGAAAGCAGCATCAAGTCATGAGTTTCCGCTCGGATGCGAGCATTGATTACCTCTGTCAGAGCATGCTTCTATCATTAAGGCAGGATCCAGAATCCAGCGTGTATGACAGCGTATCGAAGATCTTCGATAGACAAAAGGCCGGTAGATTGACTTGATGAATCAAGTGTAGTCTACCGGTCTTCTTATCTCAAGCTAGGGTATGAACTGTAATGATAAACGGTATTGCATATATGGTTGTTCGTGGTAATGTTGACACTATAAAAAAATATGTGTTAACATATTTTTAGAATAAATTTTCGGACAAAATTAATTTTACGAAATATTGTTTGAAATTTTTTTCTTTATGAAGCATTGTCATGCATTAGGCGGTGAGTACCGATTTTGATGAAATGTGGACATATTGAATTTTTTTCACATCTGTATGTGAAGTGGCGAAGCTCGGTCAAAATCAGTGTACATATATAGAGTAATGTTTTTTTCATAATTCTAAACGTTGGAGCAAACTATGTGGTATGTAATTCAGTCAAAAACAGGTGATGAAAATAAAATCAAGCTTCTCTTGGAAGAACTCTTGGATAAAAGCTGTTATAAAAGGTGTTTTGTCCCGCTTTATGAATCTGTAAGACATAGACAGGAAAAAAGTCTGATTATGATGAAAAAGCTACTTCCCGGATACTTGTTTGTGGAAACTGATTATCCGGAAAAAGTTCATCATGTACTAAGAAGCCTGCCTGATTATGCGGATGTACTTGGTGCCAGGGAAAATCGTGAAAAAGAAAAGTGCTTTGTTCCAGTTGGTAAAGAAGATGAGAGCTTTTTTGACAGTATACTTGAAGACGGAATAATGCATGTCAGCTACGTTCATTTGTCAAAGGCAAACAGGATAGATAAAGTTGTCGGACCCTTAAAACAGTACAGAAATTATATTACCAAGATGGAATTCAGGCATAGATATGCTACTGTTGAGACAGAAATTTTCGGTAAAAGAAGAAAGCTTCAATTTGGATTATGGTCAGACCAGGATCCCAAGATGCCCTGGCTGGAAGAACAAAAGGAAAAAGAAAACATTAATACAGTCAACGGGAACATTATTAACAGTCACACTTTTAATATAGGAATCAATCCCGGTGATAAAGTTGAATACCCTGAAATATATGGGGATACGGTGTTTGTGGTTGATCGCGTGGATCCTGCAAAGAGAATCCTTCATACAACTATAGATTTATTTGGTAGTGCGAGAAGCATTGAAATGTATGTGGATGATGTGAAGAAAATAGGATAGGAACTGTAAAGCTGCTGTTTGGTGAAACGGCAGCTTTATTAAATTTATTAAACGGAACTTTATTGTGTGGTTTCGTAGAATATGGAATCTGAGAAAATGTATGTCAGAATGCATGATCTTAAGGATTTTGGTATACATAACGAGGAAGTGACAGCATCTGTTGGAGCTGATGGGAAGATGAATGAGTTTTCTGCGATTATGGGATTGTGTAATCGGAGACATTTAGGTAATGCTATAAATGCGAGAGAACAAGCGTTTAAAAGATATGTAGAGGAATAGGACGGAGAAAAGGAGTACATCATAAACCCGGAGGTTCCTCGAAAAATGGGATGTGAGAGTGGAAAGATGGAACACTTGAAATCCGCAATTTATAATACTTTGACGAATGAAGGGAGATGAATTCATATTGCATCTGTATAGTTGCAGAGAGGAATGTTGGAAAGATGGAACGGGAACGGGAACGGGTAATGTAAACCGCGGAATAGAGGCATTTTAGAGCTATACCGCCGCATTTTTCCGTTCTATACCTACGAGTAGGTTAGAGGGATGAAACGGAGACGGACGTCTCTTGGTTCAGTGTTTATAAGGGTTGGCGAGGCTTCAAGGTCCAAACTCCCAAAGGCTCCCAACTGAGGTTTTAAGAATGGCTTATCAGTGAAGTCTACAAAACAGTCCAAACTTCCAAAGATCCCTAACTGAGGTTTTGAGAGCAGTTTATCAGCGAAGTCCTTAAAACCGATCCAGAACTTCCAAAGGATCCCAACTGAGGTTTTGGAGAGGGTTTATTAGGGAAGTCCTTAAAGCAGCCCAAGGGAGATATGTCAATATCGCTAGATGTATTGTATCATCTGGTTGAACCCAACGTTTATGAAAACTATATGAATAATCTGTTTGGGAGTAGCAACAAATGGGTCGGAATATATTCTTACGATGGAAAATTAGATTTGCCTATGGCAAGTCATGTCTTATATAGGGAGCATAATGATTATATAAAAGAGCACTTTAAGAATTTTCGTCTAGTGGAAATTATAAAGAATCAGTATAAAAGAACATTATCATCGGATCCAGAAACAACGTCGTGGTGTGATTTTTTCTTTTATGAGAGCGTATGAGAATATTTAGTTGCCGCATTCGAAATTTAGATTATATTGGAGCTTCCCATATGCTTAGTTTCCTAGTTTTGATTAACTCGGTGTATTGCAAAAATCTTGTTTTATGACAAGTGCAAGGACAGTTAGAAATGAGGTCCGCCGGAATAGAAAATAATAGTGATAAAGGAAAAAAGATGATAACTGAAGATTATTTGTTGAATTTTCAAGAAGCAGAAATTATTGGTGACCGAATTATTTTTTGGGCGCTAAATTCAAATGGTATTTTCTCATATGATTTGAAAAACAAAACATTGGATTGTTTGTCTAAAACTGAGAAATATGATAATGCAGAGTTTTTATTTAATGGCTGTGCAGCTTATAATTCAAAGATATTTTTTTCACCTTTTAATAGCAGCTCGATCTGCATTTATGAAACTGAAACTGATGAAATAGAATATATTAAACTAGAAAAGAAGGGGCTTTTTTCAAGTGTATTTGTTTACGGAGATAAGATATATTTTTGGGGATTTGGAAAGAATAATGTAAAGGTTATGCTTTATCCAAGTCATATATTACAAGACTTGGATGAGCTCACAGATGTCAGTATCACATCTAAGCCGTTAATTGTGGAGAATAAAGTGTACTTTACAATAGATGAAATGGGCGGGTTTTGTGAATATGATTTGAGTGATGGATCAAAGTTTAGAGTGCATAAATTGGAAAGTGATTGTAAATTTAATACCATTTCATACGCAGGAGATTGTCTTTGGTTTTCAGGCGATAAGAAGAAAATTATTGCATGGAATACTATAGATAATGAGGTGCAGAGTTATCCGTTGACGCTAACAAATGTGAACCAAGATATAACATGGAATGAGTTCTTTTTTGATAATAGCTTTGTTATGGGAAAGTACGTATATTATCTTCCTAAAAAAACAAATGAAATAATTCGAATTAGAATTGATAGCGGAACTATTGAAATTGTTTATGTAATTGATGGAGCAAATGGAGGGAATTTTATAAGAATTAGTGATGAATATGGCTTGATAGTTGTTGAAGGCGGTAATCATGATGCGATTTGCGATATTTTTGTTGAAAAAAGGGGTACGTTAGTCCGAAATGACGAAATTAAGGTTCCGAAGGGATCTGAACTTGAAAAGTATATCTGTTGGGGGAGTTTAGAATCTAGATTCAACACACTAAACAGATTTATTCGTTCTCTGACACAGACAAATTTGAGGTGAAATATTGATGAAGGTATACAATACAAGACATATTCGACGGATATTTTTGTGCTTCTTTCCAGTCTCTGTGGTGTTTATTATCAGTGTGGTTGTGATTCGAAAGTTGCTGAATTATATATCAAAAGTAAATATAGATATAGAAAAGAAGATTTGTTATATCAATCTATACAACATGTGGATTAGTCAATATATACAGCAAAAGAAAATCTCAGATTTTGTTGTAAAAAATGGATATAAAAATATTGCTATATATGGATGGGGGGATTTGGGAAAAAGATTATATGATGAATTGATACAGAACAGCGAAATTAATCTTAGATATATTGTTGATAGAGCTGATATTAAGGAAATAAATAGCTTGTGTAAATGTGTAAAAAATGCCAATGACATAAATGAAAAGATAGACTTATTAATAATCACACCATTTATTGAATTCGATACTATCAAAGATAGTATTAATAATGACAAAATCATGCAGATATTCTCTCTAGAAGATTTAGTATATGAAATGTAAGGATGATTGGTGGACTGTATGATATGTTTTTTACAAATGTTAGATTACTTCCTATACAAATTATGTAGGAAGTATTTTAAATATAGTTATGATAGGTATTCTGCATGTTTATTGAAGTTCGTGAAAATATGGATAGGGATAACAAGAAATATATCATGGGGAAAAAAAGGTAATAACCCGTTAAAAAAACGGTTGATAGTGAGCATGACAACAATTCCAGAAAGAATCGATACTGTTCATTGGTCAATTGAAAGTCTTTTGAGGCAACGGATTAAGCCTGACAAAATAATAATATATATTTCTGAGAAAGAGTTTGACGGGGTAAGAATACCAGATGAGATAAAGGAAAGAGAAGAAGTTGAGATAAAATATGTTGATAATTTACTGTCACATAAAAAATATTATTATACCATGAGGGATTATCCTGAAGATTTTACAATTACGGTTGATGATGACATTATTTACTCGGAACAATTGATAGGTAATTTGCTGGATGCGTATCAAAAAAATGTGAACTCTATTATTTGTAGCAGAAGTAATATTATTAGACGTTTTAATGGCATCCCTGTAAAATATGCTAGGTGGAAAGGCTTTGAAGAGTATGGAATAAACTTTCAACCACACCCTAGTAATGTTTTTTTTACGACAGGTGGGGGAACTTTGATACCTAATTGGCTTATGCCAAGAGAAACGTTAAATATTGATTCTTTTATGAATATATGTCCTACAGCTGATGATGTTTGGTTGAATTATATGGCAAGACTTGGCGGGGTCAAGATTGTTAATACTTGTTCGTATGATTGTCATTGCTTGTTTGAAATCAATAATGATGGAAAGAATTTGTCTGATATTAATATATATGACGGAGTAAACGATAAGTGTATAAAGGAAATGGCTCGAGTGTACAGAATAAACCTATAAATTAACTGATTAAAATAGTTTATGGTCTGGTTATGTGATGGTTGAATATGAATGAATTGAAGTTTAAATCACAAGATAAAATACTAATTGTAGCTCCCCATCCGGATGATGAAATTATTGGTTGCGGTGGCTTGATATTAAGTTATCCAAAACAATGCGATGTTTTGTTATTAACGGATGGAAGTAAGGGACATAGGCTGTGGAGCCCATCTCGAACGGCTAGAATAAGAAAAAGAGAATTTGAGTCAGTTATGAAAAAATGCAACGTTTCTCATTATGTTTCACTAGGATTCAATGATCGAACGTTAAGCAGAATCGTTAATTGTTATCATGGACAGAATTTAGATAAGTATGATTATGTGTTTGTTCCAAATAAATGTGAGACACATACTGATCATAGGGCATCTTTTTATCAGTTAGTATTAAACAGATTTATTAGTTGTAGTAGATATAAAGTGTTTCAGTACGAGGTTTGGTCTCCGCTTTCTAACCCAACTCATATTCTTGATATTACAAGTTGTATGAATAATAAATTGGAAGTATTGGAGTTGTATCAAAGTCAAATTAATGAACTAAACTACATTGGAGCAGTAAAGGGGCTTAATCAGTATAGGGGGTTATTGAATCATTTTTCGTTTGCGGAGTGTTATCGCGAAGGGGTTCTATAATGAAAAAAAAAGACATACAAAATTATGATTTGTTAATAAAAGAGCTTTTGGAGAGAACCGGTATATATTTTGTAGATGCTGATATTGAATGTATCAATGATTTTTTAAAAAATATTGTTGATATATTGACTGAATTGTTTAGATGTATATGCAAAGCCGAAGTAGTTATTAGGGGTGGTGGCGAAGAAACTAAATTCATATTGGAAACTCTTTACAGTGTAGATAAGTCTGTTTTGTCCAATATAACAGGTGTAATTGATAATTATTCGAATAAAAAAGAAATGTACGGTATTCCAGTATTTGATATAAACGGTGTCTCGTTAGATGGCATTAATAAATGCATAATATGCAGTTTTAATTATAGATATGAGATGCGATGTGAGCTGGAAAGCAAATATCCTAGTATTGAGATAATAGATATTTATGATGTGTTGGCAAGCGAAGGATTCTTTTTTGACTCATCATTTTTTAATAGAATTGACCCAAGATGTTTTTACTTGAAAATAAACTATTTTCGGAAACTATCTGAAAGCCAAGAGGGCGAAAACCCTTTATTTCTTAAAAAACTAATTTGCGCTTATATAAGCATTAGAGATTTTTATAATGCAATTAAGTATATAGATAAGTATAATAGATTGTTTTGCGATGGATTATTATTGTTTCGCAATGAGTTACAAGAATTGATGAATAGGTTGAAGGAGGATATTCTCAATATTGAAGGGGAACATATAGTTTGGCTATGGTTGGATCAACTAAGGTATTGTGATTTAGACCATATGGAGTATACGAATTCATTAAAAAATGAGTGTGTATCATTTGAAAAGTGCTACACCGAGAATTTGCAAACGTCAACAACTTTTAAAATGATGTTTTCGGGAAAGGATGTATTGGATGGAAAAGCGTATGAAATAGATACTATTAATTCTGATAATAGTCCCTTATACAATTACTTAAAGCAAAAAGGATATGACTTTAGATATATTGGGTGGGGGAAGAATAACATCTATTTTGATGGGATAAGTTCATATTCTCTAGAAAAAGATAATTGTATAATCTCACTGAATATCTGGAAAATGTTAATGGATATGCTTCGGAATAATACAGGAAAATCCTTGTATCTATTACATAGTTTTGAGTCTCATGAACATCACTATTGCGGAATGATGACACAATCATTATATAATGTGTGGGATTCATCATTTGAAGCATTTTGTGATCGTTATTATGAATGCATTCAATATATAGATGCTCAACTTATGTTTTATATGCCAATAATTAAGAAGAGGTTTTCTTTTATTCTTATGAGTGACCACGGTCAGGAATTGGAAAACGTTTATAAGTTCGATGAGAATGTAAATCCATTAAAGGAAAAGTACGTTATTGGTAGATGGAGTGAAAATTCATTGCATACTGTAATGATTGTGAAAAGTAAGTATTTCGGCCATAGAAAGTTTATGAGTTTATTTTCACTGGTTGATTTTCTACAGATAGTTAGAAGTATTATAGATGAAAAATGGATGGTTGAAGAAAAAGAATACATAAAAATACAGTCTATGCCGTTCTATAACGAGGGAGGACTGAAGAAAATAAAAGAAGCGAAAGATTACAAATTTGCAATGCTTGTGAAAGGGATATTAAAAGGAACGGGAAAATATTTAAAATATGCTTCCGGTGAAGAGGAATACTATGTTAATGGCGATGACTACTCAAATGAAATAAATGAGCAAAAGTATAAGGAAGAGATAGATTGCTGTAGAAAACTATGTGGTGAAATCGATTATACGATTTTTGATGAGGATAAGTATTGCAACGCGTTTCGATTGCTAAAGGAATATGAAAAATTACGAGTTTACAATGAAAAGGGTGGTCAATAGATGAAAAAGCCTTTTCTTTTGTATTTGATAGGCACCAGTGGAAGCGGAAAGACGACCATTGGAACTAGATTAAATGAATATTTTAAGACTAATGATGACAGAAAAGTCCAATTCATTGATGGTGATGACATCAGAGCTAGGTTTGGTGGCATGTTCGGGTATACCAAGGAAGAACGTATGAAATGCAATCAGGCTACAAGGACGGTTGCGGAATATCTTCTTGAAAATGGTATTTCGGTAATCCTAACTGGTGTTGTAGCTTATGAGGAGATGAGGAATCAAATCAGGCAACAGTTTGGTGATAAATATATTCAATGTTATGTCAAATGTTCCTTAGAGGAATGCATGCGACGTGATCCCAAAGGATACTATAAGAAGTTTAAAGAAGGCCACATGAGCAATTTGAACGGAGCTAATGATACATATGAAACTCCGTTACAAAATGAAATAGTAGTTGATACTGAAGAATTATCAGTGGAAGAATCAATGAATCATATACTGAATTATCTGTCAAAGTGGTGAAAAGTATGAAGGCACTTATACTTAACTCTGGCATGGGTACTCGGATGGGAGTACTAACATCAGAACAACCTAAATGCATGACAGAGGTTTCTAATCACGAAACCATATTGTCGAGACAATTGAATACATTATCTCAGGTTGGGATAGATGATGTAATTATCACAACAGGATATTATGACGGCGTATTGGTTAATTATGTCCAGAGCCTTGAACTCCCGTTGAATATCACATTTGTAAAGAATGAGAAATACGATAGTACCAATTACATTTATTCAATTTATTGTGCCAGGGACTATTTGGATGATGACATTATTCTAATGCACGGTGATATGGTATTTGAGAATTCCGTGTTGAATGATGTTGTGGCCTCAAATGCTTCTTGTATGGCAGTAAGCAGTTCGGTTGCTCTGCCTGAGAAGGACTTTAAGGCTGTACTTAAAGATGGACGTATCAAGGAAATAGGTATTGAGTTTTTCAGCGAAGCTGTGGCTGCCCAACCGTTATATAAGATTAATAAAGCTGATTGGAAGGTGTGGCTGGATAGGATTACTGATTACATCGAATCCGGAGAAGAAAATAAGCAGAAATGCTATGCCGAGAATGCATTTAATGAGGTAAGCAAAGAGTGTATCATCACACCGCTTGATGTACAAAACCGTCTTTGCAATGAGGTTGATACTACTGAAGATTTAGCTGTGGTATCAAGTCGTCTTCATGAAATTGAAAATAGAACAGTCTATATGTGCTTCAGCACAGATATGTTACATGGTGGTCATATCAGTATTATCCGAAAAGCGCAAAAATTGGGTAAATTAATCATCGGTGTGATGTCTGATGAAGCAGTAGCAAGTTATAAACGATATCCTTTGATTCCTTATGAGGATCGTAAGGCAATGTTTAGTTCTATAGCTGGAGTATGGAAAGTTGTAAAGCAGGACAGCTTGAGCTACAAGACAAATATAGAGAAATATCAGCCGGATTATGTTGTACATGGGGATGATTGGCAGTGTGGATTTCAGAAGCCTGTACGAGATGAAGTAGTATCAGAATTGGCTGTTTATGGTGGGCGATTAGTTGAATTCCCATATAGTTCAGAGCAGAAATATAAGGATTTAGAAGCAAGAACGAAGACGGAACTATCTATGCCACATGTCAGAAGGGGCAGATTAAAGAGGAGTATGGAGCTACAAGGGCTTATCACAGCTATGGAAGCTCATGATGGACTTACTGGATTGATAGTGGAAAATACCATTGTTCATGACAAGGGTGAAGCTCATCAGTTTGATGCTATGTGGGTTAGCTCTTTATGCGATTCTACGGCTAAAGGGAAACCGGACATAGAGCTTGTAGACATGACAAGTAGATTCCGCACTATTGAAGATTTAATGGAGGTAACGACAAAACCTATTATCTTTGATGGTGATACTGGCGGAAGGAGAGAACACTTCACTTATACAGTAAGAAGCCTTGAGCGTCTTGGAGTTTCGATGGTAATCATCGAAGATAAAACCGGTCTAAAAAAGAATAGCTTATTTGGAACGGAAGTTGAGCAAACTCAGGATAGTATAGAGAACTTTTCGGCTAAAATCAGGGCAGGAAAAGCTGCTCAACAAACGAAAGAGTTTATGATCTGTGCCAGGATTGAGAGCTTGATACTTGAAAAAGGCCTTGATGATGCGCTGAATCGAGCCAGGGCGTATGTAGAGGCTGGAGCGGATGCAATAATGATCCACAGCAGAAAGAAAGAGCCTGATGAGATTTTTGAATTCATTGATCAATTCAGAAGCGTAGATAAGAGCACGTTTCTTGTTGTTGTTCCGACAAGTTTTAACACGGTAACGGAAGAAGAATTCAAGGATAGAGGCGTAAATGTGGTCATTTATGCAAATCAGCTGATGAGAGCTACGGTTCCGGCGATTCAGAAGGCGGCGGAAACAGTTCTTATAAACCATCGCGCAAAAGAATGTGATGATTTCCTAATGCCTTTTTCTGAGATTATACGGCTTATCCCTGAGGAGGTATAAAACTGGAACAGAAGATCTTACATGCCACAGAAGATTATCAAGAGTTGGATAAGTACGTTAAAGAGAAGAATATACAATCGATATTTCTTGTTTGTGGCGATTCATTACAATATTTGAAAATCAACGATTATATTAGTGATCTATCAAAAAGAATTAAAATAGTTAAATTTTCAGATTTTAAGCCTAACCCGTTATATGAGTCTGTTGTTGAAGGAGTGAGAAAATACAGAGAATCAGGATGTGATTTTCTTATGGCTGTTGGCGGTGGGAGTGCCATTGATGTAGCAAAATGTATAAAGCTTTATGCTAAGCTCCCAGGAGATGGGAAAAATGGTTCTTGGTTGCAGAGTGACGGAGAAGTGAACAACACAGAACTTCTTGTGATACCTACAACAGCGGGAACAGGTTCGGAAGCAACACGATATGCGGTTGTGTATTATGGTGGCAATAAGCAATCGATTACATCAGATACTATCATTCCTGATGCGGTTTTATTTGATCCGAGAGTTCTGGATTCATTACCTGACTATCAAAAGAAGAGCACAGTAATGGATGCTCTTTGCCATGCAGTAGAGTCATTTTGGTCTGTTAACAGTACTAATGATAGCAAGGAATATTCGAGAACGGCTATAGAATTGATTATTGAAAATATCGATGAGTTTGTAGTTGGTGATAACAGCAAGAATTCAATAATGCAGAAAGCAGCATTTATAGCTGGAAAAGCAATCAACATAACTCAAACTACGGCTGGTCATGCAATGTGTTATGGATTAACAAGCAAATATGGGATTAGTCATGGTCATGCAGCTGCACTTTGTGTGCGGGAGTTATGGCCTTGGATGCTAAAGGCATCTGAAGAAGCGTGCATTGATAAGCGTGGTAATAAATACCTTAAGGAAACGTTTATAGAACTCGCTGAAGCATTTGGAGAAAATGATCTAATGGATGGGTGCATGAAATTCCAGAATATCGTTGATAGATTAGAACTGATGCATCTGGTTGGAAATAAAGAAGATATAGAAGAACTTAGCAGGAATGTAAATCCTGTGCGGCTTTCAAATAATCCGGTAAAACTTAATGAGGATGATATAACGAATCTCTATAAGGAGATTGTGAGGTAGCATTTAAGGAATGAAAGTAGAAGATTTTGTAAAGATTATAAATTCTGACTTTTATACGGGAGTGCCTGATAGCCAGTTAAGACCTCTCTGTGACTATCTTTATAACACATACGGCATTGAAGGTAAGCACCATATTATTGCAGCAAATGAAGGAAATGCTGTGGGCATAGCTGCAGGATATCATCTTGCAACGGGGAAAGTGCCTGTTGTGTATATGCAGAATAGTGGTGAAGGAAATGCAATCAACCCGATGGTAAGCCTTCTAAACGAGAAGGTTTACGGCATCCCAGTTGTGTTTGTCATAGGTTGGCGCGGAGAACCGGGTGTTCATGATGAACCTCAACATATCTATCAGGGAGAAGTAACACTAAGATTGCTTGATGATATGAAGGTTAAGTCATTTGTGATTCATGCGGACACATCAGATTATGAAGTGGCTGATACAATGAGGAAATTTAAGCATATTCTCTTATCTGGTAACTCAGTGGCTTTTGTGATTGGAAAAGGTGCTTTGACAGATGCTCCAAAGGTGAGATTTAGCAATGAGAACAGCATGATTCGAGAGGAGATTATTCGACATATTATTGCTGTTACTGATGGAGATCCGATTATTAGTACTACAGGTAAAGCGTCGCGTGAATTATATGAAATTCGTGAGATAAATAAACACTCTCATAAGTATGACTTTTTAACAGTAGGCTCTATGGGGCATAGTAGTTCTATTGCTTTAGGTGTTGCATTAAATAAGACCAACGAAAGAATTTGGTGCATTGATGGTGATGGTGCAGTGCTTATGCACCTAGGGGCAATGGCGGTTATTGGTGATAATAGACCAAGAAACATGATTCACATAGTTATTAATAATGGTGCACATGAATCTGTAGGTGGGATGCCTACAGTTGCAAGAAATATTGACTTGATAAGTATAGCAAAAGCCTGTGGGTATCCTTATGCTGTTTCTATAAACAACTATGAAAAACTAGATAGGGAACTTGAAAAAGCAAAGACTGGTGATGAACTTAGGTTCTTGGAGGTTAGAAGTTCTATCGAATCAAGAAAAGAATTAGGTAGACCAAAAACAATGCCATTAGAAAATAAGAAAAGGTTTATGGAATATTTAGTATCATTGTGACATGACAAAGTATGTTAATATTTGGTTTACACACCACGAAAATAGGGAGTTTTGACATATGAGAGTATTAGGAATTTCAGCACTATACCATGATTCTTCAGCTGCTTTATTAGAAGATGGAAAGATTATAGCGGCAGTTCAAGAAGAAAGATATACGAGGATAAAACATGATCCATCTTTGCCGAAAAATAGCATCAAGTATTGCCTAAATGAAGGAAAGTGTAGATTAGAAGATCTTGATGCAATAGTATTTTATGACAATCCCTTTTTAACATTAAATCGCTTCATTTCAAATTGTTTATTTGTGGGGCATGATTGTCAAGATTTATTAAACCACTCTTTAGATTCGTTACTATTAAAAAAAATTTGGGTTGAAGACGATTTAAGAGAATTACTTGGGACAAATGCGTTGGGGAAAAATGATAAATTGTTTTTTTCTAAACATCACATATCACATGCGTCATCAGCATTTTACCCTTCGCCATACCCAAATGCTGCTATTATAACTGTAGATGGTGTTGGAGAATGGACAACTACTGCAATTGGATATGGAAATAATGAAACTATACTATTAGATCAAGTGATAGAATATCCGCATTCTATAGGGTTGTTGTATAGTGCTTTTACATATTTTACAGGTTTCAGAGTGAATTATGGGGATTATAAGTTAATGGGGTTAGCGCCATATGGAGAACCCACGTATTATAAATTAATTAAAGAAAATTTGATAGATATAAAGGATGATGGATCGTATCGCTTAAATCTTGACTATTTTGGATATATGTATGGTAGGGAAATGACAAATGAATCGTTTGAAAGACTATTTAATGGTAAAAGACGCAAGCCTGAAAGTGAGATTACAAAAAGAGAGGCAGATATGGCTGCTTCAATCCAGAAAGTTGTTGAGGAAGTCATCGTAAAAATGGCAATACATGCAAAGAAAAAATATGGAGCTGTTACGGATAATTTGGTTATGGCAGGAGGTGTTGCACTTAATTGTGTAGCAAATGGTGTTCTTAAACGCGAGAATATATTTAATAATATTTGGGTCCAACCTGCTGCTGGTGATGCAGGTGGAGCGTTAGGGGCAGCTTACTATTATTATTATACCAATTCAAATATAAAGCGAGTATGTGATGGGGTTAATAGTATTCAAAAAGGATCATTTTGGGGACCATCATATGATGATGATTGTATTAAAAGATATCTAGATGAAAAAGGATATAAATATTATAAATATGATGACGGACAGCTAATAAAAACAATAGCAGATTTTCTTGATGAGGAAATGGTAATTGGATTAGCTAGGGGAAGAATGGAGTATGGTCCAAGAGCGTTAGGAAATAGAAGTATAATTGCAGACCCACGTTCAGAAAGTATGCAGAAAAAATTGAACCTAAAAATAAAGCATAGAGAGTCATTTAGGCCGTTTGCACCGGCTGTATTATCATATCGAGAAAAAGATTATTTTACTGATACTGTAAATAATCCATATATGCTGTTTTGTACGTATATAAGAGATGAAATAAAGAATGATTTTTGCTTAAAAGAAGAAATGGAAAAAAATCATGAAAATATGATTCCTGTTATTGAAATGAAACGTTCATCTGTACCAGCGGTAACTCATGTAGATTATTCAGCAAGGGTTCAAACCGTGGATAAAGCAATAAATCCGTTCTTTTATGAATTGATAAAAAAGTTTGAAGAAAAAACTGGGTGTGGAATGGTTGTAAATACATCATTTAATGTTAGAGGTGAACCTATTGTTCTTACGCCTAAAGATGCGTGCATATGCTTCATGTCTACAGATATGGATGTTTTAGTGCTTGGAAATTATCTTTTGATAAAAGAAGAACAAGATGTGAAAATAGAGGAGTCGGCAATATATGAGCTTGATTAATGAAAATGATTTGACGGTTATTATAAATTACATCAATAGGGTGGAGAAAAAGGAAATTTTCAAGCAGATTGATAAAAATGCAGAGAGTTATTATCAAGAATGTAAATCAGATAATAATCTCGTTTATATTGAAGAAAAAACAATAGATTGTTTCAAACAAATGGTTACTAGTGATAGAGATGAAGATAATCTGGAATTAGTCAACATCCTATTAAAAATAAGCTTTAAATATCATTTATCGAAAGAACATAGTTCTTTTAATAGAATGGATTCTAACACAAAAGGGAAAATGCCGGATTATATATACGCGATGTAATCTGAGCAATTATTATAGATAAACAGAAACCATATTTTATACTGCGCTTCTTTACCACGATAAGCTTAGTATGATCAACAAAGGAGTTCTATGTTAAGGTTATTACACGATGTTGATGAAAAATACAAAAAAAAGCATATTTATATTTGGCATACAAATAAGGAATCATTAGATGTTCTTGCAAAGCTTGTGCTGAGCAGAATAAAAGTAGTCGGTTTCGTAACGGAAGAATCCGAATATGTGGGTAAAACTATTCTATGCATTCCTGTTTTCTCACTAAATGAATGTATAAATGATCCTCAATGCGTGGTAATCGTAAATGAGTTTTATAAAAGCGTTTTAAAATATAAGGATACAATTTGTATAGTTCAATTAAAAGACATATATTCATTTCGCTTAAGTGGGAAAAAAGTGCATATTTTCGGTGCTGGTGATTACTCGGATATAGTATTAAGGCAGTTAAACCTGAACAATGTGGATATAGATTCTTATATAGTTAGTTCAGATAATGAAAAAAAGATAAAAAACGATAAGATGGTTAATGTTTATAAAAGAGAGAACTATTCTGAAGATGATGTAATAGTAATTGGTGTAAAAAAAGAGGAGGCTTTATCTGAAATATATGAGGTTTTAGATGATTGTATTTGCGACATATATACAGATATTATATGGACAGATGCTGGAATTCATAATGGAAATTTGATGCTTGTAATAGAAAAAGCTTTGAAAGAAGAAAGAAAAGTATATTTATGTGCTAATAATAGTATTCATTCTCAATATATTAAAGCAGTTTTTGAAGAATTTGGTATTGTAATGAATCAAATCAATGTAGAAGGTGATTGTGGGATATCTAGTATATGGGATGTTGATGAGATTAAAGATTCTACGGTAATTGTTGATGAATTTGATAAGCAGAGACGATGGTATTTTTTAGAAATCTTATATTCTTTAGGTTTTAAATTAAAGGATTTGAATTTTGCAGCTATACAAGAGTACACATTGGGAAAAGATTTTTTTAATGGAAAAATTCGTTATGTAGCTGACCCCCTCATATCATACAGTTATGTTTTTCATGATACAACAAATTCTCTTTGGTCGATTTGCGGTGATGAGAATGATTCATCATACAAAATTATGGTATTAGGCGGATCTACAACTCATGATGGATATTATAGTATTAAAAGCTGGGCACGCCGTCTGTGGGAACGATTAAATAATAAAAATAAAAAATGTACTTTTTATATTGGCGCCCAAAGTGGAGCAAAAGTAGCTGATGAATTATTTATTTTGTTAAGAGATGGTTACTATATCAAACCGGATTTAGTAATATCTTTTAGTGGAACAAATGATATGTTAGATACCGATTTAAATAGATTTAATGAGTGGAGATGGTATGAGTTTTTAAGAAATGAAATGGAAGAAAAAGAAATAAATACAGGGCTCGTAAGAGATGAAGGGGCATATCACTATTGGAAAAGAATCCAGAAAATTATCAAGGATTATTCTGAATCAATTGGTGCAAAATATTTGGGGATATTACAACCTAATAATTTTTATATGGAAAATATGAGTTTGTCGGAAAAAATGATGTTCGAGAGAGAAATATATTTAGAATCCTCAAAAGATTTTTTTATTAAATCCCAAAATGATATGGAAATGATACTTAATTTATTTAGTATATTCCACCATGTAAACGGAATGTATATAGATTTTTGTCATTATTCTGAAGATGGAGTCGATAGAATTCTTGATTCTGTGGAAGAAAAAGTGTTAATGATGCTGTTTGAACAGTTTTAACAAAAAAGAGGCTTTCTGTAGATAATTACTTACAATCAATGTTAAATATAGCGCCATACTGATTATGGTATTATTACTTAGAAAAACATAAAAAACTGTATAGCGCCACACTAATGAAAAATGGCATCAAGAGTTTGAAAAATTATTGTAAAAATTTGAGAACAAATAATGACAGCAGATGATGCTATTTATTGCGTTTTGTTTATCACATCCTTTCGATAAGTGGAATAAGAGCAGATAAAGAGAGTTAATTACAGAAGGAAGGGGTAAGGGAAAGCTAAAAGATAAATTGAGCTAATCCCATAAAGAACATGAAATATAATAAGACACCGGTAGTGATCTTTTGCTATTCCAGAGAAGATAAGTTACGAAGATTGATAGAATCTCTCAAAGAATGTAATCATTCGACGTATTATGATGTTTTTTTCTTCTGTGATGCACCGAGTTATAAAAGACCAGACGATCAAAAAAAAGTATACGCAGTTCAAGAATATATAAAGATTGTTGAGAGAGAAAAGTTTTTCCACTCCGTAACACATTTCTTTTCAGAGGAACATTTGGGCTGCAGAAAGTCAGTGATAAATGGCGTTAGTAAGATTATTGGGCAATATGGTAAGGTTATAGATTTAGAAGATGATTTGATTGTTTCAAAGGACTTTTTGGACTATATGGAGGAAGGACTAAGAGTTTTTGAAAATAACAAAGAAGTTTGGTCCATTTCAGGATTAACTTTTCCTTTAAAATCTTTAGGGTTATTAAAAACGGATTTCTATTTACATGGTCGTGGTAATTCCTGTGGCTTTGCAACGTGGAAAGATAGATGGGAGCTAGTAGATTGGGATTTGAAGGACTATGATAGCTTTAAGGGTGATTATTCTCTTCAAGATAGATTTAGTGAACGCGGATATGACATGCCGTATCTTTTAAAACAGCAAAAGGAAGGATTTTTAGATTCGTGGGCTATTGAGTGGGATTATTGTCAGTTTAAGCATGAAATGAAAACGGTCTATCCGGTTAAGAGCAGAGTATATCATTGTGGGGAAGACGGAACACATGTGTCAGAAGATATTCCCCAGCAGGCCATAGATTTATCAGAGGCGGTTTACTCGTTTGAGAGTATCACAGAAAACAAAGAGATTGATGAGGAATATAGGGAGTTGTTCTGGAAACTAAAAGATTATGAGAATTTCAAAAATCTAAGTCCAGAAAATTCTAAATGGCATGAATATTACAAGATTTTAAACAATTGGATGATTCTAAAGGAAAAAGAAATATCTATATGTCAGTACTTCAAAGCAAACAGAATGAAAAGAATTGCGATATATGGTGCAGGCGATCTTGCAAAGCATCTTATCCATGAGATTCGAAAAGAGGGACTAGATGTAGTATGCTTAATTGACAAGAATAAGAAAAATCCCATAGATGGAGTTTATATTATTGCGCCAAGTGATATTATTCCGGAGTGTGATGTAATTGTGATTACGCCTGTTATGGATTTTTATGATATAAGTAGGAGTATTGCAAAGCAAGCGACTGTTCCGGTGATTTCAATAGCAGAACTTGTTTGATGGAAGAACGATGAGAATAAAGTATGAGTGAGATTTTAACATTATATTATCATAGAGTAAACGATCTAAAAAATGATTACAATCTTTTGGCAGTTATAAAGGAAAACTTCAAGCAACAAATGCTGTATTTGAAGAAAAATTATAATATTGTTCGAGCAGATGATGATTGGGAATCTATTGATATTAATTCTGTATGTATAACATTTGATGACGGTTACAGGGATTTCTATTTAAATGTAATTCCAATTATCAATGAAATAGAGATACCTGTAAGTATCTTTGTTACTGGTGGGATTGTTGAAGAAATACATGAGTTTTGGTGGGATGAATTGGAAGACTATATATTCTGTAACAATGAAAACAGTCATAGGTTCGAGTTGATTGATGATGAATATGGTTACACTTTTGACATGAGTAGTTACGCACACCAAAAAGATAGCTATAATTCTATTCATTTCATGATGAAGAACCTGATTGATAGCAAAAAGAGGAGTCGATGGCTTGAGCAATTAAGGACATGGAGTAAAGCAGAACATAGAGTGGACGAGATTATGAATGTAGGAGAATTACAAGAAATAAGTCATAACCCTCTTATTACAATTGGCGCACATACAATGACACACCCATCATTAAAGACATTAAGTGGAGAAGAGCAGAGAAGTGAGATTTATAGATCAATAGAAACCATAGGGGATATTATTCAAAGAGAAGTATGTGTTTTTTCGTATCCATTCGGTCAGAAAGAGTTTGATTTTGATACAAATACGATAGCAATAGTTCGTGAACATGGGGTAGAGAAAGCGTTCAGCACTAATAGTGGTACATGGACTGCTGGAGAAGGAATGTATGACATTCCAAGGATATGTGTTCGCGATTGGGGATTGTGGGAATTCAAGGAGAAAATGAATGAGTTATGGGGCAAACGACAATGAATTGATTTATAGAATTAAAAAAATGCAGACATCTCCGGTGAGTAGAGTATTTGGACTAGATAGGGGAACGGCAATTGATCGAATATACATAGAATCATTTCTTGATGAATGCAGAGAAAAAATATTCGGTGACTGTCTGGAAATAGCAGAGGATACATACACTCGTAGGTATGGTGGAGACAAGGTGACGCATAGTATGAAACTTCATTATACTGACGATAAGAACGCTATAAGAGGAGATTTAGTCTCTGGGGATGGTATAGAAGAGTGTATTGTTGATTGTGCAATAATTACTCAGACAATGATGTTTGTCAAAGATGTAAGAAAATGTGTAACTAATATATACCGCATGTTAAAGCCAGGAGGGCATGCTTTGCTAACTGTGTCCGGTATTTCTCAGGTTTCTACTTATGATCGAGATAGATGGGGACATTTTTATGGCTTTTACGAAGATGGAATTCATGAGCTGTTTGATTCGGTCTTTGGAAGAGATAATGTCAATGTCAAGACCTACGGAAATGTTAAGACAGCAATTGCCTTTTTATATGGGTTATGTGCCGAGGATTTAAGTGCCGAGGATTTTAAGTTTATCGATAAAGATTATCCTGTTATTTATGGAATAGATGCTAAGAAAGTGAATAGTTTATGATACACATTGGCGATATAGTATATGACATTGAAAAAATGAAAAAGGCTGATAGTCTCCTGATATACGGAGCAGGAAAGACAGGTATTCTGATATTGGATTATCTAAAAGTGAATGATTTATCGGATAGGGTTAAAGGGTTTATTGATAATTACCGATACGGTAGTTGTGTTTCGGGATATAAGATATATTCATTGAGCGATGCTGAAAAGATGTTTCCAAGTGGAGAAATACTTGTTGGAGGGGGCTATGCTCGAGAAATGTATTTGTCATTGGATTATAACGCAAGGCTAAGATCTCATTTGATTATTGTTTGATTTAGGGGTAAGAATAATGGATACATCAATAATCAGTCTCTTGGAAAGGCAAGTTGTGAAGCTGGCAGTTGTAGGAATGGGGTATGTTGGGCTGCCAATGGCTTACGCTTTTGCAAAAAAAGATTAAAGTAGGGGCCTCAATGTTGAGGTTATAGCTTAAGAAGGGAATATACCGTGTAAAATGATTAGAGCAATATGGATATGTACAATTATTATTCCTGAGTTTGCGGATGTATTTAATGTAAAAAAGGGCATCATTGAGGGATGGCTAAGTGGTATGTTTACCATTCTTAAGTCTAGTGATGATATGGTCATTGTACCAGGTCAAATTAAAGAGCTTTCAGGTGATTCCGTCGATTGGACTAGCAATGGACATTGGTAGAGAAGGCGGGGGAACTAATTCAAAACATAAGCATCATCGGTATACTTCATTTGATGATGAAAGGATAGCTGAATATAAGCTTCCACAAGAGGTTATCTTAGATCGGCGAATTGTCGAAGATACATTAGCCGTATTAAATGTTACAACGCAAAATGAATTGTACAAGTTTTATGATGGTCTTTACTACAATTGGATTAAAGCTGTTGTTACAGGCAATAGATTAGTTGATTATTTTAAGAATAATCATTATGAAAGTGTTTATATATACGGAACAGCACATGCTGGCGAATTATTATATGAACAGATTTCTTCGAATATTGACGTGAAAGGATTTGTTGTAGAGACAAAAGACAAAAGATAGTTTCTGTGATTTGAAAGTGTATGGTGTAGAAGAGGATTTATTAGATAAAGCTGTTCCTATTGTTATAACACCTGAACATGCTATGAAATACATTAGGCATTTATTTAGGAGATTAGATATACGTAATCATATAATTCCCATAACACATATAGTTGAGGAGAGTATAGAAAAGCATGAAACTTGATAGAGTTCGAGAGAAGTTGCTTAAAGAAAATTATATATCATTTACTACGGATTTGGATTGGGCACCGGAATGTGCTATAAAGGACACACTAGAAATGTTCGTTGGGAATAAAATCAGACCAACTGTATTTATCACCCATACATCTGCTGAAGTCAAGAAATTTACTGAAGCAATAGATGTAGGTATTCATCCAAATCTTATAATGCCGAGTAGCCAAGGTAATAATCAGGAAGAGATTCTTGATTTCTGTTGTGGTTTAGTTTCCGATACAAAGGTTTTCAGGTGTCACAGATGGTATGCGAGCAATGATGTATACAAGTATCTATGGAACAAGGGATATAGATATGAGTCCAATCTATGTACAAACATGGATGTTGTTGGACCTTTTGCGCATCGGTCTGGTATGATTAGTTTCCCAGTTTTTTTTGAAGACGGTGCGCATATTGAACACAATAAAGAGCTGCAATATTCTCATTTTAAGGATTATTTTCGTAGAAACGGTTTGAAAGTGATTAATATCCATCCAATGCATTATGCACTTAATACTCCGTATTTTTCATATACAAGAGGTATTAAAGATAGATTGTCAAGAGAAGAGTGGAACGGAATGGATGAAAGTCGGTTAAAAGAGTTGAAGTATGATGGGTTAGGAATTAGAGATTTTATAAATGACATGATTGAAGATGCTTTAAGTAATGGTGCGAAGGTTATTAGCCTTCTCGATGCCTATAAAATGTGTTTGGAGGGACAGGATGTACAACCTTCTTTATGATTTTTTTTAAAGGAGAAAGTTAAACGAAGGACACCAGCAATATGGGGGATTGGTTCGAATTCTTCAGTCGTTAGAGATATGCTTATTGAAATGGGCATAGATGACTGGGTATGGATTGACAAAAAGGCGGAAGGATTATCGCAATTTGAGGGAAAATCATTAATTGGACCAGAACGAGTTAATCCGGATTATTATGTATTTATTTCATCGCACTTTATTGATGAGATAGGCTCTTTCCTTGAAAATAAAAAAATGTATGAATGGGATGATTGGATTTATGCTATCGAGAGAGCGTATTACGAAGGTTTGCTTGAACATCCAAACGATCCACTCGTTCCGGAATTATTAATGGAAGACCTAAACGGAATAGAGGATGACTTAAAAGAAGTCGTTAAAGTGATTCCGTATGAAATAGAGAAAAAAGAATTAGAAGCTTTTGCAAAGAGTTTGAACTTTGAAGATGTGTATCGAATTAATTCAAACAAAAGATATAGAAGAAAGATAATGGAATACTTTATAACTGAGAAGCTTCATGATCTTTCTTCGTTTAATGAAAATGACGTGTTCTTGGATTTGGGAGCGGCAGGAAGTCCGTTTGCTAAATTTTTGCATGATAAAAGGAATATTTCTGCGTTTGCTTTAGATTTGGAAGAAGGGGAATTCTCGCAGGAGTCATACTATCTATGCGAGGATGCGACTCGTACGCATTTTAAGGATAATAGCGTTTCAGGTGCGTCTATGCATTCTTCGTTTGAAATGTTTCTTTACAATGCAGATACTGCGCTGATTCAAGAGATGGCGCGTGTCTTAAAAAAGGATTCTAAACTGGTAATCGCACCGTTGTATATGCATAAACAGTATTTGTCAACGTGTTCACCGAACAATTATGGCAAAGGTTATGCAGATGATGAGTCGTTAGAATGTATTCGTACTGACTGCTGGTCTTGGATTCCGTTAGCAAGATTCTATGATGTCAGAGCTTTAGAGAAACGTGTCCTTACTCCGGCAAGGGAACATGGCCTTATGCCAACAGTATATAGTTTGCCCGATGATGAGGTGGAGAAGGATGAATTTGTTTATTTGAAATTCATATTGGAATTAAAAAAACAATGATCAGTGTTAAATTGCTATGGTGTGGAAAAAGGAAGTTCATCATATACAGATAATATGAGATACGAAATGAGTGAAGAACGATACCTTAATTTAACAGTTTTATATTTTTTGGATTATGGTCAGGAATACGGTGGGGCTGTTCATACACTGGTTCATCAGGCTTTGCTAGCAAAACGGCACGGGGTAAAATTATTTTTTTTCTTATCAAGTCATAGCGGAAAGAATATATCAAGTCAGTTTACAGATTTGTTTTACAAGTACAATCTTGAATTTGAAGTGTTTGATTTCTCAATTTCTTCACAGCCAGAAGATATAGATATTATATGCATAGATGAAAACTATGATGTGATAAAGAAACGTATTTCTGAAATCAAGCCTGACTTAATTCACTCCGTTCAATTAAATATTATTGCTGAGTTAGCAGGAAGAGAATTGGGAATTCCGCACATTATGAATATATATCCTCTTACAAATGATTTTTTTGCTACCGAGTATGTGGATGTTTTTCCACATTATATGATTTGCGATTCTTATTATTGGGGTGAACAGTGGAAAGAGCATATAGGTGTACAGTACACATGTATTAGAACTGTGGTTGAGAAGATTTCTAAGAAGAAAAAGCCATTCAATCCTGGCAATATGAAGTGCGTTATAGTTGGTTCAATATATTCGCTAAAGAATCAATTGGAGGTGATTAAGGGATTTGCGGAAGCTATAAACAGGGGAGTTGTAGGAACCCTTGATGTTTATGGAGATGATGGTAACACTTATGCCACTATATGCAAAGAATTTGTTAAAGAGTATGGGTATTCAGATTATATAAGATTTAATGGATTTTGCAATGAAATGGAGAAAGTATATGATGATGCTGATGTATTAATATGTGGAAGTGTTCGAGAATCATATCCTAATGTCATTTCTGAGGCTATGTCTCATGGATTGATAATTATTTCTACTTCAGTAGGTGGAATTCCTGAAATAATTGATGATGAAAATAATGGATATTTGACTACTGGATTTTCATGTGAATGCTTTTCTGAAATATTACTAAAAGTTAAAAAAACGATAGAAGAAGGAAAAGCCGAAGATATTAGCAGAAATGCTGTTTATACAGCCGAAGAAAACCATTCTTGGAAAAGAATACAGAAAAAACTATTGGATTATTATTATTTCGTCCTGACCGATAGAGTTAAGGATGTAAAAAAACATCGCTATTCGATTTATGATCTTAGGAAGGATTTCTTTGAAATAATTACAGTTTATAAAGAGAATAAGTATAGGTTTACTGAGCCAAGAGTGGCAAGTTCTAAAGTTTGGTATATCGCATATTATAGACAAAGAATAAATAGAGCAATTTCTGAAGGTAAGCGCTTCTACGTGTGGGGGGCGGGAAGATATGGGAAAACAACGATAGAGCTGATTAATGTATTCTTTCCGACTCTTATCATTACAGGCATCATAGATACTTTTGTTAACGGCACATTCTGTGGATTCGAAATCTTTAGACCGGATTCGTGTTTTCATGATGATGAATGTATTGTTTTTATAGGACTAGCAAATGGGCAGTGGGATGTAGTTGATAAGTTGAAAAAATCAGGCAAGGTATATGGTGCTGATTTTTTTGTATTAGCTCCACGTGAGTGGTAATAATATGCTAGATAATGATGGATAGAATTGATAAAGATGTGTTAAATGATACCCCAAAGATAGATATCAGTGTGATAACGGTAACATATAATTGTGTAGATACGATAGAACGCTGTATAAAATCTGTGATAAATCAGAACCATGCTGAATATGAGTATATCATAATAGACGGAGGGTCTACTGATGGAACAGTAGAAATAATAGAAAAATATAGAGAGTACTTATCATATTATGTCAGCGAATGCGATGGTGGTATTTATGATGCCATGAATAAGGGGATAAAAAAGGCCTGTGGAAAGTATATTCATTTTCTTAACGGCGATGATTGGTATACAAATGATATTCTTGAAGTGGTCAGTGACTATTTGAATTGTGAGATAGATATTTTATATGGGAAAGTGGTTACTGTAAACGGAGGTAAATTCAGTTCGCTGTCGCCAGAACCTATAGAATGCATTGATTGGAAAATGCCAATGTGTCATCAGGCTATTTTTATGAAAAATGTAGGGCAACAATTTGATACAACATATAGGATAGCAGCTGATTATAAAATGATAAATGAGTGGTACAACGAAAAAAGGAGTTTTCAATTCATTCCATACAATATTGCTTATTACAATTGCGGAGGGGTTTCAAGTATATCAGTTAAAACAAAACTCGAGATTACTCAAATTGCTTTTTTAGCTGCTATAAAGTATGGCAAGATTAGTGAACCGATGCTAAACACTTTGACAGAGAATGCATTAGATGCAGTTAATCGTATACTTTTTGCCGAAAATGAAAACATATATCAAGTGATATCGTTTTTAATAGAGATGATAAAAAAAACGGATAATGTTATTGTATTTGGTTGTGGGAAAATAGCAGAGACTTTGATTCCGGTTATAGAAAAAGCTGGATTGAAGATAACAACAATTGTCAGTAATAATTTAAATGATGAGACGAGAAGACTTTACAGTTGGAGTGTTAATTCTCCTAGAGTATTAAATGATGTGGTTAATTCATCTATACTTGTTTTGACTGAAAGCTATTGTGATGAGATTGTTGGGCAGATAGATTTAATGTGTTTAGATGAAAGTAATGATGTTTACACTTTTGATGAACTAAATAGGAATTATATCCGTAATCATTGTTCTGAATTGATAAGAATTGCTAATGAGAGATTTGGTTTTAGCTTGAAAAGTATTGATTCAGAATAACGGGTATTTCGTAGATGCGTTGAAAGGGTAAAAATAGGAATCAAGTGTATTTTTAGAATTGTTTTATGAAAGTTATATTTTGACGAGGAATATAAAATGACGGATGATTATCCAATGGTTAGTGTCCTTGTGCCTGCTTTCAATACTGGAGAATATTTAGAGAAATGTATCAATAGCATTCTCCTTCAATCTTATAAAAACATAGAGATTATTATTGTTGATGACGGCTCAACAGATGAGACATGGAACATATGTAATAATTTGCAAGCGCTACATCATAATGTTTTTGCATATCGCCAAGATAATAAAGGAGCTTTGGAAGCTCGTAATTATGCACTAAAAAAAGCTTCTGGTGAATATATAGTTTGGGTAGATTCTGATGATTACATTGAAGATGATTATATTGAAGCATTAGTTCAAACTATGATTTGTGACCAGTCAGATATAGTGTGTTGCCAATTAACATACAGTATAGGTGACGATGATAGGAAGATTTCAGGAACAATTCCACCAGGTATTTATAATACAGAGCAAATAAAAAATGGAGTTTTATTTTCCGGAGTTTTTTTTGAACATGGTATTTTACCCCATGGTGTAACTAAATTATACAAAAGATCTTTGCTGGAGAAGTTTACTTTTAGTGTGGATCCGGATATTAGGATAGGTGAGGATGCAGCAGTTATTTATCCATATATACTTAATTGTAATAAGGTTAGTATTATAGATACATATGGATATCATTATATTCAGCGTCAAACATCTGCAATGAAGGCAGTTGGAAATAATAACGTTGAAGGGGTTAAAAAATTGACGTCTTATCTTAGAAAGTGGTTTTCGGAGGATAAAACGATACAGAATCAAATTGATTTGTACAGTAATTATTTGATGATGTTAAAAAATATAGCTTATTTCGATAAGGCGAATCTGCTCGGATTGTATGGAGGAATTAAAAAAAACAGTAAGCTTATTATATACGGTGCAGGTGGCTTTGGGCAGAATATTTACAACTACTGTATTGGTCATAGAGTTGATGTAGTTGCTTGGATAGATAAAAATTCGCTTTATTACAAACAACAAGGGCTGAATGTAATTTCCTTAGAAGAATGTAAGCGATTGAATATTGATTACGATTATCTAGTGGTGGCTGTTTTGAATGAGAAAATTTCAGACGCAATAATAGTAGATTTGATTCAGGAAAAAATGGATAGAAAAAAAATAATATATATATCGCCTCAATATATATCACTCGAAAAAGGCAATTTATGATTAATAGAGAAAAGAATTGAAAGATGAAAAAAATTCTCTTATGCGCTTCAACGCGCCCAGAAATGATAAAAATGGCTCCGCTGTATTTGGAACTTAAGCACCGCCCAGCCTTCAATCCTTTGCTCCTCTCCACAGGCCAGCACAAGGAGATGCTGTATCAGGTCTGCGAAACATTCGGTATCCAGCCGGATTATGATATGCAGATCATGAAGGAAAGGCAGGATCTTTTTGATATAACCACGGCTATCCTGTCGAAAGCGAAAGAACTTCTCATCTCCATCCATCCAGACCTTGTTCTCGTCCACGGTGATACGACCAGTAGTTTTGTATTATCCCTCTCCTGCTTCTACCTTCAGATTCCAGTAGGACATGTTGAGGCAGGACTAAGGACTTATAATCTCTATTCTCCTTACCCAGAGGAGTACAATCGCTAGGCTGTGGACATCGTATCAGAGTACTCTTTCGCACCGACTCCACTAAGCCGTGAGAATCTGATAAGGGAAGGAAAGAGTGAGAGATCCATCTATGTCACAGGCAATACGGTAATCGATGCAATGCAGCACACGGTACGCTCCGATTATACACATCCAGAATTGGATTGGGTGGGGGATGACCGCATGATCTTCATCACAGCACATAGACGTGAGAACCTGGGTGCTCCTATGCATCAGATGTTTCGGGCGATAAGGCGAGTGCTTGAAGAGCATGATGATGTGAAAGCGGTTTATCCGATACATATGAATCCTGCTGTCAGAGAAGCGGCGAAGGAAGAGCTTGAAGGCTGTGAGAGCATTCATCTGATTGAGCCGATAGGAGTTTTTGATTGCCACAATTTCGAGAGTCGAAGTTATCTGTGCTTAACAGACTCGGGGGGGATTCAGGAAGAGTGTCCTAGCTATGGTGTGCCAGTGCTAGTGATGAGGGATACAACTGAGAGACCGGAAGGAGTGAAGGCCGGGACTTTAAGGCTTGTGGGCACTGAAGAAGAAGTGATTTATAGAGCTTTTTCAGAGTTGTTAGATGAACAAGAAGCATATGAGAAAATGGCGAAAGCTGTGAATCCTTACGGGGATGGGCAAGCATGTAAAAGAATAGCTGATATATTAGATGGAAAAGAGTATAGGGAATGGAATCCTTGAGATATCTATTTTATTTTAGAAGTAATAGTAAAACTTTATGATGTTTTTTAAATCAAAAGAAAAATATTACGAATAATGACTATAAACAAGAAAAGCACAGCACTAATCACAGGTGTTACAGGTCAGGATGGCAGTTTCCTGTCAGAATTATTATTAGAGAAGGGGTATGACGTTCACGGTATCATCCGCAGGTCAAGTGTGGATTATCGTGAGCGGATTGCCCATTTAGAAGGGCATGAACGCTTTCATCTTCATTATGGTGATCTTTCGGACTCTATGTCCTTGGTGAAGGTTATTGGATTGGTTCGCCCTGCTGAAATATATAATCTTGCTGCACAAAGTCATGTGCAGGTTTCTTTTGATGTGCCGGAGTTTACGGCAAACGTGGATGCTACAGGGGTGCTTCGTGTTTTGGAGGCTGTTAGAGTCACGGGATTAGCTGATACGTGCAGGATATATCAGGCGAGCACTTCTGAACTCTACGGAAAAGTAGAAGAGGTTCCTCAGTCGGAGACTACGCCGTTCCATCCTTACAGCCCTTATGCTGTGGCAAAGCAATATGGATTTTGGATTACCAAAGAATATCGGGAAGCATACAATATGTTCGCCTGCTCGGGAATCCTTTTCAATCATGAATCTGAGAGGCGAGGAGAGACTTTCGTTACAAGAAAGATTACGTTGGCAGCTTCTCGTATCGCACATGGTAAACAGGATAAGCTTTATCTCGGTAATCTCAGTTCACTGCGTGACTGGGGGTATGCAAAGGATTATGTTGAATGTATGTGGCTGATGCTACAACAAGACAAGCCGGATGATTACGTTATAGCTACAGGTGTTCAGCATACTGTTCGTGAGTTCTGTACTCTGGCTTTCCATTATGCTGGAATTGAATTGGAATGGAAGGGTGAAGGGCTTGATGAAAAGGGCATTGACCCTGCTACAGGTCGGGAACTTGTTGAGGTCAGCGAGGATTTCTACCGCCCCACCGATGTGGTAAATCTGTTGGGGGATCCGAGTAAGGCTAAGAATGAACTTGGCTGGAATCCTATAAAAACCTCATTTGAAGATTTGGTAAAGCTCATGGTCGAACACGATATGGAGCTTGTCGCAAAAGAGCGTGCTTATGAGAGCATGAGCCATATAAACCTTGCAGAGTATCTGGAGAAGGGCGTAGTGAAGTGATGGAAAAGAATTCAAAGATTTATGTGGCAGGACAATATGAAGAGATAATAAGGAAATATATTTTTGTGCGAGAGTAATAGATTTATAAAGGCTATTGCAAAAGGTAAGCTGCAAACAAAAGGCGTATATAAAAAGCTGCACCAAATTGATAGAATTTGATTGGAGTACTATCAGTTTAGTGCAGTTTATTTTTGAAGTCAGGAAAAATAGGAGCTTTCTGTATGATTTTACAGTGCATGGACTTTACGAAGTTTTGTAAAAAAATAAAATCATTAAATAAAAAAATCATTATGTTTGGTGCTGGTGCCATTGGTCAGGTCATAACGCCAGAGATATTGAAAAATCTAGGACTTCTCCAATGGCTTGATTGCTACATTGATAACAATCAGTTTATTTGGGGACAAAAGATTTCTGTTTGTGGAAGAGATTATGATATTAAATCACCACAGTTTCTAAATGAATGTCCTATAAATATAGTGATTCTTTTAAATATTAGCCGATTTTCAGATGTTTTAGAGCAGCTTGAAAGTATGGATTGTACCAAAGACATGGAGTGCTACATAATGCCTATGATGCTGATTCACAATTTTTGCTCTGATAAATCGCAGGGTACTCCTTTAGTATCAAAAACGCCTTTAATACCTAGGAAACTTCACTATATGTGGCTAGGCGGGAATTCCATACCAAATAGTCTGAAAAAGTGTATCGACAGTTGGAGGTTATATTGCCCTGATTATGAAATAATTGAGTGGAATGAGAAAAACTATGATATAGAGAAGAATTCATATATGAAGCAGGCGTATAAGGCTAAGGCGTATGGATTTGTGCCAGATTATGCGCGTCTGGATATCCTTTATAACGAGGGAGGGCTATATCTTGATGTAGATGTTGAGATTAAGAGGAACATCGATGATTTACTATATCAGGAGGCTTTTTGTGGAGTTGAAAAGTGGCAAGTAATAAACTTCGGAGGATTAAGTGGAGCAGTAAAAGGTCATCCAATGGTGAAAAAGTTCCTTGATGCTAGGAAAGAAATAAAGTTTATTGATCAAGAGGGAAGACATAACAGGAACACCTGCGGTTATTATGATACAAGAGTTGCAATTGAAGCAGGGTATAGAATAGTTGGAACTACGCAAAGTGTGAATGGTATGAACATTTACTCGTATGATTTTTTTCATCCGTACGATTATATGTCAGGACTTTTAAACGAGACGGAAAATACATATTCCATACATTGGTTTAATGGTGGTTGGCTGGATGAGAAGATGAAAAAAATGAATGAGGAGTCTAGGAATAGATATTTGGAATTATATAAAAAATCAATTGTAAGTAAATAAAAGCCTAGGTGGTATAGCAGTTAGTAGGTACGAAGAGAAATCACTGGATGAAAAAATGTTAGAACTAATAAATAAGGTACAAATTCTTGATGAAGATTTTTTGGCATTGAAAGTGGAAGACCCTTTTTTTGGGAGAATGACGGATGTTAAAGATGTGATAGGATAATAATAAAATCAAAAACCGATGTACTAATAAGAGTATGTATCAGTAATACAGAACATAAAATAGAGAGGGCTGTCATGCTCTCTCTATTTTACATGTATGATGTTTATAATCTGCACTTTCAGGAGGGGCATCTTTATCATAATTAATTCCTATGAGTAAGATTTCTTTACTATAGCCCTTGAGGACACTGTGATAATTTTTGTTCTTTATCTGGGAAATGGCCCCTTCTGCAGATTTGTTCCACTTTAGTTCTATTACAAGAACCGGGTAGTTAGAAGTTTTCTTTGGTAGGTAGACAATGTCTGCATATCCCTTACCTGACGGTAATTCTTCAAATTTGATGTAATTGCCTTAATATGTATAGTAAGCAAGTTTTATAACATTGCGTAGACTTTCTTCGCTGTTGTAGTTGATAGGAGCAGTTTCTTCGACATGTATTTTTTCAATTTGGGCTGCGACAGCGTTTTCGTTACAATGGATTATATCATTAAAAAGTCTGTCACATTCGCTGATTCTGTCAAGGGTGGCGGAGTGATTGACCTCTCTTATTGTCTTTGAAAATTCCCTTTTTATTTCTTCATTTGGTATATATACACATTCTTTTTCAGAGTCATATGCCAAGTAGCCTAGATGAACCAGAAGGGTCAGAACGTCGTCTTTTCCAATAATTATCAAGATGGTAAAAAGTTGTTTGAAAATCTGGATATATGGAAAAGTAAGGAATATCATGCTCTTCTTGGTAAGTATCCTGTTATATTTATTTCATTGCCAATGTTAAAGAACCTGACTATGAGGGAGCAATACGGAGTATATGCTCAATAATATCTGCAAACATGCGCTGGAAGGAAAGATGCTGATAGCATTTGTTGCACTCATCATCAGAAACCGCATGTACACAAAGCTCAAGGATGCAGAGGAAGAAATGCTGGAGAAGCCTAATTTGTGAACTTCCGCGATAATTAACTCTCGGCAGCCAAATTGAGAGGCGAAAAAATCGGAAAAACCCAGATTTTATGCGGATTTCGCTTGATTTTGAGTGGGAAACATGGTAATATAATAGAGAAGTAATTACATCTCTATGGAGGTTGCCATGTATATGAATTTCCTTGTGAAGATACCGACTGGGGAAAACGGTATCAGAATAAAAAATATCAAGGGAACTACCTACGTGTACTATGCGTATGAGAGAAAGTATGACCCTGACAAGAAGTATTCCGTTCCCAAGACCACATCTATCGGAAGACGTGATGATGAGCACCTTGACATGATGTATCCTAATGCTAACTGCATGAAGTTCTTTCCGGATATAGAGATCCCTGAAGAACTGGAAGGGGATACCAGCCGCAGCAGTTGCCTGAATGTTGGAGCATTTTTTGTAATCAGGAAGATCATTGCCAGCTATCATATCGACGAGATGGTTAATCGTATTGTTGGCAAGGATGCCGGACTGTTTCTTGATCTTGCTGCATATAGCATTCTAACTGAGAACAATGCTGGTCAGTATTATCCTGACTATGCTTATAAACATCCTCTCTTTACAAAAGGGATGCATGTCTATAGTGATTCAAAGATTTCAGACTTCCTTGGCCAGGACATGACTGATGCAAGGATTGCTTTCCTTAATGAATGGAATAAGAACCGGGATCACAGATCAAAGATTTATGTTTCTTATGATTCAACCAATAAGCACTGCCAGGCAGGTGATATAGATTTTGCTGAGATAGGACATGAAAAGGATAAGCAGGGTAAGCCAATCTTCAATTATGCTGTGGCTTATGACAGGAATAACAATGAGCCCCTTTTCTATGAGGACTATCCGGGTAGCATCAATGACGTGTCACAGCTTCAGTACATGCTGGAAAAGGTGGAAGGCTATGGCTATAAAAATATAGGATTCATCCTCGACAGGGGATATTTCAGTGAGGCAAACATTCACTACATGGATCACCACGGCTACGGCTTTGTAATCATGGTCAAGGGCATGAAGGACCTTGTGAGTGATCTTGTTTTAAAACATAGAGGCAGCTTTGAGCAGAGCAGGGCAACCAGCATAAGATTCTATAAAGTCAATGGAATGACAGTTAAGATGCAGCTGTTTCCTTCGGATGAAAAGGACAGATATTTCCACATATACTACAATGACAGAAAACATGCAGCAGAACGCGAGAATGTAGAGAGAAAGATAGACAGGATAGTCGAGTTCCTGGAAAAGAACAGGGGCAAGAAGATACCCCCAAGTCCAAACATTGAGAAATACTTCAAGCTTGAGATTTACAATAAGGGCAAGGAAGATGAACGACTCCTTGCATGGCGCGAACGCACTAATGTCATAGACAGGGAGATTGCACTCTGTGGATACTTTGTACTTATCACATCAGAGTCCATGACAGCGGAAGAAGCAATAAACCTGTATAAGAGCAGGGATGTTTCCGAAAAACTGTTCCGCGGAGATAAATCATATATGGGAGCAAGGGCAGAAAGGGTTTATGGAAATGAATCTCTGGAGACCAAGCTTTTCATAGAGTTCATAGCTCTTATCATACGTAATAAGATATATACATGCCTTAAGGATGAAGTAAAGGAGAGTGGACAGAAAGAGAATTACATGACAGTTCCTGATGCACTTAAGGAACTTGAAAAGATAGAGATGATAAAGTCCTCTGACAATACATACAGGATAGATCACGCAGTAAGTGCTACTCAGAAAGCAATACTGAAGGCATTCGGGATGAATGCAGCAGACATAAAGACGCTGGGAAGAGCACTCGGAGAAGATCTAAAGAATGTAACTGTTAAGGCAAATGCAGAGAGGGAGGACTGATATCATGGCAAGAACAAGTTTAGACGATAGAATCAAGAAGCAGGAAGAGGCAGTATTTAAGGCAAAAGACAGATATGAAGCAGAGCTTAAAGAACTGGACAAGCTCATAACAAAGCGCAGGGAACTTGAGAGCAAGGAACTGGTGAAGGCTTTCGAGAAGAGCAAGAAGTCACTTAAAGAGATCATAGAATTCATGAAAGGGGACGCTGATGAGGAGAATTAAAAATTAAAAATCATCAACCCTGCATTAAGAGATTTTTAGAGGAAATCTACCGGAAGTGACGACGAGAGTTAAAAAGATAGGAAGTTAACAATTTTCTATAAATAACAATGAATGATCTAAATATATCAGTGTTTATACATAACATAATTAGATTTTTTGTTCTTTGACAATTAAATACTTAAATCATATTATGATAGCTTTTCTATACTTGATAAAAATAAAGTAATATGATATCCTTTCAAAGTTGCGCTTCGCGCAGAGTCTTATCCATTCGGAAATGGCAATGTTTTCTGCATATGCCTTTTTCACAGGAATTAGAATTTTGAAAGGATTATTTGCTTATGAATAATGAACAAGAAGAACAAAGGTATGGCAGATGCAAGGATACATGTATTGATCATACCTATATATCTGGCGGAGAATTTAGAAAGAAGTTTGACCAAATATCTGATTCACCGGAATTAAATAAGCTATTGTATAACTTGGCAAAAAAGATGCTATTTCATAGAAGCGGGACAAACTATGAAGATATGTATTGGATAGATGCGGAAAGCGTTGAAGTTGTAGCTCAAGTTACGGATTCGATAGAGGAATCCAGAGTAATTTATCCACATAACATTGTAAATTTCTTAAAGATGCATTCTGGATTAGTAACCATTCATTCGCATCCAGCAGGATTACCGCCAAGTATTGAGGATTTTAATTCGAATTATATATATGGTTATAATTTAGGAATAGTTATTGGGCATAATGGTAAATTATATCTATATAACAGTAATGAGGAAATTGATAAATTATATTTTGAGTTAAAAGTTGAATTATATAGATCGCTTGGATATAATGAAAGTGAATCTAGAGAAAAAGCAATAAAGTTTTGCATGGAGAAGTTCGATATTAACTATAAGGAGGTGACAATAGATGAATAAGTATAACGAATATGAATCAGTATATGAAGATGATAGAAATATTATTCCTGATTGTGTTTTTTCGATGTCACCTGAGGAAAGAGAGGCTGAGGAACAGAGATTGTTCCGTGAAATGAAAGAGCATCCCTGTAAAAAGAAAAAGCCAGCATGCAGTGTGCAATTTAATATTTGATTAGAAAGATTGGCTGAGATAATTCGATTATTAAACTTCCCGCACTTTTTACAATGTGGGAAGTTTTATATCAGTAATTATAACCACGCACAATAATGTGGACACCACCATAGAGGAATGCATAGAAAGTCTCTGGAATGGAATAATCAATGAAATCGAAGTCATTGCGGTAGACGTTAATTCCACAGACGGCATAAAGGCTGTTTTATCAGAGATGCAGCTGAGGATGACCAGATAAGCCCTACTGAGTTGCTTGCCGAAAGCATTTCAGCAGGGCTTTGATTTTGAGTGGTAAAATGACTGGAAGTTAAGAATAATCTTTTAGTTCCGGAGGACATAGAGTGGGAGAAACTTTAACATTATCCACACTTCCAATGGGAGAGGGCTGTAAGACAACAAAATCTCTTTTCACCTGTATTATTTACAACAAAAACTCTATCTCATCCAAAATAGGCTTGAAATCAATCTGGAGTCTTCCGTCATATAATCCTACTGGCACTTTGTCCTTGAAACCATAAATGGATACATCAAAGTCGTGGGCGAAGTCATAAACTATGATCTTAAGTTTGTCCGGATCTACCATCCAATATTCTTTTACACCGGCTTTTTCATATTTGGCGAGTTTGAGAGACATGTCTTTTCTTCTGGTTGTAGAAGATAAAACCTCTACAATAAAGTCCGGGCATCCAAATATATTTTTCTTAACTATCTTATCTTTTTGGCAGATGATCATGACGTCTGGCTGGACCATGGTCTTATCATCCATATCTAATTGCACATCACATGGAGCTATAAAAACCATGCAGTTGCCCTTATTTTCATCGATGAATTTTTTTATCTGAATGGATATGTTCAGTGATATTATCTGATGAATCGTAGATGGGGCACTCATGTCATAGAAAACACCATCAATCAGCTCTACTCTCTGATCGTCAGGAAGAGCGTAGTAATCATCAAGAGTGTATTCCCCGGGCTTTTATCCACAGATGCTCCTAATGGATAAATAGCAATTAAATTGCTATTTTTATACACGTAAAATTGCAATATTGCTATTTTTACCTTATAATTGCTATATAAGAGGAGAATTTTTATGAGCAATATTGAAATAAAGGAACTGCAACAGTTAAAAAAAGAGTCCAAACTAACATATTCAGATATAGCATCTATGGCAGAATTGCCACTTAGTACTGTTCAAAAAGTCCTTGGGGGGAAAATAAAATCTCCGAGACCAGCAACTTTGGAAGCAATAGAAGATGCACTTCATAGATCAAATCCTGTAATTGGCGATCACAGAGAGATATCGATAGGCAATCAGGATTTTGCTTCAATTATCGAGAATAACTATTTTTATATAGATAAGACATCCTTTATCAGGGAATGGTGGGATAAAGGAGATGTTGTGACGCTTATCACAAGACCGAGAAGATTTGGTAAAACACTGAATTTAAGCATGGTTAACTATTTCTTTTCCAATAAGTATCAAGATGGTAAAAAGTGGTTTGAAAATCTGGATATATGGAAAAACAAGGAATATCATGCTCTTCTTGGTAAGTATCCTGTTATTTTTATTTCTTTTGCCAATGTTAAAGAACCTGACTATGATGGAGCAATACGGAGTATATGTTCAATAATATCTGAATTATTCAGGGGATTCAGGGAAATAGTCAGAAATGAGAGTTTACTTGAAGCAGATATAGAATATTTCAATGGCATTATGGAAGAATGTAAGGAAGAACAAGCATCGGGAGCAATCAATAGATTGAGTCGTCTCCTCTTTGAATGCTATGGAGAAAAAGTTCTAATATTATTAGATGAATACGATACTCCGATGCAAGAAGCCTATGTGAATGGGTATTGGGATAAAATCTCTTCATTTATCAGGAACTTGTTCAATTCGACTTTTAAGACTAATCCATATATGCTTCGTGGATTGATGAGCGGTATAACGAGAATATCAAAGGAATCAATCTTTTCTGATCTTAATAACCTCAGGGTTATTACAACAACTTCAGAAACGTATGCAGATAAATTCGGATTTACTCAAGAGGAAGTGGATCATGCTCTTGAAGCATTTGGTATTAAGGAAAAAGAAGAAGTAAAAAAATGGTATGACGGTTTCCATTTTGGAAACGTATGTGAGATGTACAACCCATGGTCAGTCCTTTCGTTTCTCGATGAAAAAAGAATCGCAACATATTGGGCGAATACCAGTAGTAACAGTCTGGTAAGCAAATTGATCCGTGAAGGCGACAGGGGGATAAAAAGTGATTTTGAATGTCTCCTAAATGATGGAATAATTGAAAAAGAATTAGATGAAGAGATAGTGTATAGCAATCTTGATTCTGCAGCGGACGGAATATGGAGTCTTTTACTTGCAAGTGGCTATTTAAAAGCAACAGAGATAATTGCTGATGAAAATGGATTGTACTATGGCAAGTACAAATTAAGACTTACTAATCAGGAAGTAAAAACCATGTTTCAAAAGATGGTAAGCAGCTGGTTTAAAGCTTGTGGCTCGAATTACAATGATTTAATTAAGGCACTATTGGTAAAAGATATCAAAGCAATGAATTACTATATGAATCAGGTGGCTTTGTCTACCTTTAGCTTTTTTGACACCGGGAAAAATGTTTCCGGATCGTCACCTGAGCGATTTTATCATGGATTTATTCTGGGACTCCTTGTGGATCTGCGAGATGAGTATATCGTAAAGTCCAACAGAGAGTCAGGCTTTGGAAGATACGATGTAGTTATTGAACCCAAGAATAAGTCAAAAGATGCATTTATACTGGAGTTTAAAGTTCATGATGCAGATGAAGAGAGTACCATGGAAGATACAGTTATTGCGGCTAAGAAACAGATAGCAGAGAAACAGTATTCGGTAGACTTGGAGAATGCAGGCGTTAAAAAGAAGAATATCTACAGTTATGGATTTGCATTTGAAGGAAAGAAAGTTTTGATTGGTTAACGATATTAAGCAGATTTATTACTAAGAAGTATATAAGAGTATATAATTGAAATGTAAGTATATAAAAGTAAATAAGAAAGCGAGGCGCCTATGAATATAGCAATTATTCTTGCCGGCGGGATCGGCAGCAGGATTGGATCGGAAGTACCAAAGCAGTTTGTGGAGTTGTCTGGACAGATGATGATCATGCATAGCATGGCGCCCTTTGGCAGATCTATGTATGTCAACAATATTCTGATCGTGGCTGCTGAGGAGTGGCGCGACAGGATTGAAGATGCTGTTGCGGACGAGCCGAATATAAGTGAGAAGATCCTGGGATTTTCTGATCCGGGGGATAACAGGCAGCTTTCTATCTATAATGCGTTAAAAGAAATAGAGAAAATGGAACTTGGTGACATGGTGGACAATGTTATTATCCATGATGCAGCGCGGCCTTTTGTTACAGAAGAGATGATAGAGGAGTGTTTTAAGGCACTTGAAAAACATGATGGTGCGATGCCTGTTCTTCCTATGAATGATACTGTGTATTTCAGCAGGACAGGGGCCCGTGTGGACGAGCTGCTTAACCGCAATACTATTTTTGCCGGGCAGGCGCCGGAAGCTTTTAATTATAAGAAGTATTTAGAGGGTAATGAAGCTCTTTTGCCCGATAAGATCAGAATGATAAAGGGCTCCACAGAACCTGCTGTAATGGCGGGGATGGACGTTGCCATGATTCCGGGAGATCAGAGGAACTTCAAGGTGACAACACAGGTGGATCTTGACAGAGCAGAAGAGATTATGAGGGAAAACTATCTATGAAAGCGCAAGTTCTTTATGGAATAGATAATATGAAGTACGTGGAAGTTAATGACCCGAGGCCCAAGGCAGGTGAGGCGCTTATCAAGGTGCGCAAGTGCGGTATTTGCGGCTCTGACGTACCGCGCGTTTTTAAGACCGGCGCCCACAATATGCCAATTGTTCCGGGGCATGAATTCATGGGAATTGTGGAAAAGTGTGACGATAATCCTGAAATTGTGGGTAAAAGAGTTGGAGTTTTTCCGCTTATTCCCTGCATGAAATGCAGGCAGTGCAAATCTCGGCATTATGAGATGTGTGAAAACTATAATTATCTGGGTTCAAGGTGTGACGGTGGATTTGGAGAGTATGTCTGCGCGCCCTTGTGGAATCTTTTACCCATCCCTGATGAAGTGACAGATGACGAGGCTGCTATGCTTGAGCCAATGTGCGTTGCAGTGCATGCGCTGAGGAAACTTGGACTTGTCGGAGATGGATTTGAAGCGGAAACAGAAAAAAATATCGTAATCTGCGGCCTTGGGACCATTGGACTTCTTGTTGCAATGCTCCTAAAAGATGCAGGATACCGAAATGTCTTTTTCATAGGAAATAAGAATGTTCAAAAAGAGATGATAAAGCAGGTTGGTTATAGTGAGGATCACTTCTGCGATGTGAGATATGGTGCGCCTTCATCTTTTGTAAATGAAAAGACGGATGGTAATGGTGCGGACTACTACCTTGAGTGCATCGGAAGGTCGGAAAGCTACGCTCAGGCAGTTAATCTGACGTCTCCCCTTGGAAAGGTTATGCTTGTTGGCAATCCTGCCTCAGACATGGAACTGCCAAGGAATGTTTACTGGAAGATATTGAGAAACCAAATGACCTTGATGGGAACATGGAATTCTTCGTATCCTGACGACTGGAATTATGCATTAGAGCGACTTGCGACTTGGCATAAGAGTGAGCAGGCTTTTTCTCCGACAATGCTTATAACTCACAGGTTTGATCTTGAGCACATGCAGGAAGGGCTTCAGATCATGAGAAAAAAATCAGAAGAATACATCAAGATTATGGTGGATGTAGGGTGAAGTAAAAAACGAAAATTACTGACTAAGCATAATGCTGAATCAATGGGAAAAAGTGCAATTCCAAGCGAAAAACAAACACTTGTTCGCAGAGAACATATGTGCTATATTATTTCTACAAGTAAAGCAAACGGAGTAGTGTAATACAAATGGAAACAAATATAGCGCAGGCGATTGATATTACTTGTCAGAGAGCCAGGTATGATGAGAATGTAAAAGAGTTGCTGGCAGATAAACAGATTTTGGCTAGGATTCTTAAGTACACATTAGATGAATTTAAGGATACTGATATTCAGACGATAATAAGCAATATTGATGAACCGGAAATATCTAAGGTCAGAGTGGAACCAGGGCATACCAATGCTGATAAGATCAAAAAGTGCTCTGAAGAAGATAACGTACCGAGTGAAGGGAAGATTTATTTTGATATAAGATTTTCTGTTTATTGCGGAGTGCAGCTCATTAAGATACTGATTAACATTGAGGCGCAGAAGAGTTCTAAAGTAACAAAACTTGGTTACCACTTGGATAACAGAGTTGTTTTTTATTTGGGAAGAATGATTTCTGCTCAGAAGGAAGTAGAATTTACAAATTCAGATTACGATAGTCTGAAGGCTGTTCGCAGTATATGGATATGTATGGATGCTGGCGATGATGAGGACTCAATTAATCGAATCTCTCTGAGTCAAGAGGTTTTATTTGGCAAGAAAATGAATTTGCCAAACATTGATAAGCTACAAGGTGTTATAATCAGATTGAGAAGTAATGAGAACCTAGAGAAGTCTAAAAATATTTTGATAGCGATGCTGGAGACACTCTTAAAAAAAGAAGATTCTGAGATGAAAAAGAAAAAGCTGTCAGGTGAGTATGGGATAGAAGTTAGTAGAGACACTGAGCGGAGGCTTAATGATATGTGTAATTTGAGTGATGTTATACTTGAAAATGGATTAAAAGAAGGAATAGAACAAGGAATAGAACAAGGAATAGAACAAGGAATAGAAGCATTCATCGTTGATAAAATTGAAGATGGAGTCGAGAAAGCGACGATTATTGAAAAGTTAGTAAAACGATTCAAGATTACCAGAGAAAAAGCAGAAGAGTATTATAATCGATTTTCTGCATGATTAACGGACTATACCAGTAAATAGTATAGTCTTTTTAATTATAAAGAGTTATGATAACTTCTAGAATTTAAATGAAAGGTTGTGAAAAAATATGCGATTTTGGGCACATAGAGGATGCAGTCAGATGTATCCGGAAAATACACTTACATCTTTTGGAAAGGCAATGGAAATTGACGGCCTTGCGGGAGTTGAGCTGGACATTCAGCTGACTAAGGATGGAGAACTTGTAGTTATCCACGATGAACGTGTGGATAGAACAACAGATGGATTTGGATTTGTGAGAGATTTTACTCTTGAGGAGCTTAAGGCTCTTCATATTTTTGCCGGCAAGGGTGTTCCTGCGGAGAAGATCCCTACAATGCGTGAAGTCATTGAGCTTTTGATGCCAAAACTGAAAGTTTACTGCGATGCCGTTAAAAGGGGTATACCTGAAGATGAGATAAAGGATGGCATGCGCATCAACATTGAGCTTAAAACATCAGTTTATAACTATCCGGGAATTGAGGAAAAGATAGTTAAGCTTGTGGATGAAATGGGAGTTAAGGAGGCAATTGTTTATTCAAGCTTTTACCCTGAATCTCTTTACAAGATCCATGAGTTTGAGCCAACAGCAAAGCTCGGCGTTTTGGATGATCTTTTGTCAAATTGTCTGTACAAGGCAATTGGCCTGGAATCCTTATGGGAAGACGTTCCGAGCGGCAGCATTGCCCTTCACCCTTGGGGACTTCACATGGATCTTCCAGTGGAGAAGATTCAGGGAAGGACAGTTCGTGCCTGGTACACCGGACATCTTTATCCTGAAGTTCCAACAGGCAATAGGATGAATCTTGATGAATATGCCGCAAAAGGCGTCACAGACGTATTCTTCAACGAACCTGAAAAGTACCTGTAGTGTGATTTCTTGTTAAAACAAACAACTTGGTTTATATTATAAAGGTTAAAAAGTGATTGTAAAAATGAAAGGCATTTAAATGAAAGTAGTAATTTTAGCCGGTGGTTTCGGAACACGTATCAGTGAAGAGAGCCACTTGCGTCCAAAGCCAATGATAGAGATTGGCGGCAAACCAATTCTTTGGCATATCATGAAAGAGTATTCCCACTATGGATTCAACGAATTCATTATCTGTGCAGGATACAAGCAGGAAGTGATCAAGGAGTATTTCAACAACTATTACCTCCACAACTGCGATGTAACCTTCGATTTTGCCAATAGCAATAAAAAGACATTCCATTCTCAGAAGGCAGAACCATGGAAAGTTACAATAGTTGATACCGGATACAGCACTATGACAGGTGGACGTATCAAGAGGATAAAAGAGCATGTGGGTAACGAAACATTCTTCATGACCTACGGTGATGGAGTCTGCGACCTTGATATGAAAAAACTTCTTGAGTTCCATAAGAGCCATGGCAAGATTGCTACAGTTACAGCTATTCTTGCAGGACAGAGATTTGGTGTGTTCGACATAGATTCTGACGATTCATCAGTTGTTAAGGACTTTAGGGAAAAAGCTAACATCGACGGAGCCCGCATCAATGGCGGATATATGGTACTTGAGCCCGGAGTTTTCGATTACATCGAGGGCGATAGCACATTCTTTGAAAAAGAGCCAATGCATAACCTTGTAAGAGACGGTGAGCTTGCAGCATATAAGTATGACGGCTTTTGGAAGTGCATGGATACAGCAAGAGAAAGAGATGAACTCTCTGATCTCATCGAGACAGGCAGAGCTCCTTGGATCAAGTGGTGAGGTTTTATGAAACTATCAGATTATATAGTAGATTTTTTGATAAAAAAAGGTGTCACTGACTGCTTTACAGTTGTAGGTGGTGGTGCAATGCACCTTAATAATTCATTTGGACATACAAAGGGCATGCACTGCACCCATTTCCATCATGAGCAGGGCGCAGCAATTGCTGCAGAGAGCTACTCAAGATACGGAGAAAAAGTTGCAGCACTTTGCGTGACTTCCGGCCCTGGCGGAACCAATGCCATCACCGGAGTTCTCGGCGGATGGCTTGATTCTCTTCCGATGTTTGTTGTAAGTGGACAGGTCAGATACGACACCACAGTCAGATATATGGAAGGAAACACTGAGTACGGGCTCTCTAAAAGAGGCTGCAGCGCAGATATTAAGGAAAACTCTGATTCAGAGAGCCCAATCATAAGCCATGAATTTATAAACGATTCAGGCCTTCCTCGTTCAATAGGAGACCAGGAATACGATATCACCCAGATGACCAAACACATGTGTAAGTACGCAGTCATGCTTGAGGCACCGGAAGACATCAGATATGTTATGGAAAAGGCCTGGCACCTCATGAGCACCGGCCGCCCCGGACCTGTATGGGTAGACGTTCCTGTGAATTACCAGGCAAAAGAAATTAATCCAGCTGAGCTTCGCAGCTTTGATGAAGAGTATAGACAAGAGCATTCTTGCATGTGCCCGGATGTGGAAAAAGATAATACATCTGCTTCACAGCCTATGAATCACAATGAACTTCTGGCAGCGTCACAGATGATCCTTGATGAGATCAAAAAGGCTAAAAGACCTGTTATCTACGCGGGCGGCGGAATCCGCATTTCAAAGGGATTTGAAGCTTTCAGAAAGATGGTGGACAAACTTGGAGTTCCAGTTTGTACTTACTGGAATTCAATTGACCTCATAGAAGGTGAGAACCCGCTCTACTGTGGCCGTGGCGGTTATATGGGCGACAGAGCAGGAAACTTTGCAGTTCAGAATTCAGATCTTTTGCTGGTTATCGGATCCAGAATATCAATCAGACAGACCGGTTATACCTGGAGTTCTTGGGCGAGAGCAGCCAAGGTGATAATGGTGGATATTGATCCTGCTGAAATGGAAAAACACACAATCCATGTGGATAAAAAGATATATGCAGATGCCGGATTGTTCATGGAAGCCATGAATGAGACACTGGATGAGATAAAGGAGTGGAAAAACTTAAGGAATGATGATCAGTCATACTTTGCACCATGCGAAGACTGGCGTTCCCAGTGCATTAAATGGAAAGAAAAATACCCTGTTGTGTCTGATAAGCAGCGCAATACCGGCGATGAACCAGTTAATGTCTATGGCTTTATCAGAACTCTTTCAGATAAGGCTGTTGAAGGGAGCCTTACAGCAGTCAGCAATGGCGCCTGCTGCGTAGCAGGTTCTCAAGGCTGGCATATCAAGAAAGGCAGCAGATTCATTATCAACAATGCTGTAGCAAGTATGGGCTATGGACTTCCTGCTGCAATCGGACTATGCATAGCATCCGGTAAAAAAGAAACTATCTGCCTTGAAGGTGATGGCAGCATTATGATGAATCTGCAGGAGCTGCAGACTATAATTACAAATAAGCTCCCTATAAAGCTCTTTCTGATAAATAATGATGGCTATCATTCAATCAGACTTACTCAGAGCACTCATTTCAGTGATTATTCCAAGTTTGGAATCGGACCTGAAAGCGGAGATCTTGCTTTTCCTGAATTTGGAAAGCTTGCAGAAGTATTTGGCTACAACTACGTTTCAATCAGGAACGGGAGCGACCTTGAGAGTGGGATTGATAGAGCGCTGGCATCGGATACTCCCGTGTTCTGTGAAGTGTTTACAGACACAGTTCAGCCATGGGAGCCTAAGTCATCAGTGAAAAAAGAAGCTGACGGCAGTCTTACAAGTGCTCCGTTAGAGGATCTTGCTCCATTTCTTCCTAGAGAAGAACTTGAAGAAAATATGTATATATAAAGAAATTTCTAAATAAAAAATAAAGCTCATGTTTGAAGCGGGCTTAATCGTTTCAGACATGGGCTTTATCGATCTATAATCCACGAAATTTAATAAAAACTTTATGGATTTCTTTCTTATTTCATGGGAAAACAACAAAAAAACAAACGATTATGATTAAAAATATGATAGCTCTTTGCTTACAATATATGCAATTGGGTAAGAAATAATTATTCATGATTACCTGAAAAGGGGGAAGTATGAAAACAATTGATGCCAAGCAGACATTTATCGTAAAAATCACAGATTGTCAAAATGGTACCTGGCAAGGAAAAATCGTCTGGGCAGAGGAAAACAGATCCATCCACTTTAGGAGCATGATGGAAATGTTAAGGCTAATGGATGAAGCGGCATCGGCAACAATTAGACTTACTCATTACAAAGCAGCAGTTAACGGATAAAAAAGAGAATAAAATATTCTTTGTGTAATGCGGGGCTGTCGCACTATAAGTGCGCCGGCTCCGTATTCTTTTTTGGAAAAAATTTTACCATTTCCAATCTATATCTAGTGCCTGAAAAATCGCTGAATACGACCTATTGCGATTTATGATTTATTAATATACATTTTATAAAAATTTCATATAGTTCCTATTTCGCATATGTGAAATATTATTTAGAATTCTGTGTATAAAGTGTGAAATTAAATTCAAAAATGTAACTAATTATGATGGGTTTTATGATAACCATTTTCCTATAATTAGTCATTAGGGGATAGTTATGAGTAAAACAGATATGAATAATAATTGTAAAAACAATTACAAAATGGGAGACACGTTCATTATAAAAGTTGACCATTACCAAAACAGATCTTGGCAAGGTGAACTTGTTTGGGCGAATGAAAAAAAGAGTGTCAGATTTAGAAGTACTTTGGAAATGTTACGGCTAATGGATGAGGCCATTAAAAGCGGTAATAACATGAGCGGTATGAAAACGGTCCATACCGTTTCATGATTTTTGCGATTTTTTTATAAGAGGGAGGTATAAAGTTATGTCAAGTAAGTGTAACAGATTTTTGGCATTCCTACTGACACTTGCGCTTGTAACAACTACTTTTAGTAGTGATTATGCAAGCACAAGGTCTTTTGCTGTAGGAAGCGAAGAAGAACTTGAACAGATCTCAGAAGATTCCAATGAAGAGTCTTCAGAACTCGAGTGGGAGGACATCGATAATGATGAAGAAACTCCTGCTGAAATTGAGGGAAACGAGTCTGAAGAGGTTGTTGAGCCAGTAGCGGAAGCTTCTGAGGAGACACCTGTGGATCAGGCTACAGAAGGCGCTGTCGATGAGGCAGACGCTGACATTACTAATGGAGGAAATGATGTAGAAGAGCCTGCAACAACTTCAGCAACTGCAGAAGCTACTGCTTCTGTAGCAGAGGCTGCATCCAAAGCTACTTCTGCCGCTATGGAAAGTGTAGAGTCTGCAACAAAAGCTTCTTCCAGTATGGAAAGTGCAGAGGCTGCATCCAAAGCTTCTTCTGCCAGCACGAGAAGTGCAGAGGCTGCATCAGAAGCTTCTTCTGCAAAAATAAATAGCGCAGAGGCTGCTTCAGCTGCAACATCAGCTTCTATGGAAGTGGCAGCCGATGCAGCAAGCTCAGCTTCTACTGTTATAGAGGAAAAAGAGCAGAAGCTTGTAACTGTTACGTATAAGACTTCTATGGGCGGACGTGTTTCTGTAAAGGAAGAAACCGTTGACATTAACGATAAAGAAGCTAAGTTCGAAGGTTCTGAGGCAATAGCCTGGGATAGATATCAGTTCACAGAATGGGTAGACGAGGATGGCAACTATGTAACCAATGAAGCCTTGCTCGTTCCTTCTGATGTGGAAAAAGATACAACATTCACAGCCAAGTTCATGAAACTTGAGGCAATGCCTGAAATTTCGGAAAGCAAAACAACTGGCGGAATGGATGTATCTGTAAGTGCAGATGAAGGTCTTTTCCCTGAGGGGACAACTGTATCAATTGAGGCTATTCCAGAAACTCAGGCCCTTGAAACAGCTCAGGATACTCTTGGCGATAACGTAAAAGAGGCTAAGGGTGTTGACATTAAGTTCATATACAACGAAGACGAAATCCAGCCTGCAGATGCGCAGTACGTTCATGTATCAATTTCACTTGTTGAAAAGATCGAAGGTACAGACTTCACTGTGCTCCATGAGCATGAAGGCGAAGTAAAAGAAATCGAGGCTTCAGTCGCTACAGAAGAAAAGAACGCAGATCCTGAGGACGAGACAAAGGTTGCAACAAGTGTTGAATTTGATTCAAACGAGTTCTCTGTATTCATTTTTGCAGGTGAAGACGCAAATAGTGAAAAGAAAGTTGTAACTTATAAGTTTTATGAAGATCCTGATAAGACAACAGTATTCAACACTCAGGCAGTCAAAAATGGCGATACCTTGCTAAATCCTGGTGTTCCGAAAACTGGTGACAATGAATCTTTTGTTAAGTGGCAGAAGATTGTTGATGATGAACAGGTAGATATAGAGTTTGATACAATTAGCGATATCACAAAGGAGAGCCCAACAACAATTGAAGTTGTCCCTCTTCTTAAGAAGAATTACTATATCACATTCCGTGGAGAAAATGGTGAAATTTTCCATGTTGAGACGATTGAAGTAACTGGAAATCAGAGACCAGCAGTAGATCTTTCAAGCATTCCTGAATATATCCCTGAGGAAGATATCAAGGCATGTATTGGATGGTCTACAAGTAAGGCTAATGCTAATGCTGGAATAGTAATAAGTGATACAACTGTATATGCGGATACTACACCTGAACTGTGGGCATCTGTAACAAAGGCATATTGGGTACGCTTTGATAAGAATGGTAACGGAGCAACATTCACTGGTGCTCAGCGTGTTAAAGATGGCGCAAAACTTAGCACAATTCAGGACAAAGTTATAGGTGATAACGCTCCTAAGCGTACAGGTTACACATTCAAGGGCTGGTCAACAGATAGTGGTGAAGATAACACCGTTAATGTTAACTGGAATAGTGTAATTAATGATGTTATTGATGAAGAGACTAATGAATATCAGTTATATGCTGTTTGGGAAGAAAATTCAAACACCACATATACTGTTATTTTCTGGACTCAGAATGTTAATGATGTTTATGATCAGGATGGAAATCCAAATAACAATAATTTAGATGGAAACTATACATGGGATTACAGCGAGGCTGTAAGACTCACAGGAAGAACAGGAGATGAACTTACTGAGAGTAGTGTTAATGATGCACTAAGACAAAAGGCTAGAAGCGATAGCGATTGGTCAATTTCCAGCATGAATGGGGCCAATTATACAGGCTTCCAGTATCTTAAGAATGATGTTGCAGGAAAAACTATCAGTAGAAATGGTGATACGGTTGTTAATGTTTACTATACACGTAATGTAATAACATATTCATTCACATATCAAGTTGATGAAGTAACAACAAGTTATGAGAAATGTAATAATGAAAAGAATAGACCGTCAAATGATTATTCATACTATGCGGATAATGAGGGAAACCAGGAACTTACTTTTGAAAAGAATACTACGATTGTTTTCTCAAGGAATGGTACTCCTTATACCGGAACAGTATATTATAGGAAACGAGTTGGCATGGGGCGTTATAACTATTATGAGATAGATCCTCAAGATACTGTTCAGAGTACCACATACTATGGCTGGTTATATGAAGATGATGGTTGGCTTTTTGAAAACTACCAATGGGATTATAGAACCTTAAGGCGTGATATATCAACTACTGTTACATGGTATTTGAATGGAGAAGAATATACAGGAGATATTTATAAGCAGAAGAACACTACTGATCATCAAACGGTAACAGATACATTTAAAGGTTTATATGGTCAGACATTAGCACAGAATAATTATGAATGGCCTACAGCAGCTGCTGATGGGAAGTACTATTTGTGGAAAAGAGCATCAGGAACAAGCTATGAAGAGTTTTTAGATGCATTTACTACAAGTGAGTCATTTATTAATGAGGAAAGCAATCTTCCTCTGACTATAGAGTTTTATAAAGAAACAGACGTAAAAGGAACGTATGAACTTGCCAATACTGTCCCTGTTTTTAATGATTACACATATTATTTTGAGGACGATAAATATATTGGTTTCGAATTATCATGGTATAGCCTAAATGGAATTGAACATCACAACGTATCTGATGGTGATGAAATCTATGGAGGTAATGGTGACTTAAAGATTTATTATGACAGAAAAGAATATGATTTGTCATTTGTTGATGTTAGCCCATTGCCAGAAGATAATCATGTACAGAATACTGTGAAGACAGTTAAAGTAAGGTATGGCACATCACTAGAACAATATGAAAAGACGGTTGATACTTTTGATTATTCTGACTTTGGATACATCTTTAATACATGGTGCTATGATGTTGCAGGTGAAAGCGCATATAACTTTACAAATACTATGCCTGCATCTAATCTTGCAATCTATGGTTCATGGAAGGCTGTAACTTATCAATTAAGATTTAACCCTAATACCGGAACATTTGGTTCTGGCATACAGAGTAAGGTAGATGCGCAAACAGGATATGCTGTATTGAATCAGAGTCCTGGAGAGCCTATAGACAAGACTGAGCTTACATCTACAAGTTTTATTGATAAGGATGGTTGGAAACTTGTTGGTTGGTTCTATCAGAATGAAGATGGAACAGCAGGCGAGCCATTCCCTTATGAACCTATCAAGGAAGACACTACACTCATTGCTAAGTGGCGTTTTGAACACAATGTTTCTGTAGTATTTGACGGAGCAGATTATACAACAGGAGAACAGCACGGAACATTTGCAGGAGAGAAAACATATTCTGATGATAAAGATTACGCAAGTGATGCTGCATTTAAGGCAGCAGCTGCACCTGACCAGGTAGAAAAGGGATATACATTTATCGGTTGGAAAGTAGTTGGTGACGGTACATTGCATTATCCAAACGATATTATTCAGATTACTGAGTACATGATCGATACTGAAAATGAGCAGGTTCTTGTAAAGGCTGTTTATCAGAAGAATGGTACTGCAAATCCTGGAGAAGAGCCTATCTTTATCAGATATCATAAGAACTTTGGAACAGAAACCGATGCTGACGTTGTTACAGTAACAACAGATGATGATGACAAGCCACTTATAGTTAATCATCCTGTAACAGCTCCAACGTATAATGATCTATTTGGTGAAGTACCTGATGCTCACTATGATTTCCTTGGCTGGAGTGCATCTTCAACAGCAACTGTAGCTTGGCTGAAAGCTGAAGAAACATATCAGATTTTTGCAGATACAACTGGAGCAACTACATCATTAGATGCAGATGGCAATAAGGTATATTCAGGTAATGATCTCTATGCCGTTTGGGCACCAAATAAATACACCGTTTCATTTAATCTTGATGGTGGAACAGCTAAAGAGCCTACAGAAGGACAGGTAGGAACTGGTAATCAGACAGTTGTATATCAGGGCAAGGCAAAAGAGCCAACAGTTGAGATTACAAAAGAGTACTATAGATTAGAAGGTTGGTTACTTAATGGCGAAGCATATGATTTTGATAAACCTGTAGAAGCTGACATTACTCTAAAAGCTAATTGGGTAAGAGTTACTTATAAGTACAACATTGAGTACTATAAGGGAGAAAGTGTTGCTTCAGGTGAAATGTTCAAAGAAACACGCTTTGTAAACGAAATCGATGCAGCTGTTTATGAGGATGCAGGCATTGTATTAGGAATTGAAGCACTCAAAGCCAATAAGCCAACTGACGATGACGGTAATATTATTGAAGGCTATGATGATGGAACTCAGCTAGATACTATTAAAAATAATGATGGTACACTTACAGTTCAGGTTCTCTATAAGCCAATTCATCTGACAATTACTATTACTACCAAGCAGGAAACACCAACTTATGATGGTGAGGAACATACTGCAGTAGTTACAGCAACAAGCAGTAAGTCAATTGATCAGAGCAAGATTACTTATAATAATCAGCCATTGTCATCAACAACAGCTACAGCTACAAATGTAAGTGATAATGGTTCAGCTACAGCTAAGAAGATACTGGATGCACAAAAATTCGCATACAACAAAGGAGCTTATGTTGCTGAATTCGTATTTGCTAATAACAATAACGAGAACTCAGTTACTATCCAAAAGAGAGCGATCGAACTAACAGCAAACAGCAATACAGACTTTGTATATGATGGAACAGAAAAGAAAGTAACAGGAGTAACAGTAACATCAGGAAGCCTTGCAAAGGAAAGCCACAAGGCAGATGCAACCCTTAGCGGAAACAAGAGAACAGATGTGGGAACCCAGAGCGTAACAGCCAGCAATGGTGTAGTTAAGGATGGAAACACAGATGTGACAGGAAACTATGCTATCACATATAAGCCAGGAACCCTTACAATCAAAAAGGCAGATGGAGATGCTCTTGGACTTGATGCAAAAGGCTTTGATGTAACATATGATGCAGAGTCACATAAGGTAACAGCAAGCACAACAGTAACAGAGGGAACAACAATCTCTTACAAGGTAGGAAATGGTGAGTGGAAAAC
>NZ_FOXO01000008.1 GCF_900115735.1 Butyrivibrio proteoclasticus
GAAATACGAGAGAAAACGCATACATCAAGATGTTTGAAGGAGATTCACCTTTCAGCTTTTTTACATTAGATGATTTCAATATCGCAGAAACATGAAATTTATTGAAGAAAATCTTGATTGAATCTGTTATCTGCTTAGTATCGAGTTCATTCTGTGATATAATCTTAGACAAGGCGTTGGTCTCCTTATGGTTAATTTTTGGTGGTACTTAAATTATACCAATTTTAGAGGCTTATCGCCTTTTTTGTTGCCAGTTTTTATTGAATTTTCAAGGTTCTAGAGCACTTTTTAATGTGCGAAGTTTCAGTAAATAAATTGTCACAGTAAAATGAAAATATAGCCCTACACATTATTGAAAGTAGCCGCCACTACTGTTCTCGGAGTCAGAGCCTGAGGCAATAATTCCTAGCCACACCGCAGGTGCTTGCCATTGACGGGTTCTGAGGAAAACGCTACAATGCTGAATCCGACGGTGTGAGAAAACTACTGTTCCCATCATCCTCACCGTCGGCTCGCAGACCAAAGCGTTTTCCTCTGGTTCAGTCAATGGTGGCGTACGAAGCTGCAATCTAAATTTTTTAGAATGTTAGAGAAGTCACTTACGCATATACAAAGGGAGAGTATTGCGATGGGTGCGATTAGCATCCATCAGAATACTCTCCCTAATTTACAATATATATTTTGACAGTTTATTGCGTCCTGCTCGCAAAAACATTATTTCTTGAATCCGGCTCTCTTACGAAGAGTAGGATCAAGGATTCTCTTTCTGATACGAAGGCTAGTAGGTGTTACCTCCAAAAGCTCATCGTTATCGATGAATTCGATGCACTGCTCAAGAGACATGATCCTAGGTGGAACAAGACGAAGAGCTTCATCAGAAGCTGATGTTCTGGTGTTTGTAAGATGCTTTGTCTTGCAGACATTAACCTCAACGTCCTCAGACTTACCACTTGTTCCAATAACCATTCCTGAGTAAACCTTGTCACCAGGCTTAATAAAGAGCTGTCCACGGTCCTGAGCATTGAAAAGACCATATGCTGTAGCTTCACCTGACTCAAAAGCGATAACTGAACCTGTCTTACGGTAGTTCATATCTCCCTTGTAAGGAGCATATCCGTCGAAGATTGTGTTGATGATACCGTTACCCTTTGTATCAGTCATGAACTCACCTCTGTATCCGATAAGTCCACGTGAAGGAATGTTGAACTCAAGACGAGTGTATCCACCGTTTCCGGCACCCATATTTACAAGCTCACCTTTTCTTTCGCCGAGCTTCTGAATAACGCTTCCGGAGAATTCATCAGGAACATCGATATAACACTTCTCCATAGGTTCAAGCTTGTGGCCCTGTTCGTCTGTGTGGTAGATAACCTCTGCCTTACTTACAGCAAACTCAAAGCCTTCACGACGCATTGTCTCAATAAGGACTGAAAGGTGAAGCTCACCACGTCCTGAAACCTTGAATGTCTCTGTAGTATCTGTATCTTCAACACGAAGAGAAACATCAGTGTTAAGTTCTTTATAAAGTCTGTCACGAAGGTGACGGCTCGTTACATATTTACCTTCCTGTCCGGCAAGTGGAGAGTCATTAACAATGAAGTTCATTGAAATAGTAGGCTCTGAAATCTTCTGGAATGGAATAGCAACCTGATTATCAACTGAGCAAAGTGTATCACCAATCTTAAGATCTTCGATACCTGAAATGGCAACGATTGAACCGATTTTTGCTTCCTGAACTTCAACTCTTCCAAGGCCATCGTACTCATAGAGCTTGCTGATCTTGGTCTTGATACGTCTGTCTGGCTCGTGGTGGTTAACAACTACAACTTCCTGGTTAACCTTAACAACACCGTTATCAACCTTACCTACACCGATACGTCCAACGTACTCGTTGTAATCGATTGTGCTGATAAGTACCTGTGTGCTGGCATCAGGATCACCAACAGGAGCAGGAATATAATTAACGATTGTGTCAAGAAGTGGCTTCATATCTGTGCCGGGCTCATCAAGTGAAAGTGATGATGTTCCGGCCTTAGCTGATGCAAATACGAATGGGCAGTCAAGCTGATTGTCATCTGCGCCAAGATCCATAAGCAGCTCAAGTACCTCATCGATAACATCGTTTGGTCTTGCCTCAGGACGGTCAATCTTGTTGATACATACAATAACAGGAAGACCAAGATCCATTGCTTTACCAAGAACGAACTTAGTCTGTGGCATAGGACCTTCGAAAGCGTCAACAACAAGGATAACGCCGTTAACCATCTTAAGAACTCGCTCAACCTCACCGCCAAAGTCTGCGTGACCTGGAGTATCAATGATGTTGATCTTGATATCTTTATATGTGATAGCTGTGTTTTTAGACATGATGGTAATACCACGCTCTTTTTCGATATCTCCGGAGTCCATAACACGTTCTACAACTTCCTGACCGGCACGGAATACACCACTCTGTCTTAAAAGTCCGTCAACCAAAGTCGTTTTACCATGGTCAACGTGAGCGATAATAGCAACGTTTCTTACATCATTTCTAGTCTGCTTCATAAATAAACCTTTCTTATAATTAATACAATTAACAATTATTTCTCAAAACTTTAGTAGTATAGCACGCGGTTTTTTCTAGTTCAACCCCATTTTCATTTCCTTAATAAAGTAATAATAAAATGTTTATAGTGGCTACTTTATTGGAAAAAGTGCGGCGCTCTTGACACGCTATTTTTCGTGTTGTAGTATTTAAAACAACTAAAGACGGTTTAGATAGAGGTTGCGTATTTAATGAGTATTTCTGTGGATGTGACAGGCACAGATGAATCAGAAAAAAAGGTAAATACGCCGAAAGGTTCAATTACCTGAAGATTGGATACTTGGGCATGCAGCAAACAGCTGTATGACTGTCATCGAAAGATGGGGCGCTATCAACAATGCAAATGCTTTAACCAGGATTGTTATAGGCTCATCAGATTTTCTGCTGAGCCTTTTTCTTTGAGTTTGATCGAGGAGAACAGGGTATTAGCGCACCAAAAGCCAAAAGGAGGGCAAAATGGCTATTTTTAAGGGAGCAGGAGTTGCAATCGCAACACCATTTAAGGAAAACGGAGAGGTCAATTACGAGGAGTTTGAGCGTCTTATTGAGTTCCAGATTGAGAACGGAACAGATGCCATAATCGTATGCGGAACCACCGGAGAGGCAGCAACCATGAGTGAAGAAGAACATATGGATGTTGTGAAGTTTTGTATAGATAAGGTAGCAAAAAGAATTCCTGTAATTGCTGGAACAGGATCTAATTGCACAGAGACAGCGGTCAAGCTTTCAAAGCTTGCCGAGGAGTATGGTGCTGACGGATTACTTCTCGTTACTCCTTATTATAATAAAGCTACACAGGGTGGCCTTATGGCGCATTTCTCAGCTGTTGCAAAAGAAGTAAATATACCTATTATTCTCTACAATGTACCAAGCAGAACAGGCTGCAATATCCTTCCTGAGACAGCTGTTAAGCTTGCACGTGAATACAAGAATATAGTTGGTATCAAGGATGCTACAGGTAATATTTCACAGACAACCAAGATGATGCAACTAGCAGAAGGCTGCATTGATCTTTACTCAGGTGATGATGATCAGATCGTACCTATCATGTCAATTGGCGGCCTTGGTGTTATTTCGGTTCTTTCAAATATCGCTCCGCGACAGACACATGAAATTTGCCAGAAATGTCTTGATGGAGAATTTGCGGCAGCGAGAGAGCTTCAGTTCAAAGCGTTTCCTCTTGTGAAAGCTCTTTTTTCTGAGGTTAATCCTATCCCTGTTAAGAGTGCCCTTAAAATGGTAGGCTTTGCAGCAGGCCCTCTTCGTCTTCCACTTACAGAGATGGAACCTGAAAATCAGGAGAAGCTCCGCGCAGAGATGAAGAAGTTCGGACTTATCTGATGAATTTTTCCACAAGTTCAAGCTTATAAAAGGAAGTTTTCCACAATTGATCGGTGCATAAATGTTTTTAAACGCACGATTTCGGAGGATTAAAGATGACAAAAATGATAATGCACGGCTGCAATGGCCGTATGGGACATGTAATAATCGACCTTGTTAAGGAAGACAAGGATATAGAAGTTGTTGCAGGAGTAGATGCATATGGAGAAAGCTCCTATGATTTTCCTGTTTTTAAAAGCCTTGAGGAATGCAATGTGGCAGCAGATGTCATTGTTGATTTCTCAAATGCTTCTGCAGCAGAAGGGCTTCTTGCCTACTGTGAAAAAACTTCTACTCCGGTGGTTCTCTGCTCAACAGGCCTTTCTGAAGAACAGCTCCTTAAGGTAAAAGAGACATCCAGGAATGTTGCAGTTTTAAAGTCTGCTAATATGTCTGTAGGTGTTAACGCCCTTATGAAGGTGTTAAAAGAGGTTTCTCCACTTTTGGCTGCGGCCGGATTTGATATAGAGATAGTTGAAAAACACCACAATCAAAAACTTGATGCACCAAGCGGAACAGCAATTGCCCTTGCGGACAGCATCAACGATTCTCTTGGCAATGAATACGAGTACGTATATGACAGAAGCACAAGAAGAGAAAAGAGACCTGAAAAAGAAATAGGAATCTCAGCGGTACGTGGAGGTACGATCGTTGGGGATCACGATGTTATCTTTGCGGGACACGACGAAGTTGTAACGCTTTCTCACAGAGCTTATTCAAGAGCAATATTTGGAAAAGGAGCTATTGAGGCTGCCAAGTTCCTTGCAGGAAAACCTGCCGGAATGTACGATATGAGTGACGTACTTGCCTGATGATATGGCTGAAGTTATACTACACAATCTTGAGGGATACATGTGCAGAGCTTCAGCCATTTTTATATTTTTTTGTTTTTCTGAGGAAAAACAAAAAAATATAGAATAAACGAGACGGACGTAAAAAAGTCGCGAGTAACTTTTTTCTGAAAGGAATGACCATGAAGCTTAGACCATGCATTGATATTCATAACGGAAAAGTTAAACAGATAGTTGGAAGTAGTCTTGTAGATGACGGAGACATGGCCAGAGAAAACTATGTTTCTTCAAAGGATGCTGCTTTTTATTCTAATATGTACAGAGAGTTGGGGCTTTCTGGAGGGCATGTCATTTTGCTTAATGCTGTGGACAGTCCATACTATGAGATGACAAAACAACAGGCAATTGGAGCTCTCATGGCTAATCCTGGGCTTTTGCAGGTAGGTGGTGGAATAACTGCTGACAATGCGCAGGAATTCATTGAAGCAGGAGCATCTCATGTTATAGTTACTTCTTATGTATTTAAGAATGGCAAGATCAGCTATACAAATCTAAAAAAGCTACTAAAGGCCGTCGGTAAAGAAAGGATAGTTTTGGATCTTTCCTGTAAAGCCAAAAATGATAAAGATGTTCATGTGCAGGGGGCATCTTACTATATTGTTACAGACAGATGGCAGAAGATGTCTGACGTCAGACTCTGCAATGAGACTTTGGAAGAACTCTCAAATTATTGTGATGAGTTTCTGGTGCATGCCGCAGATGTTGAGGGCAAACAAAATGGAATAGAAGAGAAAGTGGTAAAGGTATTGGCTGATTGGGGGAAAATACCAATTACATATGCCGGCGGTGTGGGAAAAATATCAGATATTGAAAAACTGAAAAAGCTTGGAAAAGGAAAATTGGATGTCACTATAGGTTCAGCCCTTGATATATTTGGTGGACATCTTGTAATGAACGATGTTATAGCTGCATGCGATTAAAATAAAGCTAAAAAAGGCCATCTGACAAATGTCAGATGGCTTTTTCTATTAATCATTGTTACAATCTTGCAAATTCAATATATATATATTAGAATAAGGCACTTTGTAGTCTGATTAATTGCTCTAATTCAGAATTAAAGCTTGTTTACGTTTACGGCCTGAGGTCCCTTTTCGCCCTGGATTACATCATACTCTACAGAAGCGCCCTCTTCGAGAGACTTGAAACCTTCCATGTTGAGTCCTGAATAGTGTACGAATACATCATTTCCAGCCTCGTCTGAGATGAAGCCGTAACCCTTCTGGTTGTTGAACCACTTAACAGTACCTTTGTTCATTGTAATACCTCCACTAAAAATAAAAAAATATTCGTTCTGTTGTCTAGTCTATGACAACATATTTACAATAGCACAGTAAAATACAAAAGTAAAGCGCATATTTTGTATTTTGCGTATAATCATTACAATTTTTAGTGCTTTTCCGATATAAAAAATACCTCTTTACTTTACAAATTTAGAGTGATAAAATGTTTAAGCACGAAAGTATTTTAAACGAAATATTGATAAGTTGTGGCGACAGAAAAAATATGGAATTGGAGGACATGGCATATGAACAAAAAAATTAGAACAGATGCAGTAGATCACCTGTTTGATGCAATTCTTTGCCTTCAGAATAAAGAGGAGTGTTACAGCTTCTTTGAAGATCTGTGTACTGTTAATGAGCTTCTTTCTCTTTCACAGAGATTTGAAGTTGCTTCTATGCTGAGAGAACATAAGACTTATTTGGAAATCGCGGAAAAGACCGGTGCGTCTACCGCAACCATAAGCAGAGTTAACCGCTCGCTTAACTATGGTGATGATGGCTACGAGTTAGTTTTCGAGAGAATGAAATAAAACAAAAAAATTCGCTTGCCTTGGATGATATCCATAGGCAAGCGTTTTTTTATTCTATTTTTCAGTTGGCTTCTGTCTTATTTTCTTCAGCCGTTTCTTCTTTTGATTCCTTGTCAGCAACAGCTCTTTCTTTCGCTATAGAAGCAGAAGACTTGTCCTGACCGGTCATTTCACATTTGCCCTGGAAAACGGCATTCTCATCAATGATGATTCCCTTGCAGGAAATGTCGCCATAAACTTTTCCAGTATCACTTATCTCAATCTTACCCTGTGGAGCAGTGATATTACCTGTAACCTCACCGGCAACATATACGTTAAGCGCTGAAATTGTACCTGTTATCTTGCCTTCCTGTCCGATGATAAGTGCACCTGAGATAGTTACATTTCCTTTAATTGTCCCATCAATTCTGGTTGAATCTTTAGTTGTCAGTGGGCCTTCAATTACTGCGCCGGGGCCAATGATTGTTCCAACCTGTTCCAGTAATGCGTTGTCTTCGGCTGAGTCTTTTTTGTTTCCGAACATGATTATCCTCCGATTTAACCATTAATCTCTATTAGTTCTTCAGGATCGATAAATTTATCATCCTGCTGAATCTGATATCCAAGGGTGGTATTGTCGCTTACCACAAAGATAATGTCGCCTCTGTCTATGGCATCGCCTTCAGAAACAAGTGGATCTCCTGCGTTTCTATAGAAAGTGATATATCCATTGCCATGGTCAATGGTGACCATATTGCCAAATTTGGCATCAGTAGTTACTGATAAAACTGTGCCTGTACCTGTTGCAATTACATTGCTTCCGGCTGTTGCTTCAAATAAAACAATAGGATTGCCGGTAGCGGTATCTTTATTTTCATCTGTAATCTTGGTAACAGTAGTGGAGTTCGTATCGTCAACAGCTGCAATAGGTGCTGAAGCTCCTGCTGTAAGTGGAAAACCTGTTGGGACAGCGAGAGTCTCAGCTTCTTCAGCTGACTGCTGCTCATTTTCCAGTCTCAGATTAAGAGCTGCTCTAAGCTGTTGTTCCTCAGTTACAAGAGTCTCATTCGATGCTTCCAAAGTACTGTTTTCTACTTTGAGATCTTCAATCTGTTTTTTTTGCTCAGCCTGTATGGACCTGAGAGTATTTATGGTCATTGCCGAGTAGATAATGTAGCAGACCAGTGCAAGAACTATTGCAAAAGAACAGTAGGCAAGCAATTGTGTCTTAAAATGATTAAGATGGAGACGCTTTGTGCTTCCGTCAGAGTCTCCTGAAATAATCATGAAAGTATAATGTCTTTTATGCCTGTGCTTTCTGGGCTTTTTTTCTGCGCTCATATTCACCTCCGACTAACTAATAATTTTATCATAAATGCCTGTGATATGGCAAATTTGCGCAGAAATTTCCTTCTAATGTAAAAAAATCCTATACAGCAAGGCTCTTTGGAGGGAAATCCATGCTATATAGGAAAGTTTGACTGTTATTTTGTGCCTGTTAAAGCTGTACCGTTTACATAGAGTGTATAACCGTTGCTGATGATGCTTGAAGCATCTCCATCAAATGAGGTTATGTAGGTATCAGCAGTGAGTGTCCAAGTACTGCTTGAATCGATGCTTACTGAAACTGTTCCAATTTTCGAAGAAACTGTTTCGCCATCAGCATTAGTTATGTTTCCATCTATATTACCTTCAAATGTAGATCCATTTGTAAGGTTTAAAGTAAATTCTGAATCATCCCCAACAAGAATGGTTCCTGACAAAATCTGATCATCTGCATTGAGAGTAGCTATATTGTTATCGCCTGTCCATCCGTCTGCACATACTGAGAGAAGGATGTTATCAGAATCGGCATTGCTGATGCTTACACTTGAGAGGTTGATGACCGCGTTTGTGTTTGTAACGTGGAATACGTGACCATTTTTACTTGTAAGTGAGCCGCCGTTCATTGTAAATGTAGATGTTCCGCTGTCTGCATCACCTGACATTGACTGGTAGATCATGATGGTGTCGTAGAATGTAGCGTTACCATTAGTGTCAGTATTATTTGCAGTCATATCGCAGTCATTTAAAGTGATAGAGTTGATACCTTCTATGCATACACCTTCTGAAAGATTTGAGGTAAGTGTTGCATTTGAAACAGTAATGTCTGCTGTTGAGTAGATGGCAGGTGATCCCAGACCATTTGTAGTATATGAACCGCCATCTACAGTAACAGTACCGCCACCTCTGTCCGTTCTGATGGCAGCAGAAGACTGACCTGATGTTTCGACTGTAAGATTAGATGCTTTTGTAACACCGCCACCTGTTGTCATGATACCGCCTGAACCATCACCTGTTGTTGTGATTGAGGTGTCAGAAATAATCACTGTTGTGCCATCTCCGGAAGCACCGTTTTGTCCACCGTTACCACCGTAGGAGAATACTCCGTTTGCTCCGTCTGCATCAGAAGTGATAGTTCCACCTGTTATGGTAGTTGTAGATCCGTCTTTTACCAGAACTGCTGCGTTTAATCCGTAGAAGTTACAGTTGTCACCACCGTCAGAATCACCAGTCTTTTCGACTGTTGGATTTGTAATTGTTACATCATCTGAAGTTGCAACCAAAAGAGCGCTCTGATCAACTGTACTTGTTGAATATGTCTTTGAGTCCTGAGTATCGGCAGATGTGATCTCAACTGCGCCTGAATAATCTATATCAGCGCTGCTGCTACCGCCGCCAAAGCCGCCACCACCTTCTCCTACGGGACCACCGCCGGGTGCTCCATCGGGAGCTTCACCCTGAGGCTTTTCTCCATCAGGTGCCTCGCCTTCAGGCTTTTCACCTTCTTTATTATCTGCAGGCGCTTCGCCTTGAGCCATGTCTTTTTCACCAGCTTCTGCAGGTGCTTCAACACTGCTTTCAGCCTGGGCATCCTGAGTTGAAGCTGTACTTTCCTGACCGCAGGCAGCAAGTGATGCGCACATTACTGTTATAGCTGCAGTAGATATCAGTTTTTTGACATAATTCTTTTTCATCTTAAGTCATCTCCTAATAGATTTGCTTTTTAGTTTATGTGTGCATTATGAAACTTAAACCTAAAATTAACTTAAAATGTAAAAAGAAAATCAAACAATTATTATATTCTCATGTTTTCCATCGACTCTTACAGTAGTTGTGGAGTAGATAAAGTCGATATGCAAAAAGCCGCATAAATCTGCTTGAATGCAGAAAATATGCGGCTTTTAGGCATTTCTTAAAAGAGGTATAAAAAAGTATGCATTCTTGAATCAACAATTCAAGAATGCATCAACCAAGCCAATTTAAATCGACTTCGTCGATGAGGCTTGGTTGACTCTACACTCATATTCTCACGAAATCCGCAGTATATGCGGATTTCTGGAATTTAGTTCAAGATGTCATAATTCTTTTATGAAAAATAAGTTTCGTGGTCGATATCTTTTATAAAATAAGATTACATGATAACTTCAACTTTGTACTCTTTTATTCCGGCTTCATAAGGAATTACAGTTCCTTCGATCTCTTTGCCGTTTACAGTTAGTTTCTTGACTCCGCTCTGTGAACCATTTGTCTTAACATCAATTGTATAAATTGCATCTCTGTACTTTCTTGTGATTGTAAAGTCACCAAAGTCCTCAGGAACACAAGGGTTTATAGAAAGACCATTGTGAGTAGGATATACACCAAGAATGTACTGTGAAATGTTAACAAATGTCCATGCGGCAGTACCTGTAAGCCAACTGTTTTTGCCCTGACCGAAGAATTTGGCATCTCTTCCTGCAACCATCTGAGAGTATACATAAGGCTCAGTGCAGTGAACATCGCTGATGTCTTCAATATAAGCAGGACATGTCTTTTTGTAGATCTCAAAAGCTCTGTTTCCGTGGCCAAGAACTGTCTCAGCAATAGAAACCCAAGGATTGTTGTGGCAGAAGATACCGGCATTTTCCTTGTATCCCGGTGGATATGAGCTTACTTCACCAAGTTCAAGGTGATATTTTGTGTAAGCAGGCTGAAGGATCATTACGCCATACTTGGTATCAAGTCTTTCTTCAACGCTCTTAAGAGCCTTAGCTGCAAGGCCTTCCTTAACACCGATTCCTGCGAGAACGCAGAAGCCCTGAGGCTCGATGTAGATCTGACCTTCTTCACATTCTTTTGAACCAACTTTGTTGCTGTAGGCATCATATGCTCTTACAAACCATTCGCCGTCCCAACCTGCATCGAGTACAGCGTCATAAACTTTTTTAACTTCGTCTCTTGCGCGCTTTGCTTCAGCATCATCGCCTAAGAGTTCAGCGAGCTGAGCGTACTCTTCGCCGTACTTAACGAACATTCCGGCAATGAATACAGATTCTGCAACAGGTCCTTCAGAAGGTCCGAATGTCTGGAACGATTCACCTGGGTGCTCTGAGAAGCAGTTGAGGTTCAGACAGTCGTTCCAGTCAGCTCTTCCGATAAGAGGAAGTCCGTGAGGTCCCTTGTGAGTGATAGTGAAGTTAAGTGAGCACTTTAAGTGTTCCATAAGTGTCTTTGCAACACTCATATCGTTATCAAAAGGTACGATCTCTTTTAATATAGAAAGATCACCTGTCTCTCTTACATATGCGCTTGTTCCTGCAATGAGCCAAAGCGGATCATCATTGAAGCCGGATCCGATATCGGAGTTACCCTTCTTGGTAAGTGGCTGATACTGATGATATGCGCTACCATCCTGGAACTGAGTAGAAGCGATATCAATTATACGCTGTCTTGCTCTGTCCGGAATAAGGTGAACAAAGCCCAGAAGATCCTGACATGAATCTCTAAAGCCCATTCCACGGCCGATTCCTGACTCATAATAAGAAGCAGAACGTGACATGTTGAATGTTACCATGCACTGATACTGGTTCCAAATGTTGACCATTCTGTCAACTTTCTCATTTTTGGAAGAGATGTGGTAGATTCCAAGGAGGTTATCCCAGTAATCGCATAACTCTTTAAGAGCCTTATCAACAGCTTCCTCTGTCTTGTAGCTGTCAAGCATCTTGAATGCAGGTTTTTTATTAACAACAGAAGGAGCTTCCCATTTATCATCTTCAGGATTCTCGATATAACCGAGTGTAAAGATGAAAGTCTTGGACTCGCCGGGAGCAAGCTCAAGGTTGATCTGCTGAGATGCAATAGGAGACCATCCGCTTGCAACTGAATTTGTTGCCTTTCCTTCTGCAACTACATCAGGGCTGTCAGGGCCGTTGTATGCACCAAGGAAAGCATCTCTGCTAGTGTCGAATCCATCAACTTTAGTATTTACACCGTAGATAGCATAGTGGTTACGACGCTCTCTGTACTCTGTCTTGTGGAAGATAACAGATCCGCCGTCAACAACTTCAACTTCACCGGTGCTTAAGTTTCTCTGGAAGTTCTTCATATCATCATCAGCATTCCAAAGGCACCACTCTACATAAGAAAAAAGTGACAACTTAGCTGCTGTGTTCTTGTTATTTGTAATTGTGAGCTTTGAGATTTCACAGTTGTCATTCATAGGAACGAATGTTAAAAGTTTTGCTTCAACATCATTTTTGGATGATGTGAACTTGCTATATCCAAGGCCGTGACGACATTCGTAGCTGTCAAGTTTTGTCTTGACAGGCTGCCAACCCGGATTCCATACAACAGTGTTAGCGGCATCTGTTACATCTTTAATATAGAAGTATTTACCATTGTTGTCATAAGGCACGTTGTTATAGCGATATCTTGTGAGTCTTAAAAGCTTGGCATCCTTATAGAATGTATAACCGCCACAAGTGTTGGATATTAGTGAAAAGAACTCTTTATTCCCGAGGTAGTTGATCCAGGGAAGGGGAGTCTTTGGGGTAGTGATGACGTATTCACGAGCTGCGTCGTCAAAGTAACCGTATTTCATATCGACCTCCTAATACTTAAACGTTTAAGATAATTTCCTAGTGACATTATATATGGCAAGTTGATGGAATGCAATAGAAAAAATCGAAAAAAGATTCACCTGAATGCCGCACAAAACCTAAGGGTAATTAAAATAAACAAATCGTTTCCGTGGAATAGGCGCAGAACCTGTATTATAGCGAAAACGTTTAAATCAAAAATGAACAAACTATGTACAACTCTAGAAAAGTGTATGAAAAAGCGATAACGTTTTTGTAAAAAACAAACAAAATTATATAATGTGCACAAAAAAATAATAATGATACTTGATTTGAAAGTCAAAATGATGTATATTGAAATTACGAAAACGATTAAGTGTATGTGAAAAGGTACTAATGACAAAGAGAATGGTTTCACTCAAAGACATATCTAAGGCTTGTGGAGTGTCGGTTGCGACTGTTTCCAAGGCCCTTAATGATCATAGTGATATAAGTAAAGAAACAAAAGAACGTGTCAGAGAAATTGCTGAACAGCTTGGCTATCATCCCAATGCTGCGGCTCAGGCTCTCAAGACAAATAAAACCAATAATATCGGAGTATTATTTGTTGATGAAGCTAACAGTGGTCTTACTCATGATTACTTTTCACATGTTCTTGACAGTTTTAAAAAGAAGGCAGAGCAGGAAGGCTTTGATATCACCTTTATAAATGGTGATAAGACCCGCAACAATATGAGCTATTTATCCCACGCGATATACAGAGGATTTGACGGTGTGGTAATTGCCTGTGTTGATTTTTCAGATCCGCAAGTTGATGAGCTTATTAAGAGCAAAATCCCGGTTGTCACTATCGACCACTCTTTCTTCAATAGAATATCGATCATGTCTGACAACATAAAAGGTATTAAGGATCTGGTTACATATATATATGAAATGGGACATCGGAAGATAGCTTATGTACACGGCTACGAAAATACAGCTGTTACACAGAGCAGATTGGCGAGTTTCTATAATACATTACAGGAACTTGGGGTAAATGTTCCGGATGAATATATTATTGGAAGTCCTTACAGAAATACCGAGAAGGCTTATGAAGCTACCAAGAAGCTCCTTGATCTTCCTGATCCACCGACATGTATACTTTATCCTGATGATTTTGCAGCCTTTGGTGGATTTAATGCAGTAAGAGAGAAAAATCTGCGTATACCGGAAGACATTTCTATTGCCGGTTACGATGGAATTGAGATAGCAAGACGCATAAGCCCACGCATGACCACAATAGTTCAGGATACAGATAAGATTGGGACAATGGCAGCGGCCAAGCTCATAGATCTGATAAATAATCCGAAAGGAACTCTTATCGAACAGATAGTTATAGAAGGAACCCTTGAGAAGGGCGAGTCAGTGGGACGTATAGAGACAGAAGGATAAGGTTTAAAGCGGCCAAGCCGTTTTAGATAAAAATTATTAAACACTCATATAAAAGGGAGGTACATTAGTTATGAAGAAGAAAGTACTTGGATTGTTACTTTCAACAACTATGGTAGCAGGTATGCTTTCAGCATGCGGTAGCACAGCTACTACAACAGAGACTCCGGCAGCAGAGACACCTGCAGCTGAGACAACAACAGAAGCTCCGGCAGCAGAGACACCTGCAGCTGAGACAACAACAGAAGCAGCTGCTGAATTACCAGCAGATGAGGGAAAAGTTCTTAACATTTCAGCATGGAACGAAGAGTTTAAGTCTCGTCTTACAGATCACTATCCAGGATATGAGGTAGTTGATGGAACAACAGGTAAGATCGGTGATGTAACAGTTAACTGGCTCATTACTCCTAACGAAGAGAACGCTTACCAGAACAGACTTGATGAGCTTCTTCTTGCACAGGATAGTGCAGCAGCAGATGATAAGGTTGACCTTTTCCTTGTAGAAGCTGACTACGCTGTTAAGTACACAGATACAGATTACACACTTCCTGTAAAGGATCTTGGAATCACAGATGAAGATCTCAAAGATCAGTATGCATACACACAGGCAGTTGTTACAGATTCTAACGGAGTTCTTAAGGGAACATCATGGCAGGGCTGCCCTGGCGTTATGATCTACAACAGAGCAATTGCAAAAGAAGTATTCGGAACAGACGAACCTGCAGATATCCAGGCTAAGTTCTCAGATTGGGATAAGTTCTTTGAGTCAGCAGGCGAACTTGATAAGGCTGGCTACGATGTAATTTCTTCAACAGCTGATACATTCCGTGTATATCAGAACAACGCTAAGCTTCCTTGGGTAGATGGAACAAAGATCCAGGTTGATGACAACCTTAAGAAGTGGGTTGAAGATTCTAAGAAACTTGCTGACGCTGGTTACTGCAACACTTGGGGACAGTGGGGCGAAGACTGGAACAAGGGATTCTATCCTGAAGGAAAAGTATTTGCTTACTTTGGACCAGCTTGGCTTATCGATTTCTGTATGGCAGCTGATGTAGAAGGTTCTGTTGCACATGATGGCGGCTGGGCTGCTACAGAAGGACCTCAGGGCTTCTATTGGGGCGGTACATGGATCTGCGCAGCAGCTGGAACAGATAATGCTAACCTTGTAGCAGATATCATGAGAAAGATGACATGTGATCCAGAAGTTATGAAGGACATCGTTCTTAAGGACAATGATTTCGTAAACAACAGACCTGTTATGGAAGGTCTTGCAGCTGATGAGTCATACTCAAATGCAGTTCTTGGCGGACAGAACCCTCTTAAGATGTTCTGCGCTGGTGCTGATAACATTGATATGGCTAACCTTACAGCTTATGATCAGGGTCTTCTTGGTGACTTCCAGACAGCTATGGGCGACTACATCAACGGCAACTTTGCTACATATGATGAAGCTCTTGAGCAGTTCTACACATTAGCACTTCAGAGATATCCTGAACTTACAAGATAATCATTCTTAAGATTATTGCCTAATAAACTGCCTGCCGGTTCGCCGGCAGGCAATTCTTTAAAACGCTTTGGGTTTAAAGAGTAAAATATCGCGGAGGTACGGTAGTATGGACAAAAAGAAGTCCAATTCTAACGTGGTTAAGTTTAATAGATGGGGATACATCTTTCTTATACCATTCTTTGTAACATATATTGTTTTTAGTTTGATTCCACTTTTTTCAACAATTTATAACAGTTTCTTTGAAAATTATCGTTCCGGTCTTAAGCAGATAGGACCAAATTTTGTTGGAATTACCAACTATATTAACCTTTTAAGCTCACCGGAAATTTGGAAATATTTGGTAAATACACTGATTATGTGGGTTGGTGGTTTTATTCCACAGATCACTATAGCTCTTTTGCTGGCTTACTGGTTCTCTGATCCATCTCTTCGTCTTAAGGGACAGAGATTCTTCAAGACAGTAATTTACATGCCTAACCTGATCATGGCATCAGCATTCTCTATGTTGTTCTTTGCTTTGTTTTCAGATTCTGGCCCGGTAAACCAGATTCTTTTGAGCCTTGGCTTTATAAAAGAGCCATTTAAGTTCTTCCAGTATGTTATTGCATCAAGAGTACTTGTAATGCTTATGAACTTCCTTATGTGGTTCGGTAATACAACAATACTTCTGATGGCTGGAATGCTTGGTATCGATTCATCACTTTATGAGGCAGCACAGGTGGATGGAGCTACAGCTTCACAGGTCTTCTTTAAAATCACAATGCCTATACTTCGTCCTATCTTTACATATGTACTTATAACGTCTCTTATCGGTGGTTTGCAGATGTTCGATGTTCCTCAGATCCTGACAAATGGTAGAGGTAACCCTACTGATTCCTTGACAACAGTTATCATGTTGCTCAACAGATACCTTACAAGTAAGGACGTTGGCCGTGGTGGTGCTTTGTCAGTATTCTTATTCGTTGTAACTGGTATTTTGAGCTTGGTTGTATTTAGAATGAACAGCTCAAAGGATAAAGACTAAGGAGGAAAAAGGGATTATGGAAAATCAGGCAGCGGCTAAAACCCATGGACTTCCTATAGGAGCAAGAAGAACAATTGCTTATATCGTACTTGTTTTCTTCTCATTCTTATGTCTCATATGGTTTTATATATTGCTTATCAATTCAACAAGATCACATTCAGAGATGACACTTGGATTTACAATTCTTCCAAGCACACATCTTTTGGATAACTGGAATAGCCTTATAACAGGAACTATTCCTATTGCAAGAGGTTTTGCAAACAGTATCACGGTTTCAGTTTGCACCAGTATTCTTTGCGTATACTTCTCAGCAATGACAGCATATGCGATCAATACATACAGATTTAAAGGAAGAGATGCGATTGCTGCATTCATCCTGGCAATCATGATGATCCCAGGACAGGTTACAGCACTTGGTTTCTTACAGCTCATCAATAGAATGAGACTTGATGACTCAATTATTCCACTTATCTTACCGGCAATTGCTTCACCTGTTACATATTTCTATCTTAAGCAGTACATGGAAAGTAACCTTCCATTGTCACTGGTTGAGGCAGCAAGAATTGACGGCTCAGGTGAGTTCAGAACATTTAACACAATTATTATTCCACTTATAAAGCCTGCTATCAGCGTTCAGATGATATTCAGCTTTGTAGGTAGCTGGAATAACTACTTCACACCGGCTCTTATCTTACATACAGATACAAAGAAGACTTTGCCTGTTATGATCGCTCAGCTTCGTGGAGCTGACTGGCTTAGATTTGATATGGGTCAGATCTATATTATGATCGCAGCATCTATTTTCCCTGTTATCGTAATATACCTTATCCTTTCTAAGTATATTGTAGGCGGAGTTTCAGCAGGAGCGGTAAAGGGTTGATTTTGCTTTACACAACGATTCGTTGTTTTAATTTGATGAGGTGGCTTATTTTATAAGTTTATCTTCATATTTTACTCTTTCCTTTTATAAGCGTTTAGGAAGCCATGACATTCCCCGTGTCATGGCTTTCTGCATTAATATGTGAAAAAAAATACGAAATAAGTGGGATTGCTTCTGTAAGTGGTGACATGGGCTAAGATGTATTGTAGAATTAGTAGAAATGTTTTTTTAGCAGTGTGTTAGTTGGAGGTTTATATGGGAAAAAGATCTATTAAGGAAAATAAAAATATTTATTTTGAATGCAGGGATAGTCTTGGATTGTCAAGAGCTCAGGCCAGCGAGCTGATGGAGGGTATTTCAGAGAGCAGCCTTGAGAAGATGGAAACAGGCAAGACCAACATATATCCTGAGGACGTTGTCCTTATGGCTAAAGCCTATAAAAGACCTGATCTTTGCAATTACTACTGCACTCATGAATGTGCTATTGGAAAGACATCTGTGCCTGAAGTAAAAATATCATCACTTTCAGAGATTGTACTTGGAATGCTTTCATCTCTCAACTCTCTTGAACGTCAGAAAGACAGGCTTATAGAGATCACAGCCGATGGACAGATATCTGATGATGAGCTTGAAGACTTTGCAAATATCCAGAAACAGCTTGAACATATCGATGCTACAGTTGAGGCACTAAAGCTTTGGGTTAATGGTACTATAGCTGAAGGCAAGATAAATAAAGAAAAGCTCGATGCTTTAAAGTAAGATTTTTTTTACCAGTCAGTCGGATATTGTAGAATGAAATATGACGAAATACACATTGGTTAAGCGAGCTTCTATGTGCATTTTGTCATATTTTTAATTGGGTTTGAAATTTTTAATTTTTGTACTTGTCTTTAAAACTTTAATGTGCTAAAATTCTTTCCAGTACATACAAATGTCCGTGGCAGAAATACAAATATTAAAAAGTGTAAGTGAGAAGGAAAATGGAGCAGGATACCGGTTTTTATGTAATTAAAAAGCAAGCTGTTCCAGAAGTGCTTTTAAAGGTCGTAGATGCAAAAAAGCTTCTGGAATCCGGAAAAGTCAAAACTGTAAATGAAGCTGCTGACAGAGTCGGGATCAGCAGAAGTTCTTTTTATAAATATAAAGAAGATATCTATGAATTCCACGATAGCCTGCAGGGAACTACCCTGACACTCACATTCCAAATGAATGATGAGGTGGGGCTGTTATCTTATGTGCTTGGACTCATTGCAGAGTTTGGAGCCAATATACTTACAATTCATCAATCAATTCCCCTTAACGGAGTGGCATCAATTTCTATAACTATTCAGGTGCTACCCACTACAAGAGACATAATGGACATGATAAATAAGATGGAAAAGGCTGACGGCGTCCACAAGGTCCATATTACCGGACGAAGCGCAACTTTTACATAATACATGTATTCTCGAAACAGAGAATTATAAATACATAAATTTTGGAGGAAGACATGGCAAAAGTAGCAGTATTAGGATATGGCACAGTTGGTAGCGGCGTAGTTGAAGTATTGGATACTAATGCGAATGAAGTTGCAAAAAGCGCCGGTGAAAAGATAGAACTTAAGTATATTCTTGATTTGCGCGATTTCCCTGGAGATAAGCATGAGTCACAGGTAGTTCACGATATCAATATTATTTTGGATGACCCTGAAGTAGACGTTATCTGCGAGACCATGGGTGGTATAGAACCTGCATTTACTTTTGAGAAGCAGGCTCTTTCAAAAGGCAAATGTGTATGTACCTCCAATAAGGAACTTGTTGCAGCTCACGGACCGGAACTTGTGGAACTTGCAAAGAAAAATGGAGTAAGCTATCTCTTTGAAGCAAGTGTAGGTGGTGGAATACCGGTTCTTCGTTCAATAAATGATTCCCTTAAGCATGAGAAGATTGACTCAATTACAGGTATCTTAAACGGCACTACAAACTATATTCTTACCAAGATGGATAAAGAGGGAGTTGGCTTTGCAACAGTCCTTAAAAAGGCGCAGGAAAAGGGATATGCAGAAAGAAATCCTGAAGCTGATGTAGAAGGATATGATGCATGCCGTAAGATCGCTATTCTTTCAAGCCTTATGAGTGGCAAACATGTGGATTATGAAGATATCTACACTGAGGGCATCACACACATCTCTATCGAAGATTTTGAATATGCGCGTGCACTTAATATGGCCATCAAGCTCCTTGCTATGTGTAAAAGAAATGAGAATGGTTTCTTTACTATTGTTGCGCCATTCCTTATTCCTTACGAGCATCCACTTGCCAATGTAAATGGTGTATTTAATGCCATAAATGTTCATGGAAACATGCTGGGTGATGTAATGTTCTATGGAAAAGGAGCAGGAAAAAATGCCACAGCAAGCGCTGTAGTTGCCGATGTTATCGATATGGTCAAGCATAAGGGCAAACATATCGAAGTTAATATGAATTCTGAAAAGGCTAAGCTCACTTCAAAGGACAACGCTGTCAGAAGATTCTTTGTAAGAGTTCCTGAATCATTTAAGGATCAGGCAACAGAGCTCTTTGGATCAGATATCGACGTTGTGAAAAGAAACAGCATTTCAGGTGAATTTGCATTTATTACAGATCTTATTTCTGAAAAGGATTTTGAAGAGAAGCTTTGGAAGCTTGATAGTGTTAAAGGTTATATAAGAATGTATTAAAAATAGCTATTATTTTTTAGGAGAATATTATGAAAAAAGTAGTTAAATTTGGCGGAAGTTCACTTGCCAGCAGCGAACAGTTTGAAAAAGTAGGAAACATCATAAAGTCAGATCCTGACAGAGTTTATGTAGTTCCTTCAGCACCTGGAAAAAGAAATTCCAAGGACACTAAAGTTACGGATATGCTTTACAAGACATATGCTCTTGCAGAGGCAGGAAAAGACTTTTCAAAACAGCTATCAGACATCAAAGCAAGATATGATGAGATCATAAAAGGACTTGGACTCAAGCTCAACCTTTCAAATGAGTTTAAGACCATAGAAAAGAACTTTAAGGAAGCAGCCGGAAAGGACTACGCTGCAAGCCGCGGCGAGTACTTGAACGGTATTATCATGGCTGCATACCTTGGATATGAATTTATAGATGCGGCAACAGTAGTAGCTTTTGATAAGAACGGAGAGTTCGACGGAGAAAAGACCAACAAGCAGATGGCCAAAAAGCTTGAGAAGTCTCCAAAGGCTGTTATCCCTGGTTTTTATGGAGCTTATCCTGATGGAAGCATCAAGACCTTCTCAAGAGGAGGATCAGATATTACAGGTTCTATCGTAGCAAGGGCCATAAAGGCAGATGTCTATGAGAACTGGACAGACGTATCAGGATTTTTGGTTGCTGATCCAAGGATCATTGAGAAGCCGCCACACATCGAGACAATAACTTATACAGAGCTTCGAGAGCTTGCTTACATGGGTGCTTCAGTTCTTCACGAAGATGCGATCTTCCCTGTCAGAAAAGAAGGAATCCCGATCAATATAAGAAATACCAATAAGCCTGAGGATCCAGGAACATGGATTGTAGAGTCAACAGCTAAAAAGTCCAAATATGTTATTACAGGTATTGCCGGTAAAAAAGGCTTTTGCTGCGTAAATATCCTAAAGGATCAGATGAACTCTGAGGTTGGCTTTGTGAGAAAAGTACTTCAGGCATTTGAAGATCAGAATATTTCAATTGAGCATGTTCCATCAGGAATTGATACTATGACAGTATTTGTTCAGCAGGATGAGTTCATTGAAAAAGAGCAGGCAGTAGTATCAGAGATTCACAGACTTGCAAGGCCTGACATGCTTGAGATTGAATCAGATCTTGCACTTATTGCAGTAGTAGGTCGCGGCATGAAATCAACACGAGGCACAGCCGGACGAATCTTTTCAGCGCTTGCACATGCCAGCGTAAACGTCCGCATGATCGACCAGGGCTCATCCGAGCTTAACATCATCATCGGCGTAGAAAACCGTGACTTTGAAAAAGCCATCAGTGCCATCTACGACATCTTTGTAACAACACAGATGTGAGACGTTTTGGCAGCGCTCGATGCGGAAAATATACTTTTTTGTAAACGGACGCAGCCAAGCTGAAAGTGTAGGCATAGCTCTGTTCACTCTGATATTTTTCAATGTGATAAATTGGACATAAAACACCCACAAAAGCCTTGTTTCATACTTATTCAGAACACAAGTCTTTTGCGGGTTTATTTATATCCATTTATCATCATTTCAAAATAAATCGTTCACATCACTATGCCTACACTTTCAGTTCGTCTGCTGTTCTTGCAAAAATAGTAGTCTTTATATATGTAGTAAACCATAAATCCACAAGTACACATACCTTTGGATAGAGCGATTTAGTATGAGCAATAGAGACAGTTAAGATAAAATAAAAGCCCTGTTTTCTGTTCTGAATAAGCATGAAAGAAAACAGGGCGCATTATTTTATATTTACTGTATCTTTGCGAATACTCTGAGATCTATCCAAAGGTATGGGCACTTGTGGATTTAATGCCACTCGCAAAAAAGTATACTTATTTATTTTAGAAGATATTCAATGAAGAGTTTGGCGTTATCAAGGCGAGTTGTGTTGGCAATTATGCCGACTACAGGAGTTGTTCCCTGATAGAGATTGTTGTCTTTTATAACACTTGAATCATCAATAATTATCCCGACGGGAACAGGGTTATCCATTTCAGCTACAGGAGTATCAGGATACTGGCCTGTTGCATATATATCAGCAGCCATGACTGCGTACTTGTTATCTTTATCGTAGGAACCATTCATAAGAAAATCCTGATAAGCATCGGACGCGATGTAATCAACAAGGCCTTTGTCTACATAGAAAAGCTTATCGGCATATTCATTTAGAAAACTTTCATCATAAATAGTCCTGAGATCTGTGAATATATCCTGATGTGCATAATAGGCAAATGTGTTCTGATCAGCGGCCATGGTATCGAGCTCTGCAGCGGAGAGATTTGCCATGATCTTTTGACTGGTAGCAATTGTCACTTCATCAATTATTTCTGTATTATATGTGACTGAAGTGTCAATAAAACAACTGTTTGTAGTTGTATCAATGCCGGCGTACTCAGTAAATTCGCTCTCAAGTACTTCTTCTGCATTTGATGAATAGCTGTTGATCATAAGTGCGTAAAAAGCGTAAGGCTTATTGTTTGTAATATCTTTTACCAAAACTACTATAAAAATGATAGCGGCTAAGGCAACGATAGTGTGTATTTTGTAGTAGTCCCAAAAATATTGAAGATGAGCCTTAAAGCCCTGACCTTTTAATTTCTTTTGCTGTTCTCTTATCTCTTCATGTACTGACATTTTCGTAACCTCCGTGATGCTATGAAATATTAACAGAAATATAATTTTTTTTATTCGCAAAAATGTATATAATAGAACTGATGACTCTGTGCAGGAAAAAGATATCCTGTTCATGAGCACTTGCCACTTATAATACAAATTTATAGCCTTTAATGTCAATATGAATAATAGATAAGCACAAAGAGTAAAAAGGGGATATATGTACTCTTTTTTCCTGGCACGTTTTGCCAGGATGCCCTTGACATGACATTAATTTGAATATAAGATACTTGATAAAAATGGCGACTAACAGGAGGAGTAGTTTTACAGATGGTTAACGACAATAATTATGTAGAATGCCTCGTTGAAAGTAAAGCATCGCCGGTTATTACTTTTCTCAAGTATTTGAGCATTTTTTTTGCAGTTGTTTTCTTTATTGCAGCTTTCATGCTTGGCTTTGGAATAATTGGCCTTATACTTTGCGTGGCAGCAGGTTTTGGTTATCATTTTGCGGCACTTAATGCAAACATTGAGTACGAGTATCAGTATTGTGACAGAGAAATATCAGTAGACAAAGTTCTTAATAAAAGTTCCCGTAAACATGTGGGTACTTATTCAGTTGAGCACATTGAGGCAATGGCTCCATCCAAATCATATCATTTAGACGAATTCAAGAATAAGACATACAAGACATCAGATTTTTCATCTAAAAATAAAGACGCACAGCCGGATCCAACATACACAATTTATTATGATGGAAAAGATAAAATAATATTTGAACCATCAGATGAATTTGTTGCAGCAGTTAAGGCTGTAGCGCCAAGAAAAGTTTTTACAGATTAAGTTAATAATTGCAATTTAATATATTAAGATTTAATAAATAACGGGAGATTATAATGGGACAGATAATTGGTGAAGGAATTACTTTTGATGATGTGCTTTTGGTACCTGCTTATTCACAGGTTATACCTAATCAGGTAGATGTTGGAACATGGCTTACCAAAAAGATCAGACTTAACATTCCTATGATGAGTGCAGGAATGGATACAGTTACAGAACATAGAATGGCAATAGCTATGGCCAGGCAGGGTGGTATCGGAATTATTCACAAAAACATGTCTATTGAAGCTCAGGCTGAAGAGGTTGATAAGGTTAAAAGATCTGAGAATGGTGTAATTACAGATCCATTTTCTCTTTCACCAGAGCATACACTTGCAGATGCAGATTCGCTCATGGCTAAATTCCGTATTTCAGGTGTACCTATTACAGAAGGTAGAAAGCTTGTTGGTATCATTACTAACCGAGATCTTAAATTTGAAAAAGACTACTCCAAGAAAATCAAGGAAGTAATGACAAGCGAAAACCTCATTACTGCAAAAGAAGGTATCACTCTTGAAGAAGCAAAGAGTATACTCGCTAAATCCAAAAAAGAAAAACTCCCGATCGTTGATGATGATTATAATCTTGTAGGACTTATTACTATTAAAGATATTGAAAAGACAATCAAGTATCCTCTTGCTGCAAAGGATGATCAGGGAAGGCTTTTATGCGGAGCCGGTGTCGGAATTTCTGCAAACTGCCTTGATCGTGTAGCAGCTCTTGTGGATGCTAAGGTTGACGTTGTTGTCCTTGATTCAGCACATGGTCATTCAGAGAATGTTCTTAAGTGCCTTAGAATGATTAAAGAGAAGTTTCCTGATCTTCAGGTTATTGCAGGAAACTGTGCAACAGGCGCTGCAACAAGAGATCTTATTGAGGCAGGTGCTGACGCTGTTAAGGTAGGTATCGGACCAGGTTCTATCTGTACAACACGTGTAGTTGCTGGTATTGGTGTTCCTCAGATTTCAGCTATTATGGACTGTTATGCTGTTGCTAAAGAATATGGTGTTCCAATCATTGCTGATGGTGGAATCAAGTATTCAGGAGATATTACAAAGGCCATTGCTGCCGGTGGAAATGTTGTAATGATGGGGTCAATGTTTGCCGGTTGTGATGAAGCACCAGGAGAATTTGAGCTTTACCAGGGAAGAAAATACAAAGTATATCGTGGAATGGGATCTATCTCAGCTATGGAAAATGGTTCAAAGGATCGTTATTTCCAGGAAGATGCCAAGAAGCTTGTTCCTGAAGGCGTTGAAGGTCGTGTAGCCTATAAGGGAACAGTAGAAGATACTGTATTCCAGCTTATTGGTGGACTTCGTTCAGGAATGGGATACTGCGGATGTAAGACAATTGATGCTCTCAAAGAAAACGGAAGATTCATCAAAATTACTTCAGCAGCTCTCCGTGAGTCTCATCCTCATGATATTCAGATTACAAAAGAGGCACCTAACTACAGCGCATCAGATAGATAATATTATTCTCTAGGAGTGAAAACTTGCAAGAGTATATAAAAGAAGTAGAAGCGAAAAATGCAAATGTAAAGGGCTTCCTAAAAGATTTTAGTGGAGTCCTTGGTGATTTTGCGCAAAAAAATGCCGCTTCGATCCAGTCATGGCAGGACAGATTTTGTGAGATGGCCGGGGTTTATGCTTTTTGCCTTGATTCAAACGAAGTGCCTGTTAGTAGTTTTTCAGGCAATCCAAGAGAAATAAAAATAATTCAAAAATATGTGACAGATGTAAGGATACATAACATATTCAAGCGCGTATCCGAGAGCGAGCTTGAGGATCAGGCTGTGGAGATCACAGAGGTTCCCAATTTAAAGCTCGCTGCTGTTGCTGTCAAAAACGATAATTCTACTGCCGCCGTGTGGATTGTCTGCGGTGTATTTACTGATGAAGAATATGAAAAAGAGTTTTATCATGTTCCACCATTGGAATCTTTTGCTTATCAGATCTCAGAACCTAAATTTTATAAGACGCTGGACTTTCTAAGGGAATCAATGAGCGTCGTTTTGGGCATAGAAACTTCCAGAACGATGGCAGAAGCCAGCAGCAAGGTGAGTAAGAAACAGGAACTTGAAATGACCAGTTCCTTTAGAAGAGCTGAAACCATGACAGAGATTGTATCTCTTCTTGACAGCGATGACTCGATAGAGGAAATAATGGTTGATATGCTTTCTAAACTTTGTGATTATCTTCAGGTAAGCAATTCTTATATCTGCAGGGTTCATCACGGGCATTTGATGGATATTGTAGTACAGTGGACGGCTGCAGGAGTATCCAAGATGTTTCCGAATACAACAGACCAGGAAAAGTGCTGGTTCCTTGGGACTGATAAGGCTGTTGTTGTGTCGAGTGACAGCCAGATGAATGCAGGGGAGAGAGAGCAGCTTGACAATCTGTCGATTAAAGCTCTTGTTACCATGCCAATTATAGTTAATGGTACGGTATTGTTCTATGCCTGCTTTACAGAGACCAGAGAAATAAGAATATGGTCTATTGATGATATAAAATACATTAATGATGCCATAAGAGTACTTCAGAGTATCATCACAAAGAGACTTCAAAAGAATTCACTTGCCAGCTCTTTTGCATCATTAGAGTCAGTTCTTGATAATGTGGGAAGCTCTATTTATGTGAGGGATATAGAGACAGGAGTTTTATTATTTGCTAACAGGAGTTTTAAAAAGAACTTCAGTAAGGAAATAAGTGAGAATTCACTGGTGGATCTTTTTGAATCCAATATTCCTTCCAGGAGCCGAAGCGGTAACTATGAAGTGAATCACAGGGCGAGAGGCAAATGGTACGATGTATATTACACCAGAATTAAGTGGGTTGATGGTCGTCCGGTATCTCTTTGCGCTTTATATGATATAACTGAGAAAAAGCTGTATCAGCGAAGAATTGAGCTTCAGGCCTATACAGACTTTTTGACAGGACTTTACAACAGAATGTGCTGTGAGAAGGACCTTGCAAGATATGTGGATGAGGCAAGGCAAAATGATACTCACGGTGCGCTTATGTACCTTGACCTTGATGACTTTAAACATATAAATGACAGTCTTGGACACCAGTACGGAGATATACTTTTACAGGATATTTCCAAGTCCATAAGCAGGATAGAGGGCATTGGCAATTCCTGCTACAGAATGGGCGGAGATGAGTTTGTCATAATTGTTCCACCGGATAGCTATGGCAGACTTGATAAGATACTGGAAGAAATCAAGGACGCTTTTGCAACTCCATGGTATCTTAAGGACAGCGATTATTACTGCACTATGAGTATGGGAATTGTTAAGTTTCCTGATCATGGCGATAGTGTTTCAGAACTTATCAGAAAATCTGACGTTGCCATGTATGAGGCTAAAAAATCAGGTAAAAACCGCGTGGCAGAGTACTCTGATAATATTGACTCTTCCTCTATTCACAGACTGGATCTTGAGAAGAGCATGTATGATGCCATTGGAAGGAGCTGCGAAGAGTTTGAAGTATTTTTCCAGCCTATAATAAGCCAGCCTGCTGATCTTAAGAGTGGTAATGGCCAGTTTAAGCACATCGGAGCCGAGGCACTTGTCAGATGGAACAGTGGTAAACTTGGCTTCCTTAGCCCGGACGAGTTTGTACCGCTGGCAGAATATTTAGGACTTATAAATCCTATTGGCAATTATGTGCTAAAAAAAGCCTGCGAATGCTGCAGACAGTGGAATGAATCCGGAACAGGAGAGTTTACCATTAGTGTTAATCTGTCTGTTGTTCAGATCATGCAGACGGATATTGTAGATATTATAAAAGAATGTATTGAGGAAAATCATTTAAAACCTCAAAATCTCATTTTAGAACTTACTGAGAGACTTGCGATAAATGATCTTGCAAGGACCAAACAGACTCTTCTTGATATTAAAGCGCTTGGCGTGCGACTTGCACTAGATGATTTCGGAACCGGTTATTCTGCACTTAGCAGTTTGCGTGCGCTTCCTTTCGATATCATAAAGGTTGATCAGAATTTCTCGAAAGGAATAGAGACAGATGATTATTCCAAGGCTTTTATCAAGACCATAAGTCAACTTGGAAAAACAATAGGTGCCGAGGTCTGTGTTGAAGGAATAGAGACCAAACAACAACTTGGCGCGTTAAAGGGTCTGGGAGTCAAGTATGTTCAGGGCTATTATTATGATAAGCCTCTAAGAAGGGCGGCTTTTGAGGAAAAATACGTCTATAGTTAAATGTTGCGTACTATGATATACTATGTTGTACGATTATAATTTTTAGAAAGTTGGTTATAAAAACGAAATGGCAGAAGAAGTAGTAACAAAAACAAATGATAATGCTGAAGAAGGCAATACTCCTTCAAGGCATTTTATTGAAGCAGCAATTGATAAGGATCTTCAGGACGGAGTATATGATCACGTTCACACTCGTTTTCCTCCTGAACCAAACGGCTTTTTACATATAGGACATGCTAAGAGTATTCTTTTAAATTATGGAATGGCAAAAGAGTACAATGGTAAGTTTAATATGAGATTTGATGATACTAATCCTACCAAGGAAAAGGCAGAGTTCATGGATTCTATCATCGAAGACGTTAAGTGGCTTGGTGCAGATTATGAGGATCGTTTATTCTATGCATCAGATTATTTCGATGAGATGTATGAGGATGCAGTAAAACTCATTAAGAAGGGCAAGGCTTATGTTTCTGAACTTACAGCTGATGAGATGCGTGAGTATAGAGGAACTCTTACAGAACCAGGTAAGAATGATCCTAACAGGGATAGAAGCGTAGAAGAGAACTTAAGGCTCTTTGAAGAGATGAAGAGCGGCAAGGTTGCTGACGGTGCAATGACTCTTCGTGCCAAGATAGATATGTCCTCACCTAATATCAATATGAGAGATCCTATTATTTATAGGGTTGCACATATGACACACGCCAGAACAGGCGACAAATGGTGCATCTATCCAATGTATGATTTTGCTCATCCTATTGAAGATGCAATTGAAGGTATTACACATTCTCTCTGTACACTGGAGTTTGAAGATCACAGACCTTTATATGACTGGGTAAAGACAGAGTGTGAATATAAGAATCCTCCAAGGCAGATTGAGTTTGCAAAACTTTATCTTAATAATGTTGTTACTGGTAAAAGATACATTAAGCGCCTTGTAGAGGACGGCATAGTAGACGGATGGGATGATCCAAGGCTTGTAACTATTGCTTCACTTCGCAGAAGAGGCTTTACGCCTGAATCAATTAAGATGTTTGTTGATATGTGCGGTATAAGTAAGGCTAATTCCACAGCTGAATATGCAATGCTTGAGTACTGCATAAGAGAGGATCTTAAACTTAAAGCAAAAAGAATGCTTGCAATCCTCAATCCTGTGAAGCTTATTATCGACAATTATCCGGAAGGCGAAACCGAGTATCTTGAGATTGAAAACAACAAAGAAGTTCCTGAAATGGGAACAAGAAAGATACCTTTCGGAAAAGAACTCTATATTGAGAGAGAGGATTTTTATGAGAATCCTCCTAAGAAGTATTTCCGTCTCTTCCCTGGAAATGAAGTAAGACTTATGAATGCTTACTTTGTAACATGTACAGGTTGCGATAAAGATGAAAATGGCAATGTAGTTGCTGTTCACTGTACATATGATCCTGCAACAAAGTCGGGAAGTAGATTTAATGAGAGAAAAGTTAAAGGCACAATACATTGGGTTTCTGCTAAGGAAGCACTTAATGCAGAAGTTCGTCTATATGAGAATATTATTGATGAGGAAAAGGGTGTTTATAACGAGGACGGATCATTGAATCTTAATCCTAACTCTATTACCGTAATCAAGAATGCTAAACTTGAACCTGAACTAAAAAATGTAGCGGCTTATGACAAATTCCAATTTGTAAGAAATGGATTTTTCTGTGTTGATTCCAAGGATTCCAAAGAAGGAGCACCTGTATTCAACAGAATAGTGTCATTAAAGAGCTCGTTTGTTTTACCAAAAAATTAATTTGAGAAAAGAGGTATAGGCATGGCTGGTATTTTTTCTGGACTTGAGAAACTTGGACTGGGAAACATCGGTGGCGGAGACCTTTTTGAGGATCCAAAAAAGAAAGAAACTGTAGTAAAAAAGGAAGAACCCAAAAAAAAGCTCGCACTTGTTAAAGAGGAAGATTTCCTTTTTGATAAGAAGTATAAATGTCCGGTTTGCGAATCAGAATTTGAGGCAAAAACTGTCAGAACTGGTAAGGTCAGAATGAGGGCTGTAGATATTGATCTTAGACCTGACTACAGTGAAGTTGATCAGAATAAGTATGATGTTATAGGTTGTCCTGAATGTGGATATGCAGCTCTTGGAAGATACTTTACGACACTTAATAAGTATCAGATTGAAGATGTCAGAGTGAAAATCTGCATGAATTATAGGAAAATTGATTATAAAGAACCTACTTACAGCTATGAACATGCCAAGAGTCTTTATCAGCTTGCACTTGCCAATGCAGTTGTAAAGAAAGCAAAAAACAGCGAGAAGGCTTATATTTGTCTGAAAACAGCGTGGGTTGTAAGAGGAGAGACACAACGTCTCGACGAGTCTGATCCTGAGTATGAGACCAAGAAAAAAGAAAATAATGAGCAGGAGAAAGAGCTTCTTACAAATGCTCTTAATGGATTTGTAATGGCTAGACAGTCAGAGGAATTCCCTATCGCAGGAATGGATTCAACAACACTTGACTATCTTATTGCTGCTCTTGCAATGGAGACAGACCAGTATGATATTGCAGGTAAGATGATCTCTGAGATTCTTACATCAAGGGTTGCAAATAGCAGAATAAAAGATAAAGCCAGAATTTTGAAAGATATGCTTACTGAGAAGACAGGAGCGCAATAAAAAAGAATGTCGCTTGCGACATTCTCGCGCCGAGCGCGGTTGCATTTATGCAACATCTTCCAATCGCGCGATGTGCAGATCACTTGGCGAGGTTTTTTCGAGCCTAGTGAAATGTCATACACAGTAGTGCGCTTCCTTAGCGGAGCGATCTTTTATATCATAGGAAGCAATTTCCTATGATATAAAAAAGAGGTGCCGCAAATGGCACCTCTTCTTAAATTAATCATTTTTCATCTTCGTCATCAAAGAATTCTTCTGATGATGAAGGTTCCTCATCGGCAGATTCTTCTTTCTTATCTTCTTTTTTCTTATCTTCTTTATCTTCTTCATCATTTTCGTCAGATTCAGAAGTTTTGATATCAACATACTTTCTGGATGTTGCCTTTATATCTTTTTCCTCATCGAGATCATCCTCGAAGTCTTCATAATCATCAAAATCATCGTCGAAGCTGTCAGCTATTTCAGCTTCTCTCTTGGAAAGATAGTAATAAGCACCTGCAGCTGCAGCGCCTACTGCTGTACAGAATAATATAAACTTACCAAATCCACTGTTTTTGGACATTTCAATAATCCTCCTATCGAACGATAGTTTAATTTTAATACAATTTAATTACAAATAAAAGCGTTAATTCATTGATGAGTAAAAAAAGTTTAAGGAAATCTAATGCTTTTATAAGAATTAAGAAATATTTAGGATATGTTCATAATGATATAATGTAATACAGTAAAACATAATTGCGATAATTTTGATAATTGCGCGGTTTGGGAGATTACTTAATGCTTTCAATAAATCTTAGAAAGATTGTAATTAGATATCTGTTTCTATTATTCTTTTTTCTGATGCCTTTATCTGCAAATGCTGAAGAAGAAAATGTCGGCGGAGCCATGGCGGCCACAGGACAGGTTAAGGGCATTGGATATGCTACAAAGCTCTATAATTCATCGAATGGCCTTCCAACTTCTGATGCAAATTGTATTTTATCAAGCAGTGATGGGTATATATGGGTTGGTGGATATGCCGGACTTATGAAATATGACGGCATTACTTTTGAGCGTCAGGACTCTACCAATGGTCTCACGAATGCCAATGCGCTGTTAGAGGATCATAAGCATAGATTATGGGTAGGAACCAATGACAATGGAATAGTGGTTATTGATAATGGCAATACTATCAGATACAGCTATCTGGATGGACTTAAATCATCCACCATGAGGACTCTTGCAGAGAGTATTGATGGCAATGTCTACGCCGGTTCTACTAACGGAATATCATATGTTGATGAATATATGAAGCTTCATCTTGTAGATGATTCTCTTTTGACTGATACATATATAATCAGGCTTATAGCTGATTCTGATGGCAGAGTGTATGGATGTAACAGGATTGGAGAAGTTTTTTGTATAGAAAACGGTGAGATCATATCCTGCTATTCCAGCGAGGATTTAGGTATAGATAATATTACGACGATTTTTGTGGATCCTGACTCAAAAGGATACCTTTATTATGGAACAACCAATGATCTTGTATACTATGGCAGATATGGCAGTAAAGGAATGGGGCTTAAGAGAGTCTCAGTCAGCCCTGCTTCAGATATATCATGGATAGGAAAAGCTGCAGACAGAGTATGGGTCATGTCCGGCAGTGTGGTCGGATATCTTGATAAAAATAACAGATATATTACATTGGATAACCTTCCTCTTACAAGCCTCATTGGCTCAATGATAGAAGATTATGAGGGTAATTTATGGTTTACTTCTACAAGACAGGGTATTATGAAGGTTGTGGCCAACAGCTTTGTAAATATTTCCGATCAGTCCAATGCAGGTAATGAAGTAGTGAATGCTACCTGTGCTTCTAACGGATCGTTATATATCGGGACAGAAAAGGGGCTTGAAGTCGTTACATCAGGAAATCATAAAATTGAGAATGCACTGACCGAAGAACTTGCAGATGTAAGAATACGATGTATTGTTGAGGATAATGAAAAAAATCTTTGGATTGGAACTTTTACGAAGGATAAAGGACTTATCTGTTATACCCCGAAAGGTGAAATACTTAAGTTTGATGAGAAGTCCGGCTTTATATGTAATGAGATAAGAAGCATTACCTTAAGGGGAGATGGATCTGTTTTAGTTGCAACTAACAGAGGACTGGCAGTAATAAAAGATAAAGCTGTCGTTGACACAATAGGAAAAGAAACCATCAGCAATACATTATTACTTACTTCTTGTGAAGGCCCAAATGGCGATATTTATATTGGCTCTGATGGAGATGGTATCTATATAGTTGATAAGGACCATAATGTTAAAAGACTGGGAAGAGATGAGGGGCTTACCAGTGATGTTATCATGCGCATTAAATATGACGAAAAAAGACAGGTCTATTGGGTTATAACGTCTAATGCTCTATGCTACATGAGAGATGAGAAAATCTACAATCTTGCAAAATTTCCATATTCCAATAATTATGACATTTTCTTTTCCAAATCCGGTGATGCCTGGGTTTTGGCCTCAAATGGTATATATGTGGCAAATGTAGAAGATATAATGAGTGGAAAAGAGTTTAAATATCAGTTCTTTGACGCTTCAAGCGGTCTTCCAAGCGTTCCGACAGGCAACTCATACAGCGATATAGATGATGATGGAAATCTTTTCATATGCGGACGAAGCGGGGTTAGCAGTGTAAATATAGATGAATATCAGGATCGTGAAGCCCATGTAAAGATCTATATCAAATCCATAACCTGTGATGATAAGCAGGTGAAACAAAGAGAAGATGGAACTTACGTTATTCCTGCTTCCAAGGGACGAATTCAGATAAATGCATCAATACTAAACTATACACTTATAAATCCTTTGGTAAGGATTTACCTTGAGGGATCCAGAGATGAAGGCGTGACTATGTTTCAGAATAGTATGTCAGCCTTGACATATACAAGTCTTCCTTATGGTAATTACAAGCTTCATGTCCAGCTTCAAAGTCAGTCCAATGGAAATGTATATCAGGATGAAGTCTTTTACATAAAAAAAGAAGCAAGGCTAACAGAGATAGTTGCTGTAAAGGTGACTTTTGGTATCATCGGAGCGATTATTATTGCGGTAATTGTGTGGCAGATACTCAGAGGAACCATTATAAGAAGGCAATATGAGCAGATTCGCGTAGCCAAGGAGGATGCTGAAAGAGCAAACAGTGCTAAATCGAGATTCCTTGCAAATATGTCTCATGAGATAAGAACACCTATAAACACTATCATGGGTATGGATGAGATGATAATGAGGCAGGACCCGGATGGAGTTCCTAAAGAGTATTATCAGAGCATAATGAGTTATGCCAGCGACATAAAAAGAGCGTCGGAGTCACTTTTGGGACTTATCAATGATGTTCTTGATCTGTCAAAAATTGAGTCAGGAAAAGTTCATCTTGTGGAAGAAGAGTATGATCTGGTTGAACTTTTAAGAGCAATCATCCCTATGATCAGGGTGCGAAGTAATCTGAAAAATCTTGACTTTAAGGTGGATGTAGATGAAAAGCTGCCCAAAAAATTATATGGTGATGATGGAAAGATAAAACAGGTAGTTCTAAACCTTCTTACAAACGCAGTGAAGTATACCGAAGAAGGCGAATTTATTTTAAAAGTCGAAAAGGTATGGGAAGATAAGGAAAATTGCAGACTCAGGTTTGTAGTAAAGGACACAGGAATAGGAGTTAAACAAGAGGATATAGAAAAGCTTTTTTCCGCATTTGAGAGATTTGAAGAGAACAGAAACCGCTCCATTCAGGGGACAGGACTTGGACTACACATTTCAAAACAGTTCGCAGAGCTTATGAAAGGTGACTTAAGGTGCGAAAGTGAGTATGGAAGAGGCTCAACTTTCACCTTTGAAGTCGAACAAAGAATAGTTGATGGGAGTGACATTGGTGAATTTACGGAAAGTAGCGGTGAAATACATATTGGTCCATATGTGCCTGAAGTCTATGCGCCTGATGCAAAAGTCCTTGTAGTAGATGACGATGCGATGAACAGGCAGGTTATCTCAGGTCTTTTGAGTAGAACAGGTCTTAGACTCACAACTGCGACAAATGGAAAAGAGTGTCTCGAAAAACTAAAAGAAAATTCTTTCCATTTAGTTCTTTTGGATCATATGATGCCTGTCATGGACGGAATAGAGACAATAAAGGAGATAAGAAAGTATTACCCGGATCTGCCCGTTCTTATGCTGACTGCAAATGCAGCTAACAGCGGAAATGAGTTTTATTTAAGCCATGGCTTTAATGGATATCTCCCCAAACCTATAAATGGTGCTGATCTCGAAAAAGCTATAAAAAAATATATTCCAAAAAATCTTTTGAAGGAAGAAGTACCGGAAGAATTCAGAGAAAAGCAGGTTGATATGGGGACAGACATGGGCGAGCTGTCATGGGTAAAAGACATTGATGATATATCTGTAGAAGAGGGTATACTAAACTGCGGAGGAAAAGATGCTTTTGTAAGTGCGCTTACTCTTTTTGCTAATACAGTGTCAGATAATTCAGATGTTATAGAAAAAGCCTTTGCTGAGAAGGATATTAAGGCCTTTACAATAAAAGTGCATGCTCTAAAGAGCGCTGCAAGACTTGTTGGAGCTAATGAGCTTTCTGAACTTGCCAAAAAATTAGAGGCAGCAGGCAATAATAATGACACAGAATTTATAAACGAAAAAACAAAACTTTTACTGGAAAAATACAGAGGATTCAAGGAAAAACTTAAGGGGCTTCTGGAAAAAGAGGTGGATAATTCAGATAAAGAACCAATACCAGAAGAAGAACTTAGGGAAGCATATGAAGCTTTGAATGAATTCGTTACCCAAATGGAGTATGATGGCGCTATAATGGTAGTGGAGCAGGTTAAGAAATACAAACTGCCGGAAAAAGATAAAAAGAAATTTGACAATATTGAACATGCTTTAAAACAATTTGACTGGGACAAAGTTGAAGATGAACTAAAGACATGATATTTACGGAGGGTTAATTATGTTTTTTGGCTCAGGTAAGGTGCTGGTAATAGGTGAAAAAGAGACTTTTATAATAAAAGTCTTAATGGGAAAATTAAATGATGCAAAAATGCAGACTTCTTTTGCCTCAGAGAGTTTAAATGAAATAAATGCGGCGTGGCCGGAAGATGGTCTTATTGTGTACTATATGGAAGCTGGAAACAGAATTTCACCTGAAATATTAACTTTTTTGAAGGATAAGCTGTCCGAAGACAATAAGCAGATATTTATTATTGGTGATGCCGTAGATACCAGAAGCATGATTGATTCAATGCCACCACATCTTATTGGAAAAGTTTTTGAAAGACCTCTAAACTATGAGAATTTTGTCAGTGGAACACTTACATATTTCAACATGGTTGCCGAGGGTGAAACGAAACGAAGTGTGCTGATTGTGGATGATGACCCCAATTACATGGGACTTGTACGGGAGTGGCTGAAGGAAAGCTATAAAGTTTCTATGGCGAATTCGGGGATGAGAGCGATAAAGTGGCTCAGCTCTAATAGTGCAGATCTTATATTGCTTGATTATGAGATGCCGGTCACTGATGGACCGCAGGTTCTTGAAATGCTGCGGAGTGATCAGGAAACAAAGGACATTCCGGTCATGTTCCTGACCGGAAAAGATGACAAAGAAAGCGTTATGGCAGTCCTTGCACTTAAACCAGAAGGTTATATATTAAAGACCTGTGGTAAAGATGAACTTGTAAATACAATTCGCAAGTTTTTTATGTCAAGGTGAATGATATCTGATGAGGAAAAGAACTTTTAAAGATTATTCATCAAAAGAAATATATATATACAAGGTGACGTTGATCCTGGCGGGAATCCTTTTGAACCTTGCCGGAAAATGGATTTCCGGTTTTTTTGGACTACCGCTTTTTATTGATACTGTAGGAACAGTATTCGCCTCTGCTGAATGTGGCTTGTTTGCAGGCCTTTTTGTTGCGCTTATGACAAATGTGGCAGGCAATTATTTTGATGGCGTATCCTTGTATTTTGCCATTGTAAATATGGTTGTTGCGCTTTGTTCTGCAAGATTCTTTTATAAGAATTATCTTAAGAGAAAGTTTGGACTTATTTCTTTTATTTCTGTGATATCTATAATATCAGGTACCCTCTCGGCATTTATCGAGTGGTCTATTATTGGAGTACCTGAAAATGAACTGGTTGCTGGATTTACTGCGCTTATTTTGGACAAGGCAGACCTTCCATATATGCTTTCCTATATTATTGGTGATGTAGCAGTCAGTTTTATTGATAAAACCCTGACTGTAGTCATTGCTCTCTTACTTGTATGGCTGATACCAGGTGGAATAAGGGAAGGGATATGGAACAGAGAGATAAACTATTCTGAAGTGGCAAAGGAACAGTTTTATAATGGCGAATATAATAACATGAATCGTCGAAAGATTAGAATAAGACTTTTGTCCATTATTGCTTTGGAAGCAACATTTCTTTCAGCAGTTATTTCATATGTGAGTATTTCACTCTATAACGAAAATGCCATACGCGATAGGATTGAGCAGGTAAGTGGTGTGACCAGACTGATTGCAGGAGCCTTTGATGGTGATATGATGTCTGTTTTTCTTCAGGAAGGTTTTTCAAGTCAAAAATACCTCGAACTTGAGGGGCTGTTAGTTGCGACCTGTGTTAATTCTCCCGGAGTAGACAGAGCATATGTTTATCAGATAAAAGAAAATGGATATTATATTATTTTTGATTCTGATCCTGGATTTAAGGTGGGTGGTTCTATTGGTGAGTATCATCCTCATATTGAAGGGTTTTTGCCTTATGTTCCGCAGCTTGTGGCAGGTGAAAAAATTAATCCTGTGGAGATCAATGATGACAGCGGCTGGTATATAACAGGACTTCAGCCTGTGTATAACAGTGCAGGAGAATGCGTAGCGTATGTTGGCGCAGATATGTCCATGAAAGATATACTAAGTTATAGACATGATTTTACTATAAGAGTGCTGCTGGTTGCCGTGAGTTTTCTTTTTCTTAGTATTTCTTTGGGTGTCTGGCTGGCAGCTAAATATCATACAATTTTGGACAGACAGTACGACATGCTTCGTGAAGCAAAAGAGGAAGCTGACAGTGCCAACAGGGCAAAGACAAGATTCCTTGCAAATATGTCGCATGAGATCAGAACGCCTATTAATACCATAATGGGCATGGACGAGATGATACTTCGACAGGATACAGAAGGTGTTTCAAGGGACTATGTGGAAAATATTCAGGGGTATGCCGCATCTATTAAGAAAGCCTCTGAAATTCTTTTAGGACTGATAAATGATATCCTTGATCTGTCAAAGATAGAATCAGGGAAGATGAATTTGTTAGAGCAGAATTATGACACAGCGGAAGCTCTTAGAAGTATAGTTTCAATGATACGTGTTAAAAGCAATGAAAAGGGATTGGATTTCAAAGTTGAGATAGATAAAGATATACCCAAAATGCTTTATGGTGATGTAGGAAAACTTAAGCAGGTTGTCTTAAATCTTCTCACGAATGCTATAAAATACACGAATGAGGGTGGCTTTACTTTAAAGCTTGCAATGCTTCGCTCAGACGGCGACAGGTGTGATCTGTATTTTGGCGTTAAGGATACCGGAATAGGCATTAAATCCGGGGATATAGAAAAAATCTTTGCGCCATTTGAACGAGTTGATGAAGTAAAAAATGAAGCTATTCAGGGAACAGGCCTTGGTCTTAACATCTCAAGACAATTTGTTAAGCTCATGGGCGGAGAACTTAAGTGCGAAAGTGAATACGGTGAGGGTTCGACGTTTTTCTTCACAATAAGTCAAAAGGTGATAAACAATGACCCTATAGGCGAATTTGTTGAGAAACATGATGAGAAGCATGTCGGAAAATATATTCCTAAATTTGTTGCACCTGACGCTAAGATCATGGTAGTTGACGATAATGAGATGAACCTTCAGGTTGTACTTGGTCTCTTAAAGAGGTCTAAGATAAATATCGTTACAGCCATGAGTGGTAGAGAGTGTCTTGATAAATTGGATGACAGCTATAACCTTATTTTGCTGGACCACATGATGCCTGGTATGGATGGTATTGAGACTCTTCAGGAAATACATCAGATCACAGTTGAGATTCCGGTAATTGCGCTTACAGCCAATGCTGCTCATGATGGAAGGGATTACTATAGAAGCAAGGGATTTATCGATTATCTGGCTAAACCGGTTGATGGAGATCTGCTTGAAGAAACTATCAGAAAGTACTTGCCTGACAAGCTCATTCACGAGGTTGACCCAAATGAAGTTGAAAGAGAAAAGCCGCATCTTTCTGAGAGTCTAAAAAAACTGGTAGGCATTGAAGGAATAAATCTTGATGACGGTATCAACTTCTGCGGAAGTACTGATTCTCTTGAAAAATTTCTTGATACTTTCTATGGGACAATCGATGATAAGTCCAAAGAGATAGAGGATGCTTTTACTTCAGAGGACTATAGTTTTTACACCATTAAAGTGCACGCCCTGAAGAGTACTGCAAGGATAATAGGTGCAAAAGAACTTTCAGAGCTGGCACTTAGTCTTGAAGAAGCGGGAAAGAGTGGAAATATCGAACTTATTAAAGAAAAGACAAACGCTCTTTTATTGCTCTACAGGAGTTACAAAGTAAAACTGCACGACTATTTTGCCAAAAGACATCAGAACGAAGGCGAAAAAGAAACCATTACAGAGGACATGCTGAAAGATGCCTACGGCGCTCTTAAAGAACTTGTCCCTGCAATGGATTATGATGCGGTAGAAATGGTACTTAATGAACTTGATAAATATGATCTTCCTTCTGAAGAAAAGGAGAAGATAAATAAACTTCAGGACCTTCTTAAAAAGGCGGACTGGGATGAAATGGAAAATTTATTAAAATAGATCAGTGAGATGATAAAAGTTCATCGATCTTATCCCAATCAAAGGCCTTAAGGGCTGTTGCAATATTATCAAATACAGCTTTATCCTCTTTTGGAAGAGCGTAATCATTTAGCTGGGCAAGGACTAATTCAGCACTATCATAGTCCATCTGCTCAGCTATTTCTTTTAATGTGGAATATGCACTGCTAAGATCATCAGAAGAAATGAGCTCTTTTCCTGTGTCGTCAGAGGTTTCTTTGTTGCCAAGTTTTGAAAGCTTATCTTTAAAGCTCCTGTACATTTCGAGAAGCTCATCGTTGTGGGTGGTAATAAAGCCCAAATCGGATTTGTTTCCAGCGTCCTCAAGCGACTTTGCAAGGTCTGAAAGCTCATTAGCTCCAATAATGCGGGCAGAGCTCTTTAAGGCATGAACCTTAATTGTGTAGAGTTTTATGTCGTTTTCTTTGTAGGCGTTTTCAATTACTTTTGCATTCTCATCTATGGTGTCGTAAAAGAGCTGTGCAGAGAAAACAAAGCCTATGGCACCACCGGAGTTTTTGATTCCATCTTCAGCTTTAATACCTTCTACCTCTTCAAGCCACTTTTTATCAGGAGGCAGTTCCGGACTTTCTTCAGGAATTATAGGAGAAACAGCCTCTTTGATCTTTTCCTTTGGAATATTGTCGAGAAGTGCTTTCTCTAAAACATTTGAATCAATAGGTTTACTGATATATCCGATAAAGCCCTTTGAACCATAGAATCCATCGCCGTTTGCCATATAATTTGCGGTCAGGGCAATGGCAGGTATTTCTTTGTTAAATTCTCTTACCTTTTCAAGGGTTTCGATTCCATCCATTCCTGGCATCATGTGATCTAAAAGAAGAAGGTCATAATTATTTTCTTTTAGCATATCCAGGCAGGCAAAGCCTGATTCAGCTGTGTCAATCTGCACTTTGATGGGCTTAAGGAATCCTTTTACAACAGCAAGGTTCATGGAGTTGTCATCAACAACCAGAATTCTGGCATCTTCTGCTGTAAATCCGGCCACGTGGAGTCCGACAGATTTCGTTTCTTCTGTTTCCTTAAACTCTCCAATAGGAGTGGCGTCAATTATTTTCTGGTTTACTTTGAAAATAAAAGTAGAACCTTCACCATAGACACTTTCGCAGGTGAGGCTTCCGCCTAAAAGCTCCGAGAACTGTCTGGAGATATCAAGTCCAAGTCCTGTTCCCTGAATACTGTTGTTTCTCTCTTCGTCAAGTCTTTCAAAAGCTGAAAAGAGCTTAGGGATATCTTCTTTTTTTACACCTATTCCGGTATCTTTTACAGAGAAAAGAAGATTACAATTATCACCTTCTACTGAGAGAACTTTTGCAGTAAGAGTAAAGCCGCCTACTTCTGTGTATTTTACGGCGTTTGTTAAGAGATTAAGAATTATCTGCTTGATTTTTCCCATATCTCCATAAAGTTTTGCAGGCAGTTCTTTATCTATATCAAGTTCAAAGTACAGGTCTTTCTGGTTACTTCTTATGCGGATCATGGTGATTATGCCCCTAAGAAGTGTAGTAACGTCATATTCCTGTTCAACAATGTGCATTTTACCTGATTCGATCTTGGAAATATCCAGAATGTCATTGATAAGTCCAAGCAAAGATTCAGAGGCATATCTGATATCGAGTGCGTAGTTTGTAATTGACATGAAATATGGCTTTGGAACGCCGGTGGCATCTTCCCTTAAGATCATCTCATCCATTCCCATGATGGTATTGATAGGAGTTCTGATCTCATGAGACATATTTGCCAGGAATCTGGACTTTGCATTATTGGCCTTTTCGGCAGCCATTTTGGCTTCTTCAAGCTTATTCATATTAATGATCTCAAATACATAGGCAAGCACTACCATTCCAACTATGGTCATGTTTGTAAGCGAAAGACCATAGGAAAAGATCTGTATTACAGTTGCCACGTATGGAAGAATGCTAAACAGAAGCAGAAAGATAGTAGAACTGCGGTACAAATATTTTCTGATCCTGATGATAGTGACAATCTGGAGCATAGTTATAGAAAGTGGGAATAAATATGACACAAGAAATCCCGGGTTTCTCACATAGTGATTGGACTCGTCAAAGTGATAATAGAATTTGGTAAAGAGGTTAGCGACTATCATAAGTGCACCGATAGTGAAAAGAAATTCACTGATAACCAGAAGTATCGGTGGCTTTTTAGGCTTTACTGTCGTTTTTAATATGTCTAGCAGATATACGTTAAAAGCGTGGGATACATATAAGGACAGCAAATAAACGAGGAAATTACTTATCCTTACCATCCAGTATCCTTTTTCTGATATATCACCTCTGTAAATATATGCAATCCTGTCAGAAATAAGAAGAAACATGGAAGAAAGTTCCATGGAAACAAGAGCGTGTTTTCGAGACTTGGTAAGAGTTTTGGTCGACAAAGCAAGGATTGTCAATACTCCACAGCCACCACTTAGAAACAGCATGATATCAAGTTGGTAAGTTCTCAAAAAATCGTACATACGAATACCTGCCGAAAGACTATATTTATAGATAGTACTAGTATACCATATTAATGATTAAAAATTGATAAAGTACGATAAAACGTTTGAACTGGACTTGGTAAAATGCTATATTTAATCTAGACTGTTGTAGTCAATTTGGGCTTCGTAGGTGATGCAGGATGAATGAAAAATTTTTTGAACTAAAAAAAGAGAAACAGGACCGCATGATAAATGCTGCACTTTTGGTATTTTCCAGTTACGGCTATTATCATGCAAGCACTGATGAAATTGTTAAAGTTGCCGAAATAAGTAAGGGACTACTATTTCACTATTTCGGAAGCAAGATCGGGCTATATTCTTTTCTTTATGATTATGCAACTCGTTTTGTTACGCTTGAACTTGCACAGAATGTGGATAAAGGGGAGACAGGGTACTTTGAACTGTATAAACAGATAGTTACAGCCAAGGCAGCTTCCATGGGCCAGTATCCTTACATATATCTTTTCCTTAAAAGAGCAGAGGAAGAGACGTATGCGGAGGCTCTCTCTGAAATCCTTGAAAGGCGCGAAAAGTATCAGAGGATAATGGAAGCCTTAAGAGAAAGGGCTGATATAACAGTTTTCCCTCCTGAAATTAGCTATAATAACGTATGGAATATGCTCGATTACACTGTAGATGGTGTCATGGAAAAAGAACTGAAGCAGGACACCTTCAGATCGGATCTGTTTTTGGAAGAAGTCATTGAATATATTGATATGGTGAGCAAAATGGTTCTCTCATAAAAAGGAGGCAAACATGAGCAATTTTTTAGTAGCAGGAGTAACACAGATTGAAACAATTGTCAGAGTTGATAAGATTCCTGTAAGCTATGCACCATTGACCAGCGTGCAGGATTCTATCTATACAGCCATGGGCGGTGATGCTTACAATGAGTCACTTGCTCTTAAGTGGCTGGGAGATGAGGTTACATTCATGTCCATTGTAGGAAGAAATCAGGATCTTGGTCTTATCAATCCGCCTGACAGAAAGATAACTCTTTCTACTGACTATATTATTCCTCAGATGAAGGAAACTCCTACGGAGGTGGTGCTGTATGACAAGCAGAGAAAGCAGCAGACTTTTGAGGACATTAAGGACCTTAGAGAAAATGTCTATGACATGAATGTGGTTACGCCTATTGCAGGGGTATGTGACATGATGGTTCTTGCCAATGCCAATTTCTGCAGACCTTTTGCCAAGACCGCTGCGGAGCTAAAAAAGCCAATTGCAGTAAATATCAGAAACTATAATCCTGAAAAGGAAAAATACAACACAGATTTCCTTGAGCCTGCAAAAGTCCTGTATTTTAGTGATGATACTCTTTCTGAGGATCCATATGATTTCATAGACAGAATGGCATCATCCTATGGAACAGAGGTCATCATTCTTGGACAGGGTAGTGAAGGACTTATCCTTTTTGACAAGACCAAGAATATAAAGGCTCATTACAAGACAGTAAAGACCAATGAAGTTGTCAATACAATTGGTGCAGGTAATGCGCTGTTTGCATGCTTCCTTCACTATTACATGGAAACAGGAGATAGTGTAAATGCCATAAAGAATGCTTTGCTATTTGCATCATATAAGATTGGTTACATGGGCACTTCTAATGGATTTATGACAGTAGAGCAGCTTGAACAATGGCGAAATCTTATTTGGGGTATTAAAAAGACTCCATTTGAAGAGCAGGGCGCTTGATATTTTTTTACTTGAAATAGTTTTTATAAACTGATAAAGTAGAGCTATGGAAACGTTACCGGGAATGGCATGTTTTTCCATAGCTCTTTTGCCGGAAATGCTTGAAATATGCAAAAGAACTGGTGCAACTATAGATTTTGATAAGTGTTGAGAGGATTGGTTATGGCTAATAAAAGTAAAAAGAAGACAAGAGCATGTGGAGTTTTACTTCCTATTTTTTCTCTTCCGTCTGAGTACGGAATCGGAACATTTTCAAAGCAGGCGTATGAATTTGTTGATTTTTTGAAAAAGGCAGGACAGAGCTACTGGCAGATTCTTCCTCTTGGCCCTACAAGTTATGGTGATTCTCCGTATCAGTCTTTTTCGACCTTTGCAGGGAATCCATATTTTATTGATATTACATCCCTTATTGAAGAGGGATTTTTGAAAAAAGATGACGCTGATAAGTGTGATTTTGGTGATAGAGAAGATTATATCGATTATGAGAAGCTTTACAGATCAAGGTTTAAGCTTTTGAAAAAAGCTTATGACAATCTTGATAACGTTTCTAATTCTGCTGAGATAAAAAAAGAATTTGAGTCTTTCAAAGCTGATCCTGATAATGACTGGCTTTTGGACTATTCTCTTTTCATGGCTCTTAAAAATGCCAATGGCGGCATGGCGTGGGATACCTGGGAAGAGGGTGTCAGACTTAGAAAGAAAGAAGCACTTAAAAATGCTTCTGAAAAATATAGTGAAGAGATTGATTTTTACAGCTTTTTACAATTTCTTTTCTCGAAGCAGTGGAAAGCGCTCAAGGCCTATGCCAATGAAAATGGTATTGATATAGTCGGAGATATCCCGATCTATGTGGCATTTGACAGCGCTGACACATGGGCTAACCCTGAACTGTTCCAACTTGATAAGAACAACGTTCCTACAGATGTTGCAGGATGCCCGCCGGATGCATTCAGCGCAACAGGCCAGCTTTGGGGCAATCCTTTGTATAGATGGGATTATCACAAGAAAACAGGCTATAAGTGGTGGATGAAAAGACTGTCACACTGCTTTAAGCTGTATGATGTTGTAAGAATAGATCACTTCAGAGGATTTGATGAGTATTATGCAATTCCATATGGTAATCCTACTGCTGAAATAGGTGAGTGGAGAAAAGGACCGGGAATTGAATTTTTCGATATTATGAAAAAAGAACTTGGGGAGCAGAGAGTTATTGCTGAGGACCTTGGATTTTTGACACCTTCAGTGATAAAGCTCGTTAAAAAGACAGGTTTCCCTGGAATGAAGATTCTTGAATTTGCTTTTGATTCAAGAGAGGAGAGCGACTATCTGCCTCATAACTATACAAAGAATTGCATCGTTTATACCGGAACTCATGACAATGAAACCTGCAGAGGCTGGTTTGATGCACTTCCAAGGAATGACAAGAGATTTGCCAAGGAATATCTTGGTATCACCTATGCAAAGGATGCTGTTAAGGCAATGATAAGATTTGCATTTGCAAGTGTTTCTGACACGGCTATTATTCCCATGCAGGATTATCTTGAACTTGATGCAAGCGCAAGGATCAATACTCCTTCAACACTTGGTGGCAACTGGGTATGGCGCATGAAAAAGGATGCACTTTCAGATTCTCTTTGCGCTGGAATGCATGATTATGCTAGAATCTATGGAAGATTGAGATAAAGAGAAAAACAGATCCGATGGTGTGTGGATAAACATCTACGCAGCATCGGACTTGTAGTTTCATAGAAGATAGGTGGATGATATGGCAGGTATTACAATAGTTGAGATTGCGAAAAGGTGCGGTGTTGGTGTCAGCACTGTATCGAGGGCAATCAATGACCACTCAGATATCAATCCTGAGACCAAAAAAAGGATTCTTGAGGTAATAAAGGAAACAGGATATGTTCCCAATAACAGTGCGAGGAACTTAAAGCGCACAGATGCAAAGTGTATTGCAGTTTTAGTAAAGGGTATAACCAATCCCTTTTTTACCCCTATGATACAGATAGCAGAACAGGAAGCGGAGAATCGCAAATATGCTCTGGTCCTTAGGCATGTTGAGGCATATGAGGACGAGCTTGACGTGGCTCTAGAGCTTGAAAAAGAAAAGAGACTTCGCGGAATAATATTCATGGGAGGAAGTTCCAGACATTCTTCTTCAAAAATAAAACAGCTAAATGTTCCTGTTGTTTTTGCTACTATTGGTTCTGAAGTATCAGAGAAATTAAGCAAAAAAGAGTATTCGACAGTTTCTGTGGATGATATGCTTGAAAGCCGAAAAATGACTGAGTATCTGATTGGACTTGGACATAAAAAAATAGCAATTTTATCTGAAGGCAGTGATAAGCCTTCTATAGTAAAGCTTCGTCTTGAAGGTTATATTGAAGCACTTAAGGCAAATGGCATAGAGATAAATAAGAACCTTATCCGGCTGGTTGATAAGAGAATTTATTCCATGGAGAACGGTTACCAGACCACCAAGGCGCTTATTGAGTCCGGCGAAGAGTTTTCTGCTCTTTATTGTATCTCGGATGTGCTGGCTGTTGGTGCTCTAAGGGCTTTTGCCGACGCAGGTATAAGAGTTCCGGAAGATGTGAGTGTGGCAGGATTTGATGGACAGGATATTTCAAGGTTCTGTGTGCCCAGACTTACAACGGTAAGGCAGCCCCTTGAAGATATATCAAAGGCGACCATGAAGTTATTGTTTGATATCATTGACGGAGAGAGCGGACATCGTCACATAATATTCCCCGGTGAACTGATCGAGGGTGAATCTACCAGGAAGAGATCATGAACAGCAATTCCTTTTGGATTTACCAATATTGAGAAATTCCAGGGCAAAATAGCGGCATAGGATATGTCTGCAAAAATAGTATATAGGCAGTAATTTTTTTAAAAGAGGAAAAATATGGGAATAGAAATTGAACGCAAATTTACAGTAAAACAACTTCCCAAGGATTTAGAGCGATACCCCTACCATGTTATTGAGCAGGGGTATCTTAATGTTCACCCGGCAGTCAGGGTGCGCAGAGAAGATAACATCTATTACATGACATATAAGGAATCTTCCATGGAAAATGAAGATCCATCGCAGGATGGTCAAAGCAGGCTGATAGGTAAAGTAGAATATAACATGCCCCTTGATAAAGAATCTTATGATCATCTTGTGCTCAAGGCTGATGGCAATATGATAAGGAAAAAGAGATACCTTATTCCATTAAACAGCGATGGATTTGATGAAGCTTTTTTTGCCGGTGATCCGGGTATAAAAAAGGCTGTAGAAGAGGGAAAGATAAAGATAGAACTGGATATTTTTGATGCGCCTTTTGAAGGGACCATTCTTGCGGAAGTTGAATTTCCGAGTGAAGAGGCTGCAAGAGCGTATAAGCCGGCAAAGTGGTTCTTTGAGGATGTTACCGGTGATGTGAAATACAGCAACTCTCATATGAGCTCAGTAAAATTGTGATTTGATGTTACTGTTCAGACAGAAATGCGCACTAAGCTGCGCATTTCGTGAGAACTTGATACGGGAGTGAGCGCATTCCATCGACGAAGTCGATTTGGAATGAATGCGCGAAGTGGTTACTGGAGCGAGCTGTATGCGAGTGAACAGTAACGATTTGATGTTACTGTTCAGACAGAAATGCGCACTAAGCTGCGCATTTCGTGAGAACTTGATACGGGAGTGAGCGCATTCCATCGACGAAGTCGATTTGGAATGAATGCGCGAAGTGGTTACTGGAGCGAGCTGTATGCGAGTGAACAGTAACGATTTGATGAGAATTGACTTTTTTAAGATAAATTGTTGTGGAAAAAAATATTTAGCTATGTTATAATCTACAAGCGATTGTGCCTAAAAGGCCAAAAGGGTTAAAAAACCCTTTATATAAACAATTTTTAGAAGGAGAATTTAGCAAAAATGAGCGTAACAGTAGAGAAGCTTGAGAAGAGCATGGCTAAGCTTAAGATCGAAGTATCTGCAGAGCAGCTTGAGAAGGCTATCCAGAAGGCCTATGACAAGAACAAAAACAAGATTCAGATCCCAGGATTCCGTAAGGGTAAGGCTCCTCGTAAGATGATCGAGCAGATGTATGGCAAGGGAGTATTCTATGAGGATGCTGCTAATGAGCTTATCGAGGAAGAGTATCCTAAGGCTGTAGAGGAGTGTGGAGAAGAGGTTGTTTCTTCACCTAAGATTGATGTTGAGCAGCTTGAAGCTGGTAAGGATTTCATCTTTACAGCAGAAGTAGCTCTTAAGCCTCCGGTTAAGCTTGGTAAATATAAGGGCGTAGAGGCTGAGAAGATGGATCTCGAAGTATCTGACAGTGATGTTGATGCTGAGATCGACAAGCAGAGAAATACAAACGCAAGAACAGTTGAAGTAACAGACAGAGCTGTTGAGGATGGCGATATCGTTACTCTTGACTTTGAAGGATTTGTTGATGGAGTTGCATTCGAAGGTGGTAAGGGAACAGATTATCCTCTTACAATCGGATCAGGTGCTTTCATTCCTGGATTCGAAGAGCAGCTTGTTGGATTTGAAATTGGTAAGGAAGGCGAAGTTAATGTAACATTCCCTGAAGATTATCAGGCTAAGAACCTTGCTGGTAAGGCTGCAACATTCAAGTGCACAGTTAAGGCTATCAAGGCTAAAGAGCTTCCTGAGCTCAATGATGAGTTCGCTAGTGATGTATCTGATTTCGATACACTTGCTGAGTACAAGGAAGATGTTAAGAATAAACTCGTAGAGAGAAAGACAAACGAAGAGAAGGCTAAGAGAGAGGACGCTGTAGTTAAGGCTGTCATCGAAGATTCAGAGATGGAACTTCCAGAGGCTATGGTTGAGACTCAGGCTAGACAGATCGTTAGTGATTTTGCTCAGAGACTTCAGATGCAGGGTATGAGCATGGATCAGTACCTTCAGTATACAGGCAACACTGTTGATAAGATGATCGAGCAGGTTAAGCCACAGGCTATCGAAAGAATTCAGGCTAGACTTGTTCTTGAAGAAGTTGCTAAGGTTGAGAACATCACAGTTAGCGATGAGGACTTCGAGGAAGAACTTAAGAAGATGGCTGAGCAGTATAAGATGGAACTTGACAAGCTTAAAGAGCTTATGTCAGAGTCTGAGCAGAAGACAATGAGAAGTGATCTCGCTGTTCAGAAGGCTGCTGATTTCCTTGTAGAGAACGTTAAGGAAGTTGCTAAGAAGAAAGCTGCAAAGAAGACAACAAAGAAGGCAGATGATGCTGAGGAAAAGCCTAAGAAGACAGCTACAAAGAAAGCTGCTAAGAAGGATGACGAAGCAGAAGAGAAGCCAAAGAAGACAACAAGAAAGAAAAAGACAGAAGAAGAGGCTTAACTAACTCTACAAGCTTAAGGAATTTGTACTTTTGGCGTAGCATTTTGCGGAGCCGACGGCATTTCTGAAATGCCTTTAGAACCGGTATCTTGTGGTACCGGTTCTTTTATTGCATTATTATTGTTTTCGTTTGGGGCACCTTCTGTAGTTGGACTGTTATCTGCAGGAGGAGCATTTTCTGAAGCACTGTTATTTTCTTCGGGAGCTTCATTTAACTGAGATGCATTTTGATTATCAGGTGCTATTTGCAAATCAGGATTGTTGTTGTCTTCGGATGGGATGTCGGGATTTTGCAGGCTCTCGGGATCATCAATTGGGATTTGCTTATCAGTTGTGTTTTCCTCTGGAATCTCGCCTGGAATTTCAGAAGGACCATTTCCGTTACCTTCAGCACCAGAGTACTCTGAGAGTATTTCTTTTACAGGGAGTGACTTATAAACATCTTTAAGTGTTGATAAGTCCTGGCTGTTATCACCGGTAAAAGAATCAGTTTCAGTTAGAGGAGTGTTATCAGCTATTTGCTTCATGGCTTCGAACCTTCCTGTACTCATACCGGAGTTAATGGCTTCCTGCCTTGAAGCTATATCAGATTCAAGGAGGCAAAGACTGATATTGCTATCATCAAAAGCTTTGGATATATCACAGGAAAGATTACTGTAAGAGCGTTCACTTCCGGGGACGACATCAATTAGTATTGAGACATCGTCACCGAGGAGATAATTGTTTTCCTGCAAAACAGCAACTGTTTCTGATAGTGCATCGGAAAGACTTTTGTTTTTCAGACTATCACTAAGGTCATCCACAATCTCGGCAGCATCGTCATTGAGGGCGGTTACGTTTATTACCTTGTTCAGTCTGTTTAAGGTGTATTCTATGGATGGATTTACATCGACTGTAACATAGGAATAAGCAAGAGCTGTCTCGTACATATAGGAGAGGCCTGCAGCAATGATGATAAGGGCAGCAGCCGCATATGGCAGAAATAATCTGTACATGCTTTGATGCCTGTTTTTTTTGCCTCTTATATGACAGGTTGTTGGCGAGTCTGCAATGACTGATATTTCCTGGCCGACGTCAAAGTTACCGGCTATTTTTCTAAAGCATCCGTCATCGCAAAGAACGGCACATATTCTTTTCTTTTTTTCCATTACAATTGCGTGCATGATCTGTCCCTTTACAAATTTGATGGAGAGTTTGTTATAAACCACATATATTCTGAAAGCTGTGGATAATCACCATTTATTATCAGTGTTGCAGTGATTATGTAGCGTCTGTATCTATCCATCATTTTTCTTGATATCCGGCTTTTTTCCTCGAGTTCTTTCATTGGAAGAGTTTTTGAACGTTTCATTTTCTGCAGCAGTTCTTCTGAAGTTAACATCGCCTTTACAGCCTTGGCGCATGCTCTCTTAGTCTTTTCCGTGCAGGGGGAGCATTTTGTCAGATCCATAAAGCTAAAACCATAGTCAGTAAGCTTGCTGCTGATCTCTGCTATCTCATCCTTTACAGTTACCTGATGGTCTATGGAATTTTGTTTTAAATAAGAAATATCTGCTGATTTTTCCTTGAGCTCAAATGAAATAGGAGACTCCTTGTCCTCATCTATTTCTCCTTCAAAAAGGTAGGGTTCTACGCTAAGCTCGCATTCATGGTGCTTTGCTTTTCTCATATGATCAAGAATCCTTCTCTTTATGACCAGATTTGCAAAACTTGAGAAAGCTCCTTTGGAAATATCGTAAGAATCGATAGCTTCAAGGAAAGCGCTAAGTGCAATGGAGTACTCATCATCGCTTTCTGTTATGAATCTTCCCACACATTTATATGCACAGTATTTTATGTACCCTGTGTTTTTTTCAATAAAAGAATTCAGCTGAGACGGAGTATTCTTTACCTCTATGACTTCTTCGCTAAATGCATTCTTTTCCATAATTAACTCCCGAGTATATTGAATTATTCGAATATGGATGGACAAAGAATGGGGTAGCCCGCCAAAAAAGATTTTTTGAATTTTTTTAATGTGACCCCACTATATTTGTTTGCTTGCAAGAAATATTACTGTGAGGAACTAAAAATAAATTAAAAATGGAGGAATCTATGATGAAAAGAATAATAGGAACAATGACAGCAATAGCTTCAGCGATTATAATGCTTGCGACCGTGCAGGTTACAGCCATGGCAGCACCTCAGGCAAAAGATGCGCAGCCACCTGCTCAGGGAGCGGCACCTGCCCAGGGCGAAGCGCCAAAGGGCGGACAGGCACCAAAGGATGGTGAGCAGCCACCGGAAATGCCTGATGCATCAGGAGCTGCAAGTACCGGTGAAGCACCTGAAAAGCCAGAGGGTGAAGCTCCTAAAGAAGAGCCTAAGGATGGAGAAAAGCCTTTAGCAGACGCAGATATGACAACTTTGCTTGAAAATCTTCTTGAGACGATCGAAGCTCTGGATGATGAAGAAGTAAAAGAAAACATTACAGAATTATATGATGCATTTGTAGATGCCCTTGATGCAGAGCAGGCAGCAATAGACGCAGAATCTGATGAAGACACATTAGCTGAAGTTAAGCAGGCTGTTGAAGATGCGAGAGCAGCGCTGCAGAGCGCTTTGGAAGAAGCAGGAATCGATTTTGATCTTGAGCCAAAGACAGGTGATGAAGCGCCAAAGGCTATAGAGGATGGTGGAGAGTTATCCGAAGAAATTGCACCAAAGGATGCAGAGCCTGCAGTAAATGAAGATGGAAGTGCTGATGAATCTGTTGAGAAGACAAGCCCTATCAAGAAGATTGGAAACGCAATAAAGAGCTTTTTTAACAAATTATTCAAAAAGAGCGAATAAGTTACAATTCAGACAGAAATGCGCACTAAGCTGCGCATTTCGTGAGAACTTGATACGGGAGTGAGCGCATTCCATCGACGAAGTCGATTTGGAATGAATGCGCGAAGTGGTTACTGGAGCGAGCTGTATGCGAGTGAACAGTAACACGCGAATAATTAAGAGTTTATTAAATTGTGTAAAAGACTTTCAAAAAACAGTAATTAGCCGTATAATATAGTGTGGTTGTGTATAGTTTTTTAGCTGTGCAGACCACACTATTTAGGTTTAGTGGTAAATAATGCTTTTTGATAAGGCAAGCTTGGAGGACAGATAATGAGTTTAATACCTTATGTCATTGAACAAACAAGCCGTGGAGAGAGATCTTATGATATTTACTCCAGACTTTTAAAAGAAAGAATCGTATTCCTTGGTGAGGAAGTTAATGCTACTTCAGCAAGTATTGTTGTTGCACAGCTTCTTTTCCTTGAGGCAGAGGATCCTAACAAGGACATACACATGTACATTAACAGCCCGGGAGGAGAGATCACTTCCGGAATGGCTATCTACGATACAATGCACTATATAAAGTGTGATGTAAGTACGATCTGTATTGGTATGGCTGCCAGCATGGGTGCATTCCTTCTAGCAGGTGGTGCAAAGGGTAAGAGAATGGCACTTCCTAATGCTGAAGTAATGATCCATCAGCCACTTGGCGGAACACAGGGTCAGGCAACAGAAATTGAGATTGCTGCAAAGCACATCCTCAAAACAAAAGAGAAGATGAACAGAATGCTTGCAGAAAATACAGGAAAGACATATGAGCAGGTTTGCGCAGATACAGAGCGTGACAACTGGCTTTCAGCTCAGGAAGCTCTTGACTACGGTCTTATTGATTCAATCATTGAGAATCGTCCTGTAGAGAAGGAATCTAAGTAATCAAAGGAGATGTTATGGCAGGAAAAAATTCCGGAGAGATCAGGTGTTCTTTTTGTAACAAGACACAGGATCAGGTAAAAAAGTTAATAGCAGGACCTGCAGGAGTATATATTTGTGATGAATGCGTTGAGATATGCGCAGATATCATAGAGGAAGAGTTCGAGGACGAACCTGTCGCAGCCAGCGAGAAGAACATCAATCTTCTTAAGCCGGTTGAAATCAGAAACTTTCTTGATGAGTATGTAATCGGACAGGATGAAGCTAAAAAGGTTTTAGCGGTATCTGTTTATAATCACTACAAGAGAGTTCTTGCTCCTAAGAGTGAGGACAAAAACGAAGTTGAGCTTCAAAAGAGTAACATTATCATGATCGGACCAACAGGTTCCGGTAAGACATATCTTGCACAGACACTTGCCAAGATCATAAATGTTCCTTTTGCTATCGCTGATGCTACTACTCTCACTGAGGCAGGATATGTTGGTGAGGACGTTGAGAATATTCTTCTTAAACTTATCCAGAATGCTGATTACGATATTGAGAGAGCTCAGTACGGAATTGTTTATATCGATGAGATTGATAAGATCACTAAAAAGAGTGAGAACGTATCTATAACAAGAGATGTTTCAGGTGAAGGTGTACAGCAGGCACTTCTTAAAATCGTAGAAGGTACTGTTGCAAGTGTTCCACCTCAGGGCGGAAGAAAGCATCCTCATCAGGAGCTTATCCAGATTGATACAAGCAATATCCTCTTCATCTGCGGTGGTGCATTTGATGGTCTTGATAAGATCGTTGAGGCAAGACTTGATAGAAATTCAATCGGATTCAATGCAGAGATTGCTGATAAGTCAGAAAGAGAGATCGGAGAGGTCCTTAAAGAGGTAACACCTCAGGATCTTGTAAAGTTTGGTCTTATTCCTGAGTTTGTTGGACGTGTACCGATCACAGTTACTTTGGAAGGTCTTTCTAAGGAAGCTTTGGTCAAGATCCTTACAAAACCAAGGAATGCCCTTGTTAAGCAGTATCAGAAGCTCTTTGACTTCGATGATGTAAAACTTACATTCGAAGATGAAGCAGTTCAGAGAATTGCTGAAATGGCTTACGAGAGAGAAACAGGAGCCCGTGGACTTCGTTCCATTATGGAGAAGACTATGATGGATGTTATGTATCAGATTCCTTCTGATGACACCATCAGTGAGTGCGTTATCACAGATGCTTCTGTAGATGGCACAAGCCAGCCACTCATCGTCCACAAGGACAGCAAGAAATTAAAACAGGCTAAATAAAAAATAAAAGCTGTGAGAAATGAGAGATCATTTTTCACAGCTTCTTTTTTAGGCTTCGGTTGAAGGAGATACTTCCGTGAGCAGTTCATCCATGAAGTCGTAGATTTCCTGTCTGCCTTCTTTGGATAATGCTGAATATGGGAAGATTTTAATTTCATCAGGAAGACCAAGGCCGTTTCTTAACATATTCAGGTGCTTCTCACGCTGAGAAGGTTTGATCTTATCAGCTTTGGTTGCAATGATAACCGGCTGAAAGCCTTGATGAACGATCCATTTGTACATCTGAACGTCATTGGCCGAAGGCTCATGGCGGATATCGATAAGAAGGAAAACTCTAAGGAGCTGCTTGGATGTGTGGAGATAGTTCTCAATCATTTTTCCCCACTGTTCCTTAACCTTTTCAGGAACACGAGCAAATCCGTATCCCGGAAGGTCTACAAGGTAGAACTCGTTGTTTATATTGTAGTAGTTGATTGTCTGAGTTTTTCCTGGCTCCTGTGAAGTTCTGGCATAGTTTTTGCGATTCATAATGCCATTTATCAGGGAACTCTTTCCTACATTACTCTTTCCTGCAAAGGCAAACTCTGGGAAAGGGTTGTCTGGTAGTGTGCTTGTGATTCCACAAACTGTTTCAAGATTTACATTTTTAATAACCATGCTATTCTCTCTATTCTTTGTAATTGATGCTTAACAATAATCATTGATTAAGTTAAAATTTAAGGTGAATGTTAATACATTATAGCATATTCGGAGGCGAAGTATGGAAACACTTAAAAAAATGAAGTTAAATTACGTGATTGAAGCCATCGTGATGATTGTTATAGGTGTTGTTCTTATATTCTGGACAGAGGCAAGTCTTCTCATCATGGCGAGAGCGTTGGCAATCCTGCTGGTAATAGCAGGTGTAATATTTGTATTCAGCTATTTTTTGCATAAAGAGCGCAGCATTGTAATGTCCGGCGGATTTGCAATGGGAGTTATTATTGCAGCCATTGGCGTTTGGATCTTCCTTAAGCCTGATACATTTACCGATTTTATCCCCAAGCTCTTTGGTGTATTTATCCTGCTTAGCGGACTTATGAATCTGGGACAGACAATCTCTCTTGTCAGCTACAGATATTCGCTTTGGTGGATTTCTTTGATCCTGGCCGTAGGAACTATCGGTATGGGAGCATTTCTTTTGTTTAATCCTAAGGATGCAAAAGAAATAGCGGTGACTATCATCGGAATATTCCTGGTTTATGATGGAATCACCAATCTGTGGACAATATCAAGAGTCTCCAAGTATGCAAAGAGAGTTAATCAGGAGATGAATGCTGTCGATGTTGAAGCAGTTGTTGAGGATGTAGATAAAAAGTAATGCCGGAAATTGAGGAATAATAATGACATTTGAACCAATAGAGGTATCGCTTGATGAGGGCTGCATTGATGCTTTCATCAGGCGATATCATTTTAATGACAATGAAAAAGCAGAAATAATAAGAATTTACAGGAAGATTGCTCCAAGAGTTCATGCTATTTTTCACCATATCATCGAAGAGGATGAAGAGGGAAAAAAGTCTGCACTTGTAGTAGCAAGTCTTGGAAGAGCAATTGATGAGTTTCAGAATAATCTTTTAGAAAAGGGAAATATTCAGGAAGCCTATATTGTTGATTGTCTGGGACTGGATTTTTTATCACTTGCCTATGAAAAAATAGATGAAAGACTCCATGAGTCCACAGGTCTTTATGCCGGAGGATATCAGTTTGCAGGAAGTGATGACTTTCCGCTTGAAAGTATTCCTGAAGCCATGAAAAAGCTTGGACAAAAGAAAATAAGATATAATGACGCCTTTGTGCTTGTTCCCAAAAAGAGTGTTGTGTTTAGGACTCAACTATTTGAAAAGCAGCAGGAAAAGCATTCCAAGTGTAGTAGCTGCAGTTCTGAAAAATGCGTATACAGGACAAGTGAGTATGCCGGAGCTACAAGAGTTTTGAAAGATAATGCAGATGTGAAAATAGATTTGTCGAAAGAGAAGAGAGAAAACATGGGAGACGGTGATAAGAGGGCAAAAGGCCTGATCCACCTCTATACCGGCGATGGAAAGGGAAAGACTACAGCATCTATAGGACTTGCCATAAGGGCAGCAGGTTCCGGCAAAAAAGTTGTATTCACCCAGTTCATGAAAGGAAGACAAACATCGGAATTAAATTCTTTTGACGAACTTGAGAATATTAAAGTGATCAGAAGCAGCAAGAATTTAGGGTGGTTTAAAAAAGATGATCCTGATTCTGTTCTTGCTTTTACAACTGAGCATAACAGAATACTTGACAACATAGAGAATTTAGTAGAAAAAGGACAGTGTGATGTACTTATAATGGATGAAGCTACCTATCCATACAATTACGGGATTATTGATAAGGACAGATTTGAAGCTTTGATACTAAACAAGCCTGCCTATATGGAAATTGTTTTAACAGGTAGAAATGCACCTGACTTTTTTATTGATAATGCAGATTATATTACAGAAATGAAGAAAATAAGGCATCCCTACGACGGGGGCATTGAAGCTCGTCTGGGCATTGAATATTGATGCGCTCACAGGAAAGTATACTATCTTGTTAGAGGACGCAGTCAAACTGTCAGTGCAGGCATAGTTCTGTTCACTCGGTATTTTTCAATGTGATAAATTGGACATAAAACACCCACAAAAGCCTTGTTTCATGCTTATTCAAAACACAAGTCTTTTGTGGGTTTATTTATATCCATTTATCATCATTTCAAAATAAATCGTTCACATAACTATGCCTGCACTGACAGTTTATCTGCTGTTCTTGCAAAAAAATTATTCTTTATATGTGTAGTAAACCATAAATCCAGAAGTGCCCATAACTTCGGATGGAGCGATTTAGTATGAGCAATAGAGACAGTTAATATAAAATAAAAGCCTTGTTTTCTGTTTTGAATAAGCATGAAAGAAAACAAGGCGCATTATTTTATATTTACTGTGTCTTTGCGAATACTCCGAGATCTATCCGAAGTTATGGGCACTTCTGGATTTTATGCCACTCGCAAGAAAGTATGACATCTTGAACTAAATTCCAGAAATCCGCATATACTGCGGATTTCGTGAGAATATGAGTGAAGAGTCAACCAAGCCTCATCGACGAAGTCGATTTAAATTGGCTTGGTTGATGCATTCTTGAATTGTTGATTCAAGAATGCATGGATTATGAGGGCATTTCTTCCAATGTGAAGAAGGCCATTTTTTCGTTGAGAGTTTCTGCCATGTCACGAAGATCATTGGCTGCACCACTTATAAGAGAGAATGTAGCGTTTAGCTCTTCCATAGAAGCATTTGTCTCTTGTGTGGAAGCAGCATTCTGCTGAGATATAGCAGAAAGCTCTGTAATGATATCTGAAAATCCTGCCTTAAGTTCATTAAGAAGATGAATTTTCTTGGATATTACCTTTGTAGAATTGTCTACATTGTTGACGTTTTCTACAACTGCATCCATATCATCTTTTGTAGTATTGAGCTGAGTATTCTGCTCCTGCATGCTCTTTCCAAGCTCTTCAATAATTTCAACGTTCTTCTGTGACTCTGCAACAAGATTTTCTACTATTTCCTTGATTGAAACAGCGGCATCTTTTGACTGCTGTGAAAGGTTACCTATTTCTGTAGCAACTACTGAGAATCCCTTACCATATTCTCCGGCTCTTGCAGCTTCGATTGAAGCATTGAGTGAAAGAAGATGTGTCTGTTCAGCTATGGCTGTGATCATGTTTGAAGCTTCTGCAATGTTCTTTACTGAATCATTGGTTGTGCGTATCTGAGTGTTGATTTCCTGCATAGAACTCATTACATCAATATTTTTGTCCATGAGAGTGCTAAGTGTATTAACAGTTCTCTGAGCACCTGACATCATTTCACTTGCTGCATTTGAGAGATTTTCAACTCTTCCTGTGATTTCGTCGATACTATCACCCATCTGGTTTGTGTTTGCTACTGAACTTTCCATACTCTCAGCCTGAGATGCAGCGCCACGGCTGATATCTTCAACAGCAGCTGTGATCTGCTCAGCGACGTTAGATGCCGATTCAGCAGAAGTAGCAAGCTTCATACCTGAATTTGTAACGTCTTCTGAAAGTTTTTTTGTTGCGCTGATAACGTCCTGTAACTTGTCACGGACCATAGCAGAGCTTTCTGCAATTACACCAAGCTCATCTTTACGTTTAAATGTACGGTCATTGATATAGAAGTTAAGGTCACCATCTTGGAGGTTTTTAAGACCATCTACTATATCACGGATTGCCTTTGTAGTTGCGGTGATAAGAACCCTTGCTACGCAGAAGTTAAATAAAAAGAACCCTACAAATGTAAATATGATTGATCTAAGAGCTGCATTCATGTTGGCTGTCACAATAGAAGTGTCGCGACCTGCAAAAACCATACCAACTACAGAACCATCAGCATTCTTAAGTGGAAGATAATATGCATACCAATCCTGACCGGCTATTTCGAAATTAGAAGCAAGATATTCGTTACCGCCATTAAGAACTTCACTGATTACTGCTTCAGAAGCCTTTGTGCCCTCCATACGCTGACCTGTTGTAGCGTCTGTAAGTGATGTAACGAAGCGTGTATCACCATAGAATAATGTATAGTGCATACCGGTTTTCTCATGGAGCGAATCAAGCTGTCCCTGATAAATGTCGTGAACTGCAACATCACCCTTCATAAGCTGACCATCAGCTGATAAAGACCAATCACCTGCAAACTGATTGGAAACTTCATCATCAAGGAGAACCGCAGCTGCATGTAATCCTTCTGAAAAAGATGCGAGATAAGCTTTTTGAATGTGTCTGAATCCAATTACTCCGACGCAGAATGACATCAGGAGTGCGAGTACGGATGCGATAAGGATAATACCACGTACCATGTTTTTGTTTTTCTTGTCCATTTTTTCCCCTTTCATAAAACGACTGACAAAAAGCAGTCAAGAGCGCTATATCATTTGAAAATCTTTTTTTCTTTTGATATAAAAAAGCATGGGACAAAATGTCCCATGCTCAAAAATAAACCCTTATAAAGGCACAACTGGCTGACATTTTAAAGTCCCTATAGCTTTGCGCCGCAGGCTTTCGCCTGCTTTGCCAAATGTTAAATTTTAAACTAGTGAGGATTATAAAATATCAGTTTGCTTAATGCAATATTTATTTTTTGTTTATAAAAAATTTATATACTGTTTTAAATAACTAACATGTTTTGCCACTTTAATTTAGTAATATTGCACAAGCGATAAATTGTACACGCAATTTTATTAATAGCATGACATGTGCTGAAAATTTGATCATATAGTCATGGCAGTTGCAACAAGTTCTCCGTTTTCAACATCAAAACTAATTGTATCGTGTGGCTTAACTCTATCTTCAAGAATGATCTTGGCAGAAAGTGTCTCTACATATTTTTGAATATATCTCTTAAGTGGTCTTGCACCATATATTGGATCATAAGCGTTATCGATAACGTACTCTTTGGCTGCGGGAGTAAGATTTATGCTTATCTCTCTGTCTGACAGGCGCTTATTAAGGTCATCAATTACAAGATCAACGATACCGCCTATGTTATCCTTGGTGAGAGGCTTGAACATTATTATTTCATCAAGTCTGTTCAAAAACTCGGGTCTAAAGTGAGAACGCAAATCTTCCATTGTGGCCTTTTCAGCATCTTCACTTATTGAACCGTCATCTCTGATACCATCAAGCAGATATGAAGCTCCGATATTTGAAGTCATTATCAGGATTGTGTTCTTGAAATCAACAGTTCTTCCCTGTGAGTCTGTGATTCTGCCGTCATCAAGTACCTGAAGAAGAATATTGAATACATCAGGGTGAGCTTTTTCTATTTCATCAAAAAGAACTACAGCATAAGGTTTTCTACGAACTGCCTCTGTAAGCTGACCGCCTTCTTCATAACCTACATATCCTGGAGGCGCTCCTATAAGCCTGGACACACTATATTTTTCCATGTATTCACTCATGTCAATTCTGACCATGTTGTTTTCATCATCAAACAATGCCTGCGCAAGACTCTTGGCAAGTTCTGTCTTACCAACACCTGTAGGACCAAGGAAGAGGAATGAACCAATTGGCTTACTAGGATCCTTGATACCTGCCTTGGATCTCATAATGGCCTCGGATACTTTTACAACAGCGTCATCCTGGCCAATTACTCTCTGATGAAGTTCATCAGGAAGATGGAGAGTTTTGTTCCTTTCACTTTCTGTCAGTTTGTTTACAGGAATGCCTGTCCATCTGCTGATTATCCCGGCAATTTCATCCTCAGATACTTTCTCATGTACAAGGGCACCATCGGCCTCTTTTTCTTTGGCTTTTTCTTCAGCCTCTTCAAGCTGCTTCTTAAGAGCAGGGAGTTTTCCATACTGAAGTTCACCAGCCTTTTCATAGTCTCCGTCCCTCTGGGCAATGGCTATTTCAGAATTGATGGTATCGATCTGCTCACGCATTGCTGCAAGCTTATCAACAGCTTCTTTTTCATTGGACCACTGAGCTTTTCTGGTATTAAAGTCTTCTTTTAGTTCAGCCAGCTCTTTTTGTAGGTTAGAGAGCCTTTCCTTGCTCAAAGAATCATCTTCCTTTTTCAGAGCTGCCTCCTCAATCTGCATCTGCATGATCTTACGATTGAGTTCATCGAGCTCAGCGGGCATTGAATCCATTTCCGTTTTAATAAGTGCACAGGCTTCATCCACAAGGTCAATTGCCTTGTCAGGAAGAAATCTGTCGGAAATATATCTGTTAGAAAGAACAGCAGCACTTACGAGAGCACTGTCCATGATCTTAACACCGTGGAATACTTCATATCTTTCTTTTAATCCACGAAGGATGCTGATGGTGTCTTCAACTGTAGGCTCTTCAACCATAACAGGCTGGAAACGTCTCTCAAGAGCGGCATCCTTTTCGATGTATTGTCTGTACTCATTGAGAGTAGTAGCACCGATGCAGTGGAGCTCGCCTCTGGCAAGCATAGGTTTGAGCATATTACCTGCATCCATGGCACCATCTGTTTTGCCGGCACCTACAATGAGATGAAGCTCATCTATGAAAAGAATTATATCGCCATCTGAAGCCTTGACATCCTCAAGAACTGCTTTTAATCTTTCCTCAAATTCACCTCGATACTTGGCACCTGCCACCAGTGCACCCATATCCAGTGAAAAGATTTTTTTATCTTTAAGAGCAGATGGCACATCACCGCTTGCGATTCGCTGGGCAAGAGCCTCTACAACAGCAGTTTTACCAACACCGGGTTCACCGATAAGAACAGGGTTGTTTTTACTCTTTCTGGAAAGAATCCTTATAACGTTTCTGATCTCGGTATCTCTTCCAATTACAGGGTCAAGCTTTTGCTTTTTGGCTTTTTCCACAAGCTCGGTTCCGTATTTGCTTAAGGTATCATAGGTAGCTTCCGGGTTATCGGTTGTGACATTTCTGTTGCCCCTTACCTCTGAAAGAACCTGGAGGAATCTGTTCCTGTCAATGCCAAACTCTCTGAGTATCTCTTTTACCTCTCTGTTTGGTTTCTTTATAAGTGACATGAACAGATGCTCGACAGATACATACTGATCTCCAAGAGCCTTTGCCTCATCCTCAGCAGACAAAAGAGCTTTATTTAAATCAGCTCCAATATAAGGCTGACCGCCGGAAACCTTTGTCCTTTTTTCAATGGCTGAAATAATGCGGTTTAAGAAAGCTTCCCTATCAATACCCATTTTTTCTATGAGTTTGGATATAAGACTGTCCTCGATAGTCATAAGAGAATAGAGAAGGTGTTCCTGTTCGATTTCCTGATTGCCGTATTCAATAGCTACTTTTTCACAGCCATTGACAGCTTCGATAGATTTTTGTGTAAATTTCTGTATATTCATAAAGTTCCCTCCTCATAAAAGGCTTTATGTATAATTGTTATTGTTGTTCTATTACAACTATAACACAGAAAATGATAATGTCAAATGCTGTTATGAAAATTTATTATTGGCTTTATCATATGTGTAACCGATAGCATTTAGCTTGGATACTATTTCTTGTAATTCATCATTTGAAATATCAAGGCCTTCAGAAAGCGCTTCGAGATTTCCATATTCATCTCTGAGTTTCATGTTGATAAAACTAAGTAGCATTACGGGATCCTGTGGAATCATGATTGTTCTCCTTTGCTCGTTCATACTGTAATCTTGGATGCTATCCATATTGCATTTTACAGTTTATCATCAAGAAAATTCATCATCAAGAATAAGCATTTTTTGGATGTTCAACAGATTGGTTAAAATTTTATAAATTACCCCCTTATGTTGATACGCCTGAAAATAAAGGTGTATAATTGATTTGAAATATCATATATAATTGTACGGCCAAACGAAATCGTGTGATATTTTTTAGTATACTACAGCTAAAAAGGTAGATGTTAAATGCAGACTTGTATTGATATTCATTGTCATGTAATGCCAGGAGTTGATGATGGTTCGCCTGATATGGAAACGAGTCTTAAAATGTTGCAGATAGCAGAAAAAGACGGCATTGAAGCCATGATCCTGACACCGCATCACAAACCTATGCATCACAATGTAAGCCCTGCACATAATGAAGCTTACAAAGAATCTCTAAAAAGTCAGGCTAAAGAAATTGGCTTAAGGATAAATCTTTATTCCGGAAACGAAATATACTACAGTGAAACGGCCTTTGAAGAGCTTGAAGAGGGGAAGATATGTACCCTGGCTGGATCAGATTATGTACTTGTTGAGTTTCATCCAACCAATCCCTATAAAGCAATTCATAATGCCATATATCAGATTTTGGGGGCAGGGTATATTCCCATTATTGCCCATGTAGAAAGATATAGTGAAATAGTATCGCACCCTTCTTATATAGAAGAACTTATAAGTATGGGATGTTATATACAGGTAAATGCATCAAGCGTAATGGGAAAATATGGTTTTGGAATTGCTCATTTTACGAAGAAACTATTAAAAAAACACCTTGTTCATTTTGTTGCATCCGATGCGCATGATACCCAAAAAAGAGCGCCGCTTTTACAAGATTGCAGGAATTATGTAGATAAAAAAATAGGTGCTGAATATGGACAAAAGATATTTTGGGAAAATCCTGTAAGAGTACTTGAAAATAAGATGATCTAAACTTCGCAACTGATAATTAGCGTCAGGGAGATTTAGTGTGAACAAAAGAGATGACATTATTGAAATTAATCTTGGGGAACTGTTTGCAATCCTTTTAGGAAGAGCGTTTTTAATCATAAGCTCGGGGATATTTTTTGCCCTAGCGGGATTGTTTGTAAGTAAATTTGTGCTGCATCCTATTTATGAGTCCACAACTAAGATTTACATACTTAACAAAGAAGAAAATCAAACAGTTACATATTCGGACGTGCAGATATCTACGCAGCTCACTCAGGACTATGCAGAGCTTATTAAGAGCAGATATGTTTTAGAAGAGGTTATACAGAGGCTTAATCTTATTGAAATGGACTATAAGGATCTGGCGGATGTTTTGAGGGTAGATACTCCATCTGATACCAGAATTGTTGCTATTACAGTCAAAGATGAAGATCCATTGATGGCCATGAAGATTGCAAACTGTATCCGCGAGGTCGCAAGTGAACATATCACAAACGTTATGGATATTGACGCTATCAATGTGGCGGAAACTGCCAATGTTCCTACTGAAAAGGCAAGTCCAAGTGTGGGAAAATGGGCTGCTTTTTCCGGATTTATCGGAGCTGTGATCATGGCCTTTTTTGTAATACTTGGGTACCTTTTGGATGACACAATAAAGAGTAACGATGATGTGGAAAGATATCTTGGTCTTAGCACATTGGCACTGGTTCCTTTGACAGTTGAGGAACAGGATAAGAAAAAGGCAAAGAAGAACGCCAAGAAAAAATAAATTGGGGGTTATATGCAGAGCGCGAAGCTTCATTTTAGCCAGTCAGAAAACAATTATCAGATAAAAGAAGCATACAAGACCTTGCGAAGCAACATTGAGTTCAGTGGTCAGAATGTGAGAATCATTTCTGTGACAAGCTGTACGCCCGGTGAAGGGAAAACAACTGTTGCCATGGCTCTTGCAAGAGCTTTCGCAGAGGCTGGAAAAAAGACAATTCTTGTAGATGCAGATATGAGAAAGTCAGTACTTGTCGGAAGGTACAGAACAGGATCAGTCAGACTTGGACTTACCCACTGTCTTGTAGGAAGAGAGAGACTTTCGAGTGTTATCTGTGAGACGGATACGCCAAATCTTTATGTTGTATTTAGTGGACCTGTACCACCCAATCCAAGTGAACTTCTTGGGGGAAAGATTTTTGAGAAAGTACTTGAAAACATGAAACAGGTCTTTGACTACGTGATAATAGACACTCCGCCTCTTGGAAGTGTTATTGACGCGGCCGTTGTGTCAAAACTGTGTGACGGCACAGTGATGGTAATTGAGAGCAATTCAATAAGCTATAGATTTGTTCAGAGGGTAAAAGATCAGCTGGATAAAGCAGGAGCTAAGATTCTGGGAGTTGTACTTAATAAAGTTGATATTTCCGGAAAAGGCTATTATGGCCATTATGGGAATTATTATGGCAAGTATTATGGTAAGTATTATGGCAAGTACTACGGAAAATACGGCGAGGATACAGCTGAAAACCAGCCAAGGCCTAAGCCGGCAGAGCCATCGCCACCTGACGATGATGATCTTGAGGAACTGAATTATCTTGCCGGTGTTACCAGAAAAGACTGATTTTTATTGGAGGAGCAGGTGAAAGGAAACATTTTAGGAATACTTTTTACCATATTGAGTGGGGTGCTGATAGCGCTTATTGTGCTTGCCTACGGAAGAAGTGACAGGATAGCACCTGAGTTCAGGTTTTCGGCTCTTAATCTGACTTACGATTCATCGACTGAAGATAAGGATCTGCTTGTTGGAATAAATGCGTATGATTCCGTTGATGGAGACCTTACTGATAGAATCGTTGTGGAAAAAGTAGTTTTGAACAGGGAAGCCGGTACAGCGGTTGTATACTACGCTGTTGCAGATTATAGCGGAAATGTGACAAAACAGTCCAGAGTATTTCCGGCGGATATAAAAGATATGGAAAATAATGGAGATACCGTGGAAGTTATGGAGGATAGTCTTTTTAGTAATATGGGGCTTAATGTCGAAAGTGAGGCAGACCAAGAAAGCAGTGAGGGAGTTTCAACAGAGGGCATATCAACAGAAAGTGGCAACTAGGAGCGATTGAAATGCGAGGAGCAGGTAAGGTTTTTATCATAATCTGGGCAGTTCTGATGACGGTAACGACTCTCGGATTTGCCGGATTTGAAGTAATGAGAATACTTGGAAAATCAAATCTTGTTTCTAAATCTGCGACATCAACACCTATGATGACGCAGATGGATATGTCTGCATATGAAAACACAGGTACTTATTGGGAAGATGACTGGGTTCAATACAATGGAAATGTCTACGATTACAATGATGATATTACAACTTTTTTGATAATGGGAATTGATAAAGATGATGAAACAGTTGTAAAGGTTGAAGAAGGAACTGATGGAGGGCAGGCAGATGCGTTGTTTCTTTTGGTACTGAATCCACGTGATAAGTCAATAAAAGTAATTGGAATTAATAGAAACAGCATGACCGACGTAGATGTTTACGATGAATATGGAAGATACATGACAACTGTTATAGCACAGATTGCAACACAGCATGGCTTTGGAAATGGTATGGAAGAGAGCTGTGGTTATCAGGTCAAAGCTGTTTCAAATATGTTTTACCAGCTTCCGATTCATGGCTATGCGGCTATTAATATGAGCGCCATCCCGATAATAAATGATCAGGTTGGAGGTGTTGATGTAACTGTTTTGGAGGACCTTACCAAATGGGATAAATCGCTGAAAGAGGGAGCACAGGTCCATCTGGTAGGAGATAGCGCTTTTTACTATGTTAAAGCCAGAGATGTACATGTTTTTGGCTCAAATGAGAATAGACTTGAGAGACAGAGACAGTATCTTAAGGGATTTATAGATGCTGCAAGAGAGACAACCAAGGAGAATAACAATGCGGCGGTGGAGCTCTTTTCGGCTATAAACAACAAAATGGTGACCAATATAACTGCAGATGAGATAAGCTATCTGGCACCATATATCTCTTCATTTAGCTTTAGTTCTGATGACATTATTACTATAAAAGGTGAAAACGTGAAAAATGGAAAGTTCGAAGAGTTTTATGTAGATGATGATGATCTTTATAAAACGATAATAGACATTTTTTATGAAAAAATTGATGTAGCGGGCTAAATTAATGAATAAAACTAGACGATATATTGATATATACAGGAAAGCTGTTAAAAGTCTTTTTTTGGCATTGCTTTTTTTGCTGATAGTAACAGGGTGTGGGCAAAACAGGGAAATTGTCGGTACTTCAGAGAACGGCGGACCACTCATAGATTTAGCAAAACTAAAAAATGACAACAGAGACATCTTTGCGTGGATTTATGTTCCCGGGACTTCGATCAATGGACCACTTCTTCAGAATGCTGATGGTGATGACAGTTTCTATGCCACTCATAATGTGGCTAAAGAGCCTGATGCCGCTGGGAGCTATTATATAGAAGCTGCCAATATGTCTGATATGTGTGATTTTAACGAAGTAGTCCATGGAGTACCAACAGAGGAACTGAGCAAATTCCTTGACAGAAGTTATTTTGAAGATCAGCAGTACATACATGTATATATGGAAGGAAATTCCCTGATTTATTATATTATTGCGGCTTATACCAGAGAAAACACAAGGCTCTTGGAACAGTACGATTTTTCCTATGCGTCAGGCTGCCAGCAGTTCATTGATGAGATTTATTCCGGAAGAACTATGAGCAAAAACATAAGACCCGGATGGGAAACAGGCCTTGAACCAAGTCATTTTCTTTTGACATTTACATCGGACGATAGCGACAGACAGATTGTGGTGATCGGATGTCTGATAGGAGATGCGGCAGGTAAGATTGATCGGGAAGTTGACTGGGGAAATCCGGAAGAGGACTTTTCCTTAATAGGTTGGAGTAATCCATGAGTTGGCAAAAGAGCCGTAAAAGGCGCGTTTCATGTTGGATAAAGATAGCTAAGGTGTGTTTTGTGTGAAAGTGTATGGAGGCAAATTATTATGAAGAGAATTCTTGCTCTCACAGTTGCAGGTGTCTTGCTTGCAGGCTCATCATTAAATGTATGTGCAGCAGACAGTACTAATAGTACGGGATCAAATAGTGTTACTACAGATGACCTGATGGAGCAGATTGAAGAGATGCAGTCGACCCTTGAAAAAGCTATAAAGGACAGTGAAAGCAGCTCAAAAAAGGAGATAACAACTCTTCGTGAAAGTGTTGCTACATTGCGAGAAAATGTAGTAACCACGCAGGAAAAGATCCTGAGTCTCAAGGAGGAGATTGCAAAGCTTGAGAGCAGTGAGAGTACTAATACCCAAAAAATACAAGAGCTGAATAACAAGATGGCTGAGTATGAAAAAAAGCTTGAGAGCAGTGAGAGTACTAATACCCAAAAAATACAAGAGCTGTATAACAAGATGGCTGAGTATGAAAAAAAGCTTGAGAGCAGTCAGAGTACTAATACCCAAAAAATACAAGAGCTGAATAACGAGATGGCTGAGTATGAAAAAAAGCTTACAGAGTATGAAGAAGAACTATACGTAAATACAGCTCAGCTTGCCAAGCTTACAACTGAAGTTCAGAATCTTACCAATGCTATCTATGCAGGTGGCGGAAAGAGCTCAGGGTCATCCGGTGGTTCTGGCAGCTCAGGTGGAGGAAGTTCTTCAAATGCAAATGATTTTTATAAGAGAAATAATATTGTCGGCTACGGATCAACAATTGTTGGACAGGGTGGACACGTTGAAATCAACGGCGGAAAGAGCAATGTGACATTTGTTCTTACTCCTGCTGAAGGTGGGCAGGTTACAGCAGCTAGCGGCTTCTCAGCTGGTCTTGGTGGAGAACTTCTCGGCATTGTAAATACAAGTTCTCCCGGAGCTGCATTTAAGACAGCGAAGGTTAACTTCTATGTAAGTGGAGTAAATGAAGGAGACAATATCGCAGTTTATCAGCTTCAGGGAAGCAAATGGATACAACTTCCTGTTGTTGAGACAAGAAAGGACCATGTCGTTGTTAATATGACAAGACATGGCACGATAGCATTTATAAGAGTTCCGGTTCTTGCTTACGCGACAAATTGATACTAAAGAAAAGCTGTTATTTTTCGACCTATGAGGGGGCTAATACATGGCAAAAGCTTTAACGGTACCGGTAAGAGTAGAACGGGTTTTGGCTGGTAAAAAGATAATTGAGCTTAATTTTCAGGAAATCTATGATCATAAGCCCAACATTTATAAATGGATAAAGAGGGTGTTTGATATAGTCGCATCCAGCGTTGCGTTGATTATCCTCTCTCCAGTGTTTATATTGACGGCGATTGCCATTTTTCTTGAAGATGGCGGACCTGTTTTCTTTACCCAGCAAAGAGCTGGCAAAGATATGAAAAGTTTTAAGATTTACAAGTTCAGAAGCATGTACAAAAACGCTGAATCCCAGTTTGAAAGGATGCAGTCACAGAACGAGCAGACAGGACATGCGTTCAAGATAAAAAATGACCCAAGAGTTACTCATGTTGGCAAGTTTATCAGACGATATTCCATAGATGAACTGCCTCAGCTTTTCAATGTTATCAAAGGCGATATGAGTATTGTAGGACCAAGACCAATACTTACTACCCAAATGGAAGAATGTAACGCGTATGAAAAGCAGAGAACCATTGTAAAGCCAGGACTTACCTGTTACTGGCAGGTGTGTGGCAGAGCAAAGATCAAATGGGATAAGTGGGTAGAACTTGATCTTAGGTACATTGAGGACATGAGCATAGCAAAAGATATAGAGCTTATATTTCGTACGTTCCCAGCCATCTTCGGCCAGGACGGAGCGTATTGATTATAAAAAAAGCACTTGCATAATGCAGGTGCTTTTTTAGGGTATCAGATACCATTCAGTTAATGATGACTTCTTGAACTAAATTCCAGAAATCCGCATATACTGCGGATTTCGTGAGAATATGAGTTAAGAGTCAACCAAGCCTCATCGACGAAGTCGATTTAAATTGGCTTGGTTGATGCATTCTTGAATTGTTGATTCAAGAATGCATAGCAAATGGTATTATGGCTATTATTTTTTGAGGTAGGCAGCGTAGTATACTGCTCCGACGCAGAGGCCGCCACCTATGATGTTTCCGATGGTTACAGGAATGAGGTTTGTTATAAAGAAACCTGCAAGCGATAGACCATCACCGGAAATACCGTAAAAGGCTGATGTGAGAAGCCCGGCCGGAATGAAGTACATGTTGGCTACGCAGTGCTCAAATCCGCAGATAATAAAGAGCATTACCGGAAGCCAGAGAGCAAATACCTTTCCTGCAAGTTCATCAGCTGCAAATGAGCACCATACTGCCATGCAGACTAAAACGTTACAGAGGATTCCTCGTAGGAGGCCATCTGTGAAGCTGATGTTCGACTTTGTAATGGCTGTATTTACGACTGACATAGCCAGTGCATTGTCACCAAAAGAGTAAATGTGACTGAAAGTAGCAAGAGCCGCTATGATAAAGCCTCCAATCATGTTTCCGAAATAAACGATTACCCAGTTTTTGAGCATTCCTGAAAGTTTGGCTTTACCTGAAAGAACAGGGATTGTTATAAGACAGTTTCCTGTAAAGAGTTCGGCACCACCAATAAGTACCATGAAAAGACCTATAGGGAATACAACTGAACTGATCATTCTTGCAGATGATGGGTCAGAAGCAAAACAGGAAGCAATCTGGCTTCCAAGTCCGCCAAGTGCAATAAATGCTCCTGCCATTATTCCAAGTAAAAGAGTTTTTCCAAAGGGTGCGGATGATTTGGCTGATCCTGCAGCCTCATATCTTGTAGCAATTTCTGCCGGTGATTTCATATCTTTTTCCTCCCAAATTAACGTGAAGCTATATTATAATCTTAAAGGGTTATTTTTGAAAAGAAAATATTTTTTGGGGAATTAATCATGTATATTTTTGAAACACATTTACACACTATCGAGGGAAGTGCCTGCTCATCTACGCCGGGAGTCAATTATATTGACTACATGAAAAAACTTGGCTACAGCGGTATCATTGTTACAGATCACTTTTTTAATGGAAACAGCGCTGTACCCAAAGATCTTCCGTGGGAGAAAAGAGTTGAATTGTACTGCAAGGGGTATGAGCATGCAAGGGCAGTTGCAGGCGATGATTTCGTTGTACTTTTTGGAATAGAGTATAACTTTGAAGGGGATGAATACCTTCTTTATGGAGTGGATAAAAACTGGCTCTTAGAAAACCCTGACATAATGGAAAAAGACAGATACGAAGTCTATAAGACAGTTCATGAAGCGGGGGCGATAATGATCCATGCGCATCCCTACAGAGAAAGAGATTACTTAAAGGCTATACACCTTACAAAAAATGTCTGCGACGGTGCTGAGGTTTACAACGCATCAAACCCGGACTACCAGAATGCTCTTGGATATCAGTATGCAGTGGAGAACAATATGAGAATGGCTGCGGGCTCTGATATTCACAATTTTGGATTAAAGAATATGGGTGGAATGGGATTTGAGCATCCCATAAGGACTATTGAAGAGTATGTAGAGGCATTTATGGCTGGAGAAGGGATACCTCTTTATAAGAGCGATGCTTTGGATCCGTCAGCAGAGTTTAAGCCGGTTAGCGGCAACGCTGCGCTGACGAACCCAGTAAAAGAGCCTTCTCTTGAAGTTATCTATCATTGAGAAGATAGCTCACATTTTTTATGACAGTCATAATATTTATGCCTGATATTTAAAATCTGAAAAAGAAGCACTTCCACCAAAGGATTTGGTGCTGTATATGAACAGGCCAAATCTTGCACCGGTAAAATGGTCAAGCTTGAACTGTAATTTATGAGTGATACCGAGCTTTTTAGGCGAGGTATCACTTATTTTTTCGTAGTAGCTAAATTCTGCGGTGTCATCTCTAAATTCAACATGCGATTGCAATCTGACTACAGAATCTTCAATTCTGATGCATTCCATTTCATCAAAAGGCTCGTCATCGTGGCGCTCGCCCAAAATACCACCTGTGATGATATCTCTTTTGCCCATGACAAGATAGTATGAATCATGGCGCTTTGTTATAGCTATGAAGCCATAACAGCTTTCCAAAACGCAAAGACCGGCGTAGTCACCATCTTTCAGCTCTGAACCATTGACGATGACCGTGCTGCTACAGCCCGGGAAAAGAGTTCTCTGAGTCAGTGTATTTTTAGCCTGCATCAGGTTGGATGATAGCTTATCAGTTGTTATAGTAACTGTTCCATCTGTAAGATTTCTTTTTATGAGTGATAAGTCAGGTTCATGGTTAAATTGCCAGCATGGCTTAAAACCAAATGAAGAATTTCCCTGAAGAGAATACTCAGTCTTAAAGTCATCGCTTGAAACAAGCGGGTTATAGCAGTGGCCCGGTTTCAAATCTTCAATGTCAAAAGACTCAGGGATGTGGCCGTTATCTCCAAAGACCGGATAATCTCCATCCCAGGTCACAGGCATAAGTATAGGTATTCTGCCTACAGCACCGCTGTCCTGAAAGAGCATTCCATACCATTTACCATTTGGAGTCTTAATTATTCCGCCCTGGGCTACGCCTGAGGAGCGGTAGTTTCTGTCATCATCACAGACATCTTTTCCGGTGTAGGGACCAAAAGGCGAATCTGAAATAAAGCAGCTTTCAGTGCGCTTCCCTGTTGATTTTGGAATGTGAATCAGTAAAATATAGTATTTTCCATTTATCTTGTAAAAATGAGAACCCTCATAGCCAAGATATGCGTCATCGGCATCTGATATTATCAGTTTTTCTGTATCGTGTGTATCAGAATCTGAAAGCCTTTCTCCTGAAATTGCGAGCTTTTTTATGAAGATATTCTTATTGCCATACACGATATAAACCCTGCCATCATCATCGAAAAGAATGGAATTATCGTGATAGAAACCTTCGAGAGTATACTTCTCCCAAGGACCTTCAATTGAAGCAGAAGTGAAAATATAGGTTTTATGGGTGTCGTTGGCAACAAAGCAAATGTAGAATAAGCCTTTATTGTAGCGGAGGCTTGCAGCCCACATTCCCTGGCCGTAGATATTTTCTTTTCCAAAAAGCTTCTGGGCAGGAGTGCTGTCAAGTCTGTATAAGACATAACAGGCGTGTTCCCAGTTCACAAGGTCATAGGACCTTAAAATTTCACAGCCGGGCATGAAATACATTGTGGTGCTGACCATATAGTAGGCACCGTCAACGTAGATAACATCAGGATCCGGGTAATCAAGTTTAGTTATTGGATTTATGTTTTGCGTATTCATAAAACATATTGTAGCATAATAATAAACCGATAATGATAGTGAAATTTAGTGTTTTGAAAAAAGAGGAAAACTATCTGAGATTGATAATGAAAAATACATGTCAGAGTTCGCAAAAACCATGGAGAGTTTTAAGTGATAAAGAGAGGTCGTTATGGCCTCTCTTTTAATTTCTACCAAAAAGAGCACATGGAATTTGTTGACATCTCCGAAAATAATCGTATTTTTAGCGTGATATTGATTTTTATATTATAGATTGTTATTATTTAAACGAACATGTTCATAAAAAATAACCCATAGCATAATTTGCTATATTTGACTTTTTTAACACAGGAATAATAAGTATGCCAAAGATTATAGAAAACCTCAAAGAACAAATAATAGCTGAGGCAAAAAGACAGCTTTTTGAAAATGGCTATTCGAAGACAACAATCCGCTCTGTGGCTACAGCATGCGGTATTGGTGTTGGAACAATGTACAATTATTTTCAGTCAAAAGACATGCTGATATCTTCATTCATGCTTGAAGACTGGATAGCCTGTACTCTGCAGATGAAAAAGCTGGACACTTCGGATGCTCTTATTTTTATTGAGGGAATCCATGATTATCTCAAGGTCTTTATAGATAAATACAGTTTCCTTTTTAAAGATAAAGATGCTGCATCGGTCTATTCAGCAGTTTTTACTGAAAGGCATGCACAACTGCGAGGAGTTCTTGCGGGAATTATAATGCCTGTTTGTACAGGGGAAAAATATGATGATCCGGATTTTATGGCAGGGCATATCGCAGAGTCGTTGCTTTTTTGGACACTTGAGGATGTTCCATTTGAGAAGCAGGCCGGAATTTTTAGAATTCTTTTAAATTAGAAAGGCGCAAAGATGGGGAAGCGCTTTTTTAGTTATATATTACAAAAGCGGAGGGTATGAAATGAGTAGCTTTGAAAACTTGCGAATCGTAGACAATTTTTATCAGACATCACTGTTTTTTCCGATGCCTACTGTTCTTATCAGCACTTTGTGCGAAGACGGATCAACTAATCTGGGACCGTATTCCCTGATTCAGCCATATTATGTAGCCGGTAAGGATTATTATGCAATGCTTCTTAATTGCCGTAATTCATCTAACACAGCCCAGAACATTCTGCGTACCGGTAAGTGTGCTATCAACTTTATCGATGATAATCCCAAGAATTTTCACGAGGCAGTTAAGCTTTCATGGCCTGGTGACAAGCCATCTGAGAAGATGCCAAAGTGTAATTTCAAATTGGAAAAGAGTCTTATTCAGGAAGAAAATCCTAAAGAAGTGCGTCCGATGGTTATGACAGATGCCATAGAAGTAATCGAGTGCACATGGATGAGAGATCTTGATGGAGCTTCAAACGATGCTCCCGGTCAGCTTGAAGGTTATGAAGGTCCATATCATGATTTTAATGGCATAACCAGTAAGTTCGGTGCCCACTTCATCTTAAGAATTGACAAGATCCTTATGAAAAAGAGATACCGTGATGCCATCATCAATGGCGTCACAGCAAGGGATTTTCCACCACTACCTGTGGATTATGGCTACAGGGATTCCAAGAATTTCTGGTTCCACAGAAAGAGAAGAATGAGAGCGGAGCTTTTACAGGTCCGTGAAGCATCACTTGCTTCTGTTCGCTACGCTGCAGAAAGAGCAGATGACAAGGTAAAGTTTACTGATGATGCGCTTAAATGCCTTTTGGGAGTGCCCAGAGTTTTTCTACCTGCTGCGCTTAAAGGCTGCGTTGAGTGGGCTAGAGAAAATAATGTTGAATTAGTAACTGAGGAGCACATGAAGATAATCAACGACAAGCGTGCTCAGGAAAAGAAGAAAAAATAATACATGACGTGGAGGAGATAAAAATGAAGGTTGTACTTGCAGGCGCTTATGGAAATTTGGGCGCAGATATATTCAAAGCTCTGTTAAAGGAAGGGCATGAAGTTGTTGCACTTGATATGATGCAGAGAGATATTGAGCTTAATGGCAAATATTCTTTTACAAAGGTAGATGTAACAAAACCTGAAACACTTTCGGGCACATGCGATAGCGCAGATGCAGTCATTACAACAGTGGGTCTTACAAAGGGATCTGCTACAATTTCCAACTATGATATCGATTATCAGGGAAACCTCAATATTTTAAATGAAGCAAAAAAAGCAGGAGTTAAGCATTTTACATATATTTCAGTAATAAGAGCAGATCAGGCCCCTGAAAAAGTACCTATGGTACATGCAAAATATCTTTTCGAGCAAAAGCTCAAAGACAGCGGCCTTTCATATGTTATTCACAGACCAACAGGCTATTTTTACGACATTGTAAAAGTATTCAGACCAATGGTTGAAAAGGGCGCTGTTAATCTTCTTGGAAAAACACCTGTAAGCTGCAACGTTATTTCAACTGAAGATTTTGCTGATTTCATCGTAAAGCATATGCTTGATGACAACAAGATTTATGATGTAGGCGGAAAAGAGACTTACACCTATGAGGAAATCGCAACAATGTGCTTTAAGGCAGCAGGAAAAGAGCCTGTGATCAAGAAGGCACCCACTTGGCTCTTTGATGTACTTGCATTTGTGAATAAGCTCAAAAAGAACGGAAAAGAAGCAATCATACGCTTCTCAAAGTTTACTTTATCTCAGGATATGGTAGGTTCAACCAAATATGGAGATATGAGCTTTGCTGAATATATAAAAGACAACTTTGACGTCTGATGAAAGTGGCAGGTATTTTCACTTGGAGGAATAATTTATGTATTGGAATTCATTACTTATAATCTGCCTTGTCTGCGCTGTACTAAGTGCAGTGGGCTTCTATAAATATGTGTACTTTCTGTCTATTGGATATGGATTTGCAATTGCCGGTGGCGGCATAACTATTTTAATTATGTCTTTGAAGTATGGCTGGTCAGAAGGAGTTGTTGTTCTTGCTATTTTACAGGCTGCTTTGTTTCTTGCCTATGGCGCACGTTTGTCCGGATTTCTTTTGATAAGAGAGATAAAAAATGCGGCATATCGTAAGACCTTAAAGGAAGCAACCGGAAATGATAAGAAAATTCCTTTATTTGTGAGCGTTGCAATATGGGTATTTGTTGCTGTTCTTTATACTGCGCAGGTAAGCCCGATGCTATTTAGATATGCAAATGGCTCAAAGGATGTGGCCGTTCCTGTAATTGGAATGCTGATTTCTGTCTTTGGACTTGGACTCGAGTCACTTGCAGATAAACAGAAATCAGACCAGAAAAAGGAAAGACCTGATATGGTAGCAACCAAAGGACTTTACAAAATTGTCAGATGTCCGAATTATCTTGGGGAGATTATTTTCTGGACAGGGGTATTTGTTGCAGGAATCACAACTTATCAGGGACTTGGACAGTGGCTTATGGCCATAATAGCATATGTCTGCATCGTTTATATCATGTTCAACGGGGCTCAGCGCCTTGAAAAGCGCCAGATGGCACGTTATGGCAATGATGTTGAATATAATAGATACGCTGACAGCACACCTATCATTCTTCCGTTTGTTCCGATTTATCATTTAAACAAAAAGGCAGCAGGCTGATTTTTGACATCTTGGGGGTTACATATGAAAAATTATTCAATCACAATGGGAATCGTAGATTTTATACCGGTTATATCTTTTCTCTGTTCACTTGCAATGGGATATCTCTCATCCAAAGATTTTACTCAGAGCTACATGAACTGGATTGCCCAGATGATAAACATAGTTGGACAGGGACTTCTATTCTATGGCGTGATAGTCATGAATAAGGCCGGAATTGCTGACCTTGTACTTGGAAAGTGAGGCTGGCTATGACTTGTCTGGATGAACTGATTAAGATTATAAAAACTCATTATGAGTTGGAACCTGTAAATACTTCAGAGTATGATGGATTAAAGATCAATGGCATGTGCTTTGATATAAAGGCCTATGAAGCTAAAAATCTTGGGCATATATCTGTAATGACGGCTAAAGGCTTATTTGGTCTCATGAAAATGGATACCATAATATTTACGCCATCTGAGGCTGATCTGCCTCTTTTATCCTATGACAGGATAAAGGTCATGGGGAATGATATTATGATTGCAGAGCTTTTCGATACTGTGGCTGATACTGATACATTAGACAATCTGGACAGGCTTGAAGCATTGGTATCAAAGTATGACTATCTTCCTTACAGGGATACGGGAAAGCATTGGTATGATGACATCAAGCTTTCAGGTTGTATGTCCTTTAAGGGAAAAAAGAAATTGTCTTCAACATTTAATGCACTTGCAAAAGAGTATCTGGAGACATATTTGAGTCTGCCTTATGCTGTGGTTAGTGATGTTGCACTAAAAAAGCAAAAGACTCTGAACTACGTAAATGACCTGATTGAAAACGGTGGCCCTTCAACAAATGTCTTCATCAAGGCCATAGGAAAAGAGAAGACGAAAAAGCTCTTTTACCAGGTTCTGTTTGGAGTGTAATTAATATTTGCAGTTGGAAAAAACAATCGTAAACAGCAAAAAGAGAGCAATCTGGCATAAACAAAATCTTATGCGAGAATACTCTCTTTTTTCTTCATTATTGATGCATAATACTGTTATTTTGATCACTGAGCCTTTTCTAAAATGGGCTCTTCCTTAACGTCATTTTTTTCTGCATCATCTACAAGTTTCTGATAGATATTTGCAAGGATAGCACCTGAAATATTGTGCCATACAGAGAAGATGGCGCCTGGTACGGTTGCCATTGCAAGGTCTGGGAAAGCTGTCCCTGCAAGAGAGGTTGCAAGACCTGAGTTCTGCATTCCAATTTCGATAGAAAGAGCTTTTTTCTTGGATACAGGAAGTTTTAAAACCTTTCCAAGAAGGTAACCACATGCATATCCTAAAAGGTTGTGAAGGATAACTACTACGAATACAACAGCACCTGTCTCGAGGATTCTTGCTGAGTTGTGTGATACAACGGCTGCTACGATAAGTGTGATAGCTGTAACAGAGATGAGCGGAAGAACATCACCTGCCTTAGCTGTGAACTTTCCGAAGAATCTGTTGATGACAAATCCAAGAGCAATAGGTACGATAACTACTTTAATAATAGAAACGAACATTCCCAAAACATCTACAGTTACAGAAGTTCTAAGAAGAAGGTATGTGATTGCAGGTGTTAAAATTGGAGCGAGGAGTGTATTAACGCTTGTCATCCCCACTGACAAAGCAACATCGCCCTTGCTAAGATATGTGATAACGTTGCTGGATGTGCCTCCGGGACATGTTCCAACAAGGATAACACCAGCCAAAAGACCTGCTTCAAGGCCAAATGCTTTTCCGAGAGCAAAAGCTATAAGCGGCATAATGGTAAACTGAGCCACACATCCAAGAAGGATATCTTGGGGCTTTTTGAAAACAAGAATAAAATCTTCCGGTTTAAGTGTAAGCCCCATTCCGAACATTACTACCATAAGAAGGTAGTTTACCCATGATGTCTGGATCCACAGACATGTTCCGGGTACAAAAAGAGCCAGCGCAGCTACTACCAGTACAATGATTGCCATGTACTTCCCAACAAAACTACTTACTTTTTTCATTGTTCTTCTCCTTAATATGCAATTTTATTTATAATTATACAGCTGTATAGGAGAATGTCCATCCATGATGTATAAAAATACAATAATGATTATTTTTAATCAATAAATTTGCATATAAAATGCCCCTCCATTTTTCAGGAGAGGTTACAGGCGTTTCGTCTTCTTCGTTCTTGGGAAGAGCCTCTAACGGAACTTCAATGGTATGAGTTTCTTTGAAGTCAAAAGAATTTTGGGTATTACGTCATATGGCTCTCCATCATCTGCGTGCTTATATGATATGAACGCGTTATAATAGATAGTATTCAATCTTTATTTCATAAATAATAGATGATAAGAGAAGCTAAGCAGGTAAATATATGACAAAGAAAAAACTGGCGCTTGAGGTAATTGAGAGATTAAAAAATGAATATCCTGATGCTGTCTGCACGCTGGCTTATGACAAGGCCTGGCAGCTGCTTGTAAGTGTAAGGCTGGCGGCCCAGTGCACAGATGCAAGAGTTGATATGATAACACCAATATTATATGAAAAGTTTCCAACAGTTGAAGCTCTTGCAAAGGCTGAAGCTTCAGAGATTGAAGAGATTGTGCGGCCCTGTGGACTTGGTAATTCCAAGGCAAGGGACATTTCAGCCTGCATGAAGGTTATACACGAGAAATACGGCGGAAATGTGCCCGACAATATGGAGGAGCTTTTGGCACTTCCAGGAGTTGGGAGAAAAAGCGCCAATCTTATAATGGGTGATGTGTTTGGAAAACCCGCAATTGTAACAGACACACATTGCATCAGACTCTGTAATCTTATAGGCCTTGTGGATAATATTAAAGAGCCAGCCAAGGTAGAAAAAGAACTCTGGAAGATCATTCCTCCTGAGGAAGGCAATTCTCTTTGCCACAGATTTGTGACTCATGGCAGAGCCGTGTGCGTTGCAAGGCGACCTAAGTGTGAGGAATGCTGCCTGAGAGACATATGTAAGACGGGTAAGACGGTATAAATCCTGGATTCTCAGACAATAATAAAGCAAGGCATATTTTTGATTTTTATTACTAGTTTAAGAGATATTTATAAAAAGGTTATTTGACGAATATTTTTGTGCTATATACAATAATTTTATACATGGAATATTGTCCATAAATTAGAAACTGTTGTTTAAGTACTGACAGACCAAAGATTAATCTGGAGAGATAATATATGGATGTAAACGGACTTAGCGCAGAACAGCAGGAATTACTTGCGAGCATAATGGGTAAATCATCGCAGGCAGGTGGTGGAGGTGGCTTTTCACCATCCAGTGTTCCTGTGGCGAGCGCTCCCGCTCCGGCCCCGGCAGCAGCCGACCCCGGGAGAATGCTTAGTCAGGCAGAAATAGATGCGCTTATTGCATCAATGGGAAAATGATTATATAAGAAATGATAAGCCCTCAAAAGCGTTAGACTTTTGAGGGCGTTTTTATGTTTACAGGATATTTCAAGTATCAGATAGGAACAATTTTTAGCTTTTGAGGTTCCACATGTCTTGACTCACCTTTTCTTCCTCGGCAGATAATGCCATTTTCGATGCTGATCAAGTTGACATGCGCTTTCATGGCTTCCATAATCTGCTTGGCGGCAGTTTCGTAATCTTTTGAATCCATAGGAATGACATAGTCATGATTGAGGTGTTCAGTTGAAATGACAGCGGATCTGTATCTTGTATCATATCTTATGCCATAAAAAGTGCATATCTCAGTGTTTAAAGTGCCGTTACTGTCAGCACATTGCATTGCAATATACATAGCTTACCTCGTTCTTCCTTAAAATGTATTACGTGGGGAGAATATAAGAACATGTTCTCGTAGAATCCCACAATATCTATATACTATAATGATAATACTTCTACGCTAAAATGACAATAAATATAAAGCTTATTTTTTCGGCGTTTTGATACATTATTATATGATATGAAAATATTGTATTTGGAGCATCATAAGTTTGACATAAGGCCAACTTGTGGTAAAATTTTTTAATATCTATGCAGATGTCAGAATTATTCTGAATACGCAGATATTCATATGAGAAAAGTAGAAGGAGTAGAAAGTTCATGTCAGAAGTATACAACCATCACGCAGTTGAACCTAAGTGGCAGAAGTATTGGGAAGAACACGAAACATTTAAGACAGACGTGTGGGATTTTTCCAAGCCAAAATATTATGCATTGGATATGTTTCCATATCCATCAGGAGTAGGCCTACATGCAGGTCATCCGGAAGGGTACACTGCAACTGATATTATGTCCCGAATGAAACGTATGCAGGGATATAATGTTTTACATCCGATGGGATATGATTCTTTTGGACTTCCTGCAGAGCAGTATGCTGTAACAACAGGTAATCATCCTGCCGGTTTTACAGAGAAAAATATACAGACATTCTCCAAGCAGCTTAAAGAACTTGGTTTTGACTATGACTGGTCCAAGATGATTGCAACAAGTGATCCCAAGTTTTATAAGTGGACACAGTGGATATTTAAAAAGTTATATGAAGCCGGATATGCCAAGCACATTGATATGCCGGTTAACTGGTGTGAAGAACTTGGAACAGTTCTTTCAAATGATGAAGTTATCGACGGTAAGTCTGAGCGTGGTGGATACCCTGTAGTTAAGAAGATGATGAAACAGTGGGTTATCGACCAGCAGGCTTTTGCAGAAGAACTTCTGGATGGCCTTAACGAGATCGATTGGCCTGAATCAACAAAAGAAATCCAGCGTAACTGGATCGGTAAGTCAACCGGTGTGGAAGTTGACTTTAAGATCGTAGGCGGCGGAGAGTTCTCTATCTTCACAACCTGTATCGAGACAATTTACGGTATTACATTCATGGTACTTGCTCCTGACGGAGATATTGTAAAAGGCCTTATGGACCGCGTTGAGAATCCTGAAGAGGTTCAGGCATATATCGATGAAACTCTTAAAAAGAACGATCTTGATCGTACAGACCTTAACAAGACTAAGTCAGGTTGCCCTCTTAAGGGAATATATGCTATCAACCCTGTAAATGGTAAGGAAGTGCCACTGTTTATTGGTGATTTCGTACTTGCAAGCTATGGTACAGGTGCAGTTATGGCTGTGCCTACTCATGACCAGCGAGACTTTGAGTATGCAGAAGTTCATGGACTTCCACTTATTCAGGTTATTAACAATACAGAAGGAACTGTAGACGTTACAAAGCATGCTTTCGAAAAGACAGAATACCTCGGTAAGGGCTGCATCCTTATGAATTCTGAAGAATTCAATGGAATGACTGTTGAAGAGGCTAAAAAAGCTATCACAAAGAAGCTCGTTGATATGGGCGTTGCCAGGGAAAAGGTTAACTATCACTTCCGTGAGTGGATTTTTGCAAGACAGCGTTATTGGGGTGAGCCTGTTCCATGTATTTACAAGGAAGATGGAAGCATTCAGTTCCTTGATGACAGCGAACTTCCTGTAGTACTTCCTGAACTTGAGGACTATAAGGGACATGGCGGTCAGGCACCTCTTGAGAATGCAACTGAGTGGAAGCATTATGATAAGAACGGACTTAAGGGCACAAGAGAAACTTCAACAATGCCTGGTTCAGCTGGATCTTCATGGTACTACATGAGATATATCGACCCTGACAATGACAATGAATTTGCTAATCAGGAACTGCTTAAGCACTGGATGCCTGTTGACCTTTATGTGGGTGGTCCTGAGCATGCAGTTGGACATTTGTTATATTCACGTATTTGGAACCGCTTTTTGTACAGCAAGGGACTTTCTCCTGTAAAAGAACCATTTAAAAAGCTTGTACATCAGGGAATGATCCTTGGCGAAAACGGTATCAAGATGGGTAAGCGTTTTCCTGAATTTGTTGTTAATCCAAGTGATATTGTTGAGGAATATGGTGCAGATACTTTGAGGCTCTATGAGATGTTCATGGGACCGTTGGAAGTATCAAAGCCATGGAATTCCAATAACGTAACAGGAGCCAGAAAGTTCCTTAACCGTGCATATTCATTCTTCACAGAAGAAAAAAATATCACAGATGAAAACAATGGTAATCTTGAAAAAGTTTATCATCAGACTGTAAAGAAAGTAACAAATGACTTTGAGGCATTGGCATTCAATACAGCCATTGCACAGATGATGATTTTTGTTAATGCAGTTTACAAAGAGGGAAGCTGCCCAAGAGAGTATGCAGAGAACTTCATCAAGATGCTTTCCTGCATTTGCCCGCATATCGGAGAGGAAATGTGGCAGATTCTTGGACATGACAACACCATAGCTTTTGAAGCATGGCCAACTTATGACGAGGCTAAGTGTGTTGAAGATACAGTAGAGATTGCAGTTCAGATCAATGGTAAAGTTAAGGCGACTCTTGCGATTGGCAAGGAAGATCCTAAGGATGAAGTAATTGCCAAGGGTAAGGAACTTATAGCTGATAAGCTTGAAGGCAAGAACATTGTAAAAGAAATCTATGTTCCTGGTCGTATCGTGAACATTGTAGTTAAATAATAGTTAGTTAGAATTAAAGGGGTTACTGTTCAGACAGAAATGCGCACTAAGCTGCGCATTTCGTGAGAACTTGATACGGGAGTGAGCGCATTCCATCGACGAAGTCGATTTGGAATGAATGCGCGAAGTGGTTACTGGAGCGAGCTGTATGCGAGTGAACAGTAACTTAAAGGGATTAGTTTGCAAGAAGTATAAGTGCAGGCTAATCCTTTTTGTTTGAAAAATATGATATAATTACTGTGTATAGGCTAAAATGATACGGGATTTGGTGAATGCTTCTTGTTTGGAGGTACGAATGTCTAAAAAGCGTAGCATCAGGTTAGGACTTATCACTTTTGCAATCTCACTTATTATTACTACAATGCTTGCAATGGCCTTTCTTAGTAATACCTCGAGAATCAGACGGGAAAGGGCTACTTTTATTGCGGAATCTATTGCTAACAGAATTCATGCTGAAATAAAAAACAGAGAGTATATCACACGAATTCTTGAGATCGAAGTTATGAGCAGCGACGGAGAGCTCACTCAGGACACATTTCAAAAAATAGGTGAAGCTCTTTTTGATGATAATATCGATGTCGTTGATATGACATTGGCTCCAAATGGAGTGATAAATTATGTATATCCAATGAATAGTGGAGTGTCAGAAAGGGTTAATCTTTTTGAGGATTCCCAGAACAAAGTTCATGTTGATAACAGTAAAAATGCAGGTGTCGGAATCATTATGACACCGGTTAATCTTCCTAATGACACTTATGGAATTATCATTAGACGCCCCATATATCTTGGGGATGAAAAATCTAGTGATTCATTCTGGGGCTTTGCTTCTGTCACAATTAATCTTTCAGATTTTCTTTCAGGTGTAAATATTAAAGGTATAGCAGAAGAGGGCTATGAGTATAAGCTTAAAGGAACGGATGTCGTAACAGGTAAGACACAGATAATCATGGAATACTCGGAAAGAGAACTTGCCGCACCTGTTGAAGCTATGATAAGTACCGTTGGTGGAAGCTATTGGACACTTTCTATTTCTCCTTTCGGCAACTGGATGGAGTTATACGAGGCAGCGGGGGTTCTGATCATAGTTATTACAATAAGTATTCTTTTGGCAATGCTCGTTGCAGCTTATGCTTCACTTCAGGCTACGGCCAAAGAACTTGAAGTCTTGTCTTATCGTGATGAACTTACTAATTTGTATAACCCAAGAAGCTATCAGGATCATATGGAAGAACTCTCCAAGAAAAAGCTTCCTTATGGTCTGATATACATTGACCTTAATGATTTTAAACAGGTAAATGATAACTATGGACACGATATAGGTGATGCACTACTTAACATTGTTGCTAAGAGGCTTCAGAATAGTATTCGCGAAAAAGACAGGGCATTCAGAGTGGGTGGCGATGAATTTGTTGTTGTAATACATGGGACGCAGGACAGGAAGTTTTATGAAAGCGTTATTGCCAGAATGCGCGAAAATGTTGCCAGAGAAGTAACTATAGGTGAGATAGAGCTTAAGGCATCAATAAGTGCAGGGTATGCGCGTTGCCCCGAAGATGGCACTAAATTTGAGGATGTTGTGAAAAAGGCTGATGAGGCAATGTATTACAACAAGAGACTTTTGAAAGCAAAAAGGCTTGCCGGACAGGAAAAAGGAAGAATGACTGCCAGAGATTTCAGATAATAAAAGGCATACAGGAGAATGGCTAAAATGGGAGGAACATACGATACAATAAACAGGATTTTTGATACTTTCGCTGTAACATCCAAAAGCCGTTATGTCTATGTATATGATATGGGACGGAATATAGCAAGGTGGTCTAAAAACGCAGTAGATTACTTTGGACTTGCAGGAGAGTATATTTACAATGCAGCGAGTGTATGGACAACAAGAATACATGGTGATGACAGGGACAGATACAATGAATACATAAACCAGGCTTTTGCAGGCGTAGAAGTTGAACCAACCATCGAATACAGAGCCAAGAATAGTAACGGAGAATTTGTTATCTGTTCCTGCAGAGGCGTTGTGATTAAAGATTATGCAGGAAAGCCGGTGTTTTACGCTTGTTCAATCATAAACAAGGGAATAGTTGATAATAATGACCCTATAACTCTTTTGCCCAATCACTATGAGATGCTCAATCATATGAGAAACCTCAAGACTCAGAAAAGTGAGTATATTATCCTGCTTATCAACTTTATTGATTTTGCAAACATAAACAGACGATATGGCTATATGAGTGGCAATAATATTTTGCGGGCCATGGCTGCTAAGTTCAGGCAGGAAGCTGGAATTATGGGCAAAGTCTATAGAGGCGAAGGAACAGTAATGGCCTTTATAAGCGATGCCATGGATATAGATGAGGTAAAAAAGTTATATGGAAAGCTCAGAGCTTTTGCAAGAGAGAATTTGAGTTTTGAAGGAAAAAAAGTAGGAGCAGAGCTTGGTGGAGGGGCTATTATATCAACTGATTTTAATATTGATGAGCATTCAATTTATATCAGTGCTAAATATGCTCTTAGTTATTCTAAAAACCAAAGACATGGAAATCTTATAATTTTCCACAATGATCAGTTGGATAATAATAAAAGCAGCATTGAACTTGTGGATACAGTCAGAAATTGCATATTAAATGGATTTGAAGGTTTTCATCTGGAATACCAGCCGATTTTTTCTATTTCAGATGAGAAGCTTGTTGGTATGGAGGTTTTTCTCAGATGGCAGAAAGAGCCCTTTGGGGATGTTTCTCCTGCTGAATTTATACCATGGCTTGAACAGGATACAGTATTTTATACATTAGGTAACTGGATATTAGAAAATGCTCTTAAGGATGCGCTGGAAATCAGAAAGGTAAAAAAAGATTTTTATTTATGCGTAAACCTTGCTTTTATGCAGCTTGAGAGATCTGATTTCAGAAAAACCCTTATTGATATTTTGAGAAAAATAGGTTATCCTGCTACAGGTTTATGTCTTGAGATGGCACAGAGCAGCAGACAACTCGGAATAGAACATTTAAAGAGCCAGATAGAGTTTTTGAAATCATGTGGAATTAAAGTGGGACTTGATGTTTCTGATTTTGCTTCTCTGGATTATGTAAGACATTTGCCAATTGATTTGGTAAACCTTGTTCCGGCTGTGACTGGTGGAATAGTCGGTAATATTACCACAAGGTACATGGTTGAGGCAATCACTTCATTTACCCACAATCTTGGGATAAGGACCTGCTATACGGGAATAGAAGATAAGGAAACTTTGGAAATAGCAAAAAGTTATCCTATATCAGAAATGATTGGCTTCCATTTGGGAAGACCCTGCAGAATTGATAAATTTAAGGAACAATACCTTGAAAAGAGGAATTAAATGAGTAAAACCTTTCGTTACATTCAAAATGATGATGTGCTCAAGTCTTTTAATGAATTTAAGAATACAATTCTTGTTGAAAGACCGGTTGTGATCGCACGTCATGGAGATTACTCTCTTTTTCTCATACGGATATCGGATGGGGAATTAGGACTTACAATTAAAAACATGGTAAAAAAGGCTGAAGTGGAAAGCCGCAGCTATGAAATAGCCACTACTAATGAAGCTTTGGTTTCCAGAGGTGTAAGGCATGCAGTTCAGAAAATGGCTGAGTTAAGTGATGAGGATGTGAACAGAAAACGTCTTCAAATCTGGAAATGGTATGTTATGGATTGGCAAAAAGCCAATATAGATAAGACTGATGAAATCATGAGCAAAGAACTTTCTTGGGATGAAGAGACCAGTAATAGAAATGGTGAGATCCTTGATATGGAGAGTTTCCTTCATGGAGAATATTTAAATATTGGAAATACCATAGCACTGATTGACAAGTATCTTACAGATGATAAGTATAAGGAGCTGTTTAAGACCTTTGCCATTAATGACATAATGGAGATGACACGTGAGGACACTAAGGATAAATCCATTGCCGAGGCGGAGAGACTTAGTCAGCTGGAAGGTCCCAAGAAGCATACATATCAGTTTGTAGTGAGCGTAGAGGCCACTGATAAGGAGCATGCAAGACAGGCACTGCTTAATTATCTGGCTGGTGATGAGCGAATTAAAGTGCAAAGGTGAAATTTAATTTCATAAAATTTTAATATTTTAAAACAGTAAAGCGTCTACCATTTTATAAGGGCTTGTTATATAATGTACCCATTAGATGAAAAAATGGTGTAGAGATACAATAGGTTGAGGGGCCTGAAAAGGTACTTTACACGCCGTTTCATCTGATGAAAAAAATTTTCTTATGAGATGGAGGAATTAAATAATGAGACGTTCCGCAAAGACAAAAACAGGCATGAGTCAGAGTTGTATTGCAATTATGACTGATGCAATCAAGGCAAAGGAGCAGAACTTATCATACGGCAAATTTAAGGCGCTTGATATGTTGGGTTCAGGAAATATGCAGGACGAGGAAGAGGAATCCGAGTATACAGTTCATACAACCGATCTGGTTCGAAGAACAAAGCATGTTGAAGAAAAGAAGCCGGTGGCTTTTGTAAAGATCAGAGCATAATTAGATAAAAAGAGCTGTGAAATGAGAAATCATTCACAGCTCCATTTTTTACTTGAATTAAAGATGGAAAATGTAGTCGTTTAATTTTTTACCTACGACAGTAATAACTGGACCAAGGAACAGCGCCATAAGGACAATTCCAATATTTGGTGTGCCGCCAAATAAAATTCCTACAATGATGACCAAAAAGTCATATGCCATTCTTATGTAGGTGAACTTTACTTTTTTTAATATTTTGTCAGAAATTATCTGAGGCATTGCATCGTATGGGGCAACTCCCATGGCTGCGTTGATATAAAACGATACGGCAACAATGAAGCAAAAAAGGGCAATTACGAAAATGATTGCTCTTGAAGGAAAAACAGTAAAGAATCTTTCCGGAATTGTTATACTCCATACCCAGCAGAAAAAGTCGGCGATGTAACCTATAAAAACCATGTTTGCAATTGTTCCAAGTCCAATATATTTTCTTCCCCAAATTATAACGAAAATGAAGAGAACTGCATTTAGTGCAAGCTGCCAGGTCCCTAGAAGGATTCCAAGTCGTCTGGATATAGTGAGATTCATGAAAGTACATGGGTCCGTTCCAAGGTCAACTTTGATCAGGAAGGATAAAAAGAATCCCATGAGAAATACGCCGACAAGCATTAAGATAAGGCGCTTTTTAAAATCTTTTTGAGTAAAATATTCTTTGATCGCATTCTTTATAGTGTCCATGATATTTTCCTTTTAAATTATTAGTTATTTAATTAAACTTCATGCAAAGCATAATAAGTATTTTTGTAGTTTATGAGAACAGGTGCACTTGCAAAAACTTCATCTCCTATGTAGCACCGGTCTGTTTCCCTGTCGAAAGTGTATGTTCTTCCTTCGCTGTCGTGCTCGTTGATGTATTGAAGTGCCTGATCAAGTGTCTCATCCCCTTTACAAAGATGAATATTCATACAGAACCTCCTTTTTGATAAAACCAAAATGCGAAACTGATTATATCATAATTTGAGGCTTAAAACAGCTTTTGCTCTTTTATGATTCTTTTATAATTATTTATATATGTATTATGGTAGAATATTATAAATGGAAAGTATGCCCTGATAGGGAACCTAAGGAGAATAAAAGTGGATGAAAAAGCTATAAAGGAGCTTTTGGAATCTGTTAAGAAGGGCGAAAGTTCGATAGACGATGCACTTCTTAAGCTAAAAGAAGCGCCTTTTGAGGATATGGGCTTTGCAAAGCCTGATTTTCACAGGGGATTAAGGCAGGGGGCGCCTGAAGTTATATATGGGCAGGGCAAGACGCCTTATCAGATTCTGGAGATAGCCAAAAAACTTATATCTCATGGACAAAAGAGCGTTCTGATTACCAGAATGTCTGTGGAAGCAAGGGATTTCTTTTTGCAAAATAAAAAAGACGACAGCCTTGAGCTTAACTATGATGAGCTCAGCAGAATCGGCATAGCAGGTCAAATGCCTGATAAAACAAAAGCAGTTGGTAAAATAGTTGTTGCAACGGGTGGGACAAGTGATATGCCGGTGGCAGAAGAGGCAGCCAGAACTGCTGAATTTTTGGGGAATAACGTAGTAAGGCTTTATGATGTTGGTGTAGCAGGAATACACCGGCTTATAAATAAAGAGAGCATGGAACACATTATGAGTGCCAATGTCATCATTGCTATTGCAGGCATGGAAGGCGCACTTGCAAGTGTTGTGGGGGGGCTTTCTGACTGCCCGGTCATTGCTGTTCCGACAAGTGTCGGCTATGGAGCGGCTTTTGGCGGGCTTGCAGCTCTTTTGTCTATGCTCAATTCATGTGCCAGCGGAGTAAGTGTTGTTAATATCGACAATGGGTTTGGCGCAGGGTATCTGGCAAGCATGATCAATAAGAAATGAAGTTACTATTCAGGAACTGAACAATAAGAAGGGGATTTTTATGGTTACAAATGACGAAAGTATGAATCGCTTTAAACACAACATCATGGAGCAGGTCTGCAGGCTCGAGTGGGATGGGATAAATGATCCTGAACACATTGAAGAGCTGATCCTTAAGATCATTCCCGGACCTAAACCATCTTACAGATGCTGCGTTTACAAAGAAAGAGAAATTGTAAGACAGCGTATCAGATTGGCTCAGGCTAAGAGTCCATCCTATAATCCGGATTCGGAGAATATAGTTCAGGTAATCGATCCGGCCTGCGATGAATGTCCGATTTCTGCATACTCTGTTACTGATAACTGCAGATTCTGTATGGGAAAAGCATGTCTTAACTCGTGTAAATTTGGAGCCATAACACCAGGTGATACACATATGCATATTGATCCGGCTAAGTGTAAAGAGTGCGGAATGTGCGCCAATGCATGTCCATATAATGCGATAGTTCACCTTGAGAGACCATGTAAAAAGGCATGTCCTGTAGGCGCTATCACATATGATGAATATGGATACTGCAAAATTGATGAAGATAAATGTATCCAGTGCGGTCACTGCATTCACAGCTGTCCTTTTGCAGCTATTGGCAGTAAGACCTTCCTTGTTGATATCATAAAAGAGATAAAGGCGGGCAAGGAAGTCATCGCCATGTGCGCTCCCGCAACTGAAGGACAGTTCGGTGAGGATATCAGCATGGCATCCATCAGAGAAGGCCTTAAAAAGATTGGTTTTGCTGATATGGTTGAGGTTGGACTTGGCGGAGATATGACAGCTGCCTACGAGTCTGAGGAGTGGACAGAAGCCTTTGAAAAAGGTCATAAAATGACAACATCATGTTGTCCGGCGTTTATAAATATGCTAAAGAAGCACTTCCCGGAGCAGTATAAAGACAATATGTCCAGTACGGTTTCACCTATGTGTGCTATTTCAAGATACTTAAAGGCAACAAGACCGGGATGTGTAACAGTATTTATAGGACCATGTATAGCTAAAAAATCTGAGGCACAGGATAAGTCGGTTCCCGGAAATGCTGATTACGTAGTTACATATGGAGAGCTTAGAGCTCTTATGAGATCTAAGGATGTTAAATTTGAACCGGTTAGTGATGAATATCAGGAATCATCTATCTGGGGAAAGAGATTTGCCACAAGTGGTGGAGTAGCCAATGCAGTTATTGAATGCATGCAGGAAAGAGGAGTAGACACTTCACAGATCAAACTCTTTAGGGCTGCAGGCGGAGCTGAATGTAAGAAGGCACTTACACTCCTGAAAGTTGGCAAGCTTCCTGAAGATTTCATAGAAGGAATGGTTTGCCCGGGAGGTTGCGTAGGCGGACCTTCAAGGCATAAACAGTATACAGAGATTACTAAGGCCAGAGAGACATTGCTATCAAAAGCAGATGAGAGAAAAGTTTTGGATAACCTGAAAAACTATCCGATGGATAAGTTTTCTATGCATCGTGATGGACACATGTGACACAGACTTTAGAGGCTTTTATGGAAAAAAGTAGGAAGATCCCGGAAAAAGTACTGATAGACTTTTTGATGATTGTCTTGGCATCATTTTTTTCGATACTTTACAATAGGCAGATATTGTACGTTGACGAAATGAATCAGGTTCTTGCCGGTGTTTACTATATTTTTAAGTATATTCCGATCGTTCTGGTTACAGCCCTTGGAGGGGCTGTACCCGGAATGATCAGTGTGCTTGTGTTGTTTATCTATAAATCTATAGCTTACAGCAGTTTTTCTTATCTTTGTTTTATTTACCTTCTGGTTTGCTGCGTGACAGATATACTCGCCAGGAGAAAATTCTTTTCCAATATTCCAAAGACATTATTAACATCGGTATTTTTGCAGTTTCTTACAGGCAATTTCTGGGGAATCATTCTGTTTCTTTTGGCAGGAAAGAGCCTGACAGATTTTTCGGGAATAACCCATATATATATTTTTTTGAACGAGGCACCCGGGTGCTTTATAGGGTGTCTTATCGTGTATGCATTTTTCAGGTTTTTGCCGGCAGAAAAAAAGCTAAAACTTGGAAACGGGAAGTATTATGTGGATGCTTCCATTCTTGATGAAGATGAGCGATATGAGGTTGAAGGAAAATCCAAGATTGGCGCGGTTGTAATGAATATAATCGTGTTTGAAGCCATTGTTCTTGGTTTATCCGCAGAGCTTGCTTCAAATACTCTTATTCCTACTATGAAAGTAAGGTCCATTGATGATACGATGGATTCTTATATTGATGAAAGATGGCATGATATTTCAAATACGGAGATGCTTGAGAGTCTGGTCAGCATCACTATGATGAACGATGTTGTCACCAGTACAGAGGAGCTGGAAACAAATGGATACCAGCTTGGAAGTACAGCTTTTGGCGTAAAGCTTTCTATGCTGATTCTGATCATAGTTATTCCTCTTGCGGTATTTGTAAACAGGTATGCTCAACGGAGGATAGCAAGACCAATACGAAGTCTTTCCAAAGCTGTTACGGGAATCTATAACTCTAATGACATTGATATAAACGCTAATGTGAAAGAAGTTCATAACCTGCATATAAACACCGGAGATGAAATTGAAGAACTGTACCACGCAATAGATCTGACTATTTACAGGCTGATGGAGTACATTGAGCTTGTTAAAACAAGGCAGAGTATAGAAGATCAGTTGAATATTGAAAAGAGTGCCAATGAGGCTAAGTCAAGATTTCTTTCCAATATATCTCACGAGATCAGAACACCAATCAATGCAGTTCTTGGGTTTGATGAGATGATTCTCAGGGAGTCCAATGACAGCACTGTGATCAGGTATGCAAAAGATATTCAGAGTTCAGGTAAAACTCTTTTAGCACTCATTAATGACGTACTTGATTTTTCCAAGATTGAAGCGGGAAAGCTTGAGATAATCCCTGTTGAGTATGAGTTAAGATCTCTTATTAATGACGTTGTGAACATGGCCAGAGTCAGGGCTGTGGAAAAAAATCTTGAGTTGCTCGTGAATGTGGAGGAAGAAATACCTCATGTCCTTTATGGCGACGAGGTTCGAATAAAGCAATGTGTTATCAATATAGTGACAAACGCCATTAAATATACTGAGGCAGGAAGTGTCACTATAGATATTTCATATGAGAATGTTGAGGCTGAAAGTCCGGAGGATGCATTTGAAGAAAATAAAATCCTTTTGGGAGTAAAAGTAACAGATACCGGAATTGGAATCAAAGAAGAAGATATTGATAAGCTTTCAGGGGCTTTTGAAAGAATCGATGAAAAGAGAAACAGAACAATTGAAGGATCAGGACTTGGAATAAATATTGTGAACAGCCTCTTATCCATGATGGATTCAAAGCTTGTAGTTAAAAGCGAATATGGAAAGGGATCCGAGTTTTCTTTTGCAATAGTCCAAAGAGTTGTGGATATGGATCCTATCGGTGATTTCAGCGAGGCATATAAAGAGGCAGTTAAGGATACTCATGATTATCATGAGACCTTCCATGCGCCGGATGCTAAGATCCTGGTTGTTGATGATACCAAGACTAATCTCACTGTTGTGGAAGGCCTGCTGAAAAAGACTCAGATAATGGTTGATACTGCAACAAGCGGAATGGAAGCACTTGATCTTGTATCGAAAAATAAGTATGACATAATCTTTTTAGACCACAGAATGCCTGAAATGGACGGTATCCAGACATTCCACGCCATGGAGGAACTAAGCGGCAATCTCAATAAAAAGACTCCTGTAATAGCGCTTACTGCCAATGCTGTATCCGGTTCAAGAGAAATGTATTTCAAGGAAGGATTTACAAATTACATGTCTAAACCTGTAGATCCTGTCAAACTTGAAGATATGATAATGAGTTATCTTCCATCGTTTAAAGTTACAAGGCCCGGTGACAAAGATTTTGTATCAAATGAGGAAGAGGAAAAAGAAACAGATAAAGAGGCAATGCAGGAAATTCTGAAGGTAAGCGGCATTGACATTGAAACAGCTATTGCAAGATGTGGTTCTCCTGACGTTGCGCTGGAGGTAATGAAAGATTTTAAACTTGCAATTGATGAAAGGTCTGGTCTTATTGAAAGATATGAGGCTGAAGGAAATATCAAAAACTATACCATTTACGTGCATGGACTTAAGAGCTCAGCTCGGGCAATTGGTGCAATAGACCTTGCGGACAAGGCAGAATACCTTGAACAGTGCGGCAATGATGAAAATGTTGATGCGATTAAAAAACTTACACCGGATCTTTTGGAGTTGTATAGAAGCTACAACCAAAAACTTTCTTTACTGACTAAGGAAGAAGATAAGGATAAGCCCGAAATAGCTGCAGAGCAGCTTGAAAGTGCATATGAGTCAATAAAAGAATTTGTTTCGGCGTCATATTTTGACAGTGCTGATGATATAATGAAGATGCTTGAAGAGTACCGTATTCCACAGGCGTATGCTTCCAAACATAATGAAATTAAGAGACTTATGGGAGCAGTTGACAGAGATGGGCTTTTGAATATATTGTAATAGAAAGCGAAAAATCGAAAGGAATTGATATGGAAAAGAAAGCATTCCTAATTGGACATACAAAAAGTTTCATGGTTAATGCCATTGTTGTAGGACTTCAGAAAGAGAATTATGAAGTTATAAGTGTAGCTCCAAATTCAAAGGCAATTAAAGAAGTGGAAGATAAACCAAGCATTTATCTTTTGTACCTTGGTGATACGACCATAGATGACGTTGATCTTTTTAAATATCTAAATGAAGCAATTGATACAGAGCGTTTTATGCTTTATCTTATCGGAAACAGAGATGAGCTGACTCTTGCTCTTAGTTATATTGCAAAAGAGAAGGTTCAGGAAACATATCTTAGACCTTTGGATGTAAAGCTTCTTGCGGAACATCTTGACTCTGTGGTAGAATACAGCGCAGTTGATGAGAGTTTAAGAAAAAAGATTCTTATTATAGATGATGACGGTACCATGCTCAGAATGATGAAAACATGGTTGTCGGTCAAGTATCATGTTTACATGGCTAGTTCAGGTAAGATTGCGCTTTCTTTCCTTGCTCAAAACCCTGTGGATCTCATTCTTCTGGATTATGAAATGCCGGTTATGAGTGGGCCTGAGGTGCTTAAGGAAATCAGAGGTAGTTCCAAACTTAAGCATACTCCTGTTATATTCCTTACAGCTAAGGATGATAAAGAAAGCGTTATGAAGGTAGTTAATCTCAAACCTGAGAAATACCTTCTTAAGTCTATGCCAAAAGAAAAACTTACAGGTGCTATCGACGACTTCTTACGAAGCCGTAAATGATAAATAACTAAAAAGGAAATGATCAAATGATATCAAAGCTTATTGACAGAATTGAAAAGACAGCTGCACCAATTGTTGTGGGACTTGATCCAAAACTTAATTTTGTTCCCGATAATATCAAAGAGAGATGTTTTGAGGAAAAAGGCGAGAATTTAGAAGGGGCTGCAGAGGCTTTTTGGCAGTTCAACAAAGAGATCATCGATAACATTTATGATCTGGTTCCGGCAGTTAAACCTCAGATTGCAATGTATGAGGAACTTGGACTCCCCGGACTTGTTACATTTAAGAAAACAGTAGATTATTGTAAAGAAAAAGGTCTTTTAGTAATTGGTGATATAAAAAGAGGAGATATTGGCTCCACATCAGAGGCTTACGCTGTTGGACATCTTGGCTCAGTCAAGATTGGCGACAAGGTATTTAGAGGATTTGACGAAGATTTTGCTACCGTTAATCCCTATCTTGGTTCCGACGGTGTGAAGCCTTTTATTTCGGTCTGCAATACTGAAGACAGAGGAATATTTGTGCTTGTAAAGACATCAAATCCTTCAAGCGGAGAGTTTCAGGATAGAGTCATTGATGGAAGAGCTTTATATGAACTTGTTGGAGAACAGGTTGAAAAATGGGGCCTTGACTCAATGGATGGTTCGTACAGTAATGTTGGAGCAGTAGTTGGTGCTACATACCCTGAACAAGGCAAGGTTTTGAGAGACATTATGCCTCATGCTTACATTCTTGTTCCGGGTTATGGTGCTCAGGGCGGAAAGGGAAAAGATCTTGTTCACTTCTTTAATAAAGATGGCCTTGGCGCTATTGTAAACTCATCCCGCGGAATCATTGCAGCATGGAAGAGCGAAAACTACAGTCAGTTTAATGATGGCAAGGTTGGTGAAGCCGCAAGAGCAGCAGTTATTGATATGAAAAAAGACATTGCTGATGCGCTTGCGAACAGATAAATTGAAAACCTGTTTTTAGAGTTTTTCAAATTGTGTATACAGTACTTAGGTGTTATAATCTACTAGTGATTTTTGTAATCTTAAAATGTTGCTCAAAGGAGACCAGAGTATGGAAAGATACAAGGAAGAGTTCATAGAATTCATGGTTGACAGTAATGTTCTTAAGTTCGGAGAGTTCACTTTGAAAAGTGGACGTAAGTCACCATTCTTTATGAATGCCGGCGCTTATGTAACCGGATCTCAGCTTAAAAAGCTTGGTAACTATTATGCCAAAGCTATTCATGATACATTCGGGCTTGAGTTCGATGTTCTTTTTGGACCTGCATATAAGGGAATTCCACTTGCTGTTGCTACAAGCATGGCAATCAGTGAACTATATGGAAGAGAAATCAGATATTGTTCCAATAGGAAAGAAATTAAAGACCACGGTGATAAGGGAATTTTATTAGGCTCTAAGCTTAGAGACGGAGACAGAGTTCTTATCATCGAGGATGTTACAACATCAGGAAAGTCAATTGAAGAGACTGTACCGATCATTCAGGAGCAGGCAGATTGTGATATTGTCGGCCTTATGGTATCTCTTAACAGACAGGAGAAGGGGCAGGATTCTGACGCGAGTGCTCTGGATGAGATTAAAGAGAGATATGGCTTTAGTGCATCTTCTATTGTCAAGATGGATGATGTTGTAAATTATCTGTACAACAGACCAATCGATGGTGAAGTTGTTATTACAAAAGATATCAAGAAAGCCATTGATGAGTATTATGCTGAGTACGGTGCAAAATAATTTTTGCAGAGTGCAGGCAATATGAGGAGGGTCATATGGACGAACATACATATAAGGTACTTGGAGGCACAGGGGCTCTTAATATAGCCTTTGGCATAATTTCCATTATTGCGGGGATTGCAGTCGGGGTGCTTCTTATTATAAGTGGAGCTAAGCTCCTTGGAAGCAGAAAGAGAGTTATTATTTAAGCATCAAATGAGTAAAAAGAGTTCTTTTCGATTAAAGATAAAAAAACTTGAGCCGGTCAGAGACAGGTATATGTTTACAGATAATAGACATCCTGAAAAGGGGATAATGTCTACTGTTCTTGGTGTACTCTCTGTGACCGCGCTTTCTCTTTCGGTTTATTTTTCATATGTAAATGGTGGACAGGCTATTATGAGATACGCCGCAGCGGCTTTTGTTGCGGCGATATTTTCATGTATAGGGCTGGTGCTTGGTATCAGATCCAGATTTGAAAAAGACATTTTTAAATTGTTTCCAAATCTGGGAATAGCACTTAACCTAATAGCCTTCCTTTTTGTTGTATTTATTTTAGTTTTAGGATTGGGATAAAGAATGAGTGAAGAACTTTACTACGAATTTTCAACTGACAGCGAAATGATAGGTGAAAGATATCAGCTTGCAGTTTCAAGGATAAAAGAAATAAAAAATGAAAAGCTTGGCATGCCGGAATATGACGAGTATTTCCGGTTTGTTTCAGGCTTTATTGAGATGATGGATGATACACTGAACTGGTCATTGGAGGGAGGACTTGAGAAGGACTCCATTGAAGAGCTTGGCAAAAGAAACAAGGCTCTTTATGAGGATATTCTTCCTGAAAATTATGGCAGCTCTTTTGGTAATCCTGAGGTAGCTGTCCAAAAACTTGGAGAAGAGTTTGGAAAGATATTATCGAGCCTTTACTTTGAAATCCGCTCAATGATCCCAAGTGCGTTTGAGCATAACAGATTTGATATGGTCATCAGGGCAGAGCTGTTTTTAGAGGTATATGGAGCTTTTTCATCTGCCTGTGAGGAAGGAAAGCTTCCTGAATATGAAACTATAAGACAGATAATGTACTGGTTCTACAGTGATTATGCTGAAGAAGAAAGGTGCATACGATTTGCACAGATGGTAGCTCCTGAGTCAGATTATGCAAGAGACATCATAATGAATAGTGATCTTACTGATCTGCGTTACTTATATAAATTCGGAGAATATATTACAGACAACGAGCTTAAGACTGCAGAGCATCTAAATACTCTGTCTCAGGAAGAGATTGATAAGCTCGCAACCACTTATACAGAAGGATATCGCATTGGCTTTGCCATGACAGGCAAGGATATTACTATTAAGAAGACTGCGGCTATTGTTTATGAGCTTGGATTTGAAAGAATTGTAAAAAAAGCTGTTTCCAATTTTAAAGAAATTGGTCTTAAGTCCAGTATTTATAGGGCTAACATGTCTGTCTTTACAATGCTTGGAAGTGCCAGACGGTCGGGATATACAGGAGCAGTTCCCAATAAGCAGTTTGACTATGACCATAAAGATGACGATGCTCTTTATCTTGATGGAGCGCTTGTTACCAGAAGGCTTGAGGCCATGAGAGCTGCAGGTGAAAAGTATAAAAAGGAAGCTAAGGTTTTTGGAGGCCCGGCTGTTATCGAGACCTTTGGAGAAAAGCCCTTTGCCCCTGTTCCTAAAAAGGACGCTGTTCACTATAGCGATACTCAGAAGAAGCTTTTAAGCGACTTCAAGATTCAGAACAGTCTTATTATGAACGAATACATAATAGGAAAGGAAAGAAGCTTTACTATCATTGCTTTCCCTGTTCCCGAGATTGGGCCAAAGTTCCAGGAGATATTCAATGAAGTCGTTAAGATAAATACACTTGATTACAAGCTGTATCAGAATATTCAGCAGAAGATCATAGATGCACTTGACGAGGCTGTTTACGTTGAAGTTAAGGGCATGAACGGCAACAGAACAGATATGAAGGTTATGCTTCACGAGCTTAAAGACAAGGCTCATGAAACCAACTTCGAGAACTGTGTTGCCGATGTCAATATTCCTGTCGGAGAGGTATTTACATCGCCTGTTCTTAAGGGAACTAATGGTACACTCCACGTATCGGGAGTTTATCTGGAGGGACTTTTCTTTAAGAATCTTGAGATTACTTTCGAGGATGGATGTATAAAAGATTATAATTGTTCAAATTTTGAATCCGATGAAGAGAACAAAAAGTATATAAGCGATAACATTCTTTTTAATCATAAGACTCTTCCGATTGGAGAGTTTGCCATCGGAACTAATACAACTGCATACAGAATCGCGAGGGACTATTCTATAGCGGATAAGTTACCAATCCTTATAGCTGAAAAGACGGGACCTCATTTTGCCGTAGGTGATACATGTTATTCTCACGAAGAAGACAATATTACATACAACCCAGATGGAAAGAGCATTATAGCAAGAGATAACGAGATTTCTTTAAATAGAAAGACTGATCCGGATAAAGCTTATTTTAGCTGCCATACTGATATAACCATTCCATATGATGAACTTGGAGAAATCAGAGCAGTAAAAGAAAACGGAGAAGGAATTGTTATTATTCAGAACGGGGAATTTGTTCTGCCGGGTACTGAAGAGCTGAATATACCAATTAAGGGTTAAAGAGGGAAAAGTAGCACAATATATTGTGTTATGTTATAGTAAACAAAAAATAGCATTTTGTTTACTGGATATATAAAAGACAAAATGGAGGATTTATATGGCACAAGTTGGAATTGTAATGGGTAGTGACTCAGACATGCCGGTAATGGCAAAGGCAGCAGATGTTCTGGAAGAGCTGGGAATATCTTATGAGATGCGCATTATCTCAGCGCACAGAGAACCGGATGAGTTCTTTGAGTATGCTAAGACTGCTGAAGAAAAAGGCTTTAAGGTAATCATTGCAGGAGCAGGAATGGCAGCACACCTTCCGGGTATGTGCGCAGCAATTTTTCCTATGCCTGTTGTAGGAATACCTATGCATACAACTTCACTTGGAGGCCGTGATTCTCTATATAGCATTGTTCAGATGCCAACAGGAATTCCTGTAGCTACAGTTGCTATAAATGGCGGCGCTAACGCAGGAATACTCGCAGCCAAAATTTTGGCTACATCAGATTCAGAACTTCTTAATAGATTGAAAGCATATACATCTTCACTGAAAGATAGCGTTATTAGAAAAGATGAGCATCTTCAGGAAGTAGGATACAAGAATTACTAATTTATTATTCAGATAAAATTATAGAAAAAGAGGAGTTTTATTATGGCACTGGATTACAAGAAAGCTGGCGTTGACATCGAGGCAGGTTACAAGTCTGTGGAGCTTATGAAGGCTTACGTTAAGGAGACTATGAGACCTGAGGTACTTGGAGGACTTGGCGGGTTCTCCGGAGCATTTTCCTTAAAAGATATTAAGAACATGGAAGATCCGGTTCTTTTATCAGGAACAGATGGAGTTGGTACCAAGATCAAACTTGCTTTTCTTTTAGATAAACATGACACTATTGGAATTGATGCAGTAGCAATGTGCGTTAACGACGTTGCCTGTGCGGGTGGCGAGCCACTGTTTTTCCTTGATTATATAGCTTGTGGTAAGAATATTCCTGAGAAGATCGCAGCCATTGTTAAGGGCGTTGCAGAAGGATGCAAACAGTCTGATGCAGCACTTATCGGTGGTGAGACAGCAGAGCATCCTGGACTTATGCCTGAAGATGAGTATGATGTAGCAGGATTTGCTGTTGGTGTTGTTGATCGTAAGAATATGATCGATGGAAGCAGCATCAAAGCGGGTGATACACTTATCGGTGTAGCATCAAGCGGAGTTCATAGCAATGGTTTTTCACTTGTTCGTAAAGTATTTGATATGACAAAGGAAAGCCTTGATACTTATTATGATGAACTGGGTGCAACTCTTGGAGAGACTTTATTAACTCCTACAAGAATCTATGTAAAGATGATGAAGTCCATCAAGAATGCCGGAGTTAAGGTTAAAGGTTGCAGCCATATTACAGGTGGCGGATTCTACGAGAATATTCCAAGAATGCTTCCTGAAGGCATAACAGCAGTTGTCAAAAAAGACAGCTATGACATTCCACCTATTTTTACACTTATGCAGAAAAAAGGCGGAATTGAAGAACAGATGATGTACAACACATACAACATGGGACTTGGTATGGTTCTTGCAGTTGATCCAAGTGATGTGGAAAAGACTCTTAAAGCTATTGAAGCTTCAGGAGATAAGGCTTGGGTAGTAGGCGAGACTAAGGCCGGCGAGAGAAAAGTTGAACTTGTATAACAAATAAGAGTGTGGTGGAGTACATATGAAAATTGCAGTCATGGTATCCGGAGGAGGTACCAATTTACAGGCGATAATCGACGGAATAGGAGAGGGAAGGATCACAAATACAGAAATTTGCCTTGTGTATAGCAATAATCCCAACGCTTATGCCATTGAAAGAGCCAAAAAAGCAGGAATCCCTTATGTCGTAAAGAGCCCTAAGGAGTTCGAAAACAGAGCGGAATTTAATGAAGCTCTGTTGCAGATATTAAAGGACGCTGAGCCGGATCTTATTGTTCTTGCAGGCTGCCTTGTTGTTATACCTGAGATTGTTGTAAAAGAGTTTAAGAACAGAATTATAAATATACATCCGTCACTTATCCCGTCTTTTTGTGGAACGGGGTACTATGGACTAAAAGTTCATGAGAAGGTTCTTGAAAGAGGAGTAAAGGTTTCAGGTGCCACAGTTCATTTTGTGGATGAAGGAACGGATACAGGACCAATTATTTTGCAGAAGGCAGTTTATGTGAGAGATGATGATACTCCAGAGTCGCTGCAGAGACGCATAATGGAACAGGCTGAATGGAAAATAATGCCTTTAGCAATCGACTTGATTGCCAATAACAAGGTTAAGGTTGAAGACGGCAAAGTCATTATTGATGGGTATGAAGAAGTACAGGAGAGTATTTTAGGATGAAGGTTTTGATTGTTGGTGGAGGCGGAAGAGAGCACGCTATAGCAGAGGCTGTTTCAAGAAGCTCTCAGGTTGAGAAGATTTATTGTGCACCGGGAAATGGCGGTATTGCTGAGCTTGCAGAGTGTGTTCCAATTACTCCTATGGAGTTTGACAAGCTTGTAGCATTTGCTAAAGAGAAAGAGATTGATCTTACTGTTATCGGTATGGACGATCCTTTGGTTGGCGGTATTGTTGATGCTTTTGAAGCAGCAGGTTTAAGGGTATTTGGACCAAGGAAAAATGCAGCAATTCTTGAGGGAAGTAAAGCTTTTTCAAAAGATCTTATGAAGAAGTATGGTATTCCTACAGCTGCCTATGAGACTTTTGATGATCCTCAAAAAGCAATAGAATATCTTAAGAATGCGAAGTTCCCTATTGTTCTTAAGGCTGACGGACTTGCTCTTGGAAAAGGCGTTCTTATCTGCCAAAACTATGATGAGGCAGAAGCTGGCGTGAAAGAGATCATGCAGGATAAGAAATTTGGAGATGCCGGAAATCACATGGTTATCGAAGAGTTCATGACAGGAAGAGAAGTGTCAGTTCTTTCATTTGTTGATGGAAAGACTTATAAGCTTATGTCATCTGCTCAGGATCATAAGAGAGCTGGTGATGGAGATACAGGGCTAAATACCGGCGGAATGGGTAATTTTTCTCCTAGTCCTTTTTATACAGAAGAAGTTGATAAATTCTGCCGCGAGCATATCTATGGCAAAACTGTAGAGGCTATGGCCAACGAGGGAAGAGAGTTTAAGGGAGTTATTTTCTTTGGACTTATGCTCACAGAGGATGGCCCAAAAGTTTTGGAGTATAATGCAAGATTTGGAGATCCCGAAGCTCAGGTGGTGCTTCCAAGACTCAAAACTGATATAATAGATGTGTTTAATGCATGTATTGATGGTAAGCTTTCTGAGACAGACCTTGAATTTGAGGATAAAGCAGCAGTATGCGTTGTCCTTGCAAGTGAAGGATATCCAGTCAGCTATGAGAAAGGAAAGCTCATCACAGGCCTTGATAATTTCAAGGGTAAAGAAGGCTACTATTGCTTTCATGCAGGAACCAAAGCTACTTCAGAGGGGATAGTCACAAACGGAGGAAGAGTTCTTGGTATAACAGCTAAGGGCGATACACTCGCAGAGGCCAGAAAAAAGGCCTATGAGGCTACAGAATGGGTTAGCTTTGAAAACAAGTACATGCGTCATGATATTGGAAAGGCTATCGATGACGCGAAGGAGGTAAAATGAAAAACAATAAGGGAAAGAGATTTTGCAACGTATTACTTTCACTGATTGCTTGCGTGGTTATTTTTGCCGGAACCGGTATTCAGGCTTTTGCCTATACTGAAACAACTGGTACAGTTAGCCAGGATAATGTAAAGGTAAGAGAATCGGCCAGTACTACAGCAACCCAGGTTTCAAGCTTAAAGATTGGGGATACAATTGATATAGTAGATGAAGCAACAGATGCTTCAGGCTATGTTTGGTACAAGATCAGAGTTAACAAGAGTGAGTATGGATATGTAAGAAGTGATCTTGTTAACAAATCCGGATCAACAGACAGTAATTCAGCTACAACAACTACTACATCTACAACTAGCCAGACTAATGCAGCAGCGGCATCACTTCCTGCAACAACAGTAACAGCTACAGATCAGAAGAGCGCAACAGCAGTTGACAACTGTAAGGTTCGTTCCGGCGCAGGTACCGGCTATGATCAGGTTGGAAACCTTACTAAGGGTGATACAGTTACTATAACCGGTGAGGCAACAGGCTCAGATAGTAAGACATGGTACCAGATTTCTTATGGTGCAAACGGTACGACAGGTTTTGTAAGAAGCGATCTTGTGAATGTTGTAGAGGCAGCTCCTGTTGAAGCTGAAGTGACACCAGAGAGTACTGAAGGCGAGAATGCTGAAGTCACAGAAGTTGCTGAAGGTGAAGCAACAGAGGCTCCTGCTGAGACAGAGGCTCCTGCTGAAGAGACAACAACACAGGTAGGAGATGGATCTTTTGAACTAAAGTTCGAAGATGATGTCTGGTATCTTTACGATTATGAGAAAGGACAGAGAGTACAGGTTAAGCAGCTTATAGAAGTTGCTGAGTCTGTGCCAACTATTACAAAGCAGGCCAACACATATAAGACAGTTGTAATCGCACTTGGTATTGCCATTGCAGTACTTGTTATCGCACTTATCATTCTCGCGCTTAAGCTTAGAGATTCCATGTATTATGAAGATGATGAAGAAGATGAAGATGAGGAATATGATCGTTATTCATCACGTGATAAGAAGCGAAGAAATGATGAAGAAGACGAAGATGCTCATGTAGTCAGAAGAACAAGTGGTGAAGAGGAAGAAGAACCTGCTCGCAGATTGTTTAGAAGAAACGTAGATGACTCTTCAAGAAAAGAAAACGAAGGAAGAACTATTCGTCCTTCAAGAGATGAAAAATCTACTGATGAGAGATCGAGAGGCGCTGAAAGACTTTCAAGAAGAAATGCGGAAGAAGAGCGAACAGTAAGACCTGAAAGAAAGTCAGATGAAAGATATGCCAGAAGGAATGCCGATGATGACAGACAGGCAAGGCGTGTAAAAAGAGATGCCAATGATGAGCGTATCTCCAAAAGATCTGAGGAGCGTGCATCAAGGCGTATCCGTCAGGCACAGGAAGAGGCAGAAGACAGAGTTTCTAGAAGAGATGATGTTCAGGAAGAATCACCACGTCGCAGAGCAAAGAACTTTATCGGTGATGATGATGATTTCGAGTTTGAGTTCCTTGATCTTGATGATTGATCTTTTTAATTAGAAGATTAGATAAAAAAGTCAGAAGACACGAGAATTGTCTTCTGACTTTTTTTATATCATAGGAAATTGCTTCCTATGATATAAAAGATCGCTCCGCTAAGGAAGCGCACTCGCGCGATTGGAAGATGTTGCATAAATGCAACCGCGCTCGGCGCGAGAATGTCGCAAGCGACATTCTTTTTTATAATTACGATTAACTTATCTTAATGGTGTACTCTGTCTTTCTGGACTTTTTTGGCTCAAGATGCTGTTCGCAGTATTTTTCTGGAAGCTCGCCATCAAAGCCTTTGTTGTCGCAGCGGCCAATCCATGGCTCAAGGCATACATATCGTGCTTCAACTTTTTCTTTTGACCACAGACCAAAGCTTGGGAAGCCTTTGCAGTTCATGGTGATATAAGGTTTACCGTCAGGAGTACAGAGGCTGATCTCATCTACCTGGTAATCGTCGAAAATAAGCGCGTCCTTATCAAAAAGATGTGCATCGATATCAAGGTATCCATCATTTAATTCAAGAGTTTTTGGATTTTCAAAGTCAACTTCTCTGGTCTCCTGGATTATAAGTGAATATTTTAAGCTGTTCCTGGAGAACTTTACTTTATAATCTGTTCTCTTTTCATTGTCATAGATAGGGCAGTTAAATGCAGGATGACCACCAATTGAGTAATACAATGGTTCATTTTCTGAAGGATTTTTAACCTCCCACTGAACCTTTATTGTATCTCCATCAAGGACATGTGTGATTATAAGTTCAAAGTCAAAAGGATATTTCTTTTTTGTTTCTTCATCTGATTTGAGGACGAAAATGATAGAGTTGTCAGTTTTGGCAAGCAGCTCAAAGTCCATGTCTCTGGCAAACCCGTGGGAAGACATTGGATACTCTTTTCCTCTGTACTTAAATATTCCTTTATTTACATTACCTACAATTGGGAAAAGAACAGGTGCATGTCTGTTCCAAAATGCAGGATCAGCCTGCCATAGCATTTCTCTGTTTCTTCTTTTGTCGAAAATGCTGCTGAGCTCTGCTCCGTGAGTAGCTACTCCGATTTTTAGTAAATCATTTTCAATATATTCCATTTTTTTCGCCTTTCTTAGGTTCTATAGTTTTGTATTTTGTTTTCTGAAATGTAGAGGTGTCATACCAAATTCTTTTTTGAAACTGCTGGTCATGTTGCCCGGATAGGAAAAACCACATTCTAAGGATATTTCCATCACTGACTTATTTGTAGTAAGTAGCATGTTTTGTACGTGTTTAAGTCTTGTGATGCACAGGTATTCTGTAAAATCTGATCCTAGCTGTTTGGCAAATATCCGTGAAAAATAGGAGACAGAGTACCCTGAAATGCGGGCAACCTCTTCTATTTTTAGTGGTTTCATATAGTTTTTTTCTATATAATAAACAGCTTCCATGATGGGCTCTGTGAGCTCGCTTTCGTGGATTGTTGCCTTGGTGCGGTCAAAATGTCCCTTGTCGTACACTTCGAGAAGTATATAGGTTAAAAGGTTCTGAAGACGGTATCTGGAAATTGAGCCTTCAGAAATATCAAGGCCTTGTTCTTTGATTTCATTGTACAACTGATATATTTCTCTGGCTAATGAGAATATTTTTTCTCTGTCATTGTCTGAAAAAGAAATTGGTGGATATCTGAATATCTTTTCCATGATCTGTGGACCAATCTTCTCAGTCATGTCAGCTACAAAGTCAGGTGAAAACTTAATAAGAATGCTGATATATTCTGAATTAGAAGCAGGTATCGTCCTGTGATATAAAAGAGGACGCATGGCCCCAATGTAGCCTGCATGAAGAGTGAAATTCATTTTGGGAGTTATTATCCGCCTGTCACCCTTGATCATAAAGCCTAGAGAATAGTGATCAGAAGCAACCTCCATTGAAGGCATTTCGTAATCAGATGAGATTTCTCTGTATGCAACTGTTATCTGTTTTCCTTTTGGAAGTGGAAGAGCCATAGCTATTCTCCTAAATTTTAATCTGTAATCAAATATGACATATAAAGATTATTTTTGCAATGAATTTGGAAGTTTTAGATAAGAAAATTATTATTTTAAGTACGATGATATTAATATAATAGATTAGTTATGCGCGTTTTTGCAAAGATTAGGATTATATCACATGGAAGGTTGTGTATCGAAAAAGAAAAGTTCAAAAATAGATATGACTTCAGGAAGCATAATGAAAAATGTACTTCTTTTTGCAATACCTATTGTGATTGGCAATATTCTGCAGCAGATGTATACGACTGTGGACACACTTGTTGTCAGTAATTTCTGCGGAGACAGCGCACTTGCCGCTGTAGGAACAAGTTCGCAGCCTGTGGAAGTTTTGCTGTGTATTTTTTTAGGAATCGGAGCAGGAGTATCTATTTTAGTTTCCCAGAGTGTGGGCGCAGGCAGGATGGACAGGGTAAAAGACTTATCTGCTACAGCGATTGTACTTGTTTATATCAGTGGCATACCCATTGCGCTAATTGGATGGATCCTGGCACCTGCAATCCTGCAGTTTATGCATGTACCGGCGGATGTATGGGATGAGGCCCTTATCTATACGAGGCTTGTTTTTCTGGGAGCTTTGGGAAATATCGGCTATAACATGAATGCCGGAATCCTTAGAGGACTTGGCGATAGTGCAGCATCCTTGTGGTTTTTGATAGTTTCAGGAATTACCAATATAGTTTTTGACCTGGCTTTTGTTGCAGGTTTTGGATTTGGCGTTGCAGGAGCAGCTGCGGCTACGAGTATAGCTATGTTTTTATCCTGGATCGTCAGCATAGTATATATCAGAAAGAAGTTTCAGAAACTTGAGTTTACTGTTTTTCCAAGAAGATATAACAGTCATGACCTAAAGGCTATCCTTAAGATAGGTCTTCCAATCGGAATTAATAACTCTTTGTTTTCATTTGGACATATGGCACTTCAGATATTGGTAAATGAGCAGGGAAGGCAGTTTATGGCCGGAGCTTCTGTGGCAGGAAGGATAACAGGGCTCACTAATATAGCCATTACTGCTATGTCGTCAGCCGCGTCCACATTTGCGGGACAAAACTATGGAGCCTCAAATTATAGAAGATTAAGAGAAGGATATATAAAGATTCCTACTGTTTCAGGACTTTTGACGCTTTCCTTCGGACTTATGGCGATTTCGTTCAGAATGCCTATCCTAAGATTTTTTTCACAGGATGAGATGGTTCTTTTGTATGCGGGAAGATACGTTGTGGTGATACTGTTGTCCCAGTGGTGCTATGCCGTATTTAACTGCATTTCCAATATTGTTAACGGCCTGGGATATGTAAAATACACTACTATAATTAATCTTATGATGCTATGGGCAGTAAGAATACCCACAGCATACGTGATTGACAGATTTTTTGATGGAACATATATAATGGTTTGTTTCCCCATATCATTCCTGTTTGGAATGCTGTGCATGATAGGGTATTATATTTTTTCACCTTCATGGAAAGAAGTAATGTCAAGGGCAGACAGATTCTGATACTCCTTGGGCGACATTCCGTATTCTTTTTTAAAGGCTTTAAAAAAGCTGGAATAATCTCTAAAACCAAATTTTTCATAGGTGCCTGTAATGCTGGCACCGCTGATTATAGCGTTTCGGCATTCTGCCAGACGCTTTTTTATTATGTACTGATGAAGAGAAATGCCAAGAGTGTCCTTGAATAAATGAGCAACATAGTACTTGCTGACAAAAAACTGTCCGGCAATATCATCAAGTGAAAGGGTATCCTCAAGATTACTCTCAACGTATGAAAGGATATTCTGGAAAAGAGCCAGCTCATCATTTCCGCTCTGTATATGGTCGTCATCATATACAATTCTGTTGATAGTAAGGATCAGGTCGCAGAGGCACAGATGGCTCATGGCGCCGCTTCCGTATCTGTCACTGGACTTTTCCTCAAGAAGTCTTAAAAATTTTGATTCCACAAGGTGAAAAGAGGCAGGGGAAAGGTGATAAATATACTTGTGAAAAGCCTCTGCTTTTTGTATGAGATACATGTAATCAACTGATTCCTGCATCAGAGAATTGCAACAATCCTTGCTGATCCAGAAGACAAAACGCTTGTAGTCCTTTTCTGATGTGTGCATAATGGCGTGATGTGATATTCCAGGCGGCACAACCATTAAATCCCCCGGGTACATATCAATGTGCTCTTTTTCTCCATCAGTTCTAAATATCTCCATGGTGACATCACCGTCCAGGAAAAGATAAAACTCATAGTAATCATGGGCATGGGGATTCAAGGTCTTGAAGTCCCTGTCCAGATAATAGAACACCTCGAAATCAGAGGAAATCATATACTGTCTTGAATTAAATGATGATCTTAATTTATTTTTCATAAGAACATAATAGCATCAATAACAACTTTTGCAATACAGGAAACAAGTTATTCCATTCAATTTTTCCCCAAATGAAAGTATTGTGTATATATCAAGAAAGTCAATTCAGGTGATAATAAATCAGACATCGCCTGTGAACAAATTGGATATTAGATATACACCATAGGAGGAAAAGAATATGGAAATGACACTTCGCTGGTATGGCACAGATTATGATACTGTTAAACTCTGGCAGATCAGACAGATCCCTGGAGTACATGGAGTTATCACAACTCTTTATAATAAACAGGCAGGAGAGCTCTGGGAGCAGGATGAAATCAAGGCTCTTAAGAATGAAGTTGAGGCAGGCGGACTTAAGATTGCCGGAATTGAGTCAGTAAACGTATCTGATGCGATTAAGGCTGCAACAGCTGACAGAGATAAGCATATCGATAACTATATCAAGACACTTGAAAATCTTGGTAAAGAAGATATCCACATGGTATGTTACAACTTCATGCCTGTATTTGACTGGACAAGAACAGAGCTTGCAAGAAAGAGAGCAGATGGTTCAACAGTTCTTGCTTATACACAGGAAGCAGTTGATGCGATCGATCCTGAGAAGATGTTTGAGTCAATTTCAGGTGAGATGAACGGCACAGTTATGCCTGGATGGGAACCTGAAAGAATGGCTAAGGTAAAAGAGCTCTTTGAGCTCTATAAGGGAATCGATGAGGATAAGCTTTTTGAGAACATTGTTTACTTCCTTAAGGCTATCATGCCTGTATGTAATAAATATGACATTAAGATGGCTATTCATCCGGATGATCCTGCATGGTCAGTATTCGGACTTCCAAGAATCATCAACAATGAAAAGAATATCTTAAAGCTCATGAAGGCTGTAGATGATGTACACAATGGTGTTACATTCTGCTCAGGATCTTACGGCACAAGCCTTGAGAACGATCTTCCACACATGATCAGAGCTTTAGAGGGAAGAATTCATTTTGCACATGTTCGTAACCTTAAATTTATTTCTCCTACAAACTTCGAGGAGGCAGCTCATCTTTCATCAGATGGAACATTTGATATGTATGAGATAGTTAAGGCGCTTTATGAGACTGGCTTTGACGGACCTATCCGCCCTGACCACGGAAGAATGATCTGGGGTGAGGTTGCAATGCCTGGTTATGGCCTATACGACAGAGCACTTGGTGCAACATACATAAACGGCCTTTGGGAAGCAATTGAAAAGTCACATTTAAGAGGGCTGTAAGCACTTGACGAGAGTTTCGAGTCTAGTGCGCACGTGTTCTGGCGAGGCGAATGCCGAGAGCAGAACTTCCTTATAAATTGAACATGAAGGAGATAAGATCATGAAACTTTGTGATAGTAGTATTAAAACAGATGCATCTTGGAAGAATAAAGGATACGAACTTCCAAAATTTGATAGAGATGCGATGATAAAGAAAACAGTAGCTGAGCCTGAGTGGGTGCACTTCGGCGCAGGTAACATCTTCAGAGCTTTTCAGGCAAATCTTGCTCAGAGAATGCTTGATGAGGGAATGAATGACAAGGGGCTTACTGTTGTTGAGGGATTTGATTATGAAATTGTAGAGAAAATGTACAGACCTCACGACAATCTTTCTATTCTTGTTACACTTAAGGCTGACGGATCGGTTGATAAGAAGGTCATTGGAAGTATCGCAGAGTCCTGCATTCTTGATTCTAACGATGACAAAGAGTTCAGCAGATTAAAAGAGATATTCAGAGCAGACAGCCTTAAGATGTGTACTTTTACAATCACAGAAAAAGGATATAGCCTTGTAAATCCTGCAGGTGAGACTCTTCCTGCAGTAAAAGAAGATTTTGAGAATGGCCCACAAAAGCCTCAGAGCTATATTGGTAAGGTAGCAGCTCTTTTGTATGAGAGATATACAGCAGGCAAAAAGAAGATTGCCATGGTAAGCACAGATAACTGTTCACATAATGGTGACAAACTCTATGCAGCTATGGATGCCTTCGCCAAGAACTGGACAAAGAACGGTAAGGCAGATGCTGGATTCCTTGACTATGTACATGATGAGACACTTGTTTCATTCCCATGGTCAATGATCGATAAGATCACACCAAGACCGGATGATTCTGTAAATGAAATTCTCAAGAACGACGGTGTTGAGGAACTTGAAGCAGTTGTTACATCTAAAAAGACATGGGTTGCTCCTTTCGTTAACGCTGAAGAGAGCGAATACCTTGTAATTGAGGACAAATTCCCAAATGGAAGACCTGCTCTTGAGAAGGTTGGAGTTATCTTTACAGATAAGGAGACTGTAGACAAGGTTGAGAGAATGAAGGTTTGCACTTGCCTTAATCCTCTTCATACAGCACTTGCTGTTTACGGATGCCTTCTTGGATATACAAAAATCTCAGATGAGATGAAGGATGATGACCTCGTTAAGCTTGTAAAAGAAATCGGTTATGTAGAGGGACTTCCTGTTGTTACAGATCCGGGCGTTATTAAGCCAAAGGAATTTATTGATACTGTAGTAAATGTGCGTATCCCTAACAAGTTTATGCCTGACACACCACAGAGAATCGCATGCGATACTTCACAGAAGCTTGGCATCAGATTTGGTGAAACAATCAAGGCATATCTTGCTTCTGATAAACTTAACGTTGCTGACCTTAAACTTATACCACTTGTTCATGCAGGTTGGCTCCGTTACCTTATGGGAGTGGACGATAAGGGCCAGAGCTTCGAGCCTAGTCCTGATCCACTTCTTGAGGAGGCTCAGAGCTTCGTAAAAGACATTAAGCTTGGAGAGACAGATGAGAACAAGGTAAAAACAGCTGTTTTACCACTTCTTAAGAACGTTTCTATATTCGGAACAGATCTTGAGAAAGCAGGTCTTTCAGACACAATTGTTCATTACTACCTTGAGCTGCTTAAGGGAGAAGGCGCTGTAAGGGCTACTCTTCAGAAGTATTGCAAATGATAACCTAACAATGTAAAATCTATTAGGTGGGTGCTTGGTTAAGTGCCCACCTAATATTAGAGTTGGAGGGGATTAATATGAAAACATGTCCTAATTGCGGTAATCAGATCGCTGATGATGCAGCATTTTGCAATAATTGCGGTGTTTCAGTGACAGTAAATCAACAAGCAGAAAGTGCACAGGCTACTAATCCACAGCCACAGGTTCAACCGGCACCACAGCCACAACCTCAGCCTCAGCCTCAGCAGTCATATGGCCAGGCACCATATCAGCAGCCACTTGTTTATTCAGATCCTAAAGATCATACAAAAGAGTTCGATGCTCAGGATATTGCAGATAACAGAATCATTGCACTTGCAGCTTATCTGTTTGGAATTATCGGTGTTCTTATTGCATTCATTGCGGGAACTCCATTTACAAGATTCCATGCAAGGAATTCTCTTAGAATTTCTATAGCAGCAATTATCATACTTATCCCAAGTATCATTCCATTTCTTGGATGGCTTGTTACAGGTATATGCGCAGCAATTCTCGGCGTGATCAAGATCGTTGCTATTGTTTGGGTTTGTATGGGAAAGGCTAAAGAATTACCTATTATTTCTGATATAGGATTTCTTGGTTAATTAAATTACTTATAAAAAGGCTGTGAAGAAAAACATCATTTCTTCACAGCCTTTATTCATAATCTGTAGTATCTTTCAAACACATCATTCGTAGTGTATAGTTCAATAATCGCTTGGATTGTCCCTTTAGCTTGTGGTAATAATAGATAATCTCTCTGTCCTCTATTGATGACCATTTATTCAGATCATCAGGAGTCATATCTGCACATTCCATCAAAAAATCTTTATAGAGAAGGTCAAACTTGGATTCTATTTCTTCATCGCTGGTAATATATTCGGCGGCTTTTTCGGTTGTTTTACCGTTATTGCTACTCATGATGGCAAGCTTGACCAATTTACTTAAGGATACCTTATAGAAAGCTGATAGTTTATAGAGTGAATCTGTGGGAGGTATGAGTCTTGCATTCTCGTAGTGAGAGTAAGTAGCTCTTGTTATTCCCAAGTATTTAGCTATATCGTCCTGTTTATATTCGTGATTTGATCTTAAAAGCCTTAAATACTGAGATAAAGGCGTATCCGACATGATAAAAACTCCTTATATATTAAGTTAGAGAATGACTAAAGTAAGCATACATTATAAAAATATATTCTAAGAAGCTATCGATATGGATAATATCATAAGAGTACAAAAATGTACAAAAAAAATCTTAATAACGAAAATCAGAGTATGCAATATCAACAAAATATATTAAATATATCGTAATGCGCTTGAAATATATTACTAATATCGTAAAATAGAAAATAGCTACGAATTAGAGATGAAGGCAATACAATTTTACAAAAACTAAAAACAAATTATGAAGGGAGATAATACGTTATGAACATGAAGTTGGTCAAGAAGGTTCTCGCTGTTACCATGGCAGCAAGCATGATTGTTATGCCTCTTACTGCAGGAGCAACAGATTCGGCGCAGCCATCAAGCTCAGACACAACAGTAACACCTGCACAGGCAGAAGCAGTTGCTACAACGAGTGAAGTTACAGTTACACAGGAAGAAGAAGTTGCTACAACGAGTCAAGTTACACAGGCAGAAACAACATCTACTACAACCAATAATGTTATAGCTGGAGGGACAGTAATTAAAAACGAACTTCCGGGAGCATTTCAGATTTCTTCACAATCAGCTATTTCTGGAGTAGCTATCAGACAGAGTGCGAATACAATTAAGACATCAGCCGGACTTTCATCAAATCAGACACCATTTGCAAGAGTATATACTCTTGATCCTAATAAGAGCAAGGCTGTATATGCAAGCTTTAATGCAGCAGCTGAAGTATATGGCGGATCAGTAGTTGCTGCTATCAATTCAGATCTTGGTGCACTTACAGGTGGTAAGTTCACATCACTTCCTGAGGGAGTTTCAGTTCCTGTAACTATTGGAATCAAGAACTTTGATCCCAATGCGGAGTATTATATCATTAAAGTTTCTAAAAAGGGCTTAATTGAGAAAATTCCTGTAACTATTGAAAATGGAAAAGCTACTTTTGATATCACAGGTGGATTATCAGCATACGCTCTTATGAAAAAGTGATATTTAGATTGACTTGACTGGGAAATGGCTGGAAAGTCATTTCCCAGTTTTTAAATTTTTATTCTTGGGGGAGAAAAAAGTAAGCATGGGGAAAGAAGAGAATAGGCAGGATATCAGATTTGTCGTTTTTTTTATTGTTTTTTCTCTTGTTTGTCTATGCATGTACGGCCTTCACAGAATATATGGTTTTTCACTATTTCCCGATGAATTTGGATATTGGGCAAGCGCAGCAAAGGTGCTGGGATATAACTTTAGCGAAGTCGCTTCAATAGGTTCGTACTATTCTTTTGGGTATTCACTTATTCTTTTACCAATACTACATTTACTATCTGATTCGGTACTGGCTTATAGATGTGCAGTTGTGGTAAACCTGCTGCTTCAGATTTTATCTTTTTTTATATTAAAAGAAATATTTCTTAAATTCTTTCTTAAAGATAAAAAGACTGTTTCGTATGTTTTAAGTGGCATTGCAGTTCTTTATCCTCCGTGGGTGTTTTATGTTCAGATGACAATGTCTGAAGCACTTCTTTTTTTTATGTTCGTTCTTGTTACATATCTTATGTTTAGGTACATTGAAAAACCCGGGATGGCCAGAGGAATACTTTTAGCACTTTCGACTGTATATATATACTCGGTTCATATGAGAACTATAGGTGTTTTCATATCAGTTTTCCTAATGATTATTTTTGAAGGCATATGGAGATTTTGCATAACAACAAGGAATTGGCCTGGATATAAGGTTATCAGAAATGTAAGACCTTATATATTAGCAAATGCAGGGATGATAGTTACGATAACATTTTTAATTGCCGGTTTTTTGATATGCACTTCTTTTAAAAATGTTATTACAGATCAGCTTTATAACAGCGGAAACATAAATACGGTCTACATCAATGACTACTCCGGACAGATTGGAAAACTACTTGAGCTTCTTACAATAAAAGGTTTTATCAGTTTTTTAATGAGTATTACCGGAAAATTATTGTATTTTGGCTGTGCAACTTTTGGACTTGGTTTTATTGGAATATATCACTTGTTAAAACGAGTATCAGAAAAAGATAGATTTTCTTTTTTTGTTCTAATGGCTGTATCAATGCAGTTTATGGTCATGAACATCTATCTTTGTCGCAGTGCAGATTTTGATGCGACAAGGTTTGATTTGTTTCTACATGGAAGATATTTTGATTTTGTTATACCGATTTTAATTTCGCTAGGGCTTTATGAACTTATTAAGGAATCGGGCGGATGTCTGAAAATGTGTCTGTCTCTTTTATTAGTTGTCTTAAGCGGGCTACTTTCTCTTTTAGCGGTTCTTATGAATCGCACTGGAATGAGGGATCCGCATGGAATGTTGATGATAGGCATGAGCTATTTTCTTGATGAAGAAAATGTCAGACCTGCTGAAACAATTTTGTTTAGTATGATTTTTGCTTTGCTGATCAGTTGCATTATTATTGCAGTTACACATAAGTTCAAAGAAAACCGCAATATAGCAATTATGCTAGTGATAATGATTATATTTGTGGGATTATCTTTTCATGCATGTGATCATTTCATATATAGGGGACAGTCCTATATATATGGAGATCTTCAGGTGGCAGATAAAATAGATGATTTAAGAAACTCGGGCTATAACGGAAATGTAGTTCATCTTTATGAGGGTGGTATTGAATATATTGACACAGTTCAGTTTAAGCTAAGAAATGAAAAGATCAGTGTGGAATACGTTGAGGATGGCAGTTCTTTTGACATAGAGGCTTTATCTTCAAACGATATAGTGCTTGTCGATTTTAACAGTAAATTAAAGGATGAACTAAGTAAAAAATATAAAAAGAATTGGGAATCAGGGCATTTTGATATTTATTACAATATGGTCAAGGGGGAAATGTAATGAAGCTTATAATTCAGATTCCATGCTACAACGAGGCGGAGACCTTAGAAGTTACACTTAATGACCTTCCAAAGCACATAGATGGGATTGATGAAATAGAGTATCTCATCATCAATGATGGCAGCCAGGATAATACTGTAGAGGTTGCCAAAAAGTGGGGCGTTCACCACGTGGTTAATTTTAAACAGAACCAGGGACTTGCAAAAGGCTTTATAGCGGGACTTGATGGGTGCCTAAGGTGTGGAGCTGATATTATCGTCAACACTGATGCAGATGACCAGTACAAGGGTGAAGATATAGAAAAGCTGGTCAGGCCAATTCTTAATGGTGAGGCTGACGTAGTAATTGGCGCTCGTCCAATTGATAAAACCGAACATTTTTCATATATCAAGAAAAAACTACAGCATTTTGGAAGCTGGACTGTGAGAAAAGCTTCGAACACCAAAATTCCGGATGCGCCAAGTGGATTTAGAGCATACAGTAGAGAAGCTGCTATGAAGATGAATGTAGTAAATGATTATACATATACCTTGGAGACGATAGTTCAAGCAGGACGAGAGAAGATTCCTATGATCAGCGTTCCAATCAGGACTAATGGAGAACTGAGACCTTCAAGATTATTTAAGAGTATATGGGGGTACGTAAAGAAGTCGATGCTCACTATTCTCAGGGCATATGTGATGTATAAGCCTTTGAAGGCGTTTACTTTATTGTGTGTGCCTTTTGTAACTGTTGGACTTGCAATTGGTTTCAGATTTTTATATTACATGGCACATGGAACAAGCTCAGGTCACGTTCAGTCACTGATACTTGGATGTACGCTTATCATTATTGGCGTACTGATATTTGTACAAGGGATCCTTGCTGATACGATTGCAGCAAACAGGCGGATACTACAGGATGTGCAGCTTCATGTAAAGAGAATAGAGTATGGACCATCCAATGAAGAGGAGTAATCATGCAGAGTGTAAAAAAGAATGACGTTGTTTGGCGGCTTTTGGCATTGATCATATTGCTTTTGGCTGCTTTATTCTGGTATGGGTGTAACCATATTGTGGCAGATGCTTCAGATATAAATATGGATGAAACAGGAAAGTTCATGATAATATCACAAAGTGCCAAAGCGTATTCACAAAAAAGTGAATCTTCTGATGTTGTTGTTTTATTCTCATCGGGGGATACAGTCTTTATTGTAAACGAGGAAAATGATTGGATCCAAATACTGTATCATGGTGAAAATGCCTATATAAAAAATGTGGGAGAAGGGCTGTTTGCTGAGGCAGACAATTCAGAAGCTGCTAAGGAAATGGAGAAGCAAGAGCAGATCGATAAGGCCTGGATTGAATCATATTATGAGCAGATGAGAGCAATTAGAGTCTCTAAGGTATGGAAGGGAGTCATAATAGTAGTAATTGTGCTGGCGGTAGGATATCTAGTGTTCAAAAGCGTGCATCAGCAGGGAGATAAGGGTAATAAAGAGTCGACGAAGTAAAAAACAAGTGGCATTGATAAAAGCCTTTCAATCGCTTAAAATAGTGATTGGAAGGCTTTTTTGCGAATAATAGTAACTCTAATGGAGGCTTGAATGGGAATATATCTCAATCCCGGAAACAGTGGATTTAAAAGGATACTTGGGTCTGAATATATTGATAAAACAGGGATAATTGCCAAGATAAACGATACCATTGATACTCCTAAAAATCTTATAAGTATCAGTAGGGCAAGAAGATTTGGAAAGTCATATACTGCACAGATGTTATGCGCATATTATGATATTACATGCGATTCCAAAGAACTGTTTGATGGTTTGGATATATCAGGCTATGGGTCATACGGTGATTATTTAAATAAATATGATGTGATATACCTTGATATGACAGGCATTATTGGCGAGACAGATTTTAATGACATTGTGCCTTATATTAAAAGGAATATTACCTCGGAGATAATCGAGAAGTATCCTGATGTCAAGGCAGAAGAGGGATTTGTCGGCACATTGGTCAATATGGTGACCGAGAACAACAGAAAGCTGATAATGATCATTGATGAATGGGATGCTCCTATAAGAGAAGCAAAAGATGATGAAAAAGTTCAAAAAGAATATTTGGACTTTTTGAGGAGTTTATTTAAAAACAGTGGAACTACCTCAAGAATATTTGCAGCAGCATATATGACAGGAATTCTTCCGATAAAGAAAGATGGCTCAGAATCAGCTCTTTCGGATTTTAATGAATATACTATGATCAAACCGCGCCAGTTTGGCGAGTATGTTGGCTTTACAGAAGCAGAAGTCAGGCATCTGTGTGATAAACATAACGTAGATGTTGAAAAGATGAAGAAGTGGTATGATGGTTATTCTTTTGCAAATGTTGGTTCGGTTTATAATCCAAATTCTGTGATGCAGGCAATAGATAATGAAGACTTTGATTCTTATTGGACTGAAACCTCTGCTGCTGAGAATTTGATGGATTACATTACAAAGGATTTTTCCGGATTATCTAAGACTATAGCAGAATTGATTGCAGGGATAGATGTTCCGGTTGATACAAATGGATTTGCCAATGACCTTACTACTTTCCGAAATAGTGATGATGTACTGACTTTAATGATACATCTAGGTTATGTGGCATATGATTCTGAGAAAAAAACAGTACACATACCTAACGAGGAGATTAGAAGAGAATTTTCGAAGACCGTTAAAGTGGCTTCACATAATGAAACAATCAGAAGGTTAAAAGAGAGTGAGCAACTTATAACGGACACTATCCATATGAATGAAGAGGCTGTTGCTGCTCATATTGAGAAGATTCACTCAGAAGAAACAGCGCCTATTCATTATAATAGCGAAAATAGCCTGCGGAGCGTTATAAAACTGGCGTATTATACCTATCGTGATTACTATGTGCAGTGGGAAGAACTGCCTGCCGGAGTAGGATATGCTGACGTGGTGTATTTGCCGAAAAAAGATTCAATGTTTCCTGCTCTTGTGATTGAACTTAAATGGAATAAAGATGCTGACACTGCAATTAAACAGATCCATGATAGAAAATATCCTGAGGCATTAAAAGGTTTTTGCGGAGAAGTTATATTGGTGGGTGTAAACTACGATAAGGATGCAGAGCCGGGGAAAAGAAAACATAGTTGTAAGATAGAAAAAATAACGTTATAAGAAAAAAATTGTGATATATGACACCTGTCATCGGTAGTTAATAGCTGCTGATGGCAGGTGTTTTTTTATATCATAGGAAATTGCTTCCTATGATATAAAAAATCGCTCCGCTAAGGAAGCGCACTCGCGCGATTGGAAGATGTTGCATAAATGCAACCGCGCTCGGCGCGAGAATGTCGCAAGCGACATTCTTTTTTACAAAGACTGGTAATGCAAGGAAGGGATATCGTTGATATTCTATTGAACGTGAACGGTATTAAGAGTATACTTATATAGTAAAAGTTAATTAGAAATATACAGAGCGTTAGCACATAGCAAAGAGGGGGAGATAATTGCTTGTGTTTGAATTTTTTGTTGGTGAAAACTGTGGGGGATAAAAAGAAACTTCTTGTAACTGCATCTACTTTTCCAAGGTGGGAAAACGACACTGAACCAAGGTTTGTACTGGATTTGAGCAAGGCGTTGACAGAGTATTTTGATGTAACTTGTCTTGTACCTGCTTGTCCTGAAGCAAAAGATTCGGAAGTATTAGAAGGTGTCAAAGTTCTCCGATATCACTATTTTCCTATACATAAATTTGAAACATTATGTTATCCAGGAGCTATTGTTCCGAGGATTAAGCAGAATAAGGCAAGAGCAACACTGCTTGCAAAAGTGATAAACGAAACAATTGGAGAAAATATGAATCAAATGATAATCATAAGAATAAATATAGTCGGCGCAGTACCCTCTTTGAAATGCGGTAACCATGTGAAATTAAGACCGATTTCTTGCTGTGCAGCTTTAGGGCTATGAAAGTGAGGTACGTATATGGAGAAAAAACCGGTCATATCCGCAGTGCACGATTATTACAATTGTGATGAGCAACAGTGTAAGGGAGAATCTGCCAAAAAGGTCATGGTCTCGGTAGTCGTTGCTATATACAACATGGAAAATTATTTAGAGCATTGTATTGAATCTGTGCTTCAACAGACCTACACGAATTATGAGGTTCTTTTGGTTAACGACGGAAGTACAGATTCTTCAGAGGCGATAATAGATAAATACAGAAAAAAATACCCAACTAAGTTAAAAAAAATATGTAAGCAAAACGGAGGTTTGTCATCAGCAAGGAATGCCGCCCTTAAGCAGGTTGAGGGAAAGTATTTAACATTTTTGGATGCAGATGATTATTATAGCAACGACTATTTAGAGAGATTGGTAAATGAAGCAGAGCAGAAGAACCTTGATGTACTGTGCAGCGGGCAATATAAAGTTACGAAAACCGGAAAAATAGTTAATACAATTAAATTCAAAGTAATAAATGGAAAGTGTTCAAGGCTGCGTCTTAATATTTCAGGGAAACTTTATAAGACAGATTATATACTGCAAAAAGGAATATTCTTTCCGGAAGGAAAAACTTATGAAGATAATTCTTTTAATCTACAGGCGATATTTTTAACTGATAGAGTGGGATTTTTGGAGTATGAAGGCTATTTTCAATTGGTGCACGAAGGAAGTATTACTTCAAAAAGAATAGATCCGGATAGTTTACCTTTTGACGAGTGGAATGATGTTGCAAAGAGAATAGCACAAGCAAGAGTGATAGGTGTAGACACAGACCTTTTTTTCTTTACATTTATCAGTTTTCTTACGTATTTCCTATTGGTTAGAAATAGAAAAAGGGAGTATTTGGACAACAAAGAGAATAACTGTAATTTTGAGGCATTAGACAAAATAACATCAAACATCGAATCAATTGTAAATGCAAATTGCCATGGTTATTTGCGTAATAAATACATTGGTTTATTTTCGCACAAAGAAATTCCAATTTGGCAAAAAATAGGGACAGTTGTCTTTTATCTTTTTTGTACTGGAAAATGTTTGAATCAGTTGGTCAAATTGACTTATATAATTCTCAGATAAGGAAATTGTAATGAGTATAGTAAGTTATGTAAGAAAAAAGGCATCTTCAAGTTCATTATTTGAAAAAATGGTTTTCGTAGCATATGTGATAAGAGAAAAGATGATTACCATCTACTTTTATATGATGAAGAAGTATCCATTGCAAAATAAAATCGTATTTTGCTCAATGAAGGGAGACAGATATAGTGACAATCCTTTGTATATTAGCAACTATATTGTGAATTCAGGTTATGACTATGAAATTGTCTGGCTCTTCAATAAAAATGTGGAGGTTGAGCTTCCTACAAAAGTCAGGAGAGTAAGAAATGACAGTTTAAAAGCATATAAAGAATTGGCAACAGCTAAAGTCTGGGTGGACTCCAATATGAAGTACACTGGATTTCTTAAGAGACAAGAACAATTATATATTCAAACGTGGCATGGTAGTTATGGGCTAAAAAAAATTGGCTATGACTTAGGCAAAATTCCATTGGTGGATATGCGCACGGTGCCATATAATATGAAATCTATTGATTTAATGCCTGTAAACAGCATAAGGACAGCAGATATATACAGACGAGCATTTGGATATAAAGGCAATTTTATGTATTGTGGAAGCCCTAAAAATGACATCTTTTTTAAATCAAAAAAAGAGTCAATTCAGCTTGTAAAAAAATATTTTAAATGTGAAGGAAAAAAAATTGCTTTGTACGCCCCTACATTCAGGCGTAGTTATTCAACTGAATTTATGAAGTTGGATTATAAGAAAATTCTGTGGCAGATTTCAAATAAGTTTGGCGGTGAATGGGTGATTTTAAACAGGGTTCATTACAAAAATCTTAATGACTATGCGTTTTCAGAGGAAAAAGATGTGCTGGATGCTTCTCAATATAATTATATGCAAAATCTTTTGATGGCAGCAGAAATTTTAATTACAGATTATTCAAGTTGTATGTTTGATTTCATAACTGTTCCAAAGCCATGCTTTATTTATGCACCGGATCTTATAGAATATGAAAACAGCTGGGGGAATTATTTCAGGATGAGTGAATTACCATTCCCATTAGCGCAATCAAATGATGAACTTATTGATAATATCAAGAAATTTGAACTAGCTGAATACGTTACAAAGGTCAAGCAACTTCATGAACAGGTAGGGTTGTGTGAAACAGGGCATGCATCGGAAAAAGTTGCTGATTATATTATTAATTTTATCGAAACAGGAAAAAGAAAATGAACATAGCAGTTATATTTGCCGGAGGTGTAGGTCACAGGATGCATACAAAAGAGCTGCCAAAGCAGTTCCTTGAAGTATATGGCAAGCCGGTCATTATACACACCTTAGAGAAATTTGAGCAGCATAATGAGGTTGATGCAATAGTCATAGCATGCGTAAAAGAGTGGATTCCATACCTCAACAACCTTATCACGGATTATCACCTTCAAAAGGCTAAGAGTGTTGTGGTGGGCGGAAAGACAGGACAGGAATCCATTTATAATGGTCTTGTTGCAGCGAAGGCGATTGCTTATGAAAAGGCAGTAGTCCTTATCCACGACGGCGTCCGCCCTTTTATTACCCCGGAACTTATCTCAGATAACATTGCTTCCGTGAAAAAGCATGGCTCAGCAATAACAACTTCAAAGGTTACCGAAACGATCCTCGTGGTAAATGGTGAGTCCTCAATAGATGAAGTTCCGGACAGAAATAACTCCAGACTTGCAAAAGCTCCACAGAGTTTCTATTTGGATGACATCCTGAAGGCTCACGAAACAGCAAGATCAGAAAAACGCAACGATTTTATCGATAGCTGCTCACTGATGCAGCACTATGGCTATAAATTACATCTTGTCGATGGACCCATTGAAAACATAAAGGTCACAACCCCGCAGGATATTTTCACAATGCGATCAGTATTCGAAGCCAGAGAAATATTAAAGATGCAGGAACAGGCAGAATGATATTATACAAAAATAAAATAGGAAAAAATTAAGAGATGATACCACTTACTATAGATTCATTTGAAGAGATAGTTAATACAGTTTGCAATACGGATTTTATTGAATGGGAGAAATTCAAGGGAAAGACATTCTTTATAACTGGTGCAACCGGACTTATAGGCTATACCCTGATAAGATCGCTGATTTATACTTCTCGAAAAAGAAATCTTGATATAAAAATTATTGCTCTTGTAAGGGATGAACAAAGAGCAAGAGAGAGATTTTCTGGTTTTGAGTATTCTGATGAAAATTTGAAATTTTTTGAAGGAAACGTTGAGAAACTTCCTTATATAGACAATTCAATAAATATTGACTACATAGTGCATGGTGCAAGTAAGACAGCCAGTATGTCCTTTGTAAATGAACCTGTAGAAACGATAGAGACAGCAGTACTCGGAACTATTAATATTCTAAGACTTGCTAAAGAAAAAAATATTTCTGGAATGGTTTACCTTTCGAGTATGGAAGTTTATGGATATCCGCAAAAAGGGCATAAAGTTAGAGAAAGTGATATAGGTGCATTGAGTCCTCAGGATCTTCGAAACAGTTATCCAATCAGCAAGATTCAGTGTGAAAGCCTTTGTAAATCATACTCTTCAGAATATAATCTCCCGGTAATGATTGCAAGATTGACTCAGACCTTTGGCCCCGGAGTTAATTACGACGACGGAAGAATATTTGCATACTTTGGAAGATGCGTGGTAGAGCATAAAAATATTATCCTCAAAACTAAGGGAGAGACAGAAAGAAGTTACCTCTATACCTCGGATGCCGTAACAGCAATATTAACATTGCTCCAAAAAGGAACTACCGGCGAGTCATACAATATTGCTGATGAAAAAACATATTGCTCCATAGCTCAGATGGCGGAAGAAATTGCTAAAGAAAATGGAATTTTAGTTGAATATGAAGCTAGTGAGTTACTTCGTAAAAATGGATATCCTGACACAATTTATATGGATCTTGACACCTCTAAAACCTTGAAAACAGGCTGGTTCCCACAATTTAGGGGGGGAACAAGCTTAATGCTACGAAATATGATAGTTGCTTTTGAAAAATAAATAGTTTCTTATACAAAATATAAAATATACCAGGAGATATATTTTGAATCGGTTCAATAGAAAAACGATCCTGTTCTTATCCAAGAGCAGAGGAGTTCAGTGCTTTATAGTGTTCATTGCTTGTTTTTTTATGCAGGCAATTTATTATTTTAAACGTAATAATATATCAATTATACGTGACAGAGTTGGAGATTTGGCTACACCTACATACTTAGCAGGGTTGGATTGGATGGATTTGATTTCCCAATCGAATTATTATGGCTATGGGATGAAGTGGCTTTTTTTTCCGGCTTTTATGATTACATCTGACCCTGTTATAATTTTTATTATTTTTATTTTGGCTTATATTGTGTTGATTTCGCTTGTTTATGCTTTTTTTTACGGAAAAGTAGCTGATGATTGTGTGGATTCATATACTAATGTCGGACTAATGATTATGCTTCCGATAGTTTCTTGTATTTGTTCGTATCATTCAATGTCGTCGGAACCCACTTTATATCTTGCGATGGGAATTTTAATGTTGATTATATATGATCTTCTCAAAGCAACAGGGTACAAATATAAGGCTTTGAGCTTTTTCTGCGCTTTTTGGTTATGCTATATGCTTTCATTACATGAGAGATGTTTGGTGGTAATAGCAGCATTTATGTGCGCTATGTTATTTGACAGATTCATCAGTAAAAGGTGGTTTGTAGACCTTAAGCTCTTTATAGCGTCTTTTTTAATTAATTATGCACTTAAAAAGATTATTACAAGTCACATCATTTCAATTTTTTGGAATAAACCGGATTTGGCAAATACGACAGCAGTTCCAAAATATTTTCCATCATGGATATTTCAAAGTAAAGAAGGATTGTTATTGTTTTTTGGATGTGTATTTGCTAATTTTTTCTGCCTTTTTATTAAAACTTTTGGAATAGGAATACTATCTGCGATAATTATAATCAAAATTATATCCTGTTTATTAAAGAATAGTATTGATCAGTTAAATTATGAAAAAAATCGTATATGGTTTGTTCTATTTACTGTTTCAATGTTATCAATAGTTTTCACAATTGGTGGATTGTGTCTCAAGTGTCGAAATGTATTGGTGGCGGGGGAACCATATTCATATAAAAATTATACTTATGTAAGATATTATTTTTCATGGGTTCCTGTACTGATGATATCAACTTGGGTTCTTTATAATTCGGTGTTTAAGAAAGCAGAGCGCAAGCAGGTTATAGTAATCATTCTTGGGGGATATGGAATTATTGCAAAATGGTTTTATGCGGTGATGTTACCGATCTTGGAAAAAGCTAACGCAGCCTCATTAGATGTGGATACCGGGAAAAATTTTAGATTTTACCTTGCCGGAATTTTTACAAATACAAATATTTTTAAGATGAGTGAATATCATCAAAACTTTCTTTATAGTTTCTTAGTATCTGTAATCATCCTTTTGATTATTGTAATCATGAATAATGAGAAGAAGCTTATAGGACTTTTTTTGGCTTTTTTTATAATGCTTTATAATCAAACATCTGGTTTTAATATATCTCTGCCGCAGTTTTATAGCTCGCAAGATGCTTTTTATAAATGCATAAGCTATATTGAAAACAATGTTAATATCTCAAAGGATGTTTATTGCCCCGAGGGAGTGCCAACAGTACTATTTACTCTTCAGTATATGATCAATAGATATTCTGTACATAACTCTTATCCTATTGATGCTGAGGAAAATACGATAGCTATAACTTGGTCCGATTCAGATGATTACGAAATGTGGCTGAAGGATAATGGCTATGTTTGCGTTGAACTTGAAAAAAATAAATTTATCTGGACGAGGAGTGAAGAAGTGTTAAATAAGATTAATGAATTCATGGAATTATATGATGCATAATCATGGAGAAGAGTGATGAACGTTCTGATTTTAGGGCTAGAAACATTGAATAATATGGGTGAAAAATTCATCATAGAGTGTACAAAATATATTTTAAAAGATGCGAAATATGATTATGAAGTTTGTGATTTTGAACCCCAAATGACACTTTACAAAAAACTGATTTATTTTTTTCTTATCGCTGTGTCAAAAACCATAAATAATATTGAATATTCTGCCAAAATTGAATATCTTGCGGTTATTTTTAGATGTAGAAAAAAATACATACAACATATAAAAAAAAGTGACAAAATCGTTGTGGCGGCCGGTAGCATTAAGTATTCAACGCAGCATTTATGGGCGTATTATTGCCTTGCTATTAATATCGCAGAGAAATTTAATAAAGATGTTATGTTTGATGCGGCGAATATCCAAAAGTATTGTGATGCTGATTGGCGGTGCAGGTATCTTGCCAGACATCTAAAATCAAAAAATGTAAAAGTTATTACTACCAGGAGTGGAAGGGCTGGCTTAGAAAGAATTGAAAATGAGTACAAATTACCACTACATCAAGTACATGGCGCGGTTGGAGATATTGCGTACTGGCTACCGGATTTATATGATATTCGGTCTGTTCCCAAGACAGAAATCGTTGGAATAAATCTCATTTCAGGAAATACATATATACGGTATGGGGGCAGTATTTCTCAAGAAAAACTATTGGATGTATATACAGAATTACTTTTAATGTTGGAAACAGCCGGCATAAAATGGGAATTATTTACCAATGGACTTCCAGCAGATTTTGAATTTGGTAAGCGGTTGATTAAAAAAGTTAGCATGAATTCTCAAATTTATGTTCCTTCTACTGCAAGACAACTTGCAGAAAAAATAAAATCGTATAATTTGATTTTTGGGGCACGATTACATGCATGCATATGTGCATATGTGTTTGATGTGCCTGTAGTTGGTATGGTATGGGATGAGAAAATGTCTGAGTTTGCCGCTGTGGCTGGAATATCCGATTTGTTTTTGTCTGAGGAAAATATAACAGCTGAAAACATATTTTGTCATATCAAAGACCTTTATCAAAATGGTTACTCATACGATGTTGAAAAAAGAAATGATTACAAATACAAGACAAGGAAATATATAATTGATTACCTAAAAAATACAGAAAATTGAAGCATGATTAATAGATTGATTGATAAATACAAAAGAATTTCACTTGTTGCCAAAGCTACAATATGGTTTACAATCACAAATATTCTCCAAAAAGGGCTTCTGTTTCTTTCAACACCAATTTATACAAGACTCATGTCCCCTTCCGAGTATGGAAGGTATAGTATTATCCTTTCATGGCTCGAAATCTTTGAAATTATAGCTACTTTTCGTATTGGATGGGGAGGATATGTTGTCGGACTTACCAAATTTAAGGATGATAGGGACAGATACACTTCTTCCATGCAAATGCTCAGCATTATAATCACATCTGCTTTCCTTTTTATCTATGTAATTTCCAGAGATGTGGTTAACACCATGACGAATTTGGACACGCGGACAACTTTGGTGATATTTGGAATAATATATGCCTTGCCTGCGATTCAGTTTTGGCTTGTAAGAGGTCGTGTAGAGTATAAGTATATAAAAGTCTTTATACTTGCTACATTATCAAGTGTCATCGTAATAAGCGCAGGTACTATTGCAGCTGTTATTTCGGGTACGAAGGATTTTGCGGTTGTTTTTGCAAGATTTGTTGTTCAGGGATCCTTTGCAATATATCTTATTTGGGCAAATTGTCATAAGAGGTTTACTGTTTACCACAAAGACTATTGGAAAAGAGCTTTAAGCTTTAATGTTCCACTACTACCGTATTATCTATCTATGGTTATTCTTCATAGTTCTGACAGAATAATTATCGGAAATCTATGTGGCACTTCGTTTGCAGCAATATACAGTGCTGCATATACCTTGTCTTCGTGTATGCAGATTTTTAACCAGTCTTTTACGCAGACAATCCAACCACTCATGTATAAGAGCATGAGAGAAGAGAATGTCGAGAAGATTCCAAGTATTATCAGTGCGTCATTATCAATCATCATTGGTTTGAACTGTTTATTGGTTTTAGTGGCACCTGAATTAATAAGAATTGTTGCACCATCAGAGTATGCTGATGCTATTTGGATAATTCCTCCATTATGTGCCAGTGTTGTAGTTATGTATATATACCAACAGTTTGTGAATGTTGAATTCTATTTTGAGGAAAGCAGATTAATTGCAATAGCATCTATTGGCGCAGCGTGCCTTAATGTTTATCTGAATTATATGTTCATACCTATATATGGGTATTTTGCGGCTGGATATACAACACTTGCTAGTTACATGATTTTTGCTGCTTGTCACTATTGTTTTATGAAAATTGTTGTTAAGAAAAATAATTATTCGGAAAAACTTGTGCCTGTGAAGAATATGATTTTATTGCTGGTGATATATACTGCAGTGACTGCTGTTGCAGCAATTGGATATGAATTTTGTATTATAAGAGTTGCACTTGTTCTTGCAATTTTAATTGTTGGTTTTTGTTTTAGAAGTGGAGTAATTGGGATGTTTTCGGAACTGGTACATATAAAAAAGTGAAAGACAAGCAATATGACGGTAAAAATGAAAAAAGTCCCGGAGCACTCTTTTGCAGTAGGGCACTTGCTCCGAGACACTTTCGCTGTTTTTAATTATTGTACTATGGCAAATAAATATCAAGATTTGTTTTGCTCTTCAAGTGCAGCTATCCGCGCTATGAGATTAGTAATTGTAGCGTTCTTATCAGCAATGGTAGCGTCCTTATCAGCAATGATGGCATTGAGTTCTTTTCTGGCTTTTATTTCGCCAGCGGCGTACGAGGTGGCAAGCTGCTCGCGGTATCTGCGGCGGCCTTCCATCAGTTCTTTTGCATGAGTATCTGCATTTACTTCATAAATCAAGTTGCCCACCTCCTCTATAATCACATTTCCGTCTGCAAGAGCTTTGAACTCTTCCCAGGTTTTGACTTTGAATAGTTTTGCCCAGTAGACGAGGTCATTGTCGATATCTTCTTTCGTTGCTTTATCTACGTGGTTTAATTGTAGTACGTTTATACCAAAATCTGTAGAGTAGGGCTTATGATTTTCACTTAAAAACAAATTGATATATTGTGTAGCATCGCCACTGTTTCTATGATATTCTCATATTTGTAAATGAACTTAAAATACTATATGGGAGCTAAAAATATGAGCAGAGAAACAGAAAAAATGTTTAAGGGATTACATGAGTTTATGGCGAAAAATATTTCTGAAGATATGAGTGAGGAAGATATGAAAAAAATGGTTGACGAGTATATGAGTAATCAAATAGGTGCTCCCATGAATGAGTTAACTGAGAAAAATGCTCAGACTTCGGATGATTTTTTGGAATTAGCTATGGATGCTGAAAATGAGGCGACAGCATTAAAATATGCTAAAAAAGCTTTAAAGCTTGATCCCGACAATCTTGATGCAGAGGCTATGATTGCTGATATTACATCTGAAAATGATTTTGATTATTATAAAAAGCTAAAAAGGATTGTTGAGCACGGGAATAAAGTTATTGAAAAGAAAGGTTTTTTAGAGGATGTCGGTCATTTCTGGGGCGTTGTAGAGACAAGACCGTATATGCGAGTGAGGCATAGTTATATTGAATCTTTGATTGCGTGCAGAATGATGACACATGCAATAAATGAATGTGAAGATATGCTGAGGTTGTCTGAAAATGATAATCTTGGAATCAGGTATATACTTATGCACTTATATGCTTATGTAGAGGATGAGACTAAGGCGTTAGAACTTCATAAAAGATATGAAGGTAATGATGAAACGCAAATGCTTTTGCCTCTTGCCATGATTTATTTTAAACTTGAAAAGTGGGAGCAGGCTGAAAAGTATTTGAAGAAACTGTCAAAAGCTAATAAGGATACCAAAAAGTTTATTAAAGCTGTACTGACTGATTCTTTGGACAGAGAAGCTCAAAAAATGAATTCATTTGGTTATGCACCATTTTCAATTGAAGAGTTCGTTACGGAGTTTGCAGAGAATTCATATCTTTTCAGGGCCGAATATAATTTCTTTATATGGGCCGATGGAGTACTTAAGAGTAAGTGATAAAAAGGAAGCAGAGACCGCTATACACTACGTTTTCCTAATGATGAAGTCAAGTATGGTTTTCTTGAGAGCTTATTACCTTCTTTTGTGAGTAAAGCGACTTCAGGTAAGAGAAAACTTGTAGGCTGGGAAGTTAGGAAAAATGGATGATGGGGTATTTTGCCATCATCCATTTTTTAAATAGTAAATCGCATATTTGGTGACGCCAAAGAAGTCAACTTTATAAATGATGCCACAATAGCTAACAGCGTAAATGTATAGAAAGCAGCAGAGTATGACAAATGTACACAGCCTGTAGTTGCCAGAGTGTGAGAGAATCAGAATGGTTATGAATATGATAAAAGAGATAACGCACGCTACTATAAGCGCATGAGGAAGATTTGTTATTACATCCTGCGTAGTCATTATGTTACTGGTGTCAAAGCAATAATTCATTGACATCAGGGAATGAACATAGGAGTCAACTCCTTCCATTGCGGGGGCAATCTTCAAAGAGAAGAATACAGAAAAGAAAACATAGGCTGCGATGGAAAAGAGCTTGACACCTGAAAGTAGTTTTTTCCTGTTCATGTACATATAATACAATCCCATAAACATTAGAACCGGATACATGCTCTCTAAGTACCTTCCAAACACAAGATGATCACAGCGCTCTACTGCTGTACCATTCCAATATTGGACAGCAGTCTGGAAAAAGAACAAGAGGCCAAGCAGAAAGGCTCCGCAAAATGAGAGTATGCTCCATAGTGAGAGTATAGAGAACAGCTCTTTTTTTCTGTCATTTAAGTGGATATCACTTACGACATTTACATCTTTAAAAAATAAAAATCTATTTATACAGGAAATCCCTGTAATAAGTCCAAGCATAGTTATTCCCAGTCCTGATACACATACATTCATCATCCATCCACTAAACGACATCCAAAAGACTTGCTGCCCTAAAAATGAAAAGAGTTCTTTATAAAGTTGAGGACTTAAAAATGCATCAAGCAGGTTGTGGGCTGGTTTTACTCCAAGGTACACATATTCACGAAGCAGATAGTTGCAGAATCTGTCTGTAAGAAGCGATGCGACGAAGCTGACACAGAAGGGAACTTTCAAGATCAGAGATTTTCCGGCAGATACTCTGATCAATATAAGTGTCATAATGGTCGCTAATACGAGGATTATTCCTCTTTGATGGCAAATAAATGCAGATACACAAACAAAACCAAGAGCAAAACTAAGGATCTTTTTCTTTTCAGGTGTGTCTTTTATTGATTTAAGTTCAAAAAGTAAATAGATAGTAATCCATGGAATCAGGAAAAGAGCGGGTTCTGCCCAAGTGTATTTTGTATATAAAAGAACTGATGGCATCATACCACAAATTACAGATAAGTAAAAAGAAATCTCTTTTCCAAATGAAAAATGTTTATGAGATACTTTATAGATCAGGACAGGTATAAAAGCGTCCAGTACACTGTTTTCCACAAGCAGGAGCTTATACCTTAAGAGCGGATTTTTTATGAAAAGAAAAGCCGGCAGATAAAGGATGGACATACCATATTTATAAAAAAATCCATCTGCGGCCAAAAAAGCACTCCAGTCATAGCCTGCAATGTAAGCGGCAGCACCCATGGTTCCAAGAGCATCTTCTACAGGAGGTGCTGATAGGAAAAGAGTCGGAAAGGCTGATGTGATAAATGAAATTAAGTATAATATGAGTTCCATGAGGTAATTATAGTACATTTTGCGTTGAAACGATAATATAAATATCTTAAAATAGTAAATGTATATATAAAATATACAGAAAAGGTTTAAACATCCCATGGACAGATCAAATTCAGAAAAGATAAAAGAAGTCATCTCTAAAATCAGATCAAAAATAACGGACAAAGGATTCCGCCAAAGATTCATAAAAAGGATAAATCCTCCACCAGCTGAAAAAGCAGATTATCTGGTTGAGTATTTCTTTAGAATTCTATTATTTTTATTTCCACTTTTTATTTATGAACAAAATGCAATCATTGGCATATCTTATAAGGATATACTTTTTTGCATGTTCATTATCATTATGTCCCTCTGGTGTGGAATAGTATTGCTTAGAACTGACAGCATAAGAAGAATGTTTAATAAAAAGACCACTATGTTGTTTACAGGAGGTTTTGTTCTGATTCTTGTATGCTTTGGTAAGCAGTTATATTCGATTAGCAGTGAAGTACCTCATACATTCCTGTACATTGGTGGATATCTTTTGGTATTCTGTGCTTCATTTTCAGGGAAAGGGAGCAGATATTTATTGCAGCTTGCGCTTGCATCGCAGGTACTCGTACTGATAAGCGCATACAGATACATCATAACGGCTACTTCTACACTTATCGGTGCGGAAATACTTCTTAAAAATACTGATAAACTGATTCCTGCAATCATTCTTGAATGTAGCATCAGCGCTTTTTTGTATGTTATAGAGGAAAAGGAGAAAAATCAAAAAGTATACCTGGCAATATTGACAGCAGGAGAAGTTATCTTGTTTCTCTATGGTAATATGGTGGCATTTGTTATTTTGTTTTTTTATATTTTAATGCTCCAGTTTTTGCGACTTCCAACAGCAGATTTTATGAAAAAAAATATGATTCTTCTTTTTCTATATGGATTTGCTGCATCTAATGCACCTCTTTTATCATATTTCAATTTGCCGGGACTGAATAAGGAGTTTGACCTTGAATACAGTATTTATATTGATATTGCAATTGCCGTTCTTGGACTGGTTATAACAAGTTACTGGGAACATATTCCCAAGAATCACGATGAGAAAAATACAGTGCTTGTTATTTTTTCTAAATGGTATAAAAGAGGTATCATTTTTGCGGTTGTAATATTGATGGTTTGTTTTGTCTTTGGCGGAAGAGGTGACAAGCTTTCAAATGCTATTGGAGGTAAAGCTCTGTCCGGCCTTTCAACGTCTCTTTGGAAATCTGTAAGTAAGACCAATGGGGAACTGTGGCATGTTCTTAAAGTTTACGGACTTATCGGAGTGTTTTTAATGCTCATTTTTGGCGCGGTTGTTCTTATAAGTCTCATCAATATGTTAAAAGAAGAGAATACTTCGGAAATACAGAAGGCATACATATATATATCAATATTGTTTCTGATCCAGAGTTTCTTCTTCCCATTCTCTTCTACTTCAACTCCTATATATTTGATCATTATGGGCTTGGCTATCAAGGAAGATATGAATGAAACCGTGGTGAAAAAAGATATTGAATATGACTCAGTAACTGATTGTATCAACCTTAATGATGAATTTGCATATAAGAAACGTGAACTTGAGAAGGAAAAAGAACTACAGCTTATATGGATTCCACAAGCAACCGCAAAGATTTTGAATCAGGCTCACGAAAACATAACTGATGAAATATTGTTTAAAAAAAATGCTGAAGTCAGAAAAGAAAAAGAGAATACACTGGCGAGAAAGTTTTTTTCAGTACTTCCTTTTGGAGTGGCATCTGCACTGGTTGCAGCTTTTCTTGTGATGTTGGTATTTCTTTTATACAGACTGTTTATGCCTGTAGGTAACAGTGGAGAAGTCGAGTCTATGGTAGCCGTTGCCAAGGAGCATCGCGATGATATGCTGCTGGCACAGACCATTTCTGAAACGGATGATGGTGCGATCAGTACAGAGGAAATATCTGCAAATGCTGTGGAATCTGAAGGTGAAGGAAACATAGCATTATCAGAGGCTGACAATAAAGAGGCCACAGACAATGCCAGTAAGCTTAAAACAAATGCAGGTGGTGAAAATGTCGAAAATGATACAGAAAAATCCGAGTTAAACGATGAGTCAGAAGAAAAACTGGAAGAGGCTGAAAAAATCGATGATTCACAGATTCAGCCGGGTATAAGTCATGGCGTATACACCATCTATGATCCTAATGCTGCATATAGTGCGGTAGATGAGATTGTTACCGGTAAAAACAGGGTGGTGAATCTGCGTACAAAGCCTTCTGTTACAGATGATGCAGAGGTGATTCATGCATTGCTTGAAGGTGAAAAAGTTCACAGAACAGCTGTGGGACAGAATGGCTGGTCAAAGGTTGAGTTTGGAGGTAGAACTCTTTATGCGGTATCGAATTTCCTTGAAGTGGTAACTGAGGAGGTACAGAGCGAAGAAAACACTGAGCAGGAAAACATCAATGAGAACGCAGAGGATGAATTAGAAGCAGAGGAGCCTATAGAAGAAGCGCCAGAAGCTACAGAAGAATCTGCTAAAGCCGAGCAGGCAAAAAATGCTGCGGAGAAGGCTAAAAAGCCGGTTTCATACTCTGTGCAGTGGTCACAGGATAATAAAAACTGCTCAATATGGAGTGCCGGCGTTCTTCAAGGAAAAATGTCTGTCAGCGATAAGGATGGCAAAACGCTCTCCATAACTTACTATGGAACATATTATCAGGGAAGCGGAAATAATCAGAAGGAGTATTTCTACATCTCTGTTCCTGTGAAGGATGGAAGCTACACTGTAAATGTTGATCAGGGCTTTGTTGATGCCATCAAGGCTATGGGCTATGAAGGATTATATATAAATAAAAGAATACAAAATTGGTAAGCTGATATGGATAAAAGGGAAAATAATTCTTATTTTTTATTATTTGGAAAGAATAAAACAACAGCTGCAACAATGCTGTTAATAGCGGTTGTCTGTATATTTCTACTGGTGTTTTGTTGTGGAATATATATCATTTTTAAGCCCTATACTATCACGATGGACCTAAATGATGGTACAGATACTGTTTTAGTAGAAAACTATAATTTAAACTCCGGCAATATCAATATTGGTATTCCCGTGAGAGAAGGCTACAGATTTACAGGATGGACAGGTTCAAACGGAACAAAACCTCAAAGAAAAGTTATGGTTGGGAATGGGGGACTTGGGGATTTGTCTTATAAAGCAAATTGGACAAATAAACTGCATGTATCCTGTCAGGACTGGCTTGTGGATGCAGAAGGCAATCTGATAAAAGAGATCACTTCTGAAGTTGATAAGTTTCTTAAAGACGGAAAAAGCAATAAAAAATATAAAGTGCAGGAGAGAACCATCGAAGTAAAAGCCGGTGAAAAGATAAATGCCACTAAATGGGGGAGTGATAAGTCATACAAGGCGTACAGTGACAAGTATATGTACATTGGTTCGTCAGGAGATATTAAGCTTAAAGATGATGAAACTATTGTCTACAGGTATTTTTATCCTGTACTTGATGTTAACTATCTTTTGGATGATAAAAAGCCATCACAGTTAGAAATAGCTGACAGCACTATTGCGCGCTTTGACCTTTATGTAGATGGCAAAAGGGCTGCAAAGGATGTCTCTGACTATTGCAAGGCTGTTCCCTACGGATCTGAATATGAGATTGTTATAAAAGCTGTCAATCCGGAGTATGAGTATGTGGAAACAGGGACAGATGCAGGGCTTATGCCTGATTCAAGAAACAATATAGATATTTCTTTTATAACAAGACAGGGAGAGCTTGAAGTAAATTGTGAAGACTGGATCATTGATTCAGAAGGCAAAAAGATAGCTGAGATCACTGATCAAATTGACTCATATCTTAAATCAGGTAAGAGCAGCCAAAAGTACGTTCTTCAGAGTAGAACAATGCTGCTAAATGAAGGGGATGTGGTATCCGGCGCTGATTGGGGCGCGGATGAGTCTGTTGGAGCATATCATAGCAGTTATGTTTATGTCGGCGCTTCAGAGCAGGTTAGGGTAAAAAATAAAAAGACAACCGTATACAGATTCTTTTACCCGGTTCTCAAGATAGGTGCTGAATATAATGGTAAAACTAAGGATAACTCTAAGGGAATCGCCAGATTCAATGTACATGTTGATGGAGAAATTGTTGCTGAAAATGTAACAGCCTTTAAGCGAGGAATTCCCTATAATTCTTCCTACAGAGTTGAAATATGTGGTTATGATGACTACTCCTATGTTTATAAATCAGGTTATTCCGATGAAGGAAAAATGGGAAAATATGGAAGGACGACTTATCTTAGTTTTATTCAAAGAATTGGTGATGGATATGTGATTCTGGAAGACTGGCTTGTGGACGCGGATGATAACAGAATCAGAGAGATTACAGATGAGGTGGACAATTATCTTTTGGGTTCAGAAAATTTAGGAAATCACAAACAGAAAAAGAGAATAATACCTGCATATATTGGAACAACTATAGATGCATCATTGTTTGGTAATGACGAGGCATATAAGGCATATCACACTGATTATGTATATGCAGGAAGCTCAGGCAATGTCGAAGTATCTGAGGCAGGAACAAAGATTTATAGGTATTTTTACCCTGTGCTTGATGTGAATGCAGAAATAAATGATAAGTCTAAGGTAAATGCCAATAAAGTGGCAACATTTTCTGTATTTGTTAACGGAAAAGCTGTAAGATTATGGACTTCTGACTATTGTGCAGGAGTACCATGCGGTGCAGCATATGAGATAAGACAGATTCATACAATGAACGGATATGAGTATATTGATGATGGCAGTAGTGTTGGACAAATGGGGGATGAGAGAACACAAATAAGTCTTAAGTTTGAAAAGACGAAAAATTAGCACAAATCGAATGATAGACTGATAGAAACATTAATAGAAAATGCCTTGATCATATGGGCATTTTCTTTTTGTCTTTTTATCTTGTATAATTGTCCATATACAGGAGTTTGAGACGATGATCAATATAGCAATTGTTGAAGATGAAGATTCATATGCATCACAGTTAACTGAATTTATTAATCAGTATCAGTCCGAGAGCGGCAGGTCTTTCAGAGTTACCCGATTCAGAGATGGCGATGAGATCACCAACGGGTATAAGGGGCAGTTTGATATCATACTCATGGACATAGAGATGAAGCTGATGGATGGGATGACTGCGGCAGAAGAGATCAGAAAGCTTGATCAGGAAGTGGTCATTATGTTTATTACAAATATGACTAACTATGCCATAAGAGGGTATCAGGTGGACGCTCTTGACTATGTCCTTAAGCCTGTGAGCTATTTTGCTTTTTCCCAGAAGCTTGGAAGAGCAATAGCCAGAATGAAAAAAGGAAGTTCCAAGACAATTTCTATTGAGCTTCCTTCCGGAATAAAGAAGCTTGATATTGATAATGTCTTTTACATAGAAAGTGAAGGGCATAATCTAGTATTTTATACAAGCGGCGGAGAATTTAAGATAAGAGCAAAAATAGGAGATTTTGAAAATCAGCTCTCTCCTTATAATTTTTTTAGGTCCAATAAAGGTTATCTTGTTAATCTTAAATACGTGGATGGAGTTGAAAATGGCTGCTGCATCATTGCTGGTAAGCAGCTTCTTATAAGCAGAGCAAGGAAAAATGATTTTATGACTGCTTTAACAGAGTTCATGTCATGAAATCATTAGAAATATGAGGAACAGATATGGAAAATATCTATCAAGACATCCCGAGGATATACACGGCACTTGCCGAATGGCTTGCGTGTATGGTTTATTGTCTTGTTCTAAAAAGAAAAATAAAAAATGAGTTATTTATGATGTATTCCGTTATCGCGCTTGTTATTCAGAGCGTATTTCTGGTGTATACCAAAAATCTCCCTGTTGTTTTTTGGATTCCATGTATGCTTGTAGCTGTGGCATTTATGTATGTTTTTATGTACTTAAGCTGTGACAGCAACGTGAATGTGATTGGATATTACTGTGCCAGAGCATTTTTGCTTGCGGAGTTAGCAGCATCTTTGGAATGGCAGCTCGCATGTTTCTTTTTGCTGAAAACAGATTCCCAAATAATTCAAATGCTTATTTTGACTGCGGTTTACGCTCTTGTTTTTACTTGGGCTCATTATATGGAGATAAGTATTATCAGGGGTATTTCGCAGTTTGAAGTTAACTACCATGAGCTCTTGGCAGCTGTAGCTATTGCTGCTGCGGTATTTGCATTTAGTAATCTTAGCTTTATTGTTCAGAATACTCCGTTTTCTGCCGGGGTTACAGCAGATGTTTTTTACATCAGGACACTTGTTGATATAGCCGGCATAATGATACTATATGTTTATCAGAGCAGAATATGTGAGCTTCTTGCAGAAAAAGAGCTGAGAAATATTCATGCCATGCTTAAGGCTCAGTACGATAAATACAGAGGTTATCAGACAACTTTTGATATGATAAATATGAAGTATCATGATTTGAAACATCAGATAGCCGGATTAAGAGCTGAAATGAGTGACGAGGAGAGAACTCAGTGGATTGACTCTTTGGAGCAGGAACTCGAGTCTTTTAGCCCGGAAATGCAGACCGGAAACAGTGTTTTGGATACACTAATAGCAGGTAAAATGATGAACTGCAGAGCCAATAAAATTAAACTGACATGTGTGGCTGATGGAAATATTCTGGATTTTATGCATGTTTCTGACATTTGTACTATCTTTGGTAATGCGCTGGATAATGCTATAGAAAGTGTATCCCTTATAGATGATCCTGAAAAGAGGCTCATCCATCTGGCTATTTCACCAAAAAAGAGTTTTGTTCTGATCCAGATAAACAATTATTGTGAAAATAATATAGAGATGAAAAATGGATATCCTGTTACAACTAAGGCAGATAAAGGTAATCATGGCTTTGGCCTGAAAAGCATCAGGTATACAGTAGAAAAATACAACGGAACTTTGAATTTTGACCTGAATGATAATTGGTTTGAAGTCAAAATGCTTATTCCAATGAAAGGATTAGCATGAATATAGTTACAATACTGGTGGCAGATTATGTGGGCTTTATGCTTCTTGTGGCTCTCCTCATCAGTAGTCGCATAAGACGTTCTCAGGGGAATCTTGAACTGAAAGTTTACACTATTATCACTATACTTGCAATGATAGCTTGTATAGTAGACTTTTTTAGCTTTTTTGCTGATGGAAGATCAGGCTGTTTGTGGAAAGCGGTCAATCTTATTGGAAATACTTATTGTTTTGTAGTAAATCCTGTATTTATATCTGCCTGGTGTCTGTATGAAGATTTGAAGCTTTATAAAAGTATATCAAGGGTAAAAAGAATCTACAGGTATGCATTTATTCCTGCACTTATCCTTGTTATCGCAGCAATTACAAATATGTTCTTTCCCATAATTTTTTACCTTGACGAAATGAATGTTTATCACAGACTTCCGCTGAGTTATGCATTTTATTTTGTGGATTTGTGTTATCTGCTTCATAGCGGTGCAGTTTTGAAAAAATATGAGAAACAGTACGGGAAAATCAGCTTTTTTCCACTGTATCTGATGGCTGTTCCGGTGGTGCTTGGCTGCGCGCTGCAAATGATGTTTTATGGAGTATCGCTTATATGGGTTTCGATTGCTGTTGGATTAACGTCCATATATATGTCACTTCAGAATGAATTTTCTTATCTTGATACTCTGACAAACCTTTATAATAGAGCGTACCTTGATTACAAGATGGAATCGATGTTAAAAGAAAAGAATCCCAAAGTCGGAGCTATTATGATCGACGTAGATTATTTCAAAAGTATCAATGATACATACGGACATTCTACGGGAGATGAAGCTCTTATTGATGTTGCCAGAGTTATCATTTTTAGCAAACCTGATAAGGCTATAGCAACACGTTTTGCCGGAGATGAATTTATTCTGCTTGTAAATAATACCAGTGACGATGAAATGAAGAAGATAGTGGATAATATAAGGGATGAACTTAAAATGTTCAATGAAACTGAGAATCGTCCTTATAAATTATCATTATCTCTGGGCTATACTTTATTTGATTTGGACAAAGACACAACTGATACCTTCTTTAAACGCATGGATGACAATATGTACATTGAGAAAAATCAGAAACATGGCACAAGATAGATAATTGAAGGAATGACTGCCTCTTATATCTTGGGATTTATGTAATGACAGCTTGTGAAAGGGTATGTTTCATGAGGATGCTTTTGAGAACGTCAGTACTTATGTGGCGTATTTTGCCACATTAGTACTGCTACGTTCGAAATAGAGCGAAAGCGTCATCCTCATGGAACATACCCGTCACAAGCCTACATGCAGTTCATGACAAAAATCGTACCGTTTATGACAAAAACGGCACGATTTTTTTATTGTGCTAAATTTATAGTACATTGATGCGCAGTTTGATCATGCTGTGCATTAGATAAACATCTTTGCAACCCGACCAGTTGCAAATGCAGATTATAAAAAGGGAGGTTATATTATGTTATCTATCAACATGGATGACGTCATGAACGTCATAACATCGATCAAATCTTATCTGATAGCTATCGGTGTTATCATTGCAATCGCAGTTGTTCTTATGATTGCGGTTATGAAACTTAATAAGCCACTTAAAAAGCTTATTAGGGGCACAGCACTTGTTGCTATGCTCACAGGTATTGTTGTTTGTGTGAATATGATCTGTTCAGGTCCTATGAGCACAATGCTTGACCTTGTTAGTGGTAGCGGAACAATTTCAAAGGCTACTTCTGATGAGACAACTATTCTTGCACAGGATATTGCAAGAGAGGGTATTGTTCTTTTAGAGAACGAAGATAATACTCTTCCTGTTGCTTCAGGAACAAAGCTCAATGTATTCGGATGGGCTTCAACAAATCCTATCCTTGGTGGTGCAGGATCAGGTGCTCTTAACGACGCATATGATCAGATTTCACTTCTTGATTCACTTTCACAGGCCGGAATTGAGACAAACACAGAGCTTACACAGTTCTATACAGACTATAAGGCAGACAGACCTGTAGTTGGAATGTGGAATCAGGATTGGACACTTCCTGAACCAAACGTTTCTCTTTACACTGATGAAATGATTGCTAACGCAAAGAGCTTTTCTGACACAGCTATGATCGTTATCAGCCGTTCAGGTGGAGAAGGTGCAGATCTTCCAACAGATATGAATGCAGTTATCGATGGTTCTTATCAGGATGGCACAACATATACTGCAGGAACATATGATGATTCTTTAAATGAAGGCAATGACTGGGATGCAGGTGATCATTACCTTCAGCTCACAAACAGAGAAGAAGAAATGATCGATCTTGTTTGTGCAAACTTTGATAAGGTTATCATTCTTTATAACGGTGCTAATGCATTCGAACTTGGATTTATTGAGGATCATCCACAGATCAAATCAGCTCTTTGGGTAGCTGGTATGGGTCACGTTGGTATGAAGGCCGTTGGTGAGATCGTAACTGGTGAAGTTAACCCTTCAGCTAAGACAATCGACACATATGTTTATGATATGGAAAAGACACCTTGGTGGAATAACTTTGGTGACTTCAACTACACAAACATGGATGAATTTAAGTACACTTCAACAGGCTTTACAGGTGTTGAGTCTACATCTTATGTGTCATTCATCAACTATGTTGAAGGTATCTACGTAGGTTATAAGTTCTATGAAACTGCAGCAGCAGAGGGACTTATCAACTATGATGATGTGGTTCAGTATCCATTTGGATATGGTCTCTCATACACAACATTTGAACAGACAATGGGCGACATCACAGAGGCAGATGGAACAATCAGTTTTGATGTTACTGTTACAAATACTGGTTCAGTTGCAGGTAAGGATGTTGTAGAAGTTTACTACAATCCTCCTTATACAAATGGTGGAATCGAAAAGGCAACAGCAAATCTTATCCAGTTTGATAAGACAGACCTTCTTGAGCCGGGCGCATCTCAGACTATTACAATTTCCTTTAACGTAGAAGATATGGCAGCTTATGATTACCAGAACGCTAAGGCATATGTTCTTGAAGAAGGTGATTATGTGATCTCAATCAATTCAGATTCACATAATGTTATTGATTCAAAGACATATACAGTTGATCAGACTGTAACATACAATGGATCAAATGGACGTAGCAGCGACCTTATCACAGCTACAAACGTATTTGATTATGCAGAAGGTGATATTACATACCTTTCAAGAGCAGATGGATTTGCTAACTATGCAGAGACTACAAAGGCTCCAACAAACTATGAGATGCCAGCTGAAGCTAAGGCAACTTTCTATAACATCAGCAACTACTTAACAGCAGAAGCAACAGCTGCCGATGAAGATCCAAATGCAGCTGCAGTTACAACCGGAGCTACAACAAGCCTTCAGCTTGCTGACCTTAGAGGTCTTTCAAAGGATGATCCTAAGTGGGATGAACTTCTTGACAGCATGTCTCTTGATGATATGAATGCACTTATCTCACTTGGTGGATATCAGACAAACTCAGTTGATTCAATCGGTAAGGTTCGTACAAACGACTGTGATGGACCTGCTTCAATCAACAATAACTTTACAGGTGTTGGATCACTTGGATTCCCTGTAGGAGTTACAATTGCAGCTACATTTAACAAAGAACTTGCTTATTCATTCGGCGATTACATCGGTAAGATGGCAGATGAGATGGATGTATCAGGTTGGTACGCTCCAGCTATGAACATTCACAGAACTGCATTTGCAGGCCGTAATTTCGAGTACTATTCAGAAGATAGCATCCTTTCAGGATACATAGCTGCTGAAGCTTGTAAGGGTTCATGGGATAACGGAGTTTATGCTTACATTAAGCACTTCGCTATGAACGATCAGGAAGAAAACAGATGCGATATGCTCTGCACATGGTCAAATGAGCAGGCTATTCGTGAGATCTATCTGAGACCTTTCGAGATCTGTGTAAAGAATGTTGATATGTGTGCAGTAATGTCATCATTCAACTACATTGGTAATCGTTGGGCAGGTGGTTCTGCAGCACTTCTTAACACTGTACTTAGAGATGAGTGGGGCTTTAACGGCTTCGTTCTTACAGACTACTTTGGAGTTTATGGATACATGTCATCTGACCAGGCTATCAGAAATGGTACAGACTGCATGCTTGTAAACTATCCTACAGCTACAAACAGTGTACAGTTTAGAGATACAAACGGAGCACAGCAGGCAATGCGTACAGCTACAAAGAATATTCTTTACACTGTTGTAAACAGCCGTGCTTATGCACCTGAAAACCTTACAATGGGTATGGCTTCATGGAAGAAGCTTATGATCGTGCTTGATGTTATCTTTGGTGCTCTTATGGTTTGTCTCGTGGCAATCTTTATCAAGAATTTCTTGAAGAATAAAGAGACTAAGACAGAAACTTCTGCACAGGAATAATTCAATAATTTGTGGAGCGGTGCTCGTAGACTACGGGCACTTTGCTCCTTTTATAAAAATAAAAAGGGGATAATCATGAAACATCAGGATATCATTGAGAAGATGACAATTGAAGAGAAGGCTGCTTTTTTAAGTGGTAAGGGTGAGTGGCAGACAAGAGATTTTGAAAGGCTTGGTATTCCTTCAATTTTTTGTTCTGATGGACCTCACGGTATCAGAAAACAGGCGGGAGCTGGCGATCATCTTGGACTTAATGCGTCGCTTCCTGCAACTTGTTTTCCGACAGCAGCAACAATAGCAAACAGCTGGAACACTGAGCTTGGTGAAAAGCTTGGAGAGACTCTTGGCGAAGAGGCAATGGCCGAAGGCGTAAATGTACTTTTGGGACCAGGCCTTAATATTAAAAGAAGTCCACTTTGCGGAAGAAACTTCGAGTATTTTTCAGAAGATCCATATCTTGCAGGTAAGATGGCTGCTTCTTATGTAAGAGGCATTCAGTCGCAGGGAGTATACGCTTGTCCCAAGCATTTTGCTGTAAACTCACAGGAACTTCGCCGCATGGCTATGAACTCTGTGGTTGATGAGAGAACTCTCAGGGAAATTTACCTTACGGGCTTTGAGATTGCTGTAAAAGAAGGCGGGGCAAAGACAATTATGTCTGCCTATAATGAGGTCAACGGAACATATGCCAATGAAAATAAGCATCTTTTGAATGATATTTTGAGAAAAGAATGGGGCTTTGACGGCATAGTCATCACAGACTGGGGCGCTTCCAATGACCATGCGCTTGGTGTTGCAGCAGGCTCTAACCTCGAGATGCCAAATCCTGGCCTCGATTCAGCAAGAGAGCTGATCGCTGCCGTAGAAAGCGGAAAGATCAAGATAGAAGATGTAGATGCTCGTGTAGATGAGCTTTTGGATGCAGTTATGACATTGCATGTAAATGCGCAGGGAAAGAGCAATGAATTTGATAAGAATGCTCATCACAATATTGCCAGAAGAGCTGCTGCAGAGAGTACAGTTCTTTTGAAAAACGAAGGCGGTATTCTTCCTCTTAAAGCTGGTGCTAAAGTTGCCATAGTTGGTGACTTTGCATTTGTTCCAAGATATCAGGGAGCAGGATCTTCACTTGTAAATCCTACAAAGATTGAGACAGTTGCTGAACTTATCGGAACTTATGATCTTCAGGTTGTAGGCATGAGCAGAGGATATTCAAGAAACGGGCAGGAAGATGCGGCAGTCAGAAAAGAAGCACTTGATATTGCTGCAAAGGCAGATATTGTTTTGTATTTCTTTGGACTTAATGAGGATAGTGAATCTGAAGGAATGGACAGAACTCACATGAGAATTCCTCAGAATCAGATAACCCTTTTGCAGGAACTTGGACAGGCTAATCCTAACCTTGTAGGTATTATCAGTGCAGGCTCTGCAATTGAGATGCCATGGCATCATTATTTCAAGGCTCTTTTACACTGTTACCTCAATGGACAGGCAGGAGCAGGTGCAGTATTGGATATTCTCAGTGGTGATGTTAATCCTTCGGGAAAGATTTCAGAGACTATTCCAAGGAGACTTGAGGACACTCCTGCATATCGTTATTATCCAAGTCAGGAGAGAACTTCTGAGTACAGAGAAAGTCTTTATGTTGGCTATAGATATTACGATTCAGCAGATGTGCCGGTTCTTTATCCGTTTGGATTTGGGCTTTCTTATACAACATTTGAGTATAGTGATATTTCTGTTACAGAAGAAGGCGCAACATTTACAATCACTAACATAGGATCACGGGATGGTGCCGAGGTTGCACAGCTTTACGTTGGGCTTCCAAACGGCAAGGTGTTCAGACCTAAGAAAGAACTCAAGGGTTTTGCGAAAGTATTCCTTAAAGCAGGCGAGAGCAAGAAAGTAACAATCGCATTTGATGATAAGACTTTCCGCTATTTCAATGTAAAAACAAATAAATGGGAAATTGAGGATGGCAAATATGTCATTTCGGTTGGTGCAAGCAGTGCTGATATCAGACTTACAGCAGATGTTCTGAAATCTGAAACAACTGAAACTATTCCATATAAAAGGGAAGAGCTTCCTTCATATTATTCAGGAAAGATTCAGTCAGTTGAGACTGCAGAATTTGAAAAGCTTCTTGGAAGAAGTGTTCCGGATGGAAAGTGGAGCGGAGAGCTTGGACTTAACGACGCTTTTTGCCAGATGTATTATGCAAAGAGCTCTCTTGCAAGATTTGCATATAAGAAGCTTACAGCAATGAAGAAAAAAGCTGACGAATCAGGAAAACCTGATCTTAATGTTCTATTTATCTACAATATGCCGTTTAGGGCTATGGCTAAGATGACAGCCGGAGCAGTGAGCATGGAAATGGCAGAAGGAATAGTGAAGCTTGTCAATGGTCATTTCTTTGGAGGACTTGGTCAGATTATCAGTGGGTACTTTAAAAATGGCAAGAAGAATAAAGAGTATGAAGCTAAGATAAAATAAGCAGTCTCAAATCTGGTTAATAGTAAGGAACTGTAGCAAAATGATTGAAATGGGCTAACGCTTAATTACGGAGGAAATATTATGAAATTTTGGAATGACTTTGCAGAAAAGCACCCTGCTGTAGCCAAATGGGTGAGAGAGGGAGGACTCTTCGTTGTTGTAAGTAATCTGATAACAGTGTTTAAGTATCTTTTACTTACTTTTCTCCCCGCAGCATTTGCTTTTCTTGGAAACAGGTCTTTTGGCTGGCCTGGAATCCCACTTACAATCGCGGGAGAAACCTTTGAATGGAATATTTTAGGATACGATCAGGCACATGGAGGACTTGCTTATTTTACGGCATATATGATTGCCATGGTAATAGGCGAGTGTATCAACTTCCCGATTCAAAAGCTCTTTGTATTCCGCAATCATGATAAGCCCGGAAAGCAGATAGCATGGTATCTTTTAGCATTTATTGTTATTACATGTATTGTTAATTCAATCAATTGTATCTGGGTAGCGGTAGCCGGCAAGTTTGTACCTGCTTTTGTTTACAACATTGGAACAACAGTTTTAAACGGCGGTGTCAGCATGGTAGTATTCTTCTTTGTAAACAAGATAATCTTTCCTGAGACTGAAAAGAAAGATTGAAATTTAGTTTCTTAATTATTGAGTAAGAAAACTGGTGTAGAAAAAACTACATCAGTTTTTTTATATCATAGCTTCCTATGATATAAAAAATCGCTCCGCTAAGGAAGCGCACTCGCGCGAATGGAAAATGTTGCATAAATGCAACCGCGCTCGGCGCGAGAATGTCGCAAGCGACATTCTTTTTTATACTTTTTTTAGAAAGTTTAAAATTTGTTAAGTGCCGCAGGTGCAGTCATGCTCGTAAAATATAATGTGAGTTTAAAAAATGAGGAGGAGAATTAAAATGGTAATGATTGAGGATGAAAAACTTGAAAGCGTTGTCGGAGGGGCAAAGAAGATTCAGTACATGAAGGTTTCATGTATAAAATGCAAAACAGTTTTTGAGGCTGATATGTCAAAAACAAAAGTAAAATGCCCGGCATGCAAAGCTGACAACATATTTGCAGGCTGATATAAAAGCTAATCCATCTTTGGGGATATACAGTATTTTTGAAGTTTACAAAACATTTTATGAGGGAGCAATCAGACTGGTTGCTTCTTTTTTAGACTATACAGTAAGTCAATAAAAACTTGGATTTTATTGATAGAGTGTAGTAATATTTCTTTCGTGAGTGTCTAATTTAATTATGATACTCAGTAAGCTACTAGAAGGGGCGACACAATGCTAGATAATAAGGGATTTGAACCGTCCCTTTAATTACTTAGAAAAAGTTGAAATTGTGGCTCCGTACGCCACCATTGACTGAGCCTGAGAAAAACGCCTTGGTCTGTGAGCCGACGGTGAGGATGATGGGAACAGTAGATCTTCTCGCACCGTCGGATTCAGCATTGTAGCGTTTTCCTCAGACCCCGTCAATGGCAAGCACCTTCGGTGTGGCTGAATACAAGGGCCTCAGGCTCTGACTCCGAGAACAGTAGTGGTGGCTACTTTCAAGGATGTATGTGACTATATGTCTACGTCTTTTAATGTAAAGAGAGCGAAGACTCTGTTTTGGAAATATAAACTGATTTTTGAGTTTACGACACCATGCGACAAGGTTTTTGACTTGTGATTTTGGGCATATACTGCCTTATTTGGCTTGATAGTAAAACTAAATTCTACATAGCGAAAACCTAGGAATTATGCAGATTTTAATTCTACTTTTTCTCCTTATCAATAGTTAAAAATTAGTATATAATGCCTTCATAGTCACATTTTTTAAGTTTTTCTGCATGCCTAACAGGCATCTGGAAAAAAGTGTGCAGGACTAAATTCCACATGCCTTTGGTGAAAGACTAAATTCTATGCAGTGAAACTTGCCTGTGTGATCTATGGTTTTATTTTACTAATGCTGGTATCAGGGTTACATCATCTGCTGGTATCTCCTTGAGACCTAATGCTTGGTGTAGCCTGTTATCCAGCAGTAAAAGCGATATCTCATACGGACTGTGTCCGTTCAACATATCCCTTTTCTCGCTGTTGATGTGGTTAAGAAGTAGCAGCGTCTTTGCATCG
>NZ_FOXO01000005.1 GCF_900115735.1 Butyrivibrio proteoclasticus
CAGGAACACAACGTTTTAACGAACTTGAAAGGAATATTCCGGACATCACCAGAGCTATGCTGACCAGACAGTTAAGACAATTGGAAAATGACAAACTGATAACCAGAAAGGTATATGCCGAAGTTCCTCCCAGAGTTGAATATAGTCTTAGCGAAATGGGCGAAAAATTCAGGAAGGTCTTGGATCAGATTGAACTTTTCGGCTTTGAATATATTAAAGAAATAGAAAAAGCTGAAGGTTGAGCCCTCAGCTTTTTCATTATTGCAAATTGTTGTCCATCAAAAGAGCTTCTTTCCATCTGAAAAAGCCTCTCCGACTCTTCCGGACACCTTATAATAACCATGTGTGTAAGGATCAAAAGGCGATAGCTTCAAGAGAATCTATATTAACCTTGTCTCCAGACATATTTGCTTCCTCAATAGAGGTTTTTACGACTTTTCCGATAACTCCCATAACTGATTCATCAAAATAGTCCGGAACTCCTGAAGTGTGATTCAATAGTTGTCTTACTGTCACACAGGGATCGATGTGTTTAAGATCAAAATCCAGAATTGCTCCGATAGTATCTTCAAATTTCAGCTTCTCTGCTTCAATCAATTGCAAGATGCCCACAGCAACAAAAGTCTTACTCATGGAAGCAGACGCAAATCTTGTTTCAATCGTATTGGGAATCTCATTTGCCAAGTCAGCAAACCCGCCGCTGTAATTCAGTAATACTTCTTTGTGTTTTACTATATATGCATTCCCTCTAAAATCTTTATCCATCACCATAGTAATCTCCCCTAAGCAAGATAAAACTGAAATTAAATAGTGATACTATCCTTGTATTTTTCAAACAGCTCGTGTGAATATTCCTTCTTCATATCCGAGTCCCTTACGATACTCCAAAGAGACGCGGCTGCTTTCAGCCTTTCATCAAATATCTTCGTTGCATCATCCGCACAAAAATCTTTTACAAACTTATTCCACTGAAGTGCTGATTTATCATATTTGACGTATATCTTCTTCCCATAGTAGATATCCAGGAGATCTCCAAGCGTAAAAGATTCATCTCCATTTTCCTTTACAGCTTTAGCAGACGCAACCATGTCAACATTGAACTTGAACGGTCTTACTCCTGTCTGCTCCGCATAAAATTCCCGAAATCTGTTGCCAAAAGTAAATCCACACTCTATAAGCCCTGTACTAAGAGTCAGTTCCTTTACCGTGATCTTTGTACATTTTATTCTTCTCTTTTCAGGCAGGACTTTTTCACCGGAGAAATATGCCTTAATAACATCGTTCAACTCTATTTTGCTTCCACTGGCCTTAAGACCAAGCTCTTTACATATTTTGATCAGTTCTTCGCGATACCAATAATACTTACAAAATTCGTCGAAGTCTTTTATTTCGCTAAAATCCGGGCGTTCCATCCTGGCTATCTCTTTTCTTTATGGGCTGTAATAATTGTATAACTGCTGGCATTCACAGTGATAATGCATCCTTCGATACAAATATACCAATTCTTTCCCTGCTTGCTTATCTCCGCCTTTTTTGACATTATCTTTGACTTGCACCAATCGACAACATCGACTTCATTGAGCGAAAGATTCTTCTTTATCCGATCCACCCCCATGGCAGTTGTATGTATTCTATCAATGTTATCAAAGAGTATCTGTTTATCCATTTATATTCCTCGCTTATCCGGAAAATCAACTTTCGGTTTAAGGATGTAAAACAAATACTTGATTGGGATACCCAAACTCCTCAGTCATTTCGCCCTCTTGAAATCCGAATTTTTTATACAAAGCTCTCGGAGCAATTCCTTTTTCATCATTTTCACGAAACGTTGATACCGTGATTTCCCTACTTCTATCCAATTCAGCAAGCGCTTTTCTCAGAAGGATTGAAGCCACCCCTTGCTGCCTGTATTCAGGATCCACAGCAAGACAACAGATCATATTTCTATTACGTGAAAACAGCTCGTAGCCCAATCCTCTTTCTTTATTTCCATTTCGATGACATTCCATGGCTGTTTGCTCACTATTTCCTTATCTATAAATCCAACCTTCTTATAACATTTATGAGCCAACTCGTTGTTTTCAAAAACACCGATGGTTACAACATCAACGCCAAGAATCTCAAAGGCATATTTCAGACCAACCTGTAACATCTGGGTTCCATAACCTTTGCCACGAATAGAGTCATCTACAACCACCCATCCAAAACGAAGTATTTTATTATCTCCGTGCAAATATCTCATGATAAACTGTCCGAAAACCCCGTTTTCATCAAATGCTATCCATGGATAAAAGTTATCCGGTTCTTTACAGTCACCATTATTCAGGCGGTATTTCTCATCAATAGTTTCTGCTGATATTGGAAACTCACCAAAGAGTTCTCCTCCCCATTTGAGGAATGCATCTTTATCTTTAACCCATTCTGCTATCTTTACGGCGTCACTACTTTTGTATTGTCGTAACCTAACCATAATCAATTACCTCATCGAACGATAAACTGAAATTCAAAACTTATACTTTATACATTTATTTCAATTTATTCTTTATTCTCAGACATGCTTCAGTATGCATGATCCAATGTCTGGAAAACGGCATCTGTATAAGTCCTCGTAAATCTTTATTGCACCAGTAATCAATCAACCAAACAGCATTCTCATCCGAACTGACTACACTCAACGCTTTCAGTTCTTCCCTTCGTTCATTCATTACCTTGATTTTAAGATCATTAAATGTATCTGCCTTTTTGATCAGCGACTGCATTCTTTTATTCTGTTCAGACCACTCTTTATTCATAGCTATTATTCCTCGCTGATATGAACCGTTTGTCATCGTGCATTTAACTGAAAGATTCTTCTCCCTCATCACTCACATTTCTTAATATAATAAATGAATTCATTATCCCGACTCACTTCCACATATCCCAGCTTGGTATAAAAGGCGTTTGTTCTGACATTCCAAATGGGCGTATCTAATACAAATTCCTTTACATTTGAAAACATTGTCTCAATTTCCTGCATCATGTAGACTCCATAGCCTTTGCGATAATGCTCTGGGCTTACAAAGATCCTTCCAATGTTCAACTTGTCTTTTTCCAAAAATAGAATCGCACCGCCAACAATTAGTCCATTGTCCGTGAGCATATACAAATGATTTGTTCTGGCCATCTTTGTGTGATAAGAAACAGACATATATCCAGGTGGCCCACCAGCTGACGGTGCTCCAACCTGAACATCGCTATCAAAAGCTCTTTTAGATATTCCATTAAGTGTCAAAGCATCAGAAGTGCTTGCTTTTACAAATTGTAGGCTCATATCTTTACCCCCTTCTTTTCATCATCAGATAGCAGTTAATCCCACTCATTCGAAATATTCCTTCCGTTGCCCCTTGCAAACTCTGATTCTACTCCGTTATCTCTATCTGATTGCCTTCGATTACAACTATGCAACTTTCGTAATAATTATCACCAGTCGTACGCGGTCCACTTACAACCTCAAAACCGTCCTTTTTTAACCTTGTCGTTAGCTCATCAACTTTCTCTGTGCTACCAGCGCTAAAAGCAACATGAGCATAACCTGTACGATTCAAGTTCTTTTCCATATCTACAAGTCCAGGTTTATTCATTATTTCCAGCCTTGAACCATCCCCAAAGCTGATAAAGTACGATCTAAATCCTGTATTCTTATTGTGATAACCGGCATTAGAACTACCATCTAAATATTTAATAAAGAATTCTCTGGCTTCTTCTAGCTCATTTACATACAGGGCTACATGCTCTATTTTCATTAATCACTCTCCTGAATTTATATTTGTTGGTTTCTTTGCGCCAAATAAAATCAATATAGTTCTTCATTTGCAGCATTTATACATATGTCAAAGATCCACGGTTATCAACACGTGAATGAAGCTGATATATTTTAACTTTTCCAAATATTTCTTTTATCACCATATCCACCGTATCCTCCGTTAATCACCGCAACAATTCATTTATTTCATCCTCTCCTCCGGCTTTTTCTTTGAAAACCATCCACGGAATATTCCACCCTTTACTATGGAAACCACTGTAAAGAATATATCCGCAGCCAGAATGAACAGGAACGAAGGCAGCATTATTCTCGTGTAATGCTTTCCATATTCCTTCCCTCGATTAATATAGGAGGCTATCCAGATGTCAAAGGTAATAATTCCACATCCAAAGAACAGAACCTCTGCTACATTCTTTAAAAAATTCAGCAAAACATTTCTGTCTAAAAAGTTTCCTGAATCAATCCCTGTAAGAATAAGGTTCAGTATCGTGACTGCAAAAACTACAACGATCATGATCCGCATCACATTCATCATGACTCCGCCGCCTATTCCCAAGCCACCGCACCACTTAATTTTACTCCTTATACAGAAGTTCTCCATGATCTGCATAAGCGGCTCATTCTGTCTGCCTTCTATAAAGCCATTATTTGCAATTGTATATACCCTGATCTTCGGATTATTGCTTTTGCACCAGACTTCCATCTCCCTTAGAAAAGGAAGTACGTGGGATGGGACGCCGTCCACATAAAGCGGCATTGCAAAAACAACTGCATCCGCATCCTCAAGTTCTTTTAAGATATTCTCATAATCAGCCTTTGTACGGAGCTTCATTCTCTTTTTTGTTCCGGAAACAAAAATGCTTGTCATGTCGGCGATAAAACCTGATGCAGAAAGTCTCTTCTTGGGGCTGCAATCAATAAAAACTGTCTTCATATCTTCGATACCTCCAGGTCAGTGATATCATCCATAAATATAATTTCAGCAGACTGATATCCGTGGTTGATCCTGTTTCTCTCCACCATCAATTCCCACGTACTCTTTTCATTATCACTAATATCACCGTAGACTATTACCTTCCATGTGCCCTTTCTTCCGTACCTTAAAGTATGATGCATCTCCCCTCCGCGATATGTGCTCATGGGAGTTGATGTCCCAATTGACCTGTCAAGAATGTTCTTAACCTCCGGGCTGTATCCGCCGTAGCAATTCTCAGTGATGATCACAAGGTCATCAGCCTGTCCGATCACCCTGCACATTTGATGAAGAGAATCCATCATGCCACAGGTTGCCGGGTGTCTTGTCCAGCAGTCAAAGCACCCCTGGCAAGGTGCATACTTACCATCAGCCCATATCACATCCGAAAGCTTTGTGCTGACTTGCTTATGAAAATTCTCGTCAAGATCGTGAATTATCATCCTCATATTTGTTCCTCCTTCACAACCTGATTATCTTCTGTTTTAACCTTTCAAAAATTCAAGAACAGCCTGATTAAACCTCCCTGGTTGCTTATTAGCTATAAAGTGATTGCCCTTAATGAAAGCAAGCTCAGAACGAGGAATTCTCGAAGCAATCAGCCTTGTGTGTTCTTCTTTTATCACGTCCCTTGTACCGGCAATAACCAGGGTTTTTGCTTGTATTAGTGCCAGGTCTTCTGGCTTCACATTAGGATCGTTTACCATCAAGCCAAGCATTTCAGCATTTAATCTTGCAGATTCACTTTTTTCTGCAAATCTCATTGCAATCTTATAGCCTATTTCTATGGGAATCTGTCCTTTTTTCAGTCCGATTAACTTAAAATTGCTGATCACTGAATTTCCTTTACCGAATGTTGTTACTTTCCGTATTCGTTCACATACTTGATCACATCATTCTTTTTATTAATTTTCTCAATTATTGACGTGTCCAATAAATTAAAAAAATCTTCAAACTGAATCTGCGAATTACTTCTTATTTTCTTAAGCATTTCAGTATCTTTCAGTTTTCTTTCCGCTTCGCTCCTAGGATATCCCTGCCCAAACGGTTCAGAAAAGAGCGCTTTTATTGTTTTATCAAAGTTTTCAACGCCTGCCCAAGTATAATCTTCGCCCAATGGAAGTGAAATAGCATTACCATTATTAATCTGTGCAAACAGATAAGCGTCCTTTGGAGTAGGCGCATATCCACAAATTACTCCAGGCATACTGTTACACGCCAGCATCATTCCCTGTCCGGATGAACAACCGGTAACAACAAAGTCAACTGCGCCGCTTGCAATTAGTATTCCAACAAGAACCGAAATATCTATATAGGAGTACTTTTCCTGCTCATCTAATGTACAGCCAAAGTTGATGACCTCTGCATCTTTAGGGGCATATTTTTTTACAGTATTAAAAATAAGCTCATTTTTTTCAGCCTGAGAGCTCGCTTGAATTATCCCTATTCTCATTGCGCCATCCTTAAATCATTCATGCTAATCAATTATTTTTTTTGGCCATTTACAGATTCCCACCTCAAGAGCTCTTTCTTCCTTCAGATGAAAATCTGCATATTTACAATACCAGCAGCCTTTCAAGCTTGGAATTGCATCCTCTCTTGGAGTGTATGCAGGGCAGATATCTTCTGGCCACACACTTCCGTCTCTCTTGGGAATATCATAATTGTTTGTGTTTTTATCCATTATTTATAGCACCTTACAATGAAGTTCTGCTCTCGGCATCTATGCCTCGCCAGAACAAGGTAGTACACTAAGCTCGAAAAAACCTCGCTAAGTGATTACCTTTCAAAACCTATAATCCATATAACTATCCATAACTTCAGAATATCTGCTCTTTGTTACAGGTATCTGCTCGCCACCGCGAAGCGTAATATCTATCTTGGTCAATTTATCAATTGCTGCTATATTCACAGCTATTGATTCATGACATCTTACAAAATCTTTGCTTGAATGATTCTCTGAAAGATATTCTGCAAATCCTATCCTTAAGGTTGGAGTTGATATGATCTCACCATTATCCATGTGATATGAGACCACGTGATTGCGATATTCTATATAAAGAATGTCACTAAGGTGCAGGGTCTGCATACCACCCTTGATCTTTATACAAACACTTTTATCACTACCAATATCCACGCGGGAAATTGCCAGATCAAGAGTTGAAAAGAACTTTTCCTTTTCAATCGGCTTCAAAATATAATTTATGGGATTTACATCAAAAGACTCCAGCGCATATGAGCTCTCAGAAGTTGCAAAAATGATCTGGGCATCCGGCTGATTCCACCGTAGTTCTCTGGCAGCCTGTATTCCTGTAACCATTGGCATTACAATATCCAAAATGTAAATATGGGGTCTGTAATGCTCGCACTCCTCTATAAGTGTGTCCGGGTGATCAAATACCCTGACATGTGCTTTTATAGAGTTTTTCTTCAAATAGTCCTGAAGAAGAACATGTACCTTCTCTCTGTCAGACTTGTCATCGTCACATATAGCTATACGTAATTCAGAATTCTCGATAAAGTCCTTGTTTTCCATATGACCCCCTGTAATAGTGTGATTGACTATATCAAACCAATTATATCAGAGTTTTTCATTCTTAAAGTCTCATTTGCCCTCAAGTCTGCGTTTTGCATCAGAATTAGTACTGATAATCTGGGAAAGCTTTGAGCATGCATTCATTTCATGGCAATCTCCACAAGTCTCAACTTTTCTTCCCAGTGCGCACTGTCTGATCTCGCACATGGACTGGCAATATGGGAACTTCACCCCCGTAAGCCTGCAGCCTACGCAGTTGATCATGTCGGGTGTTATTTCTACACCATTGAGCTTTGACCACTCTTTGGCCACTTTTGCTCTTAGATCGTTGTTGTCATTAACTGTTGCTATACGCGCTTCACACTGTTCACAATCAAGTCCGCAAAATGCGATATAATCTGTCATGGCTAATCTCCTTTTCCAAATATGTTTTTCTCTTCCTGTTCTAACTTTATCACCAAATAAAAACAGACCTTATCACTTACACTGATAAAGGTCTGTTTTACACTTACTCTTATGCTTTTTGGGAGCTGCTTAGTCAAAGTTCTTTCCAAATTTTCCAAGTAGCAAAAACGTTCCCAGCACTGCATTGAAGGTTACTGCCGAAAAGGTGCTGAATCTCTCAAATAGCCCGAATACTGCCTTTGGCATGATTCCTGTCCCGATAGGTCCAAGCAGCATTGCAGCAAGGCACACACATGCCCAAATAAAAAGAGATTTCATCCCTTCTTTTTTGGCTCCAATTATTGACAGGATCAGCGCCGTCAGTGAAAAAATCACCACAAGGGCAGTCACTATAAGGTGCATCACGTTCTGAGGGTGACTACTGTCAGCATCTGCCACCCATGGAAAGAGTTTATAACCAACATCAGAAATCCATTCCATAGCAGCAAAGAAATATATTCCCAGCCTCAAAGTCTTAGTCTTAAGATTCTGAGCTGCCACGCAGACAGCCATGATTGAAACCAATCCGCATGGTCCATACAAAGCATTGAGCTGTCCGGCAAGCTCCGCAGATGGAGCTCCAACAGCACTTAGATCACTTACCGCCATGCTGAGCCAGTCATACCCCGGATAGGCAAGAGGCGAAAACACAACCATTGCCGTGTATGAAAGCAAACTGATAATTCCACATATACCAAGTTTTGATAATTTCATAGTGTATCTCCTGTTTTGGGCCTCGATTTTGTTGGATGCGCCTTTGATACGAATATCATAGCATCATATGTTTCTGATGGATTTCTCCATTGTCTGTAAGCATATGGGATAGCTCTCATAATTATACCATTAAGTCCGCCTACCGGACGCTCATCCAAACTTCCCAGTAGTATATAGCCATTTACTAAAGTTGCAATGCTTGAATCATCCGGAACCTTTGAAAAATCAAGTAAACACATATCATACCCATTCTTATATGCTGCTTTTGCCAAAGGATCGTGTGAGTAAGCTGTGAAAGTAGTACGACGTTTCTCTTTTTGAGGCACATTGCAGGTTGTTTTGTAAAAATCCGTTCCAATACTAAAGTAAGCATCACTACCAATCTTATCAGCAAGTATGTTCCCCATGACCTTATCTTTTCCGCCAACGTACGTTCCAAATTGCTCCATATGCCCGTTATGCCCACATATAAAGATCATATTATTTCCAAGCTGCTCTTCATGATTCAAAATCCACATTGCATTCTCTGCCATTAAAATATCACGCATACCATTTGAACCAGACGGATCATTTTCATACGCATCAAAGAGCTTTCTGTTTTGTATCAGTACATCCGCATAATGCGCTGCCATCTGATCATTGTTTTCTAACAAAAGATCCCGAACCTCCGAGAAAATCTTTTCTCTGTCCTCCCTGCTAAACTCATCTGAATATTCTGCTCCATCCATCAGCTTTTCAAGCTTTGTGGTACTGATCCCAGACTTTGTGAGCGCTTCAAGGACATATCTATACTCATACTCATAATCCTGCATATCGAATCCATAAAACCGCAGGTCTTGACCTTCCTGTGCCGTCTCGTTATAGGATCTCATCCAGGATATGAGATCTTCCATCTCATCTGTTCTGTAAATTGTGAATCCAAGAGTTTCAGTTGCTTCTTCCAAAGTTCCCTCACCTCCGTGGATATAACGGTTTATAGCTTCACAGCATCCAGTGTCTGCTTCAAGGGCAAATGCTCTTATTCCCTTATTTTCTACCATGTCCTGAAATACAAGTTTCTTTAGCTCCTGAAACTCCTTATTACCATGGGTTGCTTCACCAAGTGCAACAATACGCGTGCTTTCAGGAACATCTATTCCAGGAAGCTCATCATATGTAATTTTCTCTGCATACTTGGCAAATTCATCTATATCAGCACATTCCCCCGTACTAAAGCCTCCAAAGTGAGCAAATATCAGGCCAGTGATAACTATCGCCAGTAATACGGTGATCACAATGATCTTTCCAATAGGTTTTTTTTTCTCTTTTCCATCTTAACTAATATCCTCTCAATTATTCTCTTTGTTCAAATCTTAATACTCCCAAATTATCACAACAAAAAACAGACCTTATCTCTTACACTGATAAAGGTCTGTTTTACACTTACTTTTGGAATGCATCATGCATGCGTTATGGCCTGCATCATATATTCATCGCCTCTATTATCCTCAAAGAATTTGCCTTGCACAAAGAACGTAGTGTCTTCCTCGTGAAGCTCGCTTTTTTCGTAGCCACTAGCATCATTCGGGGTAAAGCAAAGAATTACCTTCTTCACCTGAGATCCAAATGCCCTAATCACTTCATCTACTGCTCCATTCCCAAGGATGGTATGTAAGATCAGTGTATCCTCCTCAATTTCTGCAATGGCATAGCTGTTGCACTCCTCAATATAGAACAGGTTCTCCGTCATGAACTGCGACAGATAGAACATATATAGTCCGGGATTATCGACCATATAAAGCTGAGCGTTCTGTTTTTTTGTATCTAAAATCTCTACAGTCCTGTCGAAATCAATCTTATCCCTCAGCGGTACATTTTGTGCAGTGCATTCGCCAGATATTGTCACATCTTTTGTAAACTGATATTCTTTTGCTTCTCTAAACCCAAATTTTGGATAGAACTCAAGTACAGAATCATTGGCAAAGAGGTAGATTCCATCAACTTTTCCGTCATAGTCTTTTAATACCTCTTCCATCAGGGCTTTTGCATACCCTTTTCCTCTGTAGTCATCGTCTGTCATGATCGTTCCAAGCTGTACCAACTTCACAATCTTGCCCTTATAATTCATGTTGCAGGCGTTGACTGAGACATTTGAAACAACCTCTCCATCTATCACCACCGAATAAGGGATATAGTTGTCCTTCCAAAATCCATTTCTATACCAGTTTTCAAAGTTAAGCCCAAAGGTCTTTTCCGCCAATCTGTTAAAAGATGCTCTAAGAGCTTCATTGTTTCTATAATTCTTTTCTATGCAAAAGTCCTTAGTCCCATCTGCTCTCTTCATAGCATTCTTAATTATTGTATCTTGCATCATACTACTTCCCCTCCAGTGCTCAATCACAGTCAAATATTGCCTTGCTCTCAAGTCTGTCTCCATAAGTATCCTTCCACTTCTTATGCACCTCAGATGCATCAAAGCTATTTAGTCCTTCCGCTGACAGATTCATCTCTATCATGATGCTGTATCTATTCTCTCTGGTACTGTTGGACTTATGTATCACAAATGACTCCACACCCGGGATTTCCAACGTAGCGCCAAACAACTCCTTGATCTCTGGGAGTAATTTCTCCGTATCGCGCCTATCTTTAAACTTAGCAATTATGTAATGCTTCATTAGTCAAATCTCCTTTGGCCACTCTGAGCCGACATCTAACCCATTTCATGTGCTTTTTTGCCTTGGTGCACCGCTTAAAGTACACTACATGCTCCAATCAAGCCAGTACAGGTATAATTTTTCCTGATTCTATACGATATATATCTGTTGCTATCCTATCCACGAAGACCTTATCGTGGGACGTAAACAAAAGCGTCCCCTCGTACTCCATTAACATTTTCTCAAGTGCTTCGACCGATGGAATATCCAGATAGTTAGTAGGTTCATCAAATATCAACAGATTAACATCTGACACAAACAGCATGGCAAAAGAGAGTTTCATGCGCTCGCCACCTGAAAGCTCAAATGCCTTTTTATTCATATCTCTTTCTGATAATAAGAGACGAGCAAGTACTGTCCTGGAAAGGCTCTCGCTCTGGATACTGACTCTACGCACATTTTCAAGCACTGTCTGTTCAAGATCAATCTGTGACATGTTCTGCTTTGCATATCCAATTTTCGCTCCGGGAACGATATGTATTCCCTCATACTCGTCACCTATCAGCTCAAGAAGGGTTGTCTTTCCCACACCATTTCCACCAAGAAGAGCTACCTTGCTGCCATTTCTAATAATAAAGTCAGCATCATCAAATATGATATGGTCATCATATTGAAAAGATATATGCTCTCCTCTAATGACAATAGGATTCCTTGGTGGATTGGTCAGTCTGAAATCCGGTCTTGCTGTGAGTTCTTCCTTCGGTTTCTCTTTAACCTCCATATGTTCAATTCGCTTGAGCACATTTGCGGCACTTTTTTCTATTCCTCGCGCTTTGTCTTCAGGCTTCCTGTTGCCGCATAAGCTGATGGCCTTTGCCTCGCTTGAAGTATGATTCCTTGGTTTTTTCTCAACAGTTTTTGCCTTTGCTTTTTTCTGGGTATAAACCCTCTGAAGCCGCTTTTTCTCTGCCTGGTAGTTCTCATACTCTGACTGCATGGCTTTAAACTGTTCTTCTTTTTGAATAACGTAGTCATCATAATTACCTGAATAACAATTAAGCCTTCCAAAAGAAATCTCTACTATCCGATCACATATATCATTCAATACCGATCTGTCATGGCTGATCATTACCAGCGTTTCTATTTCTTTTAACCGCTTCTTTAGCATCTCCACGCCTTCATAATCAAGGTTTGATGTAGGCTCATCCAAAAAAGCTACTGCATGAGGACATGAAAATAACTGGGCCAGTCTGATTCTGGTGTCCTCACCTCCACTTACATTTTCCTGCCAAAGCTTTTGGCTTACGCCCATTTTGCCCGCTTCGCTAAAGTCTGTTTCATAATATGGGTCGCTCCCGCCAAACTGCTCAAAACAGAAAGGCTCACAGTCTCTTGAAACGAAGCCTTTAGTTGGCTCTAATTCACCTGAAAGGATTTTAAGGAGCGTAGTCTTTCCAGCACCATTCATTCCAACAAGCCCCACTTTCTCTCCTTCATACAGATAAAATCTGTCAAAATTCAAAACTGTCTGCTCACCAAATGAATGTGCTATATTCTCTGCTTTGATCAATAATCTCTTAGACATATACAAGCCTCCCTTGTCGGCTTTTTAGTAAAAAACTAAAAAAATAGCCTATCCTGCGTACACAAAATAGACTCATACAAAAAAGACCTATATATGACAGGCTTAAAATGCATGATAATCCAATTTAAGCGTACACATAACACTGCTATCAGAAATAGCAGCAACATCAACATGTTCACCTAAATCAAATTATCTAATAATCATTCCTTCACCCTAACGAAAATTCGCCCTTTCTTTTATAAAAATATGGTAGCATATGCTCCGAATCAGAACAAGCCCTTACACTGATTTGGGCTTGTTTTACACTGCTTTGCATTTACTCATTATTTTTCCGTCTTTCCAGACTATATCTATGGTTTTATTCCCTTTTAGCTTAAGGCCTTTTATACTTCCGCTTTTCCATTCTTTTGGAAGTGCCGGAAGCACAACCGGTCCGTCTGAAGTGTCATGAAGCAACATATTGGCAATCGCTGCAGTAGCGCCAAAGTTACCATCAATCTGAAAAGGTGGATGATTATCAAACAAGTTATTCAGAGTAGATCTGGTCAGAAGCATATTTAAGTGCTCAAGAGCCTTCTCTCCATCATGTAGCCTTGCATAGAAATTTATTATCCACGCCCTGCTCCATCCGGTATGTCCGCCACCATTTTGAAGTCTTCTGTCAATTGTGACTCTGGCAGCATTTGCAAGCTCTTTTGTGGACTGAACCGAAATCTGATCTGATGGAAAAAGACCATATAGCTGTGAAATATGCCTGTGTCCGGGCTCCTGCTCCTGATAATCTTTGGCCCATTCCATTATCTGACCATACTTTCCAATACTTGTTGGACGCAGCCTGTCTTTGGCTTTTTGCATTTCATCAATTTCTTCATCATGCCTGCCAAGAACATCAGAAGCTGCAATACATTGTGTGAAAAGATCTCTTAAGATCATGTTGTCCATGGTAACACCATATCCATTGCAGCCTTTATGGAATGTGTCAATTATATATGTATTCTCAGGGGATACAGAAGGGCAGGTAACGAGGTATCCGTCTTTATCTTCAATAAGGAAATCCAAAAAGAATCTGGCTGATTCAAGCATCAGATAATAGTGCTCTTTCAGGAAATCCTTGTCATAAGTATACTCGTAGTGGTTCCAAATATGGGTAGACAGCCACGCAAAGCCCATTACCCAGTAAGTCCCGGGAAGCCATTGATCCTGAGGCGCAGTATCTCCCCATATATTTGTGTTGTGATGAGCAACTATTCCTCTGCAACCGTACATTGAAGATGCAGTTTCTTTTCCATGCTCATACATTCTTTCCATCAGATCAAAAAGCGGAAGATGGCACTCCGAAAGATTGCAGATTTCAGCAGGCCAATAATTCATTTCTGTATTGATATTTATGGTATATTTACTGTCCCAGGCAGGTGTAAAACTGTCATTCCATATTCCCTGAAGATTTAGTGGCAGGGATCCGGGTCTGCTTCCGGAAATCATCAAATATCTTCCGAAATTGAAATATAGAACATAAATACCAAGATCTTTTACTTCATTCCCCTTATCAACGCATTTTCTTACAAGCTCAAGCCTTTTATCTGTCGGCATTTCTTCATAGCTTCTGTCATCTGAATCCAGAGAAAATGAGACTCTGTCAAAGAGCTTTCCAAAATCATCCATATGCCTTTTCTTTAACTCTTCATATGGCAAAGTTAAACTGCATTCTTCACAAAGCTCTTTTTCAAGCTCTTTATATCTGAATGTAGATCCACCGTCTATTGTCAAAAGCACTTCGTCTGCTTCTTTAACAACAAGACTCTCACCTATTACAGCAACCTGACCTCCTACGGCATTTGCAGTAACTACTACTCCAAAGTCCATTCCATCACTGCCAAGTTTGCCATAAAGATAAATAGTATGGTCATTTATTTTCTTAACTGCCTGATACTCTCTTCCTCTTGTCAGTAATGCATCAAAAGATATACTGCCACCTTCAGAAGCTGAAATACGCATGAACATGCACTTATCAGGATAACTGGAAATCATCTCTCTCTTAAAAACGATGTCTCCAACTTTAAACTCTGTAGTTGCAACTGCATGTTCAAGATCCAGTGATCTGCGATAATTTGTTACTTCATCGTTTTTATAGTCAAAAGATATCTCGAGATTCCCAAGTGTCTGATAAGGCTGCATACTCTGAGGTGTTCCGGAAAAGGCTCTTTTTAATAGCTTTTCACCCTCTTTTATATTTCCATCCATCAAAAGTTTTCTTACTTTTGAAAGGTTCTTCAGTGCATCAGGATTATTCCTGTTTTTATAGCCTCCCAGCCAGATGGAATCTTCATTCATCTGTATAAGCTCTTTTTCCACCCTGCCAAATATCATAGCTCCAAGCCTTCCATTTCCTACAGGCAAGGCTTCATTCCAATTTTCAGCCGGATGTTCATAATATAATTTTGTATTCCCCATTGTGACATTTACTCCCCATTTTCTCTTAGAAAGGATTCGCATACATTCTCAAGGGCATCCGCTGCAGCCCAGAGATTGTAACTAAACCATGAGCTATATGGCCTTCCATCGCTGTATCTCTCAACAGTAAGACCATCACTTGGACACCACCGCTCAGATAACACCCCGTACCTTCCATAACCTGTTTTTTCCGGATACAGTTCAAGTGTCTGCATGAGCCATGAGATACCATCCTGTCCTCTTAGTCTATAATACTCATCATTCAGGCTATTTCCAAGATACAATATATCTTCGTTTACAATAGCTCCCATAGGATGTATATGGGGATTAGATACCGATGTCACGCTACCACCACAGCTGTTCCAATCGCTATATTCTTTTTTTAATGGCGCAAAATCAGGTCTGGTCTTATATCCATATCTCCATAAAAACTCATAGTCTGCTCCATCCTTCAGATAGTCAAGATATTTATCGTTCCCTGTTAGTTCATGCATGATCCTGGATGCCCTGATAAAGCTTAAGTTTCCTTCTTCATCCACGGACTTCCAGGTATCCATAGGTGTGCCTGAGCAGCATAAATTACGCACATCCTTATAATAATAATCAAGTGCCTTATCTGCTGATTCAAGATATTTTTCATCATGTGTCAGTTCATAACAATATGCTCCTGCAGCAGCAAACCAGCACCCAGCAAATCCATCCCAATCAAGAACTTTAGGCTTTTCAACACTGTAAGTATATCCATAATTCCCATCTTCCCTCTGAAGCGAGATTACAGTGTCCATCACTTTAAGTGCTGTTTCAAGCCATCTTTTATCATAGGGCTTCCCTTTTAGTTTTAAATATCTTATGGTCTTAAGAATATAATGAAGCGCGCTTCCATTAGTGTATGAACAGTGACAGTCTTTGGTCAGCCCAAATCCTGACCACCAGCCATTAACGTTACTGCCATCAATTGGTGTCATAATATCGTTATATAGTCCTGACTGTTCATTAAAAGAATCTGTTATCCTGTCTATTATCTTCTCTCCAGACATAGCTTCATTTAACAGCTCATCCGCCTCATTTCCAAGGACTTCTCTTGTCAATACAAGTGGGTAAGCCAATACTCCTCCACCTGTCCACCCAATCTCTACAACGTTTCTCCATGGCTTAAGTTCCATATCAAGTGGCGGTTTGCATTTTACATTGGTATATTCACCTTCTTCTTTATTCCAATTGACTTTTACAAAGGCTTCCAAGAGTCCTCTTGCAGCTTCCTTATATGTTTTTTTATAGCAAGGTTCCTCATGCCTGGCTTCATATTCCATCCTAACTATTTCATGAATGAGCCTCCTGTCACTTCCCTCAAAGAAATAGATATATCCGGATGTTTCCGCTTTATAGGCTCTATCATAAGTTGAGGGCGTTGGTATCCTTTTGCACGTTGCAGTACAAGGATAGTTCGTATATCCAAGTGATACTCCGATATAATCCGGTAACTCCGACAATAATCCGTTGTGAACTTCTCCTGAATATGGCTCCACTGACATGCCTAAAATTCCTTGTTCAGTGCATACCGCAGATATTGGCATTGCCGCTCTGTCCGCTCTGAATTCCCATTTTGGACTGCAGAAAAAATATCTATTGTTATTATTTGTTAAGAGAGGGAACTCTCCAGGAACCACGAATGGCTCATTGTTATTTCCAAAAATATTGCATGGAATCACATGAAAAGCTTCCCCACTATTTTCAGCAAGCCTTAGTTTGAACCTCAAGGCTGTAGGATATTTTGCCTCAAAAGAAACTCTATAGAATAGTCTTTTATCTCTTTTTTCAAGAACCAGGCTATAAGTCCCCTGATTGTCATAGTCACTGAAATGAATCCCTGAGTACGCATCTCCTTGTGCCTCTTTTACCGGAATCCATACATTTTCCTTTACATATTCAAATTCAATTTCAATTCTAGTGTTTTTATACTCAAACTGCATGTTTTAACTCCTTGTCTATGATAAAATGAATAATAGTTTTTAACTTGGGGGAATTTCTGATGGGGCTTTACAAAATCGTTGTTGCTGATGACGAATCAAAAATCAGAGAAGGACTTGTTAATCTTTTTCCGTGGAATAATTTGGGCTTTGAGGTAGTTGCTGATTTTTCAAATGGTCATGAAGTTCTGGATTATCTTGACATGCATAAAGATGTGGATGTGGTTCTTACTGATATTCAGATGCCTGACATCAATGGAATAGAGCTTTCTGAAGCTCTTCTTGAAAAAGATATCCGTGTAATATTCTTTTCAAGCTATCAGGATTTTGCTTACGCAAAGGCTGCTATTACCAATCATGTCTTTGAATACCTCACCAAGCCAATCAAATATGAAGATCTGGTGTCATGCTTCAACAAACTACGGACTGTTCTTGACAAAGAAGCGGAATCAAAAGTTTTTTCCTCACAAAAAACAGAAGCATCCTTCGCACCTTCTACTGACAAAATAGATCTTGTAAAAAAAGTCTTAAAGTATATTGAAAATAATTACAGGAAATGTTCCCTTGAGGAAGCTGCTGGAGATGTCTTTATGTCGCCCAGCTATCTATCAACTGTTTTTAGCAAAGAGACCGGAATCACATTTAGTGAGTATCTGCAAAAAGTACGCATGGAACACGCTTGTGACATGCTAAAAGACCCATCTGTCAAACAGTACCAAATTGCATCGCTGGTTGGATATGATAATCCCAAGAACTTTTCTCGCGCTTTTAAAGCATATTTTGGAATATCTCCACAAGACTATCGCGCCAGGCATTTTTCAAAAACAGAGGACAGTCCATTATGATGCTTCGAAAATTCTTCCTAAAGAGATTAAAAAAATATACTCTGATTCTGTTCCTTCCTTTATTTGCAGTTATGCTGGCAACACTATTTTTCTTTTCCAGAAATCAGATCAACTATATCAAAGTTGAATCTAAATCTTCAGCTGATCGACTTGAAACCAACATAGATCAGCTCTTTTCTGATGTCATATATCAGCAGAGCATCATAACCGGCAATCCCAGTATTATTCTCTCACTTAGAAAAATGCTTACTGATATGACTATGGATTACAGCAACTATTCCATGTTTAATACCATGACCGGGCTTATACGCAGTGTCAACATGGCCAATCCTTATATCATTAGTATCTACTACTATCAGGACGGATGCAGCAGAATATATAGCTCAGAAGATGGGATTGAAGAGATCAGCACTTTTCCAGACAGCACCTTCACCAATTATCTGGGGCGTGCCAATTCGGGTAAAAACTACGTAACTACCAGAAAATACATAACTGATTCCTTTTCAAAGGAAAAAGAAATCCTGACCTTTTATATGTCAATGCCGACAATGAAAGGAACTGCTGTAATAAATATCTCCATGGACAACCTTATATCAAGAATGAACTCTCTTAGGGCCAATCCTTACGAGTCTCTTTTTGCACTAAATGACAACGGAGAGATTCTTTTTTACTCCTCTGACAACGTACGTTTATCTAAAGAAGACTTGTCCATTATCACTAATAAAGCAGCAAACAACAAAAATCTCTCAAAAGAATGGATAAAACTTGGGGCAAAAAACTACTGGATCAGCACATACTACGGCTCCACAACAGACATTTTATATGTATCTCTTATCTCTTCTGATGTTATTTTGGCATCCATGAGAACCACTTTATTTGGATTCCTTATAATATTTGTTGCCGCTTTTGTTGCTGTATTTATTATTTCTTACAGAGTAACCAATGATTCCTTCTCACATATCCAAAAGATCATTGATACTTTTTCAGATGCCGAAAAGGGAATATACCCCGGTGAAATTGATCAAAAAATCAACGATGAGTACGATATCATCCTCATGAACATACTTAAGCTATTCCTTAATTCCACATTGCTAAAAAGTAATTTGGAAAGGCAGCAATTCGAAAAGCAGGTTGTTGAACTTGCCGCACTTCAGCTACAGATCAATCCTCACTTTTTGTCTAATACTCTACAAACCCTTGATTTTGAATCGCGCAAGTTGTCGGGAGGAAAACCTACTCAGCTCAATCGTATCATTACAGATTTATCTGATATTTTGCGCTATTCATTAAGGCCATCAAACACGCTTGTCCCTCTAAAAGAAGAACTTAATGCACTGAAAAAGTATATAGACATCCAACAATACCGCTTTGGAGACGCTTTGGTGTTTTATACAGAGATAGATGATGCAGCTCTAAACTTCTATGTTCCAAGGCTAATATTGCAGCCCATCGTTGAAAACAGCATATCGCACGGAATCCTGCCTTCTAACAGGACCGGATTTATAAAATTAAAAGCTCTTTCAAATGGCGAACGCCTTACAATTAGTGTAACAGACACAGGTGTAGGCATGAATCGTAATGAGCTGCTAAAGCTCCGCAAACAAATAAACTCTAGTAATAACAATAATATAGGTCTTTCTAATGTTAACCGCAGATTGATTCTCACATATGGTCCTGAATCCGCTCTTCACATCATCAGTAAAGAAAAATATGGGTGCAGCATTAGCTTTTCAGCCTTTCAATCCCTGAGTAGCAATGCCTTCAACAAAGTATTTTTGAGCACTGAAGAAGAGAATAATAAGCGGGATATTTGAAACAAATGCCATTGCCATTACCTTATTCCATGGTATTACCGACTCAGCATCTATCGAAAGCTTAAGTGCCAATGAAATCGTGTATTTTTTAGCCGAGTTGATATACAAAAGGGGATTCAAATAGTCATTATAAGTCCATATGAACTGAAAGAGCCCTGCTGAAAATAAAGCCGGTTTCATCAGCGGAATTAGTATCTGTACAAAAGCTTGAAAAGATCCGCAACCATCGATATACGCGGATTCATCAAGTTCTTTTGGCAATCCTCTCATGAACTGTACAAGCATAAACACAAAGAAAGGATATGTTCCAAGTACAGCCGGTGCATAAAATGGCATATATGTATTGACCCAGCCAAAGCTGTTAAAAAGCGCATATCTTGGAATCATTATTACAGCATTTGGCAACATAAGAGTTGATATCAAAAGCATAAATAAAGGTTTTTTCCCCGGAAATTTAAAGCGAGCAAATCCATATGCTACCAGTGAACATGACGCCACTGTAAATATTACAACCGGAATTACAATAAGAAATGTATTTATGAAATAGGTTGAATATGTAATTCCTGCTGTTCCTTTCCAACCTTCGATATAACCGCTAAAATCAAATGAATTTGGTAACAGTTTAAGCGAGCCAAATATTTCCTCATTTGTCTTAAATGTAGCAAGAAACATCCATAAAATTGGAAAAAGCATCAAAACGCCCGCAACTGTAATTATGATATTAGCAATATAATGTCCTATCTTATTTTTCTTCATAGTATTAGAAATCTCCCGCATCTGAATAATACACTTTTCCTGATGAATATCTGAACAGAAGTAAAGTCACCACCATGATTGTGGCGAAAATAACCCAGGATATAGCGCTTGCGTATCCCATTTTGTAATAAGAAAAAGCCTCCTGATATAGCTTCATTCCGAGAAGATAGGTCGATTTTAGAGGCCCTCCTTTTGTTATTACAAAAGCATTAGTAAATGCCTGAAGCGCATTGTTGGTCTGCATTATCACGTTAAAGAAAATAATTGGCGATATCTGTGGAATAGTCACATTCTTAAACTTATCCCATGCGCCTGCTCCGTCTAGATCAGCTGCCTCATAAAGATCCTTGGGAACATTCTTAAGCGCAGCAAGCATCATAACCATAGATGAACCAAACTGCCATATTTCCATCATGCATATGGTGGGAAGCGCTGTTTTTGTATTTCCAAGCCACTGTAGCTTGGGAAGTCCAAAAGCACCAAGAATGCCATTTATTACGCCAGTATCCATGAACATCAATCTCCAAAGAATACAGATAGCCACACTTCCTCCAAAGAGTGATGGTATGTAATATATTGTTCTAAGTCCATTAATGCCCTTCATATCGCGATTCATAAGCATTGCCACTATCAGGGCCATTATTATTTTTCCTGGTACTGTATAAAGCGTGTATATCCATGTAACTTTAAATGAATTCCAAAACTCAGGATCAACAGTAAACAAAGTGATATAGTTCTTCAATCCAGAAAATTTGGGGCTGGACATTATGCTATAGTCCGTAAAAGAATAGTAAAAAGACTGAATAAAAGGTATCAGCTGAAGGACCAAAAAGCCAATAAGCCAAGGTAGGATGTAAATATATCCTTTCAGCTGCCTCCTGTCATGACTGGATATTTTATTTTTCATTTTTAATTTCTCCGTGAATTTTATAAGAAAGGGGCTTCGGATTATTGAAGCCCCAAAAGAATACTGCAGATTGTTATTTTTTGCTATCCAGATAATTCTGGAATAAGATAATGGCATCATCAGCAGCTTTTTCAGGTGTTTTTTCTCCATAAGCAACCTGCATGATCATATCGCTCATAATAGCCATCGGTTCCTCTTCTGTAGAAAGGCCCATTTCATATGTTCCATTATATTTTTGGCATACATCAACTGTCTCTTTTGCTATTCCATCAAGAAGTCCATTCTCTGCGCATACCTTCTGTCCAACTGATGTAGGTGGTACTGAACGAACTGTTCCAAGTATAGCGGCTGCTTCTTCATCATTATAGAAATAGTCAAGGAACATCATAGCTTCCTTTACATGTTCTGACTTTTTGCTCACAACAAGATATTGAGGGCAATTGCAGTAGAATCCATCGTCCTTAGCTCCTTCCATGACAGGAAGATTTGCTGCTGCATAATTAAGTCCTGATGCCTTAACCGCAGGTTCTGCTGTAGATGTATAGCAAAACATTCCAAGATATGAGCCGTTAATCCAATTAGGATCTGTCTGAAGAGATTCATTGTAGGACTCTGTGCTTGATGCTGATGCTATAACTCCGTTGTCATAAAGCGATTTTATATATGACAATGTCTCAACCAACTGGTCTCTGGTAAATCCCATCTCACAGGTTTCATCAATAAAGAATGTATTTCCTGTAAGCTGTAATAAATATGGTCTTAAAACAGCTGTTGTCATCATTGTTGAATCGATTGTAAGAAGGTATTTATTGCTATCAGCTTCGTGAACTTTTTTACCAATCTCAACAATTTTATTCCAATCAAGATCTCCAGCCATATCTTCTGCAATGCCAAGCTCATTTGCAGCATCTGAATTATAAATAAGGGCTGTCCCCGCAAGACCTGTAGGAAGTCCGTACTGATGTCCATCAAAGTATCCATTATTCTCAAGGAACTCTGCCTCAAAATTTGATAGATCTATAACGTCTGAATAATCGTTAAAATCTTCAAAATAATCAGCTCCTGAGCTTACAAAACCTGGCATCCAGCCAACACCCATCTGTATAATATCAGCTTCTGTTCCTGCTGATAGCTGAGCTGTAAGCTTCTCCTGGTATCCATCTGATGAGCCATACTCCGGTTCAATCGTGATATATGGGTACTTTTCCTGGAACTTATTAATAACAGCTATAGTAGCTTCTGCTCTTTCATCTCCACCCCACCACATAAATCTGAGTGTCACAGGGCTCTGGTCGACATTTTCAGAACTCTGAGTTGCAGCATCATTTGCTGCAGTTACCTGAGATGTTGTACTTGTGTTCTGACTTTCATCAGTTGCAGCAGGAGTCCCTGTTCCACAAGCTGTTCCCATTGTTGCCAAAATTGATGCCATCAAAATTGAAACTATTTTTTTCTTCATATCTAGCATCCTCCCTTCTCTATGATCAAATTCTAAATCAGGCAGGCCTTGGTTTGAACTTCATAGAATTTTAATAGGGTATCCTAGTTTTCGAAATATTTAATAAAAGGTATCATTTTATCAAATTTCAAATAAAATGATACCTTTTGCAATTATTTATGTATCACTAATGTATATCATAAACACTTCTTACTTTCAGCTCATCCGTCTGGCCTCTCTTAACTTTTATGATTCTCTGTCCCGGATCCATATCAAAAAAGTTATCTTCAAGGACAAGATCATCATTCCTGTTTCTGATTTCTACATTCTTTGCAAAAGTTTTTGCCTCAACCATCAGCTCTTTTTCAGAAACAACCGTTATCTTAAGATCAGGATCTTTAAAACGGAAATACTTAGCAGGAGCAAAAAAGGCCGTTCCTGCAGATATAATCTTTCCTCTCTCTTTTATTCTGAAAGATACATAATTCGAGTATATGTCGATTCCTGGAAAGCTCACTTTTTCCTGCCAGATCGCAGACAGAGCTGCAATCCTAATCTCTTTAGCATCCCTTGTTTTAATTTCCTGCCTTTCAGGACTAATCATCTTCCCGGCTGCATCCCTCAATTCCCACTCCAAAGTCAGTTCTTTGTCGCTCATTGTTTCATTTGAAATATTTAGTCTTATCGAAGGCGTAAAATCAGTTTTTTCTGAATTGACTAAAATCCCCTCGGATACAGTACTTGTCTCCTCACAGCTCACCAAAACCGGTGAAAAGAACCTTTGAGCATAGTAATGAAGTGCCTTCCATCTGCCATAATAGTCTATTGAAGACCAGCTTATAACAGGCCAGCAATCGTTAAGCTGCCAATAGATGGCGCCCATACACCTTCCGCGATTTCTCCTGAAATGCTCAACTCCGTATCTGATCGCTTCCCCGGCCAAAAGCTGGGATGCATATGTCAGAACATCAAAATCACATGGATATTTAAAGGTTGACTGCATATACTGCATGATCTTGGCGTTAGCAGAGCTGTTTCTCTGGTGTTTTTCCATATTATAGGAAAAGAGATTAAAATCCTCCTCCTTCTCCATGACTTTTTCTAAGGTCTTTCTTGATGGAATTGACTGAAAACCAAATTCAGAAAGATATCTGAAGAAATGCTTTCTAAACTCAGTAAATGGCTTATTACTGTGCCATACCTCCCAATAATGTACATCACCCCTGCTATCGTCATTCGGATTGTCAAAGGAGCCTCCTGAAGATGGGCTTGAGGGCCAATAAAAGGTATCCGGAGCATATTCATGAATCCATTTTGGGAAAAGATACTCATACATCTTGATGTAATCAGCCTTTTGCTTATGCGTCTTTACCCAGACACCTTCTTTTACAAACTGCTCCATCTCATTATTTCCACTGATAAGCCCAAGACAGGCATGGCCTTCGATTCGCCTTATGTTATCTTTTATTTCCTGGTGTATATTATCTTCAAAATTCTCATTCAGATCATAGACGGCACAGGCAAACATAAGATCCTGCCAAACAATAAGTCCCAGCTCGTCACATATATCATAGAACTCATCTCCAGGGAAGAATCCCCCTCCCCAGACTCTTATGGAATTAAAGTTCGCCGTTTTGCAGTCTTCTAAAAGCTGCCTTGTCCTTTCCGGCGTAATTCTGGATAGGTAGTTATCCTCCGGAATGTAATCAGCGCCAAGAGCAAAGATATCAACACCATTAACGCAGTGTGAAAAACTCTCACCCCACTGGTCCTTTTTTCTGGTGATGGCCATAGTTCTAAGGCCAATGCGCTTTGTGACTTTATCGGTAATCTCATCTCCTGCCCTTTGTATTACGGTAACAGTATAAAGATTCTGCTCCCCAAAGCCATTTGGCCACCAGAGCATTGGATCCTCAATAGGAATCATCTGCCCTTTATAGTTATTTATTTCTTTTTCATCTCCATCCGGCGAAGTAATTCTCACATCATAGCTGATGTCTACATTGTCTGTTATTACTTCATCATCTATATACAGGCATAGATCTACTTTTCCTTCTGAGTGTTCCTGATGGATTCTTACATTGTCTATTTTTGCCTTTTCAATCCCAATAAGGCTTACAGGCCTAAAAAGTCCGGCATCTGGGATTCTTGGGCCCCAGTCCCAGCCAAACATATAATGTGCTTTTCTTATGTTGGCAAAGCCCACCATTGCATCCTCAGAGCCGTCGCACTCGCACTGTTTATATGCTTCTCTTATATATTTTGTTGGAGAATGGAAATATACTTTAAGAGAGTTCTCTTTTTCCTTAAGGCTTTGTGTTACATCAATCCTGTAAGTCCTGTGCATGTTTTCTGCATGCAAAATAGTCTGATCATTAAATATGATATCTGCAATAGTGTCTATTCCTTCAAATACCAGCTCTTTTTTGTCTGTGGCAAAAACATCCTCATCACAGTCAAAGCTCGTCGCGTATTCAAAGTCCTCTTCCATCACTTCAAGGGCATATTTTTCATTGTCACCCACAAACGGATCCGGAATAACCTTGTTCTCCTGTAACGTACTCAGCACACTTCCAGGTACTGACGTATCATAAATCGTGTTGTCCTTTATTCTCTTTATAGTCCAATCAGATATTACTGTCTTTTTCACGCTATATTAGTCCCCCTATTGCAGTAATCGCTATAAACATTAAGGAAATTATATCACGTACTCTTTTTAAATAAAAAAGGAAACATACCATATTTGATATGCTCCCTTAATATTCAATCCTTGTTCTTCATGTATTTATCCATATCTTCAGCAATCTGCTTGGATACTGCAACCGCAGCCACTACAGTCTTAGCTCCTGTAACCACATCTCCTGAAGCAAATACTCCGGGAAGTGAGGTTTCTCCTTTTGAATCTGTTGCAAGATTACCTTTTTCATTTAATTTCAGGTCCTTATCATGATTTACCAATCGGTCCTGAGGCACCTGAGAAATAGCGATTATTATGCTGTCTGCAGGAATGAGATGCTCCGAATTTGGAATAACTTTAAATGGAGTCTTTTTCAGTTCCTCTCCCTTAGCCTTGCTTGCTGCTATCTTCTCTTCATCGGGCTCCATATCGCTAAATACTGCCCCATCGTCTTCTATTCTGACAATGGCTTTACGGAACTCAAACTTAACTCCGTCAACTTTGGCATATTCATATTCTGCCTCAGAAGCGCCTACTGAATCGCCCCTCACATATACAACAACCTCTTTTGAACCATGTCTTATGGCAGTTCTGGCTACATCCATAGCCGCGTTTCCGGCGCCTATTATGGCTACCCTGTCACCAAGCTCGTATACATCAGGGTTGTTGAGATAATTTATCGCATAGAATACATTGCCAAAGGTCTCACCAGGAACTCCAAGGCGTTTAGGCTTCCATGCACCGGTACCAATAAATACGCTCTTATAGCCGTCATCAAGAAGATCCTGTATTCCTGTTGAACCTCCAACGGAGAAATTAGGTCTGAACTTGATTCCCAGCTCGCGCATTTTTTTATAATATCTGTCTAATATTGATTTCGGCAATCTGAATTCCGGAATCCCATATCGAAGGATTCCGCCAATCTTATCGTGTGTTTCAAAAACAGTTATGGAGTATCCCTTTAGGGCAAGAATAATAGCAATTGTTATTCCTGCGGGGCCTGCACCTATTACAGCTGCCTTCATGCCATTTGAAGGAGCAGGATTAAGTTCTAATCTCTCAAAACAGGAATCGGAAATGTAATTCTCAATTGAAGAAATATGAATAGGCTCTCCCTTAATACCCCTTACGCAATTGCCTTCACACTGATTACCATGGTTACATACCAAAGAACACACCATTGAAAGCGGATTGTTCTCAAAGAGCATCTGAGCTGCTTCCATCATACGATTTTCCTTAAAAAGACGTATCATTTCAGGAATATTTGTATGAATAGGGCATCCATTTTCCCTGCATCTGGGATTTGGACATTGTAAACAACGATTTGCTTCATCAATAACGTGCACAGACATATAATACTCCTCCATTTTTTATCACTTTGTTCAAGTAATACATACGATTATGTTATGTTAATTTATATCACTTGAACATATGCTAGTGTAAGCGCTTACACTAGCAAAAATGTGGAATATCATGAACATTAAAAGAATAGGAATAACCTAAAGAAAAATGACAAAATCTGCAGGATAATAAACCATCTAAAAACTTTAAACAACAATGATCCGCCATAAACCGGTGTTCTGTTCCAGCCCGACCAATTATTCCAGGTATTCCAACTTTCATCAGGCCTGCCATAATTCCTGTTAAAATCTGCATTTGTCCACTGCCAATAAGTACCATAGTTTTCAAAAGGATTCTCCTCCTGACTATAGGTCCTCTCCTGCGATTGTGATTGAGACTGAGTTTGTGACTGTGAATATGCATATGTACTTCTGTATCTCTCAGCACCCGGTCGTGTAAGAATATCATATGCAGCGTTTATCTCATTCATTCTTTTAGCTGCAACTTCATCTCCCGGATTTAAATCCGGATGATACTTCTTGGCAAGTCTTCTATGTGCTTTTTTTATCTCTTCTTCCGAAGCTCCGGGACTAATCTCAAGAACTTTATAAGGATCCATTACCATACCGTTTCCTCCATACTGATCAGGTCTTTTTGATAAATCTCTCACCACACTTAGGACATCTTATTTCAATGCGTCCTTTGCCCTTTGGTACCCTGATCTGCTGATGACAGCTCTTGCATAAATAATATCTGCTGACAGAACGGTCTCTCCACTGAAGTTTTGCAAGATTTGCATATCGTCTTGGAACCTCTGTGAGCTGCAGGAATTTCTGGTTCTCAGCATATCTTTTTGAAATGTTTTTTGAATAAATCCTAAAGATCGTATATGCGAATAATGCCACCCAAATGAAGTAAATTACTGCACTTTGAGCAAATATATTGATCACGAGCATAAGAATCGCTAACGCATTGCATGTCCTTGCTAAATTATCAAAGCCATTTCTTCCGTAAAAAAACTGTGCCATTTTATACATCATCTGATTACTAAACTGTCTGAATCTATTCATAGTCATGCCTTTCTCTCTATAAAGATTTTAAATTGAGGTTTCTCAATTATCATCCTATAATATCACCGCCAAAACAAACATAACAGCTTTTGCAAAATCAATTAGTTTATTTTGCAATTTTTGTTATGTACAATACTACTCCTTAAAACTTAATTCAAGCTAAAGATAACTTGCTCATGAAAAAACTTTCCACTAATCCCCATGCTTGTGATATGATACTTTCCGGAATACATATTTAAAACTCATATTCTAGGAGGTTTCCATGGGAGGATTTTTTGGAGTAGCATCTCGTGAGAGCGCAGTTTTTGACTTGTTTTACGGAACTGACTACCACTCACACTTAGGAACCAGACGCGCCGGAATGGCCGTTTATGACAGCAAGAAAGGATTTGACCGCTCTATCCACAATATCGAGAGGTCATATTTCAGACCAAAGTTTGAAGACGATATGCTCAAAATGGAAGGGCATCTTGGTATCGGAAGTATTTCAGATTTTGAACCCCAGCCACTTATCGTAAGATCACATCACGGAACATATGCCATCACTACTGTTGGCAAGATCAACAACATCGAAGAAATAACCAAGAAGCTCTTTACCGACAATCACTCACATTTTCTTGAAATGAGTGGCGGTGATATCAACCCTACAGAGCTTGTTGCTTCTATTATCAATCAGAAATCTACAATCGTAGAAGGTATTCGCTACGCTCAGGCTATAATTAAAGGATCTATGTCTCTTCTTCTGATGACACCGGAAGGCATTTACGCTGCAAGAGACCGCTATGGTAGGACTCCTGTCCAGATTGGGCATAAGGACGAAGGGTTCTGCGTCTGCTTTGAAAGCTTTTCTTATTTAAATCTCGGATACACCCATTATAAAGAACTTGAACCTGCTGAAATTGCATTTATCACACCTGAATCTGTAGAAATCGTTGCTCCGGGAATGGGTGATATGAGAATCTGTACCTTCCTCTGGATTTATTACGGATTCCCAGCATCAACATATGAAGGTTTAAATGTAGAGAGAATGCGTTATAATTGTGGCAGTAAGCTCGCTCAGCGTGATATGCAGCGTGGCATCCATCCTGATCTTGTTGCAGGTGTTCCGGATTCTGGCGTTGCCCATGCTATTGGCTATTCAAACACTTCAGGAATCCCCTATTCAAGACCTTTTGTAAAATATACAGCTACCTGGCCAAGATCATTTATGCCAACTGTTCAGTCAAGACGTGACCTTATAGCTAAAATGAAGCTCCTCCCGGTTAACCAGCTCATTAAAAACAAGAGCCTTCTCCTTATAGATGACTCAATCGTAAGAGGAACACAGCTTAGAGAAACCACGGAATTCCTGTATAAGAGCGGTGCAAGCGAAGTTCATATTCGTCCTGCCTGCCCTCCTTTAATCTATGGCTGCAAGTACCTTAACTTCTCCCGTTCCAATTCAGAAATGGAGCTTATCACAAGACGTGTGATTGAAAAGCTTGAAGGTTACCCTTCTCCAAACGAGGAAACTATTAGAAAATACACCGATCCTGATTCACCACAGTATGAGGCAATGCTTGAAGAAATCAGAAAAGAGCTGAATTTCACTTCACTTCATTACCACAGACTGGATGATATGATCGAAGCTATACCGCTTGAGCCATGCAAGCTTTGCACATACTGCTGGAGCGGAAAAGAATAACTATCTGGAGAGAAAAATGTATTATTTGATAAAGAACACTTTAGAAGAATGTAGCGCAGAACAGTGCCATGACGCAGATTCGCCCTATGTTGCGATCCTGACCCCTGAGCAGTGGTTGGAACAAAATGAGAACTTTGACATGGGTATTGATTTTGATATGAACAGCGATGATATTCTTACCACTAAAGCCGATGTCAACTATGATTCTCTTACAGGAACGTTTTGCCTGCCGGTACAGTCAACCGGCAGCGAAACGCCAGAAAGCTTCTCTTTTGCTCTTGATGAAACCGGAATTGTTTTCATTGATCAGGGTAAAAGCGCTTTGAATATTGTAAAACGCATTAAACAGAATAAAAAATGGCGCAAGCCCTCTCTTGAGAGATTTCTCTATGATTTCCTTGAACAGATCATTCATAACGATCTGCAGCTTATGCAGCTTTATGAACGTGAGCTTAATGATATAGAGAAAGAAATCATGGAAAACGCTGAAGACGCCCATATGCAGCGCAACAACGAAATCCGCGGTGACATAAGAGATCTTCGAATCCACTATGAACAGCTACAGGACTTTGGTCAGGAGCTGGAAGAAAACGAAAACGGATTTTTCAATGAAGAAAACCTGAGATACTTCCACATGTTCTCAAACCGGGTTGACAGACTTTATGATGCTGCAACTCATCTTCGTGACTATACCATACAGCTAAATGACCTATATCAGTCACAGCTTGATGTTAAGCAGAACCGCATCATGACAGTCCTCACAGTGGTTACCACTATTTTCATGCCTCTTACACTAATAGCCGGATGGTATGGTATGAATTTTAAATATATGCCTGAGCTTGAATCCCGTTTGGGCTATCCTGTCATCATCGGACTGAGTATCCTTATTGTGGTAGGCAGCCTGACATTCTTTAAAATTAAGAAGATCCTGTAAAGTCCCATAAACAGTGACGATGCCCTGTCCTAGACAATCGGTGCAGCAATGAGTATTTTCTTCTATAAATTTGGAAATTGTAGAAAAAAAGGGATCACCATTTATGCCTAAAATAACAGGCCCTTGTTCACTGATGTGACAAAGGACCTGTTTTAATATCTTGTGTTATTTAATTACATGGCAGTTACAACAATCTCTTCCATGACTTTGGGGATCAGGTTCTTCAACCTTTCCCCATATTTTATTTCAATATAATCACAAAACTCTTTTGGATCAGCACTATTGTCCGCAAACATATCCCAATGTCCCGGGATGACAAGTCCTGTCTCGCAATCACCTGCAAAATCTGCCGCCTCCTGATAGGTCATATTACCTATGCAGTTTCTCCTGTAACGCACTGAATCACGCCCGTTTATAGGAAGAAGCTGGGCATCTATTTTACCAAATGCTTTAACCTTGCCCAGCATTCCCTCGTAGCGGACCGTATCACCTGCATGATGTATCCTTACTCCATTACCTTCAATTATGTACTGAAGATGCGGATATAGCAAAGATTCCGGATCCTGCTCCAAAAACTCGTGGGCAGCTGCAACAGCAGTTATTGTCACATCTCCCACTTTTATCTTTTCACCATCATTAAGCCCTAGCGCATTATCAGCACTAATCCCATCCGCAAGAACGCTTTCCATATTCTTTCTGGGAAAAACAAACTTCGCCATTGGGTTGGTTTTAGCCCATATTTTCCAGGCTTCATGATCTATATGGTCAAGATGATCATGAGTCCCCAAAAAAGCTGAAATTCCCTCAAGTTCCCCGGCCGGAACTGGCGGCTCAGTCTGTCTGGAAGGATCCGGCGTTGCATAATAATCTATGCAAAGCACTGTATTCCCCATCTTTACAATAAGCCCCATCTGGCCCATCCACCACAAAGAAGCTGTTCCCTTTGGTGTATTTGTATCTAAAATTCTTTTTACCAGTTCATTCATACCTACTTGCCAATACCTTTTGAATATTATTGAATATCATCCACTCTGTCCACTGTAAACAGGCAAGGAATAACTAGGAAATTGCTTCCTCTGCCCTTCTCACGATCAAAATGAGATTCCGGGTCAGCTTTAAGCCAGTCATTTATGACAACAGACTCCTCGTCCACCCCTTTGATATTCACATTATTTCTGGGTTCTTCATAATATGAGAAAAGAAGATTCTCATGAAGTGATATATATGCATACTTATCCCCCTTGAGAAGTCCTTCATTCACTATTGCAGTGTGATGCATTACATATGACGGAAGTTTTTTAGGAAAAACAAAAGCTATTCGCCCTACACGTTCTTTTTTATCTTTAGTTCGCTCAAATTCCCACTTATCAAGATTTTCTTCCGGAATATGGTGATAATACACATTTATCATAGGTGCAAAATATCTGTCACCATCCTCTTCAGGCCATGGCTTTAAATATGGCTGGATATCATACATGTACTGATCCACTGAAAGGTATGGTTCGCTGTAATCGTCAACAATCTCTTCAACATAAAGAAATCCCATGCTATTATATTTATAAAAAGAGGCATTGCAAACTCTGCCATCTCTTATAAGCTTTTTAAACTGATCCTGGCATCTTTCTATAATGTTATCCGGCAAAATATCTGCTGTAAGCAATTTAAAACTGCATCTGTACTGTGAACGTCTGATCATTATAATCTCCACCCATTCTATATAGTTTTTGTCCCTTTATTTACTATATCCTTTTTTTCACCTCTTGTCTTTATCAATTGACTCCAAAAGAAAAACTGTAAGGATCACATAGACCACTGTCCACATCAAAAGCCACCCCCAGCATCTTAATACGATTTCCGGGTCAAAATCATAATCATGATTTTGGTTTAACTCACCAGTCTTCAGCAGAAGATCATCCCTCATATTATTGGACTCTATTTCCCTGAAAACGGTCAAAAGAGGCTTTTCTCCTTCAACTTCCACATCCTTCATCTTTAGTGCGCTGTTCCACACGCTTACCATTGGAAGCGAATTATACTCCCCCTGCGCGCAGAGGGCTGTCAGTCCCCATTTGGTAGCTGTCAGATTAGTGAGCGGCATAGCTTCCTGCGGCAGGTTGAAAAATGCTCCTGAAAACAACAGCTGTACGATCAAAAGAAATGGCATTATAGTCATGGCTGTTGTAGTCGTTTTGGCAAAAGCTGAGATCAAAAGTGCCAGCATATCTGCGCAATAAGTTATAAGGAAAAGTGTCAGCCCAAAATCCACCACTGCCCAAGGTGTTATCAGGCTTTTATGCGGTATTTCCACTCTCATGAGCATACATACGCCAATTGTTATCGCAACCTGTAGTATGCACAAAAATGCCTGATATATCATGTGTGCAGCAACGTAGGCGCTTATGTGAAGTCCTGATCTGTGTTCTCTTTTTACTATAGTTCTTTCCCTGCAGATAACCTGAATTGAGTTAAAGAATCCATTCCAGATACATATACAGGAAATAGCGAAGGTCCCCATAAGAGTCCCTTCCATGGTCTTGTAAATATTCTGACCTACAGAAAATGCGACAAGCCCTGCGATCACTGCCGCCATGGGCAGAACCTTCCAATCATTTTGGAATAAAAACATTCTGAAGAACTTTCCAAGATAAATAAGTGTCTGGAAAAACCTTCCTCTATGTCTGACTTTGTATTCTTTCATCGAAAGTCACCCCACCTTTTCTTTGATGCGATCAGCATATTTCTCAACAAATTCATCAGCTTTTCCTTCTCCGCCTTCATCCTTCTGATTTATGGAAAGAAGTATCTCCTCCATCGAGTTTTTACCAAAAAACTCATAAGCTTCTTTTACCGGTCCATACCAGGCAAGGCGCCCTGTCCTTGTGGCATCCTTTGCCAAAACGATCACATCATCAAAAAGATCTATTACTCTGTCAGGAGTGTGTGTAATAACTAAAACTATTTTTCCCTCATCCGCTATCTCTCTTAGCTTTTCAAAAAGGCTTCTTGCTACAACACCATCAAGACCTGAATCAGGCTCATCAAGGATAAAAAGAGACGGATTGGAAATAAACTCCATGGCAATGGACAGCCTTTTTCTTTGTCCTCCCGAAAGCTTTTCCACTAAGGAATTCCTAACAGCCGTAAGCCCAAACTGATCCAACATGTTTGCAATCCGATTTTCTCTTTCCATAATAGATGCATCTGCAGATAGCCTCATAAGAGCAGCATCTGTGAGGGTCATTTCAACGGTATCATTCCCTCTCATCAGATCCTGTTGAGGAACAAAACCTATATCATATTTCATTTTCTGGTAATCTTTATATACATCATTATCATCCAGCATTACGCTGGCATCAGCTTTTTCATAGCCTGTAACTGCATTTAACAGAGTTGTTTTTCCTGCTCCTGACCCTCCAAGAAGAAGTACCATATGTCCTCTTGGTATTGCCATATGTATGTCTTTAAGCAGAGTCTTTTTCCTGAAAAAGTCTATGACTGTCCTCTCCGTGATATTGACCGTAAGTCCTTCCGAGGCAGCCATAATGTTCTTTCCAAGCTCTTTTGCACCATTTTTAGCGACCTGGACTACCTTTTTTTCAGGCACATATTTGGGAACTACTCCCCAAAGTATAAGTACCGGGCCATCAAAAATAATCAGTGGTATTATCCACTTCTTTTTAAGTCCAAACATCTTGATCAGCCCTAAATAGATTCTGATCGTATAAATAACGTTTGTGACGTATAAAGCTATAAGTGGAATTAACAGAAGTAGCTCAACTTCTTCCGGACCGTCAATAACAATCAGGGTCAGCATGATCAGATAATAAAAAAATGTAGTTACGGCAAAAACCCTTCCCTCTTTCTCTTTGTCGGCACAAAGAGCCATGTGATACTCTCTGGCAAAAGGGATCAAAGCCCATATTCTTTTAACACCACATTTCTTAAACAAAAACCAGCAGCCAAAGATCATGAGAATATTATTGCATGTAGAGAATATATCATTAAAAGTCTGATTAATACTTAAGATAGTAGTACCTGATTCAAACATGATGCTCTCCTTTTGATCTTCCATAAAACGTTTTGATATTATTATTTTATCATCCATGAAATCAATCGCCAAGCTCACACATAGCAGAAAAAGCTGCCATCCCAGATTTAGCACCTGAAATGACAGCTTATTAATGAGAGGCCTGTTATAAAACTTATCAGTCATAGCTCTGGAGCTGTGAAACTGCATAGCTATCAAGGTATTCACATGCAAACACTTTTCCATCATCCAACATAATGCATGGAATATCTCCTGCCATAAAGAAATTAAATACCAGTGTTCCTTCAACTGCATATCTCTGTACCTGTCCAATGCCCTTTATTGTTGCATCAGATACAGTATATGAAGTATACACATGGCTCATTCCATCGTTGATATAGGCAATGTCTTCACCATTTTTCTCATAAAGGGCTATGACTATCTCGCTGTTATCATCAGCCTGGCCATGAAGTGCTGTTAAAAATCTCGCGCCGCTTATGTAAAGCGCAGCGTCATTTGCTGCCAATACATTTGTAGACATTAGATTTCCACTCAAAGCCATTGACAATGCAAGAACTATACCAGCTAAAACCTTAATAAATTTTCCCATAATACTTTCACCATCCTTACCATGTATTTTTGATTGCAATAATTTATACGATATGAATTGTGAAGATGGCAATAAATTTTCACAATGATTTTATTTTATAAATTTTTTATAATTATTTTCTTTATATTCGGTTAAAATATGTCTAAAGATTTTTTGTCAGGGGGGAGTTTCATATGGGGGAAGAGTTAAATTATATTGTTATGACATGCAACGGTGGTAAAAACGGGTACATTGCCGAAGATATAGATACACATATTCAAGTTCACGGTTACGATTACTACAGAACTGTAGAAAAACTCAAGGATCTGGTTAAAGAACTTAAAAAGGGAGCATAACACATATTTTATGTGTTGCTCCCTTTATATATTACTATGGCCGCTGCCAAAATAAGCATTACTGCTACTGTCACTTGTATAATTGGAAACTTTTTCTGTCCTTCATTATTATAGCCTTCACCCTCTTTTGCCTCTTTTATTTCTTCAGTTTCAAAAATGCCCTCTTCTGAATTAGCTGACATTTCTTCTCTGCTTTCTTCCAAGACTTTACTTGCATTTTCAAGCTCTAACAGGCCTTTGGCGCTGAATTTCAGGAAAGAGCCCAGATCTATTTCCCCATCACTTGTCCTCATATTCATGGCAACAGCTAAAGGGTCATTTACATCTGCCACCGGTGCCTCAAGAGAATCAAACCAATCATCTTCAATTATTACATCGTCAACATTTCTTGACTTTTTTCTAATCCAAAGAAAATTGTTACTTCTATAAATATCCTCTTTGTTCTGAGTCTCTCCAGGCATTATCTTTTCCTCAACATCCTTGTTCTCAGTCCTATATGAAATAAGCCCGTCCACATAATAGGCCGTATCCTGCGAACTATTAGTATAAAGAGACACATTATTAGCGCCATTGTTAAATGTCTTACAGTCATATATCTGAATATCAGGGCCGGAGTTGGAGTCGATTCCCTTTGCCTTGTTTCCCCATGCCACAGAATTTATAAGCATATGCTGGCCGGGCATATTGGATCCACCCATTTTAAATCCATTTCCATCTCCCTGCTCCGAACCATCAATTCCATAGCCATTGGCAAAAGCCACACAGTTCTGAATCGTAACTTTCCCGATCATTCCTGTTTCAACTTTAGCAAACAGATCCCATCCATCATCGGCATTGTTATAAGCTATACACTCATCGAATATATTTCGGTCACCAACTGTCAGTTTCGCAGCAAAACCATCTGCATCCTCATAACCTGAATCTGCATTTCCATATGAAATACATTTAGTAATAAGATTGTCACAAGGCCACTTTTCATAGCCATCGTCGATTAAAAATCTACTTATCTGAATCCCGGTGTTCCCATTTTCATAGGCATACACATCTTCCAGAATATTACTGTTCCCGGAAACCTGTATTCCTTTTTTGCCATTGCCCGAATGAGTACAATCTATTCCTTTAATGTGCCAATAATCACCAGCAAAAATAAATCCGGCACATTCCCTGTTAAAATCAAAGACTGCTCTTCCACCATCAGCTATCAGATTTATAGGATCAGATTCCGTTCCGTTGATACCTCTATACACGGTTACTGTCTCATTAAGACTATAATCTCCTGCTTCGATAACTATTGTTTGTCCGGGCTTTGCATATTTGACGGCAGAATATATATCCACTTCATTGCCTTTACTACCATCTCCGTCAGCTGTACCATTAGCAGAAACATATATCTTCTCATCTTCATTTATTGATTCATATTTTACCGCATAGTTAAACTCTTTCGTTTCATATGAGGAAAGACACTTATATTCATCATCATCAGGTAAATAATCCTCTAAAGGCGTAACAGAGACCTTAAATGAATTAATACCATCCTTAAGCAACGTTTCAATGCCTACCGTTTCACCGGCAACAACTTCCTGTTCATCAAAAAGTTTTTCACCATAAGAATTTGTAACAGTAAGATAGCCATCAGCATTGCCTGAATACTCAAACATGTACAGTTCAGAGTTCGCATATGGTGCCGATACAACTTTATAATCAGGATCCACATATGTGATAGGTCTCTCTTCTGCCGGGGCATCAATTTTTGCATCAGTAACTGAAAGGACAATATCGCTAAAAGTTGCTGTTACAGTACGGGAAGCGAAAAAGCCCAGGTAAATATTTTTTTCATCCAGCTGCTCAAGTGCCTCAGGATCATAGAATTTTTGGGTACAAAAAGCGTTATCTTTATTATCCAGATAACTTAAAAAATATCCCGTGTTATTTTTCTGGATACGTAATCTAACCTCTGATTTGGAATCCTCAATTGTGCTTATAGAGCCTGTTTTCTCATTTTCCCAAAGATTATATACACCAGATCCCTTCCTTGCACATGAGGTCTCAAGAGGATACATGATTGACGAAAAAAACTGATTAACCGTAACTGTATCATTTGATTCAAATAAAGAAAGATTATCTTTGGTAACGCCCTTTTTCTCCTGCGCACCAAGACCATCTTTCATTGTGATTTTCTCGTAATTCCCCTCATTTGTAACCTGCCCCTTTAAAGGGTCAAAATAATATTCGACCTTAGTACCCATAACCATGTATGAGTTATTCCAAAAGGGAGTTTTGTCACCATGTTCCCCAACTCTGTCTGCAGCCATAAGCCCAAAGCCTTCCTGGCCATTTGTAAAGGTCCAGGAATCAACTTTTACTGTTGCTGTGAGGGTAAAATTCTTATCAGCAGAAATTGGGACGTAATAAAAAGAAAAGCTGTCCGTACCTGCCGGAACGATCTTTCCTTTCCCATTAAGATTCCATACGGTGACAGAACCATCATCATTTAATTTAAATCCTGAATCTTCTTCGTCGACTGAGATTCCCTGTCCAAATGCCGCAAAATTCCATCCGGCCAGCTCTACTTCAGATTTGGCAACCGCAATACTTCCTGACTGAACGTAATTACTTACAGTTAGACAAAATATAAAAAACAGTGCAAAAAAAATTCTTTTCATAATGCTTATTATAGGCTATTCAACTCCCATTGTTTGTTTTGCTTATAGTTTATATTAAGAATTCAGTTTTGTGGTCACTGTTTAGAAAACTATAATAATAATTTATTCCTTTTTAACTAGTGTAATATCTCATTCCTTAAATTCTTCTGAATAATACGGCAAAATGATGCATTCCCCTGCCATAATTGAATCCTCATCTTCAAGATTATTTATTCCGCATACCTCTCTTATAAAAGATGCTTGGTCTCGGTATTCTTCAGTAATATATTCATCAGCAAGGCTTTCCAGAGTATCTCCCGAATGTACTGTGACAGATGTGTAATACTTATATCTGACAGCTTCAGAACGGGCTTCTGACACAAGTGTTGAAGCAATGCATGCTATCATCACAATCAATATTGATATGCCAGCTCCCAATATAAAACGCTGTCTTTTTACTATTTTCTGTCTTCTTTTCTTATTCTCTGCTATTCTGATTTCCCTATAATTCATATATACCTGATCCATAACAAATCCCTCCTTCTGATGGTACTATAATTGCAGATATATAGGGGTATAAAAAGTACAGTACATTTTATTGGACATTATGCATAAATTTCCATTCGTAACAAAAATTTTATAATCTGTTCGATTGAAACATTTGTTCGATAGGGGTATTATAAAAATACCCAACATATGTTCGGAACATACATTCGTTTTTGGAGTAAGGATATACCTATGGACAATAATTTCAAGATCATAGAGCCAAATGATCGCTGTTATCTAATCATAGATCTCAAGAGCTTTTTTGCCAGTGTCGAATGCGTTGACAGAGGACTTGACCCCATGACTACACTCCTTGCCGTTGCAGACAAGGACAGAAGCAAGAGCACTATATGCCTTGCCATCACCCCCGCAATGAAAGCCCTTGGAATAAAAAACCGCTGCAGGATCCATGAGATTCCCAAGCACCTTGACTATATAATCGCAACTCCCAGAATGAAGAGATATATCAATATTTCCGCCGATATCTACGAAATATATCTCAGCTACGTTTCAAAAGAGGACATACATGTATATTCCATTGATGAATCTTTTCTTGATGTAACACATTACCTTGGGCTCTATGGGCTATCCGCTCATGACCTGGCCCTTAAGATAATGAATGACATTAAAAAAAAGCTGGGACTTAGGGCTACCTGCGGTATCGGTACTAATCTGTACCTCGCCAAGGTAGCCCTTGATATCCTTGCCAAACATTCACCGGATTTCGTTGCCGAATTAAATGAAGACACATTTAAACAGCGGCTATGGACACATCGACCTCTCACAGACTTTTGGAGAATTGGTCCCGGGACACAGCGCCATCTCAATTCTCTTGGTATGTATACCCAAAAAGATATAGCTAACTTTCCGGAAAATATTCTTTACAAGCAATTCGGCGTAAATGCAGAATATATCATCGACCATGCATGGGGACGGGAGTCCTGCACAATGCAGGATATAAAAAACTACCAGTCAAGGTCCAAATCTTTATCCTGTGGGCAGGTGCTGATGCGTGACTATAACTTTGATGATGCGCTTATCATCGTAAAAGAAATGGCTGATGAGCTCTCACTTGATATGACAGCCGCCCATGTAGTAAGCAACAATATCTCTCTTTTCATTGGATACAGTGCTGAAACTTTTCCTCCAACGGGAGTAAGTGCCACTTTGCAGGTGACCACCAACTCTTACAGGATACTCATGGATGCCTTTGTGCAGCTTTATACCAGATCAGCAATGCGAGATGTACCCATAAGACGTATAAATGTTAGTGCCAATTCTGTCATGGACGAATGTTTTGAGCAATATAGCTTTTTTGTTGACCCGTCCGTTATGGAAAAAGACAGAAAAGTCCTACAATCTGTAAACGAAATCAAGGATCGCTACGGGAAAAATTCTGTTATCAAAGGTATGGATCTGTATGAAGCAGGCACTTCCATACAAAGAAATGTCCAAATAGGAGGACATAAAGCCGGATTTTAGCTAAAAGGAGGTAGCCATGCCAAGAGCAGACAGAGCTAGCCAGTTCTTACCATTTGCCGCCCTGAAGGGCTTTGAAGAAGCACTGAGAGAACGTGAGAAAAAAGAGATAAAAAAGGTCGCGCTTACCGATGAAACTTTAGACAATCAGGAACATGAGGAGCATGAAATTTTTATTATGAGTAAGATTATAAATGAAGTAGATGTTATCTGCGAACACAAGTCAGATGGAAGCATAATCCCGCTCAAGTTCAGATTTATGAATGAAGACGGAGAATATGACACCTTTACCGTTAAAGGTTATCGGGAATCCAAAAGAAAAAGCACCTATACAACTGCAGATGGAATCTATGCCACAGATTCCACAACCATATTTGAATGTATGATCACTGTTTTGGGAATGAAAAGAGTTGTAAGGCTTTACTATGATCCAAGAACCAATACAACATGGCGACTTGCAATCTGAAGTATATTAATATATAGCATTTTTTGAATTGTTTTAGGTGCATATTGATAAGCAAATTTTGCCTGGTAGATGTATATTATTACTTGAGAATGTATTTTTGGCTTTTAAGGAGGGCGAAATGAAAATAATAAGTGTTACAGATCCAGAGTTTACAAACTATGGACGAATCATTGAGGGGTACGAAGAAGAAAAGAAACAGATCATGGAAGCTTTAGGCGCCAACACACCCATCCCTGAAGGAACTGAATATGTTGCTGAAGAAAAGGCTCTTCAGGAACTTGAAGCTTCAGTTAAGATGACAAACACACTCTTTGGCGGATCACCAATGCAGTACGGATGGTGCAACGGTCACAACACAAAGCTCAATTGCCTTGAGTATCACCGCTCAAGCGAAATCAACCTCGGTGCAACAGATTTTATACTTCTTTTAGCAAAAAGAGAAGAAATATCTGACTATAAATTGGATTCAAATAAAGTTAAGGCTTTCCTCGTTCCAAAGGGAGTAATGGTAGAAGTATATGCAACAACTCTCCACTACGCTCCTTGTCAGGCTCATAAAGATTCTGGATTCCAGGTTCTTGTTGGCCTTCCACAGGGCACAAATGTAGGTAAACCTGAATACACAGCTGTGAACCAGGAAGACAAGCTTCTTAGAGCTACCAATAAATGGCTCCTTGCTCATGCTGATTCAAAAGAAGCAAAGGACGGAGCATGGATTGGTATAACCGGTGAGAACATCGATATTGCCGGAGACATCCAGTAAACTTCTGACCATATTCATAAGCAAAAAACTGAGCAATCAAGGCAGACTGCTCAGTTTCTTTTTATTATGATAAAGTTTCATTCATACTTCCGGTTCTATAACCTTTAAGATCCAAAGACACATAATTAAAGCCATACTCTTTAAATGCACTATATACAGAATTTCTAAATTGCAAATCCATAAAGCGGTCAAAATCTTTAGGAAGGACCTCAATCCTTGCAACATCTGTACCATGAATTCTGACCCTGAACTGCTTAAATCCTGCATCTAAAAGATATTGTTCAGCCTTATCTACCATATCAAGCTTTTTATCTGAAATAAGCTCCCCATATGGGAAACGACTGGCAAGACAGGCAAAAGAAGCCTTTTCTGCAGTAGGGATTCCTAAATATGCGGACATTATCCTTATTTCCTGTTTAGTAAAGCCTATTTTTCTAAGGGGACTTAGTATACCAAGTTCAGCAATCGCTCTGTGTCCCGGTCTGTAATCGCCCATATCATCAAGGTTTGATCCCTCAACTACACTTGTTATTCCATGCCTTTTTGCCTCTTCCAGAAATTGCTCAAAAAGCCTTCTCTTGCAATGATAGCATCTGTCTGGTGGATTATCTGAAAAACCCTCTATAGAAAAAACGTCAGCCTCAATAACGAAGTGTTCTATCCCAAGTTCTTTACAATAATCTGTGGCTTCATGAAGCTCTCTTTTTGGAAAAAGACAGGATGAAGCAGTAAGTGCAATAACATTTTCTCCAAGCGCAGCGCTGGCTGCATACAAAAGGAAAGTGGAATCAACACCACTAGAATATGCTACTGCAACAGTCCCCAGACTTTTTAAATAATCCTTAAGCTGGCTGTACTTGCCCAAAAGTTCCTCGCTTGGAGCGTCAAAATGCGTCTGTGTCATAAAATTCTCTTATTTTTACTGTAATACAAGCTTATCCCATGAGTCTGAAGGAATAAGTCCAATATAGGTCTTTCCCTTATTTATGGAAAGTTCCTGTCCATCAGAGCTATAGTAATGTGTCATGCCCGTTTCGCTGGCCTTTGACCACATTATAGGTATAACCTTGCCATTAGTTATATAGTAGCCTTTATCTGAACCAATAACGTTATATGTAAGATATCCGTTCTTATCAAGCTGCTTGAAAGAGACGTTCTGTAAGATAACGTTCTTGAATGTCATAGCCTGTCCGTCTTCTGCATCCTGATGCAAAGCGCCATATTCATAATAATCATAGGTTCTGGTCTCAGGATTAAATACAAGCTGGCTCTTATTATGAGCAAAAACTCCTGACATATCCACAGTTCCTGCAACCACATCACTTGGAAGCTCTGTATCTGCTTCATTAAACAAAAAGTGTGTGCCTCTCTCCATCTGCATATTGTATGTAGTAGAAAGTCCACTCTTAGCAAATCTATCCACAAGTTCTGAGCCAAAAACATACTCAGTGTACTCTGTCGGCTTTCCATTTTTGATTCTGCTAAATCCACCACTTATGTGTTCAGCATAAGGCTTCGTAAGGTAAGACTTAATGTAAAATGGTCCCCCATCATGGATCAGAACAGCATTGTATTCATCAGCAATCATAATATTAGTTGTTCTTGTGCTTCTAATACTTCCAGTCTGCTGAAGATTCGCCCAGTCCTTATAAAGACACATAAGTCTCGTAATGCGTCCATTGGCAGTACTGTTCATCATCTCATAAACCACATCAGCTTCTGCTGTTCCATAATGAGAAAGAGCCTTCTTTTCATTATCTACCATGATTGCTACAGGTCGCTGACCAGCAATAGCATCATCAACCTCAAGCCCTGTAAGCTCTGAAGTCCCTGCATAAACAGTGGTTGACAAAGTCAAAGCCCCAATAATACCAGCAAAAACAGCTACAACACTTTTGAATTTCATAACATTCCCCTCTTAAATTAAAAATTATTTTAATGTATCAGATAACTTACCACAGGACAAAACAACAAGTCTTTGTGTAGCACGTGACATCGCCGTATACAGGCAATGTCTTCCAAGTTCTTTGTCCGGATAAGATTCCCGGTCCACATCAGCAAGAATAACATTGTCAAATTCAAGCCCCTTTGCCAATGATAATTCTAATAAAACAATTCCGCTTGACGGAAGTGCATCCTGCTCAGATATAATCTTTATATCTAAATTATTTATAGAAGCACTGATCTTTTCAAGAGAATAGGCATTTCTACAGATAACAGCCGTTATGCCATCTTTTTTGCCAAACTCACTTATGTGCGCCTCCAATTCAGAAAAATACTCTGCTTCTGAACTGCATTCTTTTACGATTGTCTTTTCACCGGGTCTTTTAACAGAAGAAACTGACATCTTTTTCTCCGCAGGTAGCAAAGATGAAAACATCTCTGTGATCTCAGGGGAACTTCTATAGCTTGTCATAAGCGGTAGTTCCACAAATTCTTTGCCATCTTTTTCTGCCATTTCTTTTATTTCAGCAAAAGATATCGTACCTTCGCGAATGGACTGGTATTCATCTCCAAGCAGCATAAAACGTGCATTTGGGAAAAATTTTCTAAATACAATCATCTGCGCCATTGTATAATCCTGAACCTCGTCAATCATCACATAGCGCATATTTCTGTCACATTCACCTGTCAGCTCCATCTTGGTATACAGCCATTCAGCCGCTGTAATATGCGATTTCCCAAGAATTCGCTGTGCTATATGCATAACATTGATAAAACCACATTTTTTAATGGTACGTATAGCTCCGCCAAAGTCATTTTCCAGACGATTATTATCTGCATTTTCTGACTTTGCAACGCTATCGGACTCATTATCAGCGTAATTGTCAGAGTTTTTCAGAATGTTTTTGGCTCTTTCCAAAAGCTCATCCGATGCAATCTGGAAAAGTCGAACGCCCATAGGGAACTGGCTAAATCTGTTAATAATTGAAAGCACATCCTTTTTGGGCATCACCATGGTTTCTTTTTGAGTAATATCAAAAAAGTCATCCACTTCGGGTGTCAGTGTTGGTAATACATCATGGATCTTTTTGAGATTCTCTGCCTCTGTGTAATCATAGTCGTTATCAATAAACGGAACGCTCACCATATCAAGGAACTCATGCCATGTTATGGTAAGTGGATTAGACTCACCAAGATCCGGAAGGACATTGTCAATATAGTCACGGAAAACCGGATTTAATGTCATAAGGCATACCTGATCAGGACGAAGAGTTTTTCTCTTTTGGTAAAAAAGATATGCTATTCTCTGAAGCAGAACAGAAGTTTTTCCACTTCCTGCAATTCCATTTACTAAAAGAAAAGGAACATCCGGATATCTGATAACGATATTCTGCTCTTTTTGAATAGTTGAAGTAATTGCCTGCATCTTGTCTGATCTTATCTGTGATAAGGACTGCAGGAGCATAGGATCTTCAATAGCAATCTGAGTGTCAAAATATGATAGTAGTTTATCTTTCTTTAAGTCAAACTGCCTTCGGAGCTTTAAATCCACAGGAATCTGTCTGTCCTCAACAGTATAGTGAGTATTTCCCATTTCCTGGTTGTAATAAACTTCTGCAATAGGCGACCTCCAGTCAACCACCATCTGGTCATAACCATTCTCAGAAATGGCCGCTCTTCCAATGTAGTAGCTTTCAGGCTCCTCAGAGGGGTCAAACTGAAGCTCTATCTTGGCAAAATAAGGGGATTCAAGAAGTTTGTTAACTGTATTCAAACGCTTTCCCAAAGAGGAACTCTCTACATTATAGGTATCAATATAGCGATTCCATACCTCAATCTCTGCAAGAGTTTCCATTGTAGTCTCTATATCAGCATAGTCGAAACGGATATTATCGCGAATATCATTCTTATCATCTACTGCCTTTTCATCAAGCGCAGCTATCTGATCTTCAAGTTTTTTCTTCATTTCCAGAAGCTTGTCATAGACTAAAGTCAGATGCTCCTGTTCTTTAATAAGTATTTCTTTTTCCATAAATATCACCTTAAAAATTACAAAAAAGTTGCTGGTATCTTTTAAGTATACCATAGAAAAAATAAGACCGGAAACTAATGATTCCGGTCAAAAAATCACATATGATAATTAAGTAAAAACTGCTTTGTGCGCTCATTCTGAGGATTGTCAATTAACTCAGATGGGCTGCCCTTTTCAGCGATAACGCCTTCATCCATGAAAATAATCTCATCTGAGACTTCTTTTGCAAATTCTATCTCATGGGTAACAATTATCATTGTTGTATTCTGCTGTGCAAGCTCTCTTATAACCTTAAGAACTTCTCCTGTAAGTTCCGGATCAAGTGCAGATGTAGGTTCATCAAAACAGAGAATATCAGGTTTTAATGCAAGAGCTCTCGCTATAGCAACTCTCTGCTGTTGTCCACCTGAGAGCTGATGGGGATAATTGTCCATTCTGTCCAGCAATCCCATCTTACTTAAAATTGCTTTTCCTTCCACTAACAGCTCTGTCTTATCTTTTTCAGGCTTAAGTATCCCCGGAGCAAGGATAACATTCTCAAGAGCTGTGTATTGGGGGAAAAGATTGAACTGCTGAAAAACCATTCCAAAATGAAGCCTTTTCTCTCTAAGCTCCTTTTCGCTGAAACCCGGACTTTTACCATCAAATAAAAGCTCTCCATTTACACTAATAGTGCCGCCATCCGGTGTTTCAAGGAAATTGAGGCACCTTAAAAGAGTAGTTTTCCCGCTTCCTGACCTTCCTAAAATCGAAAGCGTCTTTCCTTTTTCAAGATCAAAGCTTATATCCTTCAGAATTTCTGTATTATCAAAACTTTTTGTTATATTTTTTACTTCGAGTATTGCCATAAAACGCACCGCCTAACGATCACTTAAAATAATCCAGTTTCTTTTCAATATATCCGAAAAGAAGTGTCAAAAGTCCGCTGAATATCAGATAGAATACACCTGTATAAAACAGAGGCCAGATTATTCCACTACTTTTGATAAAGCGCTCTCCCTCCCAAATTATCTCGTAGAACGCAATAACCCTGGCTAAAGAAGTATCTTTCACCAAGGTAATAACTTCGTTGGATATAGGTGGCACAATTCTCTTTACTACCTGTAAGAGTATTATTTTGAAAAAGGTCTGTGTTTTTGTAAGACCAAGAACAGCTGCAGCCTCATGCTGCCCCTTAGGAATAGACTGAATTCCGCCCCTGAATATTTCGCTAAAATAACATGCGTAATTAAATACAAAGGCTACCAAAGCGGCTGTGAACCTTCCTGTTGATCCGGAGCCCCATAGGTTATTTCCAAAGAAAATGCCAGGGCCATAAAAGATAACAAGAAGCTGTAGCATGAGAGGCGTGCCTCTGACTACCCAAATAATGAACCTAATGGGTAGTCTTATAATCGCGCGTTTACTCATTGAGCCAAGACTTATCAAAAGCCCCAGCGGCAATGAAAAAACAAGCGTAAGAATGAAGAGTTTTAATGTACCTAAAAAACCCCCAAGAAGTGATAAAGTAACTGTTGAAAACATATATTGATATTCCTTTAATATTACTGCTCTACAAGCGCGTCCTGAACACCATATTTTGTGGCTATTTCTTTCATTGTGCCATTAGCATAAAGACTCTTCATCTCATCATTTATAAATGCTGCAAGATCTGAGTCTTTTCTGCATCCAATTCCATATTCTTCTGTTGTAAGCTCAACAGTGTGTGTAAGATCAGCATATCCTGTTCCTTCACCAACCATTGCTCCTGCCATCAAAAGATCAATAATGCATGCATCTGATGTCCCTGCTGCAACTTCCATAACAGCGTCAGCCTGTGACTTAAGCGCTGTTGTGTTAAAATTGTTTTCTTTTGCTGCAGCCTCTCCTGCAGAGCCTGACTCAACAGCAAAAGTAAGGTCAACCAAAGATTCAAGTGTGCTGTATTTATCAGCATCTTCCGCTTTAACAATCACAACCTGTGCATTATTGCAATATGCATTAGTACAATTCATTGAGTTTGTCACTTCCGGTGTAAGTGTCATACCATTCCATACAACATCAATTGACTTGTTATTGAGCTCAAGTACCTTGTTGTCCCAGTCAATCTCTACAAACTCTGCTTCTACACCAAGAGCTTTTGCTATCTCTTTTGCCATATCGGCGTCAAATCCTATCCACTCTCCATTATCATCTTTATAGTCCATAGGCGCAAAGTCTGTGATGCCTACAATGAGGTTTCCTTTTCCTTTGATGTACTCAAGATCGCTCTCTGCAGATACACTCTCTGTAGCACTTTCCGCATTTTCTGTAGTAGCTGACTGTCCGCAAGCAGTAAACATCATAACTGTAGTTAAAGCCATAAGTACAGATACAAATTTCTTTTTCATAAAGTCTCCTTTTTCGAATTCCATTTTACTCTGCTTTTACTTTACCACATTATCATACTAAATTGTCCGTGTAAAGAAGACTTTTATAAAAAAAGAAAAACTTTTAAGTCATTCTACGTTTTTAAGTGCCTCACTCATCGGGATATTTCCTATCTTTCGGTACTCTATAAGGGCTGTTATTGCATAAGTAGCTACTCCCATAAGGAACATTTTTATATAAACCGAAGGATCCAGCCATATTACCATCCAGCCACTCATCATCTGCTTTAACATCATTCTGAATATACCAACCATCACATACGAAAGGATCGGATAAGATATCAAAAGTGAAAATACCACCACGATCGCTGTGGGCAAGATATATAGAAGAGCTATTTCCTTTCTTGAATAGCCAAGTATCTTTACCATGGATATTGACTGCACATTACGCTCAATAATCAGTTTTGACAAAAGATATATAAGTACAATGAACAGAATGATTGAAAAGCCATCAACCATATACATGAGGTTACCCATAGATATCATAAGCTGCCTTGATACCCTTGTAAGGGATTCCTCGTCAACAGTTGTTCCAATGTACTTACTGTCAATATCTGTTATCTCGCTGTCCGAGAAATATCCTGAAAAATAGTCTTCGCCAAGGCTCATAGTTTCATTTAAGTGCTTCTTACTCATAAACACTGCTATTCCACCATCATAATCGTAGGTTCCGGTGATCTTAAACCCATAGTATTTATCTTCGTATGGTTCTTTAAGTGTTATGATATCGCCTTCTTTTAGCCCATATTTATCCTCATAGGCCGATGATATAAGCACAGTTTTCTCATCAAAATCAGCATCTATGTACCTGCTGTCATCTACAATGCCATACAAAGTCACATCTTCAACTCTCGCGCCCTTTTCACCTATTGTTTTCAGACTATAAGCAGAAAATTTCTCGGCATCCGGGTTGTTAGTCGAAATCTTATTTTCATAGAAAATATATGAAAATGCAGCCGATAATTGATCATCTGTATCTATCGCCCCCGCAGGAACCTGGAAAATATAGATGTGCTTTGCAAGCATGCTCTGCGTAACTATTCCCTGAAAATGCACAAGCAAAGGTGGAAGCATCATTCCAAAGAACAAGAGCAGATTGGCAAAAAGAAGGCCTATGAAAAGAGTTATGTAACTACTTTTATTCTGAATTAGTATTCTTATCCTGAATCTGTCAAAAAACCTTATGGATTTACTAAGCTTTATTGAATTAAGCCTTCTTTTACCTGAAATATCCCTTCTTATAAGCTTAAGCGGACTAAGAGAAAGCTTCTTTTTCAGTATCACATAAGTAATGACAAGCATTATTGCCAGCGGTATCAGGGTTGTCTTTAAAAAAGCCTCAGCACTCCATATAGTCACATACGTAGGAAGTGAATAGCTTCCATAGTACATGCTAACGCATACGTTCTTAAATATCGTATATCCAAGGATATTACCTATAACAGCAGAAAAGCATGTCACAATAACAGGCATTTTCATGTAGTGACTTATAAGTTCATTTATTTTGTAACCTGATGCCCTAAGAGTACCAATAACGCAGGCTTCTTTATGTATAGTGTTATTTATAGTAATTCCAAAAACAAAGGCCGTAATGATAATGATTATATAAAGAAGCACCTCCATCATAGCCTTATCACCAACAATATCTTCACCCGTAAAAGTGATTGCCTGATTTAAATATCTTGGGATAAAGCTTTCCAATGATACCTTCTGAGCTATTGCTTCCATAAGGTCGTCTGATACTTCTTTTTCCTCGGCTTGTGTCTCTGGTTCATTATCATAGATCCATGAGTAGTTGTATCTGATGCCATCATCCAGGTAATCCTTGAACTGCGTTTTGTCTACCACTGCAACTCCAAAGGCAGATGCATCAAACATCATGTCATTGTTGCTGTAAAAAAGCGCGCTGTAGTCAGGAAGCGCAATATAGCCCACTATTCTGTAGGGGACATCTTCTGAAATAAGTTCATCTCCTACCAAAAGTCCATTGTTCTCAGCATACATCCTGTCTATAGCTATCTCATTTTTGTCCTCAGGAAGTCTTCCTTCCATCACGCAGATTTTATCTATCTCTTCTCTGTTTGAATATATCCTTATGGTTGTATCATTGCTGAATTCTTTTTCTATATAATAGTTCTCATATAATGTGACTCCTCTATTCTCAATCCACTCTTTCTGAGCATCAGTAAGTTCTTCTTCGGTCCTGAAATTGCCGTTTTCTATTGTATATTTTTCAAAACTGTCATTATAGGCCTTGATCATGCTCTCTCCTGCCACCAGAAACCCTGATACAAATCCAATTGACAGAACCAGCAGCACAAAGATTACAAAATATTTGCCTATATCACTTTTAAGTTCTCTAAACAGCCTTTTATTTAATGGATTTTTCATGATATGCCTCTTTACCAGTCAAGTTCTTCTGCTTTCAGTTTTACTTCGTTTCTATAGCTTTTTCTTATGACCCCGTCTCTTAACTTAACCACGAAATCCGCCATGTTCTTGATGGCATCATTGTGAGTTACCATGATTACAGTATTCCCATATTTCTGATTTACTTCTTCTATCAGTGCCAGGATTTCTTTTGACGTCTTATAATCAAGAGCTCCTGTGGGCTCATCACAAAGAAGTATGTCCGGATTTTTTACTATAGCCCTACCTATAGCACATCTTTGTTGCTGTCCGCCGGAAAGCTGGCTCGGAAGCTTATTCTGATGATTGGTCAGCCCCAAGACATCAAGCAGTTCATCTATATTAAGGGGATTTTTTGACAGGTATGCCCCTACTTCGATATTCTCTCTTACATTTAGATTTGGAATCAGATTATACATCTGAAAAATATATCCCAAATGCTCCCTCCTATAGTTTGTGAGAGCCTTCTCGTCCATATCTGACATACTCTTTTCGCGAATTATTATCCTTCCCGAATCCGCATTATCTATTCCCCCGATTATATTTAGCAGCGTGGACTTTCCTGATCCGGATGGTCCAAGGAGCACAACAAATTCACCCTTTTCAACGCTAAGACTTATGTCCTTTAGAACTTCTATCCTGCTTTCATTTTCTCCATAGGATTTTTTGATGTTTTGTAATTCCAGTTGCATATATCATTTCCTTCTTTTTGATTACTATTAGATATAAAGCCATTACTTTTTGTTAGCTTTAGCTAACCCTAATACATAGAATATTCCTAATAAAATTTGTTGTCAACAAACTGATGCTGTACAAATTTTGAATTAGGTAATATAATTTTGTGTTATAATATTGTAAGCAATTTAAATTATTATCTAAAAAGGAGACAACATGATTTTCAATATTGCAATAATACTGATAACTCTTCTGTACATCGTCATTTTAGAGTTATCAAAAAATGTACTTGCAGGATGGGCCATTGCAGTAATAGCTGCAGTACTGATGCTTGCACTAAAAAACACGATCATGAAAAGCATAACACATAAGTCCCTTTCCACTTGTCTTATGTGGCTCGTTTTTATAGCTATTCTGGTACTGAACTACAAACTTACTGCTCCTCCATTTAAAAGAGTTCCTGCTGTTGACAACAAGAATCCCAAAGTCACAGAAGAAATAACTATTGATCAGGGTGTCTTAACCGGCGTGTACAATGCAGACAGATCAGTAAAAGTCTACGCAGGTATTCCTTACGCAGCACCTCCTGTAGGTGATCTGCGCTTTAAAGAGCCCCAGGCGCCCCTGCCATGGGATGGCGTACTTGCATGCGATCACTTTGGTCCTATGGCTATGCAGCCAAGGAGTTCAGCTCTCTATGATTCTCTTTCCCACATAATTGGATGGAATGACTACCGCATAGAATTCGGGGATGAATATCGCGAAGAAATGAGCGAAGACTGCCTTTATCTTAATGTCTTTTCACCTGAAAAAGAGTCCGATGAGCTCCTGCCTGTCATATTCTATATTCACGGTGGCTCCCTAACTACCGGACAGCCTTCCTATACTGAGTATCGCGGAGAAGATCTGGCTAAAAAAGGTGTAGTATTCGTTAACATTGCATACCGACTTGGCGTTTTTGGTTACTATGCCTCTGATGATCTAAAGGCTGAGTCTCCAAATGGCACAACCGGTAACTACGGTCTTTTAGATCAGATAGCAGCTCTTAAGTGGGTACGTGAAAATATTGAAGCATTCGGAGGGAACCCGGACAGGATAACAATTGCAGGCGAATCTGCAGGTGCATCCAGTGTTAACGCTATCTGCGTATCACCACTTACAGATGGATTATTCAACTACGCAATCGCTGAGTCTAGTGGAATTGTGGCCAAAAAGCCATTTCATACCTTCAGATCCTACGATGAAGCTGTAGAACAGGGCAATATTGTAAAAGAGGAATTCTCTGTTTCATCTTCTGATGAGTTAAGAAGCATACCTGCCGAAAAGCTCGTTAAGACTTCAGCTAACAATTCAGCCATGACACTTGACGGCTACGCTATAGCAGAAATGCCTTATCTCACATATGAGAAAGGTAATAATCACGAGAAAGCTCTTTTAAACGGCTTTAATACAAAAGAAGCTGATGCATTTATGCTTGGAACAAAAGCTACTAAAGAAAACTACGTTGAGCTTCTCTCAGAGGATCTCGGAAGCTATGCCGAGGAGATGGCTGACGTACTCCCTTATGACGCAGTTGAAAGAGATGAATATATCATTATCGACAAGAAAGGAGAAGCAAAAGGGTCACTAAACGCCGCCTACAGCGCTATGTGGTTTACTTATTCCCACTATGTATGGACCAATTACATGATTCAGCAAAATAAGCCTGTTTACGAATACTATTTCACAAAAACAAACAGCAGAATTTCCAATCATCACGCAGGAGAATTGCCTTATGCTTACGGAAATCTTCACAGACATGCCGGAAATTATGATGAAAGCGATTTTGAGCTTTCTGAGATAATGCAAAACTACTGGGTAAACTTTGTAAAAACCGGAAATCCTAATGGAGAAGGGCTTCCTGAGTGGCCTTTAGTTACTTCCGACTCCCAGCTTTTATTACAGTTGGACAATAAAATAGAGCCCGTTACGGACCCTAATTTACCTTTGTATGAAGTTATAGACCATTACATGGACAGCGCAGAATAATTCTTAATCCGCTAGTTTCATTCCCATGTTAAATGCAACAGGGAACATGAATTTTTTCTGTGTATGGTCATCAAATTCAACAACGAATTTTGTTGGGATCTCATCTTCGTCCCAATCAACATCAATGATCGTTCCGGTACCATATTTACTTTGTACTACACGATCACCGATAATAAGATTAGAAGGCACATTTTCTGAGGAAAGTGGCGCCTTCTTTTGCTTTAGGTAAGAAATCGGCTTTTTAAGCTCGTTACCTGCCTTCTTTTTGCTCTTTTTTACAGGTACTTCCTGCTCTTCGTTGACCCATTTTTCCTTAGGACATATCTCACCAACAAATACAGACGGCTTGTCTTTATATTTAAATATGATCAGTTTATCTTTTGCTCTGGTCACTCCGACATAGAATATACGCCTCTCTTCCTCGTTCTCTCTTTTCTCCTCAGGAGTAGCTGTAGCAAAAGATTTAATGATCTTACCCGGAAAAACGCCATTTACTACATCCATCAGGATAACTGTGTCATACTCAAGTCCCTTACTTGAATGAATTGTCGAAAGAATAAGCTTACTTTTATAGTTCTCTTTTTTCTGAGTAAGAGTATTTTTCAGCTCTTTTAGTCTGTCCAGGAATCCTGCTATAGTACTTTCATTTTTGGCGAGCATTTTCAGGGTAAACAGCTTATTATCATCTATATTATTGTCCTTTAGATACTCTCCATAGCCCATGAACTTTTGAATCCTGCCTATTGCTTTGGCAGGTGTTTCCTGAGCCATATGCATAAAGTGCGTCCTTAGTGACCTGACATTTCCAAGGATACGTTTGTTTATATCAATCTCTTCTGCAGCATCAAGAATACCGCAGTGCCTTCGGTCAGCGATATCGCACATTAAAAGAGCGTCCTGCTTGCGGAGGAATGTTTGAAACTTGAAATATATTTTTAAGAAAAGCTCCGGATCCATCGGACTTAATGCAAATTTGAGCATGTTTTCAACATCCACAACTACTCTGTGGCTGAAAAAGGCCATGTCGGAGCTCTTAATCCTGTAATCAACATTTTCCCTCTCCAGAATGTCAACTAATGGCAAAATGCACTCATTATCTCTATATAAAACAGCTGTTTGTACAGAAATATTCCTGACGATGTCCAAAAGAAAACTATATTGAGATTCTCTGCTGTTTAAAGTGACATAGCTTATATCCGCGCCCTCATCCCTTGTTGCTGTCATATGCTTTTTATGACGATTGAAGTTTTTCTGGATAAACCTATCAGCTATCTCTACTATTTTTGCATTTGATCTGTAATTTTTGTCCATTACAAGGACCTTCGCACCCACATGCTCTTTTTCAAAATGTAAAAGAGCTTCAGGGTAAGCTGCTCTGAATCCATATATGCTCTGGTCTTCGTCTCCGACCATGAACAAGTTACCGCTTTCCCCAGCCAAAAGAGCTATGATCATATGCTGGATCTTAGATGTATCCTGCGCTTCATCCACGCAGATATATCTGTACTTATCGCGGTAGAATTTAAGTAGATCAGGCGTATTTTTAAGCATCCTGTAAGCATATATCATCTGATCATCATAATCCATAAGGCTCCTGGCTTTTAATTCTCTGTTATACGCCTCATAGATCTTCAGCAGCTCTAGTCCCTCATCTTTTCCGAGTTTTTCTATGGCGTCTTTATCAAGACACATATTTTTACAATAAGTTATAAGTGTCCTTACCGCCTTGATATCACTCTCTGTAGGATAATCATTCATAACCTTGACATAAATATCTGTCAGGATTTTTCCGGATATCTTTTCATCTGTAATTAGTTCAAAAGATGTTTTGCCTATAAGTCTCGCATAATGGCTGATTATCTTGGCGCAGATTCCGTTTATGGTACGAAACTCAAGATTCCTTGCAGCGTCTTCTCCAAAGACCTTAACAAATCTCTCCGCCATATCTCTTGTTGCTGCAACTGTATACGTAAGTGTAAGTATATTCTCCGGCGGTATTTCTTTTACCATAAGCATATAACCGAGCCTATGGACAAGAACTGTTGTCTTTCCACTTCCCGGAACTGCCAATAAGAGCACGGGCCCATCCACGGTTTTTACTGCTTCCAGCTGCTGATCATTTAGTTTAGCTGTATATTTTTCAAAAAAGTAATTCTCATTCATAGTGTCTACTATACAATAATAATCGCAGCTAGTGAAGAAATAAAAAAAGAGCCATATATAACATATTTATTATATATGTTATATATGGCTCTTTGTATTATTTAGTCTCTACAGAAACGTCTGCGCCTGTAATATTGATATTCTTATTAACCTTTGCATCATATGTTCCGGCTCTCATAATCTCTGTAAAATCTACACCTGTAGCTTCTGACATTGTATCAAAAACCTGCTTCATAACGATGGGCATATTTCCTGAAATCTGGCTTGCGCCATTTGTTCCATCACCTGTTCCATAGATATTGATCTTATCAATCTGTGAGAGAGGTTTTGCAATTTCAGCAGCCATTTGAGGCATGATTTTGATCATCATCTCTGCCATAGCAGCACCGTTGTACTTCTTATAAGCTTCTGCCTTCTTTTCCATTGCTTCGGCTTCTGCAATTCCTTTTGCCTTAATAGCCTCAGCTTCTGCTTTACCTTTTGCAGCAATACCTGCAGCCTCTGCGTCATACTTAGCTTTTATACCTGCAGCTTCCTGCTCAGCTGCATATTTCTGAGCCTCAGCCTGAGCTTTTTTAGCATCAGCTTCTCGTTCCTGTTCATATTTGGCTGCCTCAGCTTTCCTCTGTCTCTGAACAAGCTCTGCTTCAGCTTTCTTTTCAGCCTGATACTTTTCAGCATCAGCTTTTTTCTCGATTTCAGCTGCAAGTTCCTGCTGTTTAACAAGAACTTCCTTCTGTTTTAGTTCTGCCTCACGTTCTGCTTTGGCAATCTGGGCATTAACAGTTGCTGTCTGAATGGATTTTTGCTGTTCCTGCTGCTGGATCTCATAAGCTGCATCAGCTACAGCACTTGCTGTATCTGCTTCTCTTTTAAGTTCTGCCTGCTTGATTGCAAGAGCGTTATTCTTTTCAGCAATCTCTGTCTGTGCAAGAACTCTTGCATCATTAGCTGCTTTATCAGCTTCAGCCTTTGCAATAGCCACGTCTCTGTCTGCCTGTGCCTTAGCAATGGCTGCATCTTTTTTGATCTTGGCTGTGTTATCCATACCAAGGTCATTTATAAGACCATTTTCATCTGTAACATTCTGGATGTTACATGAAAGGATCTCGATACCAAGCTTACTCATATCTCTTGAGGCTTTTTCCATTACCTGATCTGAAAAGCTGTCACGGTCTGTATTGATAGTCTTAAGAGCAAGAGTACCGATGATCTCACGCATGTTACCCTGTAAAGAATCCTGAAGGTCCTCTGTGATCTGCTGAGGATCTTTATTGAGGAAGTTCTTGGCAGCAAGCTGAATTGATTCAGGATTTGTTCCGATTCTTACCTTTGCTACTGCATCTACGTTTACATTGATGAAATCGTTTGTAGGTACTGACTGCTCTGTTTTGATATCTACAGTCATCTGTCCAAGATAGAGTTTATCAACTCTCTCGAAGAAAGGAATCTTAACGCCCGCCCGACCAATAAGAATTCGTGGATTCTTGCGCATGCCGGAAATAATATAGGCTCTGTCCGGAGGAGCCTTTACATATCCTGTAGCAATCACCATCACTACAAGAAGAATAAGTGCTGCTAAAATAATAGCTGAAATTGTCATTGTTCCACCTTTCTTAGGGCTCTGCCCTAAAACAATACTTTTTTGTTGATAAAAAAAGTGTACAACGCTCTATATCAGCCTTAAATATGCACATAAGTGTGTTTTTTCACTATATTTTGCTTTTTTGGCAATTTATGTTAATATGCACTAGTGACTTTTTATTTGGAAAGGAAAAGAATAATGAAAATTGCAGTTACTTATGAAAACGGTGAAGTTTTCCAGCACTTTGGACATACAAGCGAGTTTAAGATTTATACAGTAGAGGAAAAAAAAGTCGTATCCTCTGAGATAATAAGCTCAAACGGAAGCGGTCACGGTGCTTTAGCCGGACTTCTTGGCGATAAGGGAATTGATGTTCTTATCTGCGGCGGAATCGGCGGAGGAGCTTTTTCAGCTCTTGAAGAGAACGGCATTGAAGTATGCGCCGGAACATCCGGAAATACTGATGAAGTAGTAGAAGCTTACCTTAGCGGAAACCTTGTGAGCTCTGGTGTAAATTGCGACCACCACGGTGAGGGCCACACATGTGGCGACCACGAGGATGGACATAGCTGCGGACACCATGATGAAGGTGGTTGCGGAAGCGACTGCGGAGATGAAGAAGGCGGTTGTGCTTCAGGTGGCTGTGGCGGATGCAGCGGTTGCCATTCAGCTCCTTCATTCGAGGGAAAAAATGTTGGCAAGACATGCCGTACACACTACATTGGTACTTTCAACGACGGAACAAAGTTTGACTCATCCTATGACAGAGGAGAGCCTCTTGAGTTCGTATGTGGCGCAGGCATGATGATCTATGGATTTGACAAGGCTGTTGCTAACATGAACGTAGGTGAGACACTCGATGTGCATCTCATGCCTGAAGAAGCTTATGGAGAAGCAGATCCTACAGCTGTCTTCACTGTAGAGATTGCTGAGCTTCCCGGTTCAGAGGACCTGTCAGTTGATCAGAAAGTTTACCTTCAGGATATGTACGGAAGACCATTCCCTGTTAAAGTTGTAGGTAAGACTGATACAACTATCACATTAGATGCCAACCATGAAATGGCTGGCAAAGAGCTTAATTTCAAGATTGAACTTGTAGAAGTTAAGTAAGACCAAAAACTTTATCACGAAGTTTACGACCCGTTGGCGTTGTGGCAAGTCCACCGCCAGCGGTTTCTTTTAATGAGGCTGGAAGTGCATCACCGACTTCTCGCATTGCATCTATGCATTCATCTGCCGGAATATTGGCCCTGATTCCCGCAAGTGCCATATCTGCGCTTGAAAAAGCAATCGCAAGGCCTGATACATTTCTTTTTATGCATGGTATCTCAACAAGTCCGCCTACCGGATCACAGACCAGTCCCATCTGATTGGAAATAGCCATAGCGCAGGCATCTGCGCACTGAGATGGTGTTCCACCCATTACTTCTACAAGTGCTGCTGCAGCCATAGCTGAAGCACTTCCACACTCAGCCTGACATCCCCCTTGAGCTCCTGCCACACTGGATTTCTCTGCTATTACCATTCCAATTGCACCAGCAGTAAACATAGCCATTACCACATCTTTTTCTTCAAAACCGCGGTCTTCGTAAAGTGACACAAGACATCCCGGTAAAATGCCGCAGCTTCCGGCTGTAGGAGCAGCAACGATCCTTCCCATTGAGGCGTTACAGCCTGCTACTGCCAAAGCTCTGGCCATTGCTTTTGTCATGAAGTTCCCGCTGATACCACCTGTAGCGGCATACTCATTCATAAGATAGCCTTCGCCACCAGTAAGACCTGACATGGATTTCTGATCTTTTTTCATACCTTCTTTTATTGAATCCTCCATGACCTGGAAGCTGATCTCCATTTTTTCATAGAGTTCAAGTGGCTCTTTTTCCATGCTTTTAGCCTGGTCTTCCAAAACCAGTTCACTTATCTTTATATTTCTTTTTTCAGCTTCAGCTACTAATTCGCTGACAGATTCGTATTTAAGCATAAATATCCTTTTCTAATTCAGACTCTTCTTATCAAGATCGCATTTGTGACATGATCAATCTTCCTAATATCCTCCACCAGCGTATCCGGAGGCTGATTATCAATCTCAATAGTCATGATGGCATCGCCGCCTTTTTCCTGCCTGGACAAATGAAAATTAGAAATATTGAGCTCTGCATGCTCCCAATGCATCATATTGGTCACACTGGCGATGACGCCGGGCTTATCCTCATGCATTACCAGAATTGTATTATTTTCACCGTTAAACTCAACATTCATACCATTGATCTGGTTAACCAATATGTTTCCGCCGCCTATACTTGCCCCCTGCATGACGCCTTCAGTTCCATCATTTAAGAAATAATGGATCCTGGCAGTATTAGGATGGGCGCCTTTTATATTCTCTGTAATAAACTCATATTCAATTCCCTGCTCCGAAGCAATATCAAGAGCACTTCGGATTTCCGGAGAATAGCTTTTATATCCCATGATGCCGGCTAAAAGCGCTCTGTCCGTACCATGCCCCTTATAAGTTTGGGCAAAAGAACCTGACAAAGTTATTTCAACCTTTTTTAGCTGTCTGTTATCTATAAGCTTATTCACTACTCTTCCAAGTCTGACAGCACCAGCTGTATGGGAACTTGATGGTCCTATCATTATGGGCCCGATCATATCAAATACGTTCATTAAAACCTCTCTTCTATTATTGAACGAAGATCATCAGCAATAATATCCGCAACTTCAAGTTTGTAATCGTATCTGCTCTTTTGCGGCATTATAATCGTATCTTTGGAATAACAATCGTTTTTATAAGCAATTGTATAATATATCTGCCCCAGCGCGCTGTCTTCATTTAGAGGATCCTTGTTTCCCATGGTTCCTGTTACCCCTATTCCGATATCAGCGCCAAAAGATTTTTTGCAGGCTATTGCCATAGCATCAGCAGTTTCTTTTGAATATACTCCATATTCCTCAATAATATCCTGCGGAACACCTTCCATTATCTTGGCTTCGTTGGAATATGTAACAAATGCGCCTTTGATAACGGCAGATGAACCTTCTATATCTGTTAAAAGAGATGCAATAAGCCCACCTGTACAACTCTCCATTGTCGTGATAGTAAGTCCCTTGCATATGAGCAGATCCGTGATCGTGTTGTATTTTTCTCTTATTACCTTATCATTCATCATTTTTTCATCCTCATTTAAGTTTATCTAATGATAGCATAGATTATAGAAATGTGACTAATTAACATAAAAAGAATCTATCTATTATTGCCATATTTGAGATTTATTAAAAATGCTATACTTAAATATATTCAAACTTGGGGATTTTAGGGGGTTACATCAATGGAATACTACGGAAAAAAGCCAAACTACAACATGGCGCACAGAATAATGTTTGGAATGGCTGAATTCTATGGAGGCGGTGCTTTTGTCATCATAAATACGTTCTTTACCGTCTTCCTTATCAAAGCACTTGGCATGCCGGCTGCTCTCGCCGGAACAATTCCACTTGTAGGAAAAATCTGGGATGCGATAACTGACCCTATGATGGGTAACATTACAGACAGAACCGTGTCTAAATTCGGCGCAAAGCGCTTTTATATCTTCGTTGGCGGAATAGCTTCATCAGTTACTTTCTTACTACTATGGCTCACAATTCCATCCAGATCCATATGGGCAATGTACTTTTTTTATCTGATCATGTTTTGCCTGTTTTCAACAGGTTTTACTATTCTGATGGTTCCATATAATGGCCTGTTGCCTGATATGATCGACGATTATACTATGCGCTCCAAGTTTTCTACTGTTCGTATGGTATGGTCTACTCTTGGTTCTATGGTCTGCGGACTTGTTCCGTCTTTTATCATAAAAGACAACACTAAACCTGCTCAGTACATGACCTGCGCAGTTCTTTTCAGTATTCTTTTCTTCATTACAACTACTGTTACTTTCATAGGTACCTGGGAAAAGAAAAAAGAACCTGTAAAAACAACTTTAAGAGAAAGCTTTCCTCAGTCAATAAGCGTTCTTAAAAGCAGATCTTTCAAGCTTTTCCTTGGAATATATCTATTTGGCCAATGCGGTATGGACTTTGTCTCAGGAATGGCAGTCTACTATATTGACGATGTTCTTAATGGCTATTCAAATGGCTACTTTATCTACTTAATGGCCACAATTCTGGTATCTCAGCTTGTCGGTATGGTTTTCTGGGGCCCTATTATGAGCAAGACTTCAAAAAGAACGACTATTCTCATAGGTGCACCTACAAGACTCATCGGTACTTTAGGACTTCTTGCATTCTCATATGAAGGGGCAAGCATTGTTCCGGTCCTGGTACTTACAGCATTTATCGGATTTGGTAATGCAGCAACTCTCACCAGCATTTTCGCGATCATGGCTGATATGGCAGAGGTAGATGAGCTTATTACATCCATAAGACGCCCTGGAATTGTCTCAGGAATGGCTACTTTTGCAAGAAAAATCTCATCAGGCCTCTCCGCTGCAGGAATCGGCTTCCTTTTAGCTGCTGTTGGATTTGACGAAAATATCGCTAATGCTGGCCAGAGACAGGCTCTTTCAACTCAAAAGGGAATTGCTATGATCTATATTGTAGTTCCTGCAATACTTATTACCTTATTGTTCATCACTGCAGTGGTATTCCCACTTACAGGCAGGGAATTTGATATTATCCAAAAGGAAATCGCACGTAGAAAGGGCGAAGATACTTCTTCTATAACAGAAGAGGAAAAGAGAATATGTGAAAAAGTCACAGGTTTTTCCTATGAAAATCTTTGGAAAGCTGAAAATGCAAAAAAACTGGTAAAGGATGCTTAAGCAAATGGCAAAAATCGAACTTTTAGGAGAAGATAACTTCATCAGTGCCATGAATACCGAGAATAAAGCGTGGCGAAGGGAGCATGTCTCTCAGGGAGTTTTTAATTCTTTTGATGGTACCAAGATGAATTACTACTACGCAATACCGGACTCTGCCAAAAGAGCTATCGTTATAGTTCACGGTTTCTGTGAATTCTGGGCAAAATTTCATGAATATGCCTGGTATTTATACGAGGCAGGTTATGCTGTCTTTTTCATGGAGCAGCGCGGTCACGGATATTCAGGCGGCAAGCTCAAGACTCCTGATATTGTCTACATAGATAATTACAATACATACGTTGAAGATCTGCACGTTTTTGTAGAAAAAATAGTAGTTCCAAATACTTCTTCCATGCGCAGAACGCTTCTCGCACACTCAATGGGAGGTGCTGTAGGCACACTTTTTCTTGAAAAATATACAAAGTACTTTGACTCAGCCATCTTAAGCTCTCCGATGCTGAAGATGAAGAACAATACTTCGCCTATTCTGATAAAGCTCCTGGGTATCTACGCTTTTCTTTTTGGTAAGAAAAAAGCACTTGCTCCGGGACAAAAAAGATTTGATGGAAAGCCTGTATTTGAAACCAGTAGCGCCATGTCAAAGCCGCGTTACGACTATATGTTTGAAAGAAGGTTAAAAGACGAGCATTACCAAACCTATGGCGCCTCGATAGGATGGGCCCTGGCAAGCCTTAAGACCAACAAGGTTATCATGAAAAATGCAGGCAAACTCCAAATCCCTATCACTGTATTTACTGCCGGGAATGACCATCTTATAGATCCTGAGGGCTACAGGCAATTTGAACAACTCGTTCCATCTGCCAAATTTATAAATTTTGATGAATCAAAGCATGAGATCTTTAATGCAAAAGAAAACATCAGAAAAGAATACTTTTCTGATGTCCTTGAAGTCTTAGAACGTCTATGATCTTCAGATAAGTGCACTGGCAACTGTTCCTATGACCATTGCGAGAATAAGTGCCAGTGCTATTATTGCTACTACCTTTTTGTTCTTTTTGGTAATCATATCTTACATATTTCTCCTTTACTTCTTGATATATATCTTATATGCGTAATATAACCTTTCCATGGTCTCTTTTATCACCTGGTTTGGACATGCGATGTTAATTCTCTCAAAACCAATACCCTCATCTCCAAAAATGTAACCCTCGTCCGCAAATATATATGCTTTTTCGGCCATAAATGCCTCTAATTCGGTTTTATTTAAACCAAGTGACCTACAGTCACACCACAAAAGATAAGTGCCCTCTAAAGGGAAAATTTTGATTTCCGGAATGTTTTTTTCAATAAATTCAGAAATGTACCTGTAATTATCGTAAATAACCTGAATGCACTCATCAAGCCATCGTTCACCGTAAGTATACGCAGCCTCTAAGGCTACCATTCCAAGCACATTGGTCACAGATCTAAAGCCGTCAAGCCTTGATGCCTTGAACTTTTTATAAATATCCGGATTTTCAATGATCGCATAAGACGTCTGAAGCCCTGCGAGGTTAAAGCTCTTACTTGGAGCCGTGCATACTGCCATATGCATTCCGGCGTCTTTTGAAATGCGAGCCATTACTGTATGCTCAAATCCCGGCATTATAAGATCATGATGGATTTCATCATCAATTATAAAGACATCATTTCTCACGCATATATCATATACTTTTAAAAGCTCATCTTTAGTCCATACTCTTCCTACAGGATTATGTGGATTGCAGAATATTAAAAGCTTCGTATCAGCTTTTTTAGCCACTTTTTCAAATTCCTCATAATCAATTCTATATCCTGCTCCATCAAGTATAAGCGAAATCTCTATGAGATTACGGTCTTTCATCTTTACAGCTCTTTTGAACGGCTTATAAACAGGTGAAAAAACAACAACGCCATCACCTGGGGCGGTTGTGCTAAGGATCAAATCTCCAATAGCTGTAACAACTCCATCTGATGGCGCAATCCATTCTTTTTTTATTTCATAATTATGTCTTTTCCCCATCCAATTTACTATTGAGTTAAGATAGCTATCAGAAATGTCTGTATAACCAAGATAATTGTGGTCCAGATATCTCTTTATCTCCTCTGTGATCTCCGGAGCAGTCCTAAATTCCATGTCTGCAATTGACATTGGGACTATTCCCGAAGGAACATCAGGATTTCTTTTCAGCATATCTTTATACTTAAAAGAATTCTCACAGATACAATCTTTGGATGTGACAAAATCGTACATATCTACTCCTTAAATACAATTGTAACCTCTGTTAACAAGAATGTTCTCAACTGCCTTAACATCATCTGTACTGATAACCATTATTGGTCGTGCAGATTCGCGATTAAATGATAGATATGTATAATTAACATTGATGTTGCTTGAAAAAAGTGTTTTTAAAATTTTATCAAAGGCTCCTACTTCATCCTGACATTCCACTGCCAGAACAGGTGTAGTCTTACAAAGATACCCTGCTCCCTGAAGCACCTCGATACATTTTTCCGGATCTGAAACAACCATTCTGATTATTCCATATTCAGCAGAATCATTTGTAACAGAACCAAGTATATTAATTCCATTCTGGCAAAGAATTCCAGTAATATTCTGCAAGCATCCTTTCTTATTCTCAGCGTAGATTGAAATTTGTTTAAGCATCTTCTTCCCCAAAAACCTTTCTAACAGCCACAACGACATCTGTCGATGTAAATGGCTTTACCACAAAATCTTTTGCACCCTTTTTAAGGGCTAGGACTATCATGTTCTCATACTTTTGGTCTGAACACATGATAACATTGGCCTTAGGATCAATCTTCATGACCTCAGTAAGAGCGTCAATGCCGTTCATCTTAGGCATATTGATATCCAGGATCAAAAGATCCGGCTGTTTTTCCTTATAAAACTCAACTGCCTGCTCTCCGGTGAGAGCCTCACCTACAATCTGATACTTTTCGGGATCAAGGGCAGCCTTAAGCATTTCTCTCATAAAATTAGTGTCATCAGCTATAAGTATCTTCTTCCTCATAATAGTCTCCTAACCCGAATCAACATTAGCAATATTATTATGACAGCAAACTATAACCTATACAAATTAAATATAAATAAAAATACCACTTTTATTCGAGTTCATCAATCGTATATGTACTTCCATCCACCACAATTTCACTTATATCGTCAAAAGAGCTGTATAGTTTCTCAGATACATAGTTAAATTTGTCCGGTATTCCGCCTGAATTTAGTGTTTTTATGAGGGAACTGACTCTTGGACCATGATGAGGATTACACTCTGCAATACAGGCAATTTTTCCTTCTTTTGCATAGTTTATGGCTTCCTGGTTTACACCATCAAAAGAAACAACCATTATCTCACCGTTTGTGATGTCTGCTCCAACCTTTTTGCCTGCATTTTCAATGGCCTCAATAGCTCCTATGGCCTCATTATCATTTTCACAGTATACAACATTGACATTGTCATATTTACGAAGGAACGAAGCCATAACTTCTCTGCCCTTGGTCTCCGTAAAATCGCCGCTCACTTCATCAAGTATATCCCAGCCATTTGCTCTTGCAGCATTTGCAAGTCCCCTTGATCTGCCAATCTGAGCTGTTGATCCGATAGTCCCCTGTATATTTACAATGTGGATATCATCGGCTGATATGCCTCGTTTTTCAGTAAAAGCCTTTAACCAGGCAGCAACCTTTTTACCCTCAAGCTCAAAATCAGAGCCAACCCAGCAGGAATAGAGGTTCTTATCTGCAACATCTACTCGCCTGTCCACAATTATCACGGGAATTCCTGCTTCTTTTGCCTCTCCAAGTACTGAATCCCAGCCAGTCTCCATTGCAGGCGCAAGGACAATATAGTCGACTTCCTGCTGTATAAACATTCTTATGGCAGTTATCTGATTAGACTGTTTCTGCTGGCCATTCTTATATATCAGGTTATAGCCATTTTCCTGGGAAAAAGCATCAAGCATGGACTCTGTATTTGTACTTCTCCAGTCTGATTCGGCACCTAGTTGTGAGAATCCTACTGTTATATAGTTTTTGGTAACCTCATTTTCAACATCCGGATTTTGTTCATTAATAGTACTGCTCCCGCATCCGGCTGTAAAAACCGAAAGCAGGAGCAGTACTAGCGCTAACATGGCGTTTTTTCTCATATCTCAATGTCCTTATATTTTAAGAGCTTTCTTTTTTTGAGACATTACTATACTTTGGATGAGCAGGAATATACAGAGCATAGCTGCAATTGTGATTCCGGTCCACCATGCCTGATCAAGACCGGCAGAAGCTACTATGTTCTGAATTGTGCTGAGTGATAAAACTCCAAACAAAGTTCCGATGATGTTACCAACACCACCTGTGAGCATTGTTCCGCCGATGATAGATGAAGCAATGGCATTCATCTCCATTCCCATTGCGTGACTGGCAGCACCTGAACCTACATGAAGGAAATATACATATCCTCCGATTCCCGCAAGAAGGCTGCAGATAAGATGTGATAAGAACTTAGTTCTTTTTACATTTATTCCAAGCATCAATGCGCTCTGCTTATTGCCGCCAACTGCATATAAGTTCCTTCCAAGCCTGGTATAGCGAAGTACTAAGAATAATAATACCACAAGAATAAGCGCTACTATCACACCAATTTCAACATACGCTGGTACATATATTCCCTTTTTGTTCACCGATCCAAGTCCCGGAACATTTATTCTTGTTAATTTCAGTGCATTAAACTCTGTATCTTCCACATTAAATGGCGCTGTATTTACTATTGTCGTCATACCTCTGGCAAAAAACATGCCGGCAAGAGATACGATAAATGGCTGAATATCAAGGTAAGCAACCAGAAAACCCTGAACCAGTCCATAAGCAAGTCCTATTCCCAAAGCTATCAAAATCGAACCTATGATGCTTCCGTCATGGTAGTCAAGATACACCGCACAGCACATTGACACTAGTGCCACAACACCTCCGACAGAAATGTCGATTCCACCGCTTATCATAACTATGCTCATTCCACAGGCTGTAATAATAAGTGCTGCATTTGCATTCAAAATGTTAAAAAACATCTGAGGTTTAGTAAATCCACCACCCTGGAACAGTACTGCCCCTATATACATCAAGAAAAAGATAACAATTGTAATTGTAAGAAGCAGGTTTGTATCACTCATTTTATTGAAGATGCTTGTATTTTCTTTTATCTTTTTCATTTATGCAGCCTCCTTTCTAAACATTGGAAGCTGTTTTGTCAGCTTTGTCATGTAGTCCCTTACTGTAGGTGCTGAGAATATAACGAGCAGGATAACAACAACAGCTTTATATGCCGCAAGAGCATCAGACTGCACATTGAATTTATAAAGGGTAGTAGTCAAAAACTGAATGACATATGCTCCCAAAATCGAAGCCCACATATTGAACTTTCCTCCTGAAAGAGCGTTACCTCCAAGCGCTACCGCTAAAATAGCGTCCATCTCTATGTCTTTTGCTATTACCGAGTAATTGATCGTTGATAACCTGCTTACCTTGATAAGAGCTGCTACTGCAACGCAAAGGCCCAATATAACAAAAGATAAGAACTTTATGAATGTTGGATTTATTCCATTAAGCCTTGAAGAATTTTCATTTATTCCGACTGCCTGTGTATATAATCCCAAATTTGTATATTTTAGTACAATGGCAATAACTATAATGCACGCAATTACTATAAATACTGTGGTCGGAATCGGAATCCCCGGGATAAATCCACCAAAGTAGGCAAATTTCGGATCCGGAACGATTGGAAGTTCATTGTTGTTAATCCAGGCAGCAATTGAACGCCCCGCTGTAAAAAGAATCAGTGTCGCTATCATAGGCTGTATCTTAAAAATCGCAACCAGCATTCCATTGAATGCTCCACAGAGCATACCGACTATACAGGCTACAAGAAATGCCACAATAATCGGAGCTTTAATGGTTTCCGGTCTTGAATTGCCACCGCACAGAACTCTTAACATAGCAGATCCTGCAATAGCTATTGTTGCACCTACAGAGATATCCTGTCCGCCAGATGCAGCTGTAACAAGTGTCATGCCTATAGCCAGAATTGCAAGCTCTGAACCATAATCAAGAATTGTTATCAGATAACCTGATAAAACCGGATTTCCGGCATTATTTGTTCCAACAGTTACTTTAAAAAATCCCGGATCATTGATCAGATTTATTACTGCCAGAAGTATAAGTGCCATAAGCGGAATAAAGAGCTGATTGCTCGTTATCTTTTTTAATATTTGCTTATTCATACCTTATTCTCCCCCTGCAATAGTGCTCATGATCTTGTTCTGTGTAAGATCTTTGCCCGAAAGCTCCCCTACAACTTTTCTGTCACGCATAACTACCAGCCTTGAGCACGTTCTTAGCATTTCATCTGTTTCAGAAGAGATAAATGTAACGCTCATACCTTCTGAAGCAAGCTCTAACACAAGCTTTTGTATATCTACTTTCGTTCCTACATCAATTCCTCTGGTAGGCTCATCCAGAATAAGATATTCAGGATGCATTAACAGCCACCTTGCCAGGATCACTTTCTGCTGATTTCCACCGGAAAGAGATTTTATAGGGGTATCAGCCGATGCAGTCTTAATATTCAGTTTTTTTATGTATTCCTCAGCAAAAGCGTTGGCTTTTGCCTTGCTGAATGGCTTAAAAAAGCCTGTTAAAACCTGAAGTGCAAGTATAATGTTATCCCTTACGGAAAGATCTCCGATTATTCCATCCACTTTTCTGTCTTCAGGCAAGTATGCTATTCCATTTTTCATGGCATCCAAAGGTTTACTTATCTTAACTTCCTTGCCATGTACTTTCACATGGCCTCCTATTACCCTGTCTGCTCCAAAGATTGAACGAACACACTCACTTCGACCAGAGCCCAAAAGACCTGTAAATCCGTTCACCTCGCCCTTTTGGATATAAAAATCAAAAGGCTTTATTCCGGCATTACTCTGAAGCCCTGATGCTTCAAATACTTTCTCATCAGCATCTTTTCCTGCATATGCTGCATTCTCGCCTTTGATATCTGATAGATCGTCCATCTCTTTTCCGAGCATTTTTGCAACGAGCTGTACTCTAGGAAGGTCTTTTATCTCATATTCTCCAACAAGCTGACCATCTCTAAGAACTGTGATCTTATCGCAGACTTCATAAACCTGATCCAGAAAGTGAGTTACAAATATAATTCCAACTCCCATAGCCTTAAGATCTCTCATAAGGCCAAAAAGTTTTTCTACTTCCTGCTCATCGAGGGAAGAAGTCGGTTCATCAAGTATCAACACTTTACAGTCCATATCAACTGCTCTGGCTATAGCAACCATCTGTTGAACTGCTATTGAACAGTTTGCAAGCTGCTGCGTTGCCTTTGCAGGAATATCAAGTTTCTTTAAAAGCTTCTCAGTGTCTGCATTTATGCTCTTCCAGTCTACTAATCGTCCTTCTCCTCTGCCAATAAACATATTCTCAGCTACAGTAAGATTGGGACAAAGAGTGATCTCCTGATAAACTGTACTGATTCCAAGCCTTTGGGCGTCCTGAGGTGAATGGATCTGAACCTCTCCTTTGCCATCAAGGCAGATTGTTCCTGCATCTTTGGAATACACACCCGTCAGTACCTTGATCAGTGTTGATTTTCCTGCACCATTTTCTCCCATCAGAGCATGTATTTCCCCTTTGTTCAGGGTAAAATCCACATTCTGAAGAGCTTTAACTCCAGGAAATGATTTATTGATGCCTCGCATCGTTAGCACTTGTTTCTCTTCCACAGGCATTACCTCTATTTCTTTTAAAAAACGCGGTGCGGTTGTCCTTACGGACTCCTGCCGCACCGCGTCCTTTCTTTTTTACTTAATTAAATTCCGTATGTGTCAACATCCTGCTGTGTGATTGTTGTTGCATCGAAGCCCTTTTCATCCATGATGATTGTCTTCTGTGAAAGTGTTCCGCCACTCTCTAATGTCTTGATGATGTCATCAATGTAACTAGCCTGGAAAGGATTGCACTGTCCATCATAGTTCCAGTTCTGGTTAAGAAGCTCTTCAAGTGCCCACTTATTGCAGTCAAAGCCCATAACTACAACGTCTTTGCCAACACCATGTGAGATACCTGCTGCATCAAGTGCTGCAACAGCACCCTTTGCCATATCATCATTCTCAGCGTAGATTACGTTAAATGGTGTGCCTGCATCGATAACTGACTGAACGATCTGCTGTGCCTTCTCTGCATTCCATTCCGCTGTCTGCTGTTTAACGATGTTCCAGTTTGATTCAGCAGCAACCTTAGTATCAAGAGCACCACTACGTCCCTGCTGAGCAGCTGAACCCATTACACCCTGAATATGGATTACATTGTACTCTGAAAGATTCTGTCCAGCGAGCCAGTCAACAGCTGTCTGTCCTTCTTTTGCCATATCTGATACGATTGAAGCTTCATAGAGACTTGCATCTGCATCAATAGTACGGTCAAAAAGAATTACTTTGATTCCTGCAGCCTGTGCATCCTTAAGAACTGAATCCCAACCTGCTGTATCAGCAGCTGAAAGGAGAAGATAATCAACTTCATCCTGAATAAATGTCTGAGCGTACTGAATCTGTTCATCATTCTTTAAGCTGTAAGCAAAAGACACATCATATCCGTTTTCTTTTGTGAATTTTGCTTTAAGATCAGCATCATTAGCTGTACGATAACCGGACTCGTTGGGGTCGTTATTGATAATACCAACCTTAATAAGGCCGCCTGAAGAAGCCGGAGCTTCTGTGGTTGTGCTTGCTGTCGCTGTGCTTCCACATGCAACAAGACCAAGTGTCATGGCTGATGCCATAACGATTGACAATACTTTCCTCATCATAACAATTTCCTCCTAAAATATTATGTGTTTTGGGTTGTCCCCACCTCTTAAACACATTGTAGTTTTCAGGAGGAAATTTTAAATTCAATAAAAATTGAAATTAGGTTAGTTTTTTTATTAAAATTTCATTTTGTTTCAATTTTTTACGATTTCGGTTAATTTTTTAGGAAGTTTTATAACAACTCGTGTTCCTTCATCATATGTACTATCAAGATCAAGTCCATATCCTTCGCCAAAATTCAGCTTTATCCTCTGATTCACATTATAAAGGCCATAAACTGCACTTTTTTCAAGTTTTTCAGCCTTAAGCGCAAGTTTGACATCATTTAAACGCTCTGAAGTCATTCCCTTTCCGTTATCTTCAACGCATATTTCAAAATAATTACCATACGCTTTTCCGGTCACTGTAATTCGTCCACCGCCTCTTTTATTCTTGATGCCGTGATAGAGTGCATTTTCTACAACAGGCTGAACTGTGATCTTAGGAATACTATAATCAAAAATAGTTTCTTCGACATTTATCTCGTAGCTAAGTATGTCCTGATATCTTATCTGCTGTATCTCAAGGTAACTTCTTACATGTTGAAGTTCTTCTTTTACAGAAACAATTTCTTTTCCTCTATTTAGAGATGCCCTGAAAAAGTCAGACAGACTCTTAACCATATTAACAACCTGTCTCTGATTCCCTGCCTCTGCCGACCAAACTATGGTATCCAGTGTGTTATATAGAAAATGTGGGTTTATCTGGGCCTGCAAGAGCTCAAATTCAGCCTTTCTAAGCTGTTTTTGTTCCTGCTTTACCTGTTCTTCAATAGGGCGTGTTATCCACAATGGTCCTACAAATGATACCAATAAAATAACTAATATAATAGCAACTGTTATAACCATTGAAATCTTTATTATATCCAGAAATACTTTCTTATTTTCTGCTTGCGCTACCTGAATCTGCTTATTTTCATAGTAGATATACTCATTTATCGTCTCTTGTAAAAGAGCCGTAACTATCTGAACATCGTTCTCCCATATGAGCATATTTGCCTCGTATTTATCCTCATATGTGAGATTATTCTTTATTCTTTCTATGTAGGTTTCGAGGTTATTTAAGTACTTTTCTGCACTTAATAACCTCTTTTGATTATCATCCGTATTCGTATAACCTTTCAATCCACCAACAACAGCTCGCGCATCGCTAAGTAACACCGGTATCTGTGAATCCTCAGGTGCAACATTACCAACGATCAAAAGGTATGTCTCATAATCAAAATCTTCCTTAAAGTCAAGACTGAATTCGCTTGCAGCAACTACTGAATTCAGCATTGTATTATATCTTTCGCTGACAAAAAAGAGATTGTAAAGCGCATACACCATAAATATCAGGTTCGGTATAAGAAGTACAATATATGACAATCGAATCTGGGCCGCCAGCTTTGATCGCTGTTTTTTTCTATGACCATTGAACATTCTTACTCCTCCTCATGAGTACCATTTCTGTACTGCGTAGGAGTAAGTCCTTGTGTCTTCTTAAATAAATATGAAAAATAATGAGGATCCTTGTAACCAACCATCTGACCTATTTCATTACTTCTTTTTGAAGTGCTGCAAAGTAGCTCTTTTGCATGCTCCATCCTATAATCTGTAAGATATTTGATAAATGGTTGTCCTGTCTCCTGCTTAAATACGGCACTTAAGTGGTTTGGCGAAAAATTTACGTGAGCAGCAAGGGAGTTTAGCGACAGTTCTTCCTCCGCGTAGTGCCTCTCAATATATGACACAGCTTCATTCATAATGTCCCTGTATCTTCCAATTGCGTTGCTCTGTTTGATGATAAGCGCCTTATTCATAATTTCCTTCATATAATCGAAGGTCTTTTTCTCATCCCCAAGAACTTCTGCATTTGGAGCTGCAATCTGTTTATCAAGTTCATCTCTGCTAAGTCCTAATTCATTTAAAATATAATCTGTGACACAAAAATAAAGATCCATTGATATATATTGCCTGAGCATTGTAGATCTGATTGCATTCTTCCCCATTCCATTAAAGAATTCTTCCAAAAAGAACTCTGTCTCAGATGCTTCTCCTCGCCTCAGAAACTCTTTAACAAGCTTTCTATCTATATGTTTTGGGTCAATCTCGGACAAAATAATGTCTTCTTTTTCTACCTTGAGCCCCTCTTCAGATCCAACCATAAAACCGTTGTCAGATGTTAAGTACATATGTGCAAAAGCCCTGCTCGCCCAAGAAAATGATGTGCTTATTTCCGTTATTCTATTGACTATTTGACCTATGCCGCCAAAATATCGTATGTTATTATATTTCTCAAAAAGTCCCATCATTTCCCTGATTGTAGACTCTATATTTGTATTAATTGTGCTATCATCATCTCCTTTAAAAAGCAAAGAAAGCCCTTCCAAATCCAGATTAAAACAGATAGCTCCATTATTAGTTGCGATAGTCCTTATTCCTTCTTCAATTTTTAAGACGCTATTAGAAAATTCGCCTATCTCATGCTTTTTTGACCAAACTTTCATAAGAAGAACATTATATTTTAGAGCAGTTATATCTATAGATAGCTTTTTTGCCATCTCAATAAGTTCATAAGCACCGCAGTTAGAGCTTACAAGTTTTCCAAAAAAGGTCTGTTTATCCAGTTCATTCCTCTCTTTCATTTCCTCTTCATAGCGCTTTGTAGCTTCCTTCTCTGCGCGTTTTTCTTCAACCTTTTCAGATACAGAACTCACTTCTCTTAAAAGTTCGTTACCACTTATTGGTTTTGAAAGATAGCTTGAAACACCTATTCTGATTGCCTCTTTTGCATATTGAAAATCTTCGTACCCTGTAAGCAGGATTATCTCAATCCATGGAAATTCCGCCTTAACCATGCGGCTTAGAGTCAGACCGTCCATAAATGGCATTTTAATGTCTGTTATAAGAATATCCGGCTGTGTTTTCTGAATCATTGAGTAAGCAAGTTCCCCATCAGATGCCTCCCCACAGAAATCAAATCCATTTGCCAGCCAGTCAATGTTGTTTTTTATGCCTTCTCTAACAACAAATTCGTCTTCCACAAGAAATACTTTCACCATACCAGAAACCCCTTTATGAAATACATTTTCCCCGCTTCATTTTATCATTAAAGCTATAATTCCTAAAGATTGAATACGTACTATTTTACTGTTCCTGTTTTTTATATTTTTGCTCATATACATATAATTTCTTATATGTTATACTTTTACGGCTCAATTATATAAATAAAGGATGATGTTATGACAAAAGAAAACAAGATGGGTGTAATGCCCGTAAAACAACTGATTGTATCAATGTCTTTACCTATGATGATCTCAATGCTTGTTCAGGCTCTCTATAATGTCGTTGATAGCATTTTTGTATCTCAGATAGTCGGAACTACTCCGAATGCTGGTCAGGACGCTCTTACAGCAGTTACTCTTGCATTTCCTATGCAGAACTTAATGATTGCCCTTGGCTCAGGAACAGGTGTTGGTATTAATGCACTTCTTTCAAGGGCTCTTGGTGAAAAAAACTTCAATAAATCTGATTCGGCTGCTAATACCGGTATTTTACTCACTTTTTTCAACTATTTGTTCTTTCTTATCATTGGTGTCTTTTTCGCTGACACATTTATCAATTCACAGACTGACACACCTGTCATTGCTCAATATGGCGCTACCTACCTTAGAATTATCTCATGTTGTTCAGTAGCACTCTTTTTCCAGATAACTTTCGAGAGACTTCTTCAGTCAACAGGCAAAACCTTCTATAGTATGCTTTCACAGGCTTCAGGCGCCATAATTAACATTATTTTTGACCCGCTTCTAATATTTGGTATCGGTCCTTTTCCACAGCTTGGAATAGCCGGAGCAGCTTATGCAACCATATTTGGTCAGTGCGTAGGTTCCTGCATCGGTCTGTATTGTAATTTGCACTTTAACAAAGAAATCAATTTTTCTTTTAAAAGAATCCTCAGTATTGATGCGACAACAATCAAGGATATTTATTTCGTAGGTGTTCCATCCATACTTATGATGTCTATCGGATCTGTTATGACATACTTGATGAATCTGATTCTTGGAGCCTTCTCATCAACAGCTACAGCTGTATTTGGTGTTTACTTCAAACTTCAGAGTTTCTTCTTTATGCCTGTATTTGGCCTAAATAACGGTCTTATTCCTGTTCTTGCCTATAACTATGGAGCCAAGAACAAAAAGAGAATATCAGAAGCTTTAAAATTCGCCCTTACACTTGCTGTATCTATAATGATCGTTGGTACAATTGCTTTTCAGACGATTCCAGCTTTGTTATTATCACTTTTTAATGCTTCAGATGACATGATAAAGATCGGCATTCCTGCACTTAGAATAATCAGCCTTTCATTTCCTATTGCCGGTGTTTGTATCGCAATGGGTTCGATTTTCCAGGCTTTTTCAAAGAGCTTCTATTCACTGGTTGTATCCGTAGGAAGACAGCTTATAGTTCTTATTCCTGTTGCATGGCTTCTTTCAAAAACCGGCAACTTAAACTTAGTGTGGTTTGCCTTTCCTATTGCTGAGATTGCTTCACTTGCTATCTCAACTTACTATTTCAGAAAACTATATAGAACTATTATGTCTTTACTCTAAGGCATCAAAAAATCGCTATTTATAGCCTATAATTTATAAATATATTCTTTAAAATTCATAAATGAGCGTTTTTTTGAAGCAATCCACTAAAAAATATTACTTTTTCTTGCTTTTTTTCGACTTTTAACACTTGTGATGTGCATAAAATGGGTGTAAAATTTTTTCTAGTAATGAAAATGCTCAAATTGAGGGAGGTATTAAACCATGAATAAGACAGAACTTGTTGATGCTATTGCAAAGGAAACTGGTCTTTCTAAAAAAGATTCAGAGAAAGCTGTAAAAGCTTTTACAGACGCAGTTTCTAAAGAACTTAAGAAAAAAGGCAAAGTTCAGCTTGTTGGATTCGGTACTTTTGAGACTGCTAAGAGAGCAGCTAGAACAGGTAAGAATCCTCAGACTGGCGCAGCTATCAAGATTCCTGCAGCTACAGTTCCTAAGTTCAAAGCTGGTAAGGCTCTTAAGGATGCTGTTAACGGAAAAAAGAAATAAGTACGAAGGTCGTATAACCAAAGGTGATTACGAATTTTTTCGTAATCACCTTTTTTATTATCTTCTTTCTTTTAGTCTTTCTTCCAATGCTTTGTGCGCTTCGTATATATCCATATTCTGCTGCATGTCTATTTCTATAAGATTTCTAATATACTTTGTAGCAGACATATTAGCTGCCTTTGCCATGTGTTCTACGTAATCTCTTAATCCTCTTATATCAAGCAGAAGGAATTTATCTTTTTCATATCTGCTATTCTTTTCACTCTTTGCTGCCTTTTGTTTAGACTGCTCTATTTCCTGCATTCCCTGAACTGTTTGAACTGCCTGTATGGGCTGAGGTTGCACATATACTTGTTGAGATTGCATCATTTGCATCTCTGGCTCTGTATTTACTGTCGTAGTCTGCTGAGCTACAGGCATAACTGGCTGTGGCATTGGTTTCTGATATGTCTGCTGAGCCTGCGGTGCTACAAATTCATTAACCGGTGTCTGGATTTTATCAACAGCCTGCACCGACTGAGAAACAGGCTGATTTATAACCTGCTCTATTTTATCTTCTATAACTTCTTTTACTGGCTCTTCTACTGGCTTTTCTATCTTTTCAACAGCCTGTGCTTTTTCTTCTTTTATTTCTTCTTCCTTAATTGGTTGCATTCCGGCAAAAAGACCTGTTCCGGTCTTTCTTACACTTTTTTTCAGCATATCAGCTTTGCTAGCCATAAATTAATCCTCCCCTAAGAATTCATCAATAAAGTCATCATAATCTCGCGCGGCACTTGAACCACCTGCATATTCAAACAGATCCATTTTCATGGTTTGAGCTTCTTCAACTGAAACGTTAAGCCTTATTTTGGATTTATATACTGTTGTTCCGAGAAGATCCGCTTTTTCTTCTATGTCATTTATCCAAATTTTGGCATTTGCAGTATTTCTAACCTTTGTTACTAATATTCCATCAACCTTTAACTTATCATTTGTAAAATCATGAATTTGACCAATAAATTTATACAATCTTGAAAGTCCTTGCAGTGAAAACGCACCTGGTTCCAATGGGATTATTACTTCATCTGCAACTGTGAGAATATTCATTAAAACAACACCAAGTGCAGGACTGCAATCAAAAATACAAAAATCATATTTTTTCTTGATCTTTTTAAATGCTTCTTTAATCAATTTCTCACGTCCCAACATTGAGAATGTCATGTCTGCAGACGCAAGATCAATACCACCCACTATAAGATCCAAATTTTCTGCAATAGGTATAATTGCCTTATTTATATCTTTTTCACCCGCCATTACTTCAAATAATTTTGCTGGTACATTTTCTTCAAAATAACTTCTCTGCTCAGGGTTTAAAGCTTCAACATCCTCTGGATCAGGATCCACCTCATTAAGATCGATTCCTGCTGTCATTGAAAGATTCTCCTGAGGATCAGCATCTACAACTAATACTTGATATCCCCTTCTTGCAAGGCCAACTGCCATCGCATAACTGGAAGTAGTTTTTGCTACACCACCCTTTTGGTTACTAAATGCAATAATTCGCATATCCCCTCCTATAACATATATCTGTTATATAACTTTTATTTCTTTTATAATACCTCTGCTATTATAACTGTTAAAATATTTGATTTCAATATATAATATGAACAATATACATCTCATAACTTATATTATATATATTGTTTATAATCATTATACATATACTATATGTTATATAACATAGCATCTTAAATATATCAATATATAACATATATAGCATATTATATATATATTTGTTATATTCATTCATTATATTCACATTCTAATTTTTTATATATTATATTTCATATATTCTATATATTCATGTTATATATCATTATAAAGTTTTTTTGTATTATATATGATATATATCTATACATCTATATATCATATATATATTATTTGTTTTTCCAATTATTCACATTATTCTCGTTAAATCATAATATTCAAGCAATTAATATATATCATATATAACAATATATTATTTTCATCTTCAATAAGCATAAATGGACCAGTATATTCCTTTCTCCAGAACTGCGATCTTTATATGGCCTGTTTAAAAATGTATTTACAGATATATCCTTTTAGTAATTTCTCTAAAAGTTCCTAAAATGCGTGATCTAGTCATATTACATATATGTTATATATATATTCTATATGCTATGGCTTGATTATATATTATTTATCGTTTATTAAAACTCTTATTATATATCTAATATATATATGCATTATATATATTATGTATATCAATAATTCATATATTTCATGTATCATTTATATATTTTATCATATATATAAGTATATATGTTATATAGTATATATTGTACATACATTGGCTTCTTTCTCTTATTCAATATATACTAGCAATATTTTGTATATGTTATATACCTTATACATCTTGTATTCCATATATACATAATATATGTACTCAATACCAATTATAATACATATATGTTATATATGTTACATACCTTTTATCTTATATATTCATCATGTAACTTATATTATCCATATATTTATATATCGTATATATGTAATGTGTTTGGTATGTCATATATTCTATATTTATTTATTATAGTTATTATTACATAAATATATAATACATTATATATTTTATGTATGACTTATATTATTAATATATTTAATATATTTTATTGTTTAAAAATATTTGATATACGAAATATATCTATTATATTGTAAATGTATAATATATATGTTATAATATATATTATGTATGTATAATGTAATGATATATTTAATATGAATACATTATATATAATATGCATCTCTTACATTGAATTTATTATATATTTGTTATATATATAATATAATTAATATGTTTTTAATATATGTAATGATGTTATATATTACATATACTTATGTAAAAAAATTAGTTACAGAATTAAATTTCAAAACAATAAAAACTATTAAATGTTTATATGATCTGGACTGCAAACAGATCATATTAAAAAATTAAATTTTTAATCAAATAATATCGTAGAAAGCAAACAAAAATGTTATTTTTGATCAAGTATTGATGCGTATTTAATCATTATTCATTTAATTGAGTTTTCAGAGGTATTTTTTGTACGTTGACTAGTTTAGAGATTATAAAAAATAAATAAATACAATATAAAGAAAATATAAATAAGCAATCATCAAGATGCAGGAATCCTATTTAAGTAAAAATATTAAATAATCCCTGTAACTATGAGCATTCTAACAATAATGTCATTAATTTGGAAAGAAAATAATTCTCTGTTGCAAGATTACTTGCAACAGAGAATTATCAACATTAAAAATATAATTAAAATAGCAAAAGATACATGTATATATTATCGATGTTTACATATATAATTAATACTACATATAATATCAGCTGAAATCAAAATGCAAATATTAAGAAAACATAAAAAATTATAGACCTGAACGGTCAATTTTTAAGCTATGACCGGAAAGAATTAATAGGCAAAATGTTATAATGATAATCGTTGATATAATTTCTTTATATAGTATATCAGATATTATAATATCATATACAATCTTTATAGATTAATAAAACATAAGAAAATATCAAGAAATATAAAAAATATTATTATTAGAAATAATTTAAGCATTCAAATGTTATTTTATTTATTATATCATGTTTTAATATTAAATTAATATGCTTTATGTTTAATATTATATTATTATTCTCTATGTTATTTAAATTTCAGTCTCATACAATTCGTATTTTTTCCCAAAAACACCCATGATACAAAAATATCCTTACTATAATTAAATAGAAAATAACTAGAATTTCAGTAGAATCAAAAATTTTGAGACCTGGATTAGATTCATTAAAAAAACATATAGATTACTCCATAATATTTATTTCTTACAAAGTAAACATAATGTAAAAGAAGAAAGTTAAGTTGTACTTATGAAACTCACAAATTAGTTGTTTGTTAAAATATAAAACTACAATTTTTTTATTAATTAATAGCTATAAAAACCCGCATATTTGCTGGATTTTTAGGAAATAGGGTGACTAAAAAAGGAATTAAAAGTAAATAAATAGGGAACATAAAGTTATTTATTAGAGGATGTAAAGTGTCTAAAAAGGGAACATAGTAAATAGGCCTAAAAGTAACCTTTTATGGGATATAAGGTGCAGTATTTGGGAAGATAGGTGACTAAAAAGGGAATATGGAAAAGAAATTGAAAAACAAAATTGAAGAATGCCAGAATGCAGATAAATAGAGCATTCTGAAGATTCCCAAAAACAAAGGTGACCAAAAAGGGAATTTTAAAGTGTACAAAAAGGGAACAGTAAAATTTATAAGAATATAGATCACAGCTGATGAATATATATGAATAAAAAATAAAAAATCCCTTTTTGGTCACGTTAAAGATGAAATAAACTCATTAAATTCTTATTTTTAAGTAAAAGGTGACTAAAAAGGGAATGCTTTTAGATCATAGGAAATTGCTTCCTACGATCTAAAAGATCGCTCCGCTAAGGAAGCGCACTCGCGCGATAGGAAGATGTTGCATAAATGCAACCGCGCTCGGCGCGAGAATGTCGCTTGCGACATTCTTTTTTAGTAAGAACCTGTTTATAAAACAAAAAGTTATAAGGAAGAGGTTAAAAAGTGATATAAATGGGAATAAAAATAACCAAATTAGTCAATCTAAATCAGTCAAAGGTGTACTTAAGGGGAATCGATAATGTCAAAAGTGACCAAAAAGGGAATAGCTAATATTGACTGAATGAGACAACAAATAATGGTACTATAAATTTTGAAAAACCCCTAAATATAGGCAATTAGTACTTGAAGGTGACCAAAAAAGGAATATAATAAAATAAAAGGTTTACAAAAAGGGAATGGTATTATATCTTATTTATTCTAAAGGTGTACAAAAAAGGAAGAACCCTACATAATAAAAGTGCACTAAAAGGGAACCTGCATATATAGAAACTGGGGGATTTATGAAAGAAGAAAAACGAGACCAACTCATAACAAGACAGAGTTACAAGAAGTCTAATGAATTGATCAACGCAATGGGTAAGGGAACTGCATTAAGCCAGAAGCTTTTTGCCATAGGAATGCAGCACATAAAAATAGATGAAACAAATAATGTTGTTGCTACTATATATGGAACAGACTTAAGAAAAATGTTTAAGTCTACATCAGGTTCTTTATATGAACACATTGAAGCATTATGTGACAGACAGGTAAAAGGTGCAACAATTTTTGACTGGAACCTTTTAATGAAAGATAAGGCAAATGGCAAAATTGAGGCGCACCAGGTGGTTACAGATGCATCTTTTAAAAATGGTACACTTACGCTTCGCTATAACAACTCACTTACAGATAAAATAGTTAATCTACAAAAAGACTATACAGTATTAAGTTTATCAGACACCCTAAGTCTTAAGAGTGTTTATTCTTTGCGTTTATATGAGATGTTAAAGTCTGCTTTTGATTATAAAAAAGCAATTGAAAAGGTAGATGGAGAGCAGGTGTTTGATTACAATCTGACTGAGCTAAAATTGGAGCTTGGAATAATTAATTCCGGTGGAGATAACAAAATTAAGGCTGAACTTGAAAAAGATTATCCAGACTATGAAAAAATTGATGAGTTAGTCGAAAAAACTGGTCAAACCAAGTATAAGGAATATAAAATATTTAATAGAAACGTATTGTCGAAAGCCAAGGAAGAACTAAATAAAAAAACAAGCCTTATAGTAGATTATGAACCAATTAAGAGCGGTAGGAAAACAGTTGGAATCAGATTTTTTGTAGATAAAAAGGATGTAATTCCTAGCGTAAAAAAAGAAAAACAGATAAATAAAGATGATGTTTTAGATGATCTTATCGATCTTATGCATGATTATTTTAAAGTAAAAGAGATTAAAGAAATAGCAGAATGTGCTGATTATGATATTGATAAGATAAAACAGGCCTATGACTATATGCAATCTTATAACACTACTGTTGATGTTCCAATTGCCTTCATGAAGGACTGTATAAAAAACGAGTATTATAACAATAAAGCAAAACCAATCACTCCAAAGAAGAATAGCTTTAATAATTTTGAGCAAAGAACGGATATAAATTTCGAGGAGTTAGAAAAGCAATTACTTGATAATTGATATAGCATACATATAATATGCATCATATATGTGATATGTATGTTATATAACTCAAAGAGGGGAATATGGAAAAAATAGTAGCAAAACTTCTAATATATGGGGATATGCCTGAGGATTCAATATTGATGCAACTGGCAAATGTTGCAAAAGATTTGCATAAGCCAGAATATGACAAAGAAGATCTGATAGCGAGAGTATATAGACAGGTGAAAAGATTACTTGAGCTTGGTACAGAGAATGCTTTTGATGATAATCTTTGGCATAATTATCTGACATATTTGCTTATAATGGATGAGAATCCCTTTAGTCTTACTTGTGAAAAAGTTGGAAGTAAAGATGGAAGTGTCAATCATTTTGCTACTGCAGATTTCCATGCATTTAAACAACTATTTGAGTACGATTTCAGAGAAATAGAAGATAAACTTGGAATCGACTGTTTTAGTTGTATAACTAGTTATAAGGCTATAGAAAAACCGGAACTGATGTATAACACAAATGTAAGTGAGAAGGTAAGAGATTTATCATCAAGGCTTGAAAGTGCGAGGTCAGATCAGGAATTTTTTAATATTGTCACTGATTTTTATAAAAGAATCGGTGTTGGAGAATTTGGTTTAAATAAAGCTTTCAGGATAAGAGAGCTTGCAAATGGAAAAATAGAATTTAATCCTATAAACAACATGGATAAAGTGGTTCTTAAGGATCTTGTAGGCTATGAAATACAGAAAAAGAAGCTTATTGAGAATACGAAAGCATTTGTCGATGGGAAAAAGGCTAATAATGTGCTCTTGTTTGGAGACAGTGGTACTGGGAAATCCACAAGCATCAAGGCAATTGTTAATGAGTATTATGGCGATGGACTTAGGATGATTGAGATATATAAATATCAGTTCAGACTACTATCTCAACTCATTGCTCAGATAAAAAACAGAAATTACAAGTTTATTATTTATATGGATGATCTTTCTTTTGAGGAAGATGAATCAGATTATAAGTTCCTGAAGGCAGTTATAGAGGGTGGAGTTGAGACAAAACCAGATAATATACTTATCTATGCTACATCCAACAGAAGGCATCTCATCAAGGAGACATGGAAAGATAGAAGAGATGTTGAGCAGGACGGTGATATACACAGATCAGATACAATGGAAGAGAAATTATCTCTTGCCAACAGATTTGGTGTGAATATAGGATATTATAAACCATCAAGGCAGGAATACTACAGTATTGTTAAGGAACTTGCAAAAAGAAACGGTATTGACATGGAAGAGAGCCAGCTTATGCTAGAAGCTGATCGTTGGGAATTAAACCATGGTGGATTGTCAGGAAGATGTGCTCAGCAATTCATTAATCATTTGTCGGGAAAATAATTAAGGATCCCATTTAAGATTAGGGCAATTAGGAGCGCAACCTTGAAGATATTCGTTTCGGACGGTACATGTTGCATTTCTGCAGTCTTTGCATCTAAAAGAATAATGATAGGAATATCGAATTTTGCAAGCACGGCAACAAAAAGGAGCGCCACTATTTCTAGCGACAAATGTACGACCGCATCCAATACATGTTTTTACGATATTATGAGCCATAACATCCTCCTTTGTATATAATTATCAAGCATTTTGACTTATAATCAATTAAATAATAATAAAATGAAAATAAAGAGGTAATAAAGGATGCATGAAATGAGCTATATTTCACGAATGGTAGCTCTGGCGATAGATGTTGCAAAAGAAAATAATGCCAAAAGTGTAAAGAGTATTGTTATTCAGATAGGAAAAACAAGCGGTGTAATGCCATACTATATGTATAAGTATTATCCAGAAGTATCCAAAGGGACAATGTTGGAAGGTGCAGAGCTTATATGTGAAGAAGTATCTGTGAAAGCTCTTTGTGAAGAGTGTGGAAGTGAGTATTATCCTAGTAGTGAAAATAGATATTTATGCACAGTCTGTGGTGGAAGAAGGGCACACATAATTGAAGGAAAAGGGGTTACATTAAAAAATATAGTTATAGAAGATATATAACATTTATATATTATGTATTACAAGTAACTAGTTGGATTGATTGCCCAAATGATGCAAGGAGGTAGTTTTGAATACACTTTATATTGAGTGCAAAATGGGTATAGCAGGCGATATGCTTACAGCAGCACTAATTTCGCTTTTTGAAGAAGTAAAAGAGAAAGAAAAAGAGCTGAATAGTTTAGGAATACCTAATGTAAAATTTGTGCTTGAAGATTCAACAAAATGCGGTGTAGTAGGCAAGCATATGAAAGTTCTTGTAAAAGGCCAGGAAGAACATGATTCAGAAGAAGAACAGCATCATGATCATAAAAATGCACACTCTCATGAGCACAAAGGACATCATCACAATAAGCTCTATGACATAGAGGATATCATTGAGAATCTGAATGTCTCAAAAGAGGTAAAAAGTGATGTCAGAGAAGTCTTTGAGCTCCTTGCAGAGGCAGAAAGCAAAGTTCATGGAGTGCCTGTCTCAGAAATACACTTTCATGAAGTTGGCAACTTTGATGCTATAGCGGATATAGCTGCAGTTTGCTATTTGATGCATGAACTTGATGCTGATAAGATTATATTTTCACCAATTAATGTTGGTGGAGGCACAGTGAAGTGCGCACATGGAATATTGCCTGTACCGGCTCCTGCAACAGCACTTTTGTTGGAAGGAATCCCAAGTTATGAGAGTGATACGATAAAGTCGGAGTTGTGCACTCCTACAGGTGCAGCGCTTGCTAAATATTTTGCTTTTGATTTTTGTTCTCAGCCTACAATGACAGTGAAAAGAATAGGTTACGGAATGGGGAAAAAGGATTTTTCTCAGGGTAACTTTGTAAGAGCTATATATGGTGAGAGCAGTGATGAATTCGAAAATGATATAATTGTTGAGTTGTCTTGTAACATAGATGATATGACTCCGGAAGAGATTGGGTTTGCCACTGATAGGCTATTCGAGGCAGGAGCTGTTGAAGTATATACAATATCGGCTGATATGAAAAAGAATAGACCGGGAGTTCTTTTGACATGCATGTGCAGGCAAGATGACAGAGAGGATATTTTGAAGGAATTGTTTAAAAATACTACCACAATTGGTGTACGTGAGAGTATTTGTAGTAGATATATTCTCAGCAGAAAAATAAAGACTATCGAGACTCCATATGGTAATGTTCGTGTAAAAGAGGCGGAAGGATATGATGTAAAAAGGAAAAAGCTAGAATATGATGACATTGCTGGAATTGCCAGAAGAACAGGAAAAAGCATAATTGAAATAAGAAAAGAGTTGGAAGTATCAATTTGATACTTCCAACATTTTTAATAGCAATTAGATAGTGCATAAATAAATCATATATTGTATAATCAACGTTATAAAGTATTAATTCTAACATTAAATGGGGGATGCATGATGTCAGAATTCGAGAGCCATGGGAAAATAGAGTATTCTTCTACAACTAATTTTACTTCAAACGATATCTTATATATGCTCAAGGATTTACCGGATGCCTGCTGTATATTTAAGGTTTTAACAGATCCGTTTGGAACTGTTAAAGATATGCTCTTTTTATTTGCAAATGAGAGATATGCACAACTGGTAAAAAGGTCATCTGCAGAGCTGATTGGTAGCACATATTTTGATACAGTAACCAATAGAGATGAGGACTGGATTAAATATAGCTATCAGGCTGCTATTTTGCGCCAATCCACAATATTAAGGACATATAACAGTGATTATGATAAATGGTTTGAGTTTTGGGCAGTTCCTGTGTATCAAAAGGGATTCTGCGCCTTCATAATCCATGATGTAACAGCAGCAAAAAGGGATGAAGATGATAAAATTCTAAAGAGAAATAGCAATAATCTTGTAATAGAATGTGCAAAAGAGCTGTCTTCTGCAGAATTTGGCAAGGGAATAAAGAAAGTATTAAAAATACTTGGAACATCAATTGAAGCCGATCGTGTGTTGATAGTTGAAACTCAGGATAATGATATAAAAGCTATTCATGAATGGGTTAGCGGATCAGCACATTCAAAACTTCCTACAAAAAAAGATATTGAAAATAATGATTTTATCTCATTATGGCGAGGACAGCTAAAAAATAAAGATATAGTAGTGGTAAATGACACTTATACGCTAAAGGAAAGAAATGAAGAGTTTTATGACAAGTTTTTGGCCGGAAATGTGTATAGATTTATTATTGCAGCTGTTAAAGACAAAAAGAACATATTAGGTTATCTTGTCGTTGATAATTTTGCAAATGATGTTCCCTTAAATGTCACCGATGTAATTGAATCTGCAGCAGTATTTATATCATATGAGCTACGAAACAGAGCTCTTACTACTGAAATGATGTATTTAGGAAGTCATGATCCTCTTACAGGACTCGGAAACAGGTATTCATTGAATCAGACTCTGGTTCTTCTTAGTGGAATGTCTGTAAACGTTGGAGTCTGCTACGTTGATATAAATGGCTTGAAAGAGATTAACGACGAGAAAGGTCATGAGGCAGGTGATGAGCTTATTAAAAAGGTAGCAAGTGTGTTTGGAAGTATTTTTAGGAAAAAGTTCTGTTACCGTATAGGTGGAGATGAATTTATTGCAATAATACCTGAGATTGATAAGGTGAAATTTAATGATATGGTCGGTAAATTAAGAAATAAAAAGATAGAGGCCGCTATAGGTGCAGTATGGACAAAGAATTCAAGTGAAATTAATAAAGCGATAAAACAGGCAGATGAAGCTATGTATGACGATAAGATGATTTATTATAAGAATCATGAAAGACGTCATGGTAAAATTTGAATGATAAAGAAAATCAAACAGACCACCGCAATAAATGCAGTGGTCTGTTTTTAACATCAATAATACATATATCAAGCTAAAGAAGCTGTGATGATTGACATTGAGTATACTTCAAGAGCATTGCATCCACGAGAAAGATCGTTGATAGGTGCATTAAGACCTAAAAGAATAGGGCCATATGCCTCAAAGTTACCCATACGCTGAGCAATTTTATAACCAAGGTTACCAGCATTGATATCTGGGAAGATAAATGTGTTTGCGTGTCCGGCAACCTTTGAACCAGGAGCTTTCTGCTTAGCAACACGTGGAGATACAGCAGCATCAAACTGAAGTTCACCATCGATAGGAATTTCAGGATATCTCTCCTGAGCCTTCTTTGTGGCGTTCTGCATCTTTGTTACAGTGTCATCTTTTGCTGATCCCTTTGTTGAAAATGAAAGGAATGCAACCTTAGGATCAACACCGAATCTCTGTGCGCAGCTAACTGTCTCACCACAGATTTCTACAAGTTCATCTTCGTTAGGATTGATATTGATTCCGCAATCAGCCATTGCGATAACTTCATTTTCGCCTGTTGCTGAAGGACGAACAAGGATAAAGCATGAAGAAACGATTGTGTTCTCAGGTTTTGTTTTAATAATCTGAAGTGCTGGACGTACAGTATCAGCTGTTGAATATGTAGCGCCACCAAGAAGACAGTCTCCAAGTCCCATCTTTACAAGCATTGTTCCGAAGTAGTTTGTCTGCTTAAGGATAGGAATAGCCTTCTCAGGTGTCATTCCCTTACTCTTTCTGAGCTCACAGAACATGTCTACCATTTCATCAAACTTTTCGAAATTCTCAGGATCTATAATCTGAGCACCTCTGATGTTGTAGCCGGCATCTTCGGCTGATTTATTGATTTCATCCGGGTTTCCTAAAAGAATAGGTTTAAGGAAATTACCAGCAAGTAATCTTGAAGCAGCTTCAAGGATTCTTGGATCAGATCCTTCAGGGAAAACGATTGTTTTTGGATTAGCTTTAAGCTTTTGTATCATATCACCAAATCCGTACATTATTTATCCTCCTTATATGTATCAGATATATTTTTTATCAACGATTGCGATTATAATACTTCTAAGATGTAAAAAACTTGATTTAACTCAAGTTTACTAAAATTTCAACAAAAAAGGTTGATAATTATTTAACTTACTTATATATTATTTAGTATATTTATTATGGAGGTACAAAAATGAATATGAATCCAATGCTGCTTATGCAGCTTCAACAACGATTTGGGCTGTTTTCACAGGAACATCCCAAGGTATTACCTTTTTTTAGAGCAATTGGAGACAATGCCATGCAGGAGGGCACGATAATTGATATTAGGGTAACTACTCCTGATGGAAAGGCATTAGAGTCCAATATAAAGCTTACTGCCAATGATATTGAAACTGCTAAAATGATGAAAAATATGGGAAATCAGTAATAAAAAAGCATCTCTTGGTTTTTAGGTCATTACCAAGAGATGCTTTTATTTTTTCATTATTATTTTATACAGTTGAATAACCAAATCCATTGCAGATAGCATCAACAGCAACTCCGGACTTGCACAGAGGGCAATTATCATGAGCGTAGCTTGCATAATCAGGAAGATCTCTGGTAGTGAACAGGGCTCTTATCGGGAAGGTTTCAATCTGAGTAGCAACTGAAAATACAGCAGAAATACCCACAATCTCGCCACCATAGAACCTGATGGAATCAAGAGCACTCTTTAACGTTCCGCCTGTTGTCGCAGAATCAATCAGGATAAGGACTTTTTTACCATTTATCATGTGTTTGTTGTTGTCTCTGAACATGATCTGATCATTTACATTGATTTCAGGACTGGTTATATACATGGTCTTGTGGGAATTCATTGAAAGAATTCCTGCCTCTGTAAGCTTGTTGGCCATATAAGAACCAATAACTTCGGTACCATTCAGGCACAGGATGGTATCAATGATATCAGAGGTCATGTACATTTCTGCCAGAGATTCACCTGCGGCTCTGGCCTCTTTCATTCTAGCCTTGGTATCACAAAGATCGATGTAATAGTTAACATGAGAATGAGGCGTTATAAAATGTCCGGGTGTATAACGTAGAAGAACATCTTTGTTTCTAGAATACTCCATCTTTTTATACTTTTGCATACTCGACAATCCTTTCTCATAAGCCTGAAAATAATTTTATATATAAAATAATATCATTTTATTATCTAAATTCCAATTATTAATCAAGCATTTTTGGACGATTTCATGTTCTTGATAACAAATAACGTACCAATCATTAAAAGAATGCCAAGAGGAAGGCAAATAAGCCAGTTTTTCAAGAATCCTGCAAATACATATGCAACCAGTGAAACAGTAGCTACTGTAAGTGCATAAGGAAGCTGAGTCGAAACATGATAAATGTGTTCACACTGGGCACCGGCACTGGCCATAATTGTTGTATCAGAAATAGGTGAGCAGTGATCTCCACAAACAGCACCGGCCATGCAAGCGGAAATTGATATTATCATAAGCTCATTATTAAGATTTCCGGCAAATACATTAACAACAATAGGAATAAGGATACCAAAGGTTCCCCAGGAAGTTCCTGTAGCAAATGCAAGGAAAGCGCCTACGACAAATACAATTGCAGGGATAAAACTCATAAGAGCATTATTATCGGCTATATGCTGAACAAGACCAGCGACATATGTAGATGCTCCAAGAGAGTCAGTCATTGATTTAAGAGTCCAGGCAAAAGTAAGAACCATAATAGCAGGAACCATGCTCTTAAATCCTTCTGGAAGAGCATTCATACATTCTGTAAAGCTAAGAACCTTGGTGCATACATAAAAAACAATTGTTATTATAAGCGCTGCAACTGAACCGTAAACAAGGCCAACAGAAGCGTCAGAGCCTGAAAAAGCATCTACAAAACTTGCACCTTCAAAGAAACCACCTGTGTATATCATTCCTATTATGCAGCAAATGATAAGTGTAATAATAGGAAGTATGAGATGAATAACTTTACCTTTAACAGAAACAGGAGGATTTGGCTGATCCTCAGCACCGGTAAGAGATGCTGCTTTTTTTGCTTTGTTTTTTTCTGATGCTTTACGTGAGTTGTGCTCAGCAACTTTCATAGTGCCGTAGTCGAAATTCATAAAAGTAAGACCAAACAACATGACTATGGTCAAAAGCGCATAGAAGTTGTATGGAATAGCTCTTACAAATAGAGTAAGACCATTTGCACCATCAACGAATCCGGTTACAGCAGCGGCCCATGAGGAAATGGGAGCGATGATACATATTGGAGCAGCAGTAGCATCAATAAGATAAGCAAGCTTTTCTCTGGAAATCCTGTGCTTATCAGTAACAGGGCGCATGACTGAACCAACTGTAAGGCAGTTAAAATAATCATCGATAAATATGATCATTCCGAGAAGTATGGTAGCAATCTGAGCACCTGCTTTTGTTTTTACATGCTCAGAAGCCCATTTTCCGAAGGCTGCTGAACCACCGGCACGGTTCATTAGCATTACAACACCGCCTAGAACTACGAGAAAAATAAGAATCCCAATGTTCCACGGGTCAGAGAGCTGTCCAATCATACCATCGACGAAAACATGCTCTATTGTTCCTGTAAAACTAAAGCCGGAATAAAGAAGTCCCCCAACCAGAATACCAATGAATAATGATGAATAAACTTCTTTGGTGATTAAAGCCAGTGCTATAGCAATAATCGGTGGAAGCAGCGACCAAAATGAGTCTATAAACATAAAATTCCTCCTTACTGATTTTTAATAATTATACATTGTAATTGTGTCAAATGTATATATTTGAACTATAAATGTTTTTTTGATATGATATGTACCCATTAATAATTAGTTAAAAAATAGAAAGAGGTAAAAATGAATACAAATACAATCATAGAGGCTATAGGTTATCTTGGCTCAGCGTTGGTGCTGGTTTCTTTTTTGATGGCATCAGTTGTTAAGCTTAGGGTGGTTAATACAATAGGAAGTGTTATTTTTACAACTTATGCTTTCATAATACATTCATATCCCACAGCTATCATGAATGTATGTCTTGTTTTGATTAATATCTATTATCTTGTAAAAATGAGTAATACAAAAGTGGATTACAGCATTGTACGAGTAAACAGCAAGGATGCACTTGTAGGATATCTTTTAAGATATTATTCAGCTGATATACAGAATTGCTTTCCTGAAAATTTAATGGATTTTTCAGAATCTAATATTGGCTATGTGGTTTGTCATAACGGAAAGCCTGTATCTTTATTTTTCGGTAAAGAGAAAGATGGTACAGTTGATATAGAACTGGATTATTCGATACCTGAATACAGGGATTTTTCAATTGGTAAATATCTGGTGGAAAAATTTCCGGAAGAAGGAATAAAGAAATTGATTTACAGAGGACCGGACAAGAATCATAAGACATATCTTATGAAAATGGGATATAAGAAGAATGGTAACTATTATGTGAAGAATCTATAATATTCACTCTTTAGACACATTATTTTTAGTTTCATTTTAGGTTTGGATCGTAACATAATAAACATCAAGAGAGACAACACTCTTGAACCCCACATATATACTTTTCATAACACAACAGAAGGGTTGCTTATAGTCATAAGCAGCCCTTCCTCCCTTTTTAGACTTTTGCGCTCAAAAGTCTATTTTTTTATGATAAAATATAAGACAAGAGGTTATAACGGATTTTCTTACATGAGGGAAGCTATGAAAGAGGATATTTTTAGAAAAAAAAGTATAGAGAGAATCTCATCACCGGATGATCTTACTACATATATACATGTGGCAAGAGCTGAGGGATGGATTGTTTTAATTGCGGTGATGATAATTTTGTTTGGACTTATAGGGTGGAGCTATTTTTCTTCTATAAATAGCTATATTTATGGAAAGGCAGAAGTGAGTGAAGGTGTTGTTACTGCAACTTTTGAAGACAGTGTGGCGGCGCGTAACCTGACTATGGATATGAATCTTGAAATTGGGGATTTTTTGGTACCCATTGGCTTTGTTAAGCAGGATGAATATGGAAATATTATTGCAGTTGCAAATGTGGACATACCGGATGGTTCATATGATGTTAAAGCTTCGTACAAAGAAACTCAGTTGATCAGCTTACTTTTTAACTAATGCGGGGATGAGGGGCATAATGAATAGATCAACTACAAAAACTCCAATTACAAAAGGCAAGGCAAATGTTCCAATCGTTATGCAGATGGAGGCTCTTGAATGCGGTGCTGCATGCCTTGATATGATAATGGCATATTATGACAAGTGGGTTCCACTTGAGCGTGTAAGGGTAGACTGCGGTGTTTCAAGAGACGGATCAAATGCTAAAAATATCCTTAAAGCTGCCAGAGCTTATGGCTTTGAAGCCAACGGCTATAGGTATGAGCCGGAAAATCTGGTTGAAGATGGGGAATTTCCATGCATAATACATTGGAATTTCAATCATTTTGTTGTTTTAAATGGTTTTAAAAATGGAAAGGCTTATTTAAATGACCCGGCAAGAGGAACTATAGCGGTTCCAATGAGTGAATTTGATGAGGCTTTTACCGGAATCTGTCTTTTTATAAAGCCTGGGGATAATTTTGAAAAGAGCGGAAAAAGAAAAAGCACTGTTGAGTTTGCCATGAAGAGACTAAATGGGGCCGGAGCAGCAGTTGCTTTTGTTGTGTTGTCTACAATTATTGCATATGCGTTTAATATCATCAGTCCGGGATTCCAGAGATTTTTTATGGACAGACTCCTTACAGGGGAAAATATTGAGCTGCTAACTCCTTTTATTATTCTTTTTTCTATTATCTGTTTTTTGGAGGTATTGGTTAACGCGATTACAGATCTGTATTCTTTAAAAATAAATGGAAAAATGTCTATTATCGGTAATAGCACATATATGTGGAAGGTATTGCATTTACCGGTAGATTTTTTTAATAACAGACTATCAGGAGATATTCTTCAGAGAAAAAGGACAAATGCGTCGATAGCCAATACAGTTGTTACAACAATAACCCCTATACTGATCAACATTGGAATGATGATCTTTTATCTTATTGTAATGATAAGATATAGTCCGGCTTTGACACTTATAGGAATAATAACACTTGTTTTTAATACTGCTTTAGGCAGACATATTTCCAAGAAAAGAGTAAACATAACAAGGCTGAATATGAGAGATCAAGGAAAGCTTGCAGCCACTACTCTTTCAGGAATATCAATGATAGAGACCATAAAATCAAGTGGAGCAGAGGACGGGTTTTATGAGAAATGGGCAGGAATACACGCAAAGGTTAATGAGGAAAATATAGAGTTTTCCCATATTAATGTCTGGATTGGAAGAATACCTGAGTTTTTGAACATTGTTGCTAACAGTTTAGTTCTATTTATTGGTGTTGGACTTGTAATGCGAGGGAAGTTTACACTTGGTATGGTTACAAGTTTTCAGATGTATTTGCAGTCATTTACATCTCCGGCAATGCAGCTTATAGGAGCAGGTCAGACGATACAGGAAATGCGCTCCCAGATGGAGAGAGTCGAAGATGTTATGAATTATCCAGAGGAAGTGACTTTTAATGAAGACGATGAACCTGAAAAATATTCAAAGCTTACAGGAAATGTTGAAGTAAAGAACCTGGTGTTTGGCTATTCCAGAATGGCAGAACCTGTGATAAAAGATGTTTCTTTTAGCTTGAAGCAGGGGAGCAAAATTGCCATAGTAGGCGGCTCTGGATGTGGAAAGAGCACTATTTCAAAGCTTATTTCAGGACTCTATAAGCCTTGGAGTGGAGAAATCACATTTGATGGTAAAAAAATGTCTGAGATTAACCGCAATGAATTTGCGGGATCTGTAGCTGTTGTAGACCAGGACATTGTTCTTTTTGCAGGTACTATTGAAGACAATATAAAGATGTGGGATGACTCAATAGAAGATTTCGAAATGATTTTGGCAGCAAGAGATGCACAGATTCATGATGATATCATGGACAGGGTTGGCGCGTACAAGAGCCTTTTAGATGAAAATGGAAGCAATTTCTCGGGTGGACAGAGACAGAGACTTGAAATTGCAAGAGTTCTTGCGCAGGATCCTTCAATTATTATTTTGGATGAGGCGACCAGCGCACTTGATGCAAAGACCGAATTTGAACTTATAAAGGCGGTAAAAGACAGGGGAATTACATGTATTGTAATAGCGCATAGGCTATCTACAATACGCGACTGCGATGAAATCCTTGTTCTCAAGGATGGCGAAGTGGTTGAACGAGGAAAACATGATGAACTGATGGCAAAGAATGGTTATTATACCGAGCTTGTTGTCAATGAATGATGAGGGGCGAACGTGGGCTGGTTTGACGAACAGATAAGGCAAAGAATAAAAAGTGATCAGAATATTTTTGAAGACTCCATGTACAATATGATGTCTTCCATAAGTGGCAAGTATGAGTCGCTTATGCTGGACAGGCGTCATATTGCCCGGAAAGCAGTGGAGGAAATCATAGAATACTTTGGATTTACGCCCAAAGAGGTGACTTCAGATCTTAAAGACGCTGTAAAAGCCTATGGGATAATGTATAGGAGGATAACCCTTGAGGGCAAGTGGTATAAGGATGCTTATGGACCAATGCTGGCATATCTTGGAAATCAGGATAAGCCGGTAGCTCTTTTACCTAAAAGAGGTGGCGGATATAGGTATTACAACTATGATAAAAAGAAAAAAGTGACGGTAAACGCAAAAAATTACAAGGATTTCTTGGATGAAGCTTATTGTTTTTACAGACCTCTTCCGAGAAAAAAGCTCACTGTGACAGATCTTTTGATTTATATGAAAGATTGCATGGATATGGGGGATCTTATCTTTTTTGCATTACTTGCACTTTCGTTTACACTTGGATCGATAGTAACTACGCAGTTAACGGGATTTATAACCGGGTATGTTATGAAAAAGCACAATATAAGCATGCTTGTTGGTACTGCTGTCTACTTTTTTATGGTAGTTATTGCGAACCAGCTCTTTGAGGCTTCTTCTGAGCTGGTGAAGGAGCGAATTGAGATAAAAAACTCTGTAAGTGTTGAGTCAGCAGTAATGAGCAGGATATTATACTTACCGGCAAGTTTTTTTAAAGATTATACTTCGGGAGAATTAGCTTCGAGAATAGATGCAGTGGGAACGATATGCAGCCTACTTGTAGAAAACTTTTTTACATTGCCTGTAACTGTTATTGTGTCACTTTTGTATCTGTTTCAGATTGGAAATTTCGCAAAGTGCTTGGTTGTTCCGTCAATAGCCATATTATTTACAAGTATGATCGTTTCTATAGCGACAATATTGGTGAGAACAAAGATTAATAAGAAGATCATGCAATATGATGCGGATGAAGATGGCCTTAGTTATGCACTTATCAATGGAATTCAAAAGATAAAGCTTGCGGGAGCAGAGAAAAGAGCTTTTGCAAAGTGGGCAAACAACTATAATCAGAGTGCACGATTAAGCTATAGACCTCCGGCAGCCATTATATTCAGTGGAACTATTAGTAAAGCCATTACTATTATTGGTTCGATTATTTTGTATTATACAGCAGTAAAGGGCGGGGTAACACCGGGAGACTACGTTGCATTTGGCGTTGCCTTTGGCTATTATCAGGGGGTATTTAATGGATTTGAGTCCGTCGCAATATCTGCAGCGCAGATAAATCCTGTACTGAGTCTTGCAGAGCCAATATTAAATGCAGAGCCTGAAAGTTCTGAAGGCAAGATTGCTGTTGACAAGCTTATAGGTGGAGTGGAGATCAGCAATGTATCTTTTAGATATAGTGAAACTACTCCATATGTATTAAGTGGCCTAAATCTTAAGATAAAACCGGGAGAATATGTTGCCATAGTCGGTAAAACAGGTTGTGGAAAGAGTACAATCATAAGGCTGTTACTGGGATTCGAAAAGCCGGAGAAAGGTGCAATCTACTATGATGGAAGAGATTTGGAGAGGCTTGATCTTGGTTCACTTAGGAGAAAAATAGGCAGTGTTACCCAAACAGGATCTCTTTTTGAAGGAGATATTTATTCAAATATTGTTATTTCAGCACCAACTCTTTCATTGGATGAAGCATGGGAAGCTGCTGAGATTGCAGGAATAGCAGATGATATTGAAAAGATGCCAATGGGAATGAACACGATAATATCAGAAGGGCAAGGCGGAATATCCGGAGGCCAGAAACAGCGCATTATGATAGCCAGAGCTATTGCTCCAAAGCCAAAAGTTCTTTTATTGGATGAGGCTACAAGCGCTCTTGATAATATTACTCAGAAAAAAGTATCAGATGCGCTATACAATCTAAAGTGCACAAGAATTGTTGTTGCGCACAGACTTTCAACTATAAAAAACTGTGACAGGATAGTTGTTTTGGATGGCGGGAAAATTGTTGAAGATGGTACATATGATGAGCTTGTGGCAAAAAAAGGGTATTTTACAGAACTTGTAGAGAGACAGCAATTATAGATTTGCGATTATTCGTATATTAGTGTTAAAATTGGGGATAGCAGATGAAAATCTCGTTTGATTTGGATGATGTAATATTCGTTTCACCAGATAATTATGAGGTAGAACCGGAACTTCGATTCCCGTTAAATAAAATGTTCCCGGAGAGGCTTAGAAAGGGAACTGTAAGACTTGTACATGAACTTCAGGACAGGGGATTCGAGGTGTGGGTCTATACTTCATCATTTAGGTCAGAAGTATATATCAGAACACTTTTCAGGTATTACAATATCAAATTTTCACAGATAGTGAACGGGTACAGGCATAAAGCTGAAGTTCAGGGCAATAGAACAACTCTTTTGCCACAGAAATTACCCAATCACTACAGGATATCACTTCATATCGATGATGAAGATGTGATAATTGAAAATTCTAAGATATACGGATTTAGGGTATTTAGGGTATTGGAACCGGATGACATGTGGGTTGAGAAGGTTTTAGACGAAGCAGAGCGTGTTCGTAAACTTGAGGAGAATTCCTAGGAGTTGGATGGCTATGTTTACAAAAGACGAGATCGAAGTAAAACTTAATTTTTTAGAGTCTGTTTTTGAGAAATATGGTGCTGTTCCATTAGATATTAATGAAAAAAACATTGAAAAATTTCATCAAAGAAAGATTTATCAATATAAGAATAATTATTACAGAGTTGACAGTGCCGATTTTGAAGAAAACGGGGAGATTTTCCTGGTGCTAAGCAGCACAGATGAAAAGAAATACGCGGATATCGGGCTTTTGGAGGATATAGACGCATTTTCTGCAGGATTGTCTGATGAACAATTGGAAAAACAGGTCAGGTATGTGCTGGGGATTGAGCCGTATCCTGATGATTATGCTCAAAAATAAAATTGCCGGAATATATTTTGGTTCGTATATATAAGTGAAACCAAATATGATTCCAAACGGAGGTAATATCATGGAAAATAAATTATCACGACTTTTCGATTATCAGAAGTTTTCATCTAATCCTGATCTTGAAAAAGTGATTCGCGGGGTTGAAGAGAAATATTCATTGGACAAACAGGCGCTATCTGATGATGATCTGGAATTCGTAGTTGCTGCTGGGGATCCATACATCAAAGGGCCTAATGATAAAAAAGAAACATAAATAAAGGAGTAACGGCAACATGGGGGGCATTCCTTCAAAGGAACAGATTTACACTGACTACAAGGACAAAGTATTTGCATACATAAGGAATCATGTCAATTCACACGAAGATGCTGAAGACTTATGTGCGGATGTATTTGTAAAAGTTTATGACAAACTGGATACTTTTGATGAATCCAAGGCGAGAATATCTACTTGGATTTATTCTATTACCAGTAATACAGTGATTGACTTTTACAGGACTAATCATATTCATTCTGAAATCCCGGAGGATTTGTCAGACACAAAAAGCAGTATAGAGGAAGACGTTCTTACACAGGAATCTTTAAGTGAATTAGCAACGGCTCTTTTAAAGCTATCTGAAGAGCAAAGAGATATTATTGTACTCAGGTACTATAAAGGGCTTACCTTGCAGGAAGTTTCCAAAAAAATGAATCTTTCATATGGTATAACAAAACTAAGACACAGAGAAGCATTAGGAAAATTGCAGGATATTTTAGCGTAATTTTCTTTTTATTGCATATTATTTTTGCGAATTTTTGTATATAATAGGTGTGTATAGACTATTTGCTGAAGGGGGACAAGAATATGCAGTCAGAGCACATTAGAATCACTAATATAGACAAAGATATTGATAGAGCCTATCAGCTTTTGGATGATTATATCTTCGATATTAAGCTTGAGGGGAAAAATGCTTTGAGGCTCAGACTTCTAACGGAGGAAGTATTGAGGCTTGCAAAGTCTATTATTGATGAGACCACAGTAGAGATGTGGTTTGAGGGAGGCTCAAAGCTCACAAACATTTATCTTTCAGCAGATAACAATATAGATTCAAACAAGCAAAAAGAACTTATTTCAGTAGCTACAACAGGTGAGAACAGTGCAAAGTCAGGTTTTTTTGGTCAGCTTGTGAAGGCATTTTTGTTTGAAGCACCTGCAGAAAGAACCTGGACATTAAAAGATTATCGAAATGGTATTTTGAAAAAGAGACGTGAAGATAAGTATTCTCAAGAAGCATGGGACGATCTGGAGAGATCGCTTGTTGCGAACCTTGCAGATGACATTATCGTTTCTATAGATAAAAATAAGATTAAGATGTTAGTAATAAAGGACTTTTCTGAAGCCTTAAGTTCAGTAGGTTCAAGCGTTCCACAGATAGTCACAGATCCAATTATTGTCGATAGTGACTACATTCAGGGATCGAATGCCAATGGAAGGGCTGACAAAGCTATAGATGTACTTGAACTTAGCAATAAAGATGCAATGCATCTTAAACTGGTATTTGAAGAAACCATTGGAATGCTTAAGGAGATGACCGGCGAATACAGTGCAGTTGTATGGTTTGAGAAGTATAAGAATGAGGCTTGCTTGAAGCTTACAGCAAAAACGCTTATGGATTCTGAAAAAAAGAATACTCTTTTGGATATGTCCTCTGAAGGTAATGTTGCAGTAAAGGGCTTCATGGACAAAGTCAGAGATGTCATTGAAAACGGTATTCTTGGTTATAATAATGTTATGAAATTACAGCAGGAGTATGGCGGCGGGTATATATCCTATGGTACAATGGGTATGTACGGAAGCACAGAAGGTTTGGCAGATTCCGGAATATCATGGTCGCTGTATGAGTATAGAAATGCTCTTTCCGACAGTATTGATACCAGTGAAAGCGCAAAAGAGGCATGGGATGAGCTTGAAAAGTCCATTGTTGCCAACGTTGCGAAGGATGTTATTGTAGGAGTTAAAGGGGACAGAGTAGATATGACTGTTGTTTGTGCCCTTAACAATAAATGATTTTTATGAGAGGAGCCTAATATGACAATTAACAAAATAGCTAATGGATCACAACTTACTGTTGCTCTGGAGGGAAGACTTGATACGACAACAGCACCTCAGCTCGATGATGAGCTTAAGACCGCTCTTGACGGCATTACAAAGCTTGACTTTGATCTGGCTAATCTTGAGTATATATCATCTGCGGGACTGAGAGTTCTCTTATCTGCTCAGAAAGTAATGAATAAACAGGGCGAGATGGTCGTGAAGAACGCCAATGAAGAAATTAAAGAAATCTTTGAAGTAACAGGATTTGTTGATATTTTAACAATCGAATAAAGATATTTATTTAAGCCGCATAGAAATATGCGGCTTTTCTATGTAATAGGGGGAATTATAGGAGCTGGATACCGTTAACGACCGTATTTTGGTCGGTTACGGTATCCGCATCCGAACGGAGTATGTCAGATAATAAACTGGAGTTATTAGAGGAGAGAGTATGAGAGATATTGAGTATTTAAGGCTTCTGAGTAAGGAATTTCCAAGCTCAAGGAAAGCAGCTGCAGAGATAATCAACCTGCGGGCTATATGTGCTTTGCCTAAAGGAACAGAATATTTCTTTTCAGATATCCATGGGGAATATGAGGCTTTTTCGCACCTCTTAAGGAGTTCCTCGGGTATTATCAGGGCCAAGATTGAAGAAACATTTGGGAACATGATGTCTGAGGCAGAGCAGCTTGAGCTGGCAAACCTCATATATTATCCGCGAGAAGTAATAGGTAAGATCAGAAGAGACGAATCAATCAGTACCAAAGAGTTACATGAGCATCAGAAGATAACTATCAACAGGCTTATTTCAATCTGCCGTGTTGTAAGTTCAAAATATACAAGATCCAAAGTAAGAAAAAAGATGCCTTCAGATTATGCGTATGCCATAGATGAACTTTTGCATCTTGATATGAACGATTCTAACAAAAAGCTCTACTATAACGAGATAATAAGCGGAATAATAGAGATTGACTTTGCGGATGAGTTCATAATTTCTCTCTGCGAACTTATACAGAATCTGACCATAGATTCACTCCACATAATAGGAGATATTTTTGACAGAGGAGCAAGACCAGACCTTGTCATGGAAGAAATCATGAATTTTCATGATGTGGATATTCAGTGGGGAAACCACGATATCGACTGGATGGGAGCAGCTTGTGGCAATACCGCGTGCATTGCAAATGTGCTCAGGATTGGGATAAGTTACAATTCATTTGATGCCCTGGAAGATGGCTATGGAATAAATTTAAGGCCGCTTTCGATGTTTGCTGCAGAAATCTACAGAAATGATCCTTGTAGTTGCTTTAAAATGCATATTCTCGATGAGAGTAAGTATGATTCAGTAAATCCAACACTTGCTGCAAAGATGTATAAGGCTATAAGCATAATTCAGTTGAAGTTAGAGGGACAGCTTATCAAAAAGCACCCGGAATATGGCCTGGAAAAAAGACTTCTTTTGGATAAGATAGATTACAGTGAGGGGACTGTTAAGGTCGGTAATAAGAAATATAAACTTAATGACACGAATTTTCCTACGGTAGATCCCAAAGATCCATATGCGCTGTCAGAAGGTGAGGAAGAGCTTGTAAGGACTCTTCGTCTTAGTTTCATCCACTCTCAAGTTCTTACAAAGCATGTTAAATTCCTGTATTCTCACGGGGCAATGTACAGGTCTATAAATAATAATCTGCTTTTCCATGGTTGTATTCCTATGGATGATAAGGGTAATTTTACATGCATGAAGACCCGGGATGGAAGTTTTAGTGGAAAAGAGCTTATGGATTACCTAAATGTAAAAATTCATGACGCGTATTTTCTTGATCAAAGGGATGATTATGAGAAAAAGCAGGATGCAGTTGATCTTATGTGGTATTTGTGGTGTGGGCCAAATTCACCGCTGTTTGGAAAGGATAAGATATCAACTTTTGAGCGTCTGTTTTTGAGAAATGAGAAGGAATTATGTGAAGAAAAGCACAACCCTTATTATACATTTTCAGCAAAAGAGGAATATGCTGATAAAATACTCAGAGAATTCAAGCTTGATCCTGAATGGGCACACATTATAAATGGACATGTTCCGGTCAAGACCAAAAAAGGTGAGAGTCCTGTTAAAGCAGGCGGTAAACTATATATAATCGATGGTGGAATCTCAAAAGCCTACCATGAACAGACAGGAATTGCAGGATATACACTAATATTTAATTCTCATCATCTTGCACTTGCCAAACATAAAGCCTTCATAAAGGGACAGGAGAACACGCCTGAGATTCAGATTACGGAGAAGACAAAGAAGAGAATACTGGTCAGGGATACTGATGTAGGAAAAAGCCTTCTAAATCAGATAGAAGACCTCAAAGACCTGCTAAAAGCCTATGAAAGCGGAGCAATAAGGGAGAAAGGTAAGACTTGAACAGAATTTATATAGTGGATATAAATTGTATTTCAGATAATAATGTATATGAGTACTGGTATGACCAGATGTCACCTGAAAGAAAGAAAAAAATAGATTCTTTCAAACCGCAGAAGAATAAGCTCTTATCGCTGGCTGCTGGAATTCTTTTAAAGAAAGCTCTGGAGACTGAAGGAATCTATTCTTATGAGATTATTGAGAAAGGCGCCGGAAAGCCCTATATAAAGGGGAGAAGTGATGTGTTTTTTAACCTTTCTCATTCTGGAGAAAGGGCTATAATAGCTGTTTCTGACAACGAGATAGGAATAGATATTCAGAAAAAGAGCCACTTTGAGCCAGGGCTTGTCAAAAGAGTTTTTACTGAAAGTGAAATTATGCAGGTGGAGCATCTTGGCGGTGATATGGATATTCTCTATACTGCTCTTTGGACTGCAAAAGAGAGTATTATGAAGTACTATGGAAAAGGTCTTTCAATGGAACCCTTAAATATAGAGCTGGATGTAAGATCAGGAAGTGATCTGTTTTATACTAAAGAGCTTTATCTTATCAGAAAAGAAATTTCAGACTATCAAGTTACAATATGCACTACTTGTGCGGGGTTCAAGGAAATTTTAATAACAGATGTTTTTAAAGAAAAAGGCTGAGCTAACGCTCAGCCTTACTTTTAGGGAAATAAAAACTCACAGGAATATAACGACGCCTGCAAATGCGAGACCGCCAATTATGGCAACCGCTGATATGATACGCTTTTTTATTATATCTATATCAATATATTTGCCGTTAAAGCTAACTGTGTCTATTGTTTTACATTTTCCTTTTACATTAAGCTCTGATTTTTCCATCGCCATACTAGCACCTCCCCGTTAGTGCTGAAACCGGTTAGATCTATTTCTATTTATACTACTACACAATCATGTAGTTTTTCTGACGTACAAATAAAATAATTATAAACTTTATGGTCAAGCTATAAAGTTGCAGCGCTTGAAGGTGGAAGCGCAGCATTGGCAGTAGCCTCAGGGGCTGCAGCTATAACTTATACAATTCAGGCACTAGCAGCTAATGGAGGAGCTTCTATCTTTACATTTGAGATTAAAGGCGGAAAAGAAGCTGCATGGAAATTTATTGATAACTTGGAAAAAGGGTTTGAAGCTATCTGATAGAGATAATAATATATTGGATATATAACATATCTAACAGAAATAAAAAATATATTATATACATCAAATATAAAAGGGTCTGCCACACTAATTAGTGCGACAGACCCCATCATTTTTATGATCAAACTACTGAAAGAAGCTTGTTTTTTATGCAAATCTTAGCAGAAAGGATTTTTTCTACTGAATCATCAAATTCTACAGTGAGTTTGCCATTTAATACAGTTTTTACCAATCCATGGCCGTAGGTCTTATGATTAACTTCACAACCTTCAGCAAAGATCTCTTTTATCTCATCATCAGTAAGTTCAGGTTCAACCGGCTTTACAACCTTAACTACCGGTGAAGTTGATTTCGGCTTTGGCTTATAGCTGTCATTCTCGCAAAGACACTCAAGTACAAGATCGAGATTGTCATTAGTGAAAAAAACTATCTCATGAGGTAGTGATTTATCAGTATCGTTTAGCTGTAACACTCGGTTTCCGTTCTTGATAAATAGGATAGCTTTGCTTTCAATCTCTTCATAGCCGGAGATTGCATCCTCTACCTCGTCCTTTTCGTTTTCTCTTATAACAATGGCAAGACCTTCTGATTCAGCCATTCTCTTGATTGCATTATAGTCTTTTTCATTCGCGTGGATCTGGTAGCGATTAAATAAAAGAGTATTAACATTCAGAATTGATCCGCGGCTACCAAACTGACAGAGTTTATTAAGATCTTCATCGCGCATCATAGTCATTATCATACCTTTATCCTGAATAAGACTACAAACTTCTTCATAAGAGTATAATTGATTTTCCATTTAAGTAATTCCTTTTTTCCTTTTGTAAAAAATAGCACAGCAATGTATATTACATCATTAGGTATTTCCTTTCAATGGAAAAATGTGAAATAAATATGATAAAAAAATTAAAAAAAACTAAATCTTATTTATTCTTTATGGCAGAACGGTCATCCGAAGCATAAATGGCTTTCAAAATGATAGGTGTCAGTATTGAACTCAATATGATAAGAAGAATGACTGCAGTGAAATATCTGCTGTCAACAATATCTGCCTTAAGACCACGCTGTGCTACGATAAGGGCTACTTCACCTCTTGTCATCATACCTACCCCAATCTTTAAAGCATCTGAATTATTGTATTTAAGGCATTTTGCAACAACTCCGCAACCAACTACCTTACCAAGAAGTCCAACAATAACAAAAGCAGCTGAGAATGCGAGGATTGTCATGTCAACGGTTCTCAGATTGGTCTGAAGACCTACACTTGCGAAGAATACTGGTCCAAAGATCATATATGAGTTGATATCCATCTTTCTGTCGATGTAATCTGAAGTCTGAAGTGAGCTCAATATGATACCGGCTACATAAGCACCTGTAATATCTGCGACACCAAAGTATTTATCGGCTACATAAGCCATTGCAAATGCAAGAGCAAGACCAAGAATCGGAATTCTTCTGTTATGAGGCCATCTCTGTTCCATTTTCTTCATGATCTTGAAGATTACAATTCCAACCACTACTGAAAGCGCAAAGAAAGCAACTGTTTTAAGACATACGGCAGCAAGATTTGCGTTAGGGTCCTTAAGACCGAGAACAGCAGTAAGAACAACAATTCCAATTACATCATCGATGATAGCTGCACTCATGATTGTAGTTCCAACGTCAGTAGATATCTTTCCAAGTTCTTTTAACACCTGAACTGTTATACTAACGGAAGTAGCTGTAAGGATAGTTCCTATGAAAAGAGCTTTTGTAAACTCAGTAGATCCGGGAGCGGCAAATCCGTAAAATGCCATGTACAAAATAGTACCGAAGGCAAGAGGGACAACAACACCTGTGCATGCAAGGATTGTTGCCTTTACACCTGATTTTTTGAGCTTGTCTATGTCTGTTTCAAGACCTGCGCTGAACATAAGCAGTATTACACCAATCTCAGCCATTCCTGAGAGGAAGTCCCCGGCTTCCACTAGGTTAAAAAGTGTAGGTCCTATGAGGAGACCTGCGATGATCTCACCGGCAACCTGCGGTGCGTGAAGCTTTCTTGCAATAAGTCCAAAGAACTTTGCACTTACTATTATGATCACAAGATCTCTAAGTATCTGAATCGTATCCATTTGTTTATTATCCTCCTTTTATAAATGCTAATTGTAGAGTATACGCCATTTTTTTTTTTAGAGTCAAGATTTTATTTCTTATGGACTTTAGGTTTGAGATTCAGTAATATGAGGTGTATCTTATAGAATTATTAAAAGAAACAGAGGCTTTTTTATGAACATTTTAAATGTTGAAAACATATCAAAAACATACATGTCAAAACCGGTTCTTAGCGGTATTTCCGTTGGAATAAATGACACTGACAAGATTGGTGTTGTAGGAACTAATGGAACAGGTAAATCAACGCTCCTGGCAATCGTGGCAGGCAAAGTGGAACCGGATAGCGGGCAGGTTATAGCCAATAACGGACTTAGGATTTCATATTTGCCACAGAACCCGGTGTTTGATATGAACAAGACTCTTTTGGAAAATATAACTGATACGATTTATGATGGCGACGACCACTGGGATAAAATGGGTGAGATAAAGGCCAATCTTGCTAAGTTTGGCATAGATAATCCGGAGTGCGATCCTTCTATATTATCGGGAGGTCAGAAAAAGAGAGCTGCACTTGTAGCTGCTATCATGACTCCGGCAGATCTTTTGATACTGGATGAGCCTACAAACCACTTGGATTCTGATATGATCGAGTGGCTTGAAAATTTCCTTAAGCATTTCCGTGGTGCGCTTCTTATGGTCACGCATGACAGATATTTCCTCGATGAAGTTACTAAGCAGATTCTGGAGATAGATAAAGGAAGTGCATATAGATATGAAGCCAGTTATTCGGGCTTTTTGGAGCTTAAACAGCAGAGACTGGATTATGAGCAGGCTGCAGAGCGAAAAGCACAGGCTCTTTACCGTAAGGATCTTGCATGGATGTTAAGAGGCGCGAGAGCCCGTTCAACTAAGCAAAAGGCTCATATTCAGCGCTTTGAGGAACTTCGGGACAGACAGCGCCCTGAGGAGGAGAGACAGGTTGAACTTAGTTCACTTCCAAGCAGAATGGGGAATAAGACAATAATAATTGAGAATATTTCAAAGTCCTATGAAGGAAAAACGCTTTTCAGGGATTTTTCCTATACTTTCAATAAGCTCGACAGAATCGGGATCATAGGACCAAATGGATGCGGAAAGTCGACTTTTTTAAAGACTATTGTTGGAACTGTGACGCCTGACAGTGGCACAGTAGAAATCGGTCAGACCATAAAGATTGGATATTTTGGCCAGGAAAATGAGGCTTTGGATGAGGATAAAAGAGTAATTGATTACATAAAAGATACTGCAGAATTTATCAGAACAGCAGAGGGGCTTGTTTCTGCATCTGTTATGTGCGAGAGATTTCTTTTTAGCCCGGATATGCAATATGCACCGATTTCAAAACTTTCGGGCGGTGAAAAGAGAAGACTTTACCTTTTGAGAGTACTGATGGAGCAGCCCAATGTGATCATTTTGGATGAGCCTACTAATGACCTCGATATACAGACTCTTAGAATATTGGAAGATTATCTTGATGGATTTGCCGGAATAATCATTACTGTCAGCCATGACAGATACTTTTTGGATCGTGTTGTCACAAGGATTTTTGCATTTGAAGCAGATGGAAGCCTCTATCAGAGCGAGGGCGGTTATTCAGATTATCTGGTGCACAAGAAGCAGACAGAAGTTTCTCCCAGTGAGAAATCTGTTCCTCAGGCTGAACCAAAAGCCTCTAAAACTCAGTATCGTGCGCCACGTGAGAAAACCAAGCTCTCCTATAACGAGCAGAAAGAGTACGATAGTATAGAATCAGAAATTGAAAAGCTCGAGGAAAAGAGTGCTGACCTGGAAGCACAGATAGTAGTTGCTGCTACGGACTATCCAAAACTTGTTGCTTTGACAAGGGAAAAAGAGGAAGTTGATGCTGAAATAGAACGCAAAATGGACAGATATGTTGAGCTTCAGGAAATGGTTGACAGCTTTTCCCGATGCAACTAATGCCAATGCACTCATTTTTTCTCTTATATTTCAATCACGGTATATGTATTTCGAACCTTTTTAGATTCATAGAGTGCCTTATCTGCAGTTTTGATCAGGTTGCCTACAAGCTCAGTTCCGAAGGCACCACCGAAACTCATGGTTATACGGATTTCTGGATTATTATCGATAGTAACATCTTTTAAAGCCTCTTTTAATTGTAAAAGCTTATTTTCCAGGTCCTGTTTAGTGATATCAAAGAAGACCATCATAAATTCATCGCCGCCATAACGTACGACTACATCATCTTTTCGTACGGAATGCTCCAAAATATTTGCGACTTTTGCGATGGCTTCATCACCGCTCTGATGACCGGCAGTGTCATTGACTTCTTTAAATAAATCGATATCACCCATGACCACAGCTTTACAGGGTTTAAAGATGAGTTTATCATCCAAAAACTTTCTGTTTCGAACCTTGGATAGAGAATCTATATATATTTCTGACTCGAATTCTGATATTATTTTCTGCTGTTCCAGATTTTGCAGCTTGGCATCTGTTGTATCCACGCAACCATAGACAATGTGTGATATGCTGCCATCTTCATTTCGATCACCAATCATGAAAACGCCATTGAACCAGCGATGAGCACTTTCGCTGTAAAACTCCATTGTTGTAGATTCATGCTCGTTGATAGCGGTAAGGATGTTATCCTTATCAAGCCAGTCATACAGACTTTGGTGGAAACTCTCTGCAACTGAGGAGGCAACATTTGCTTTTAAAAATTTGAAAGCGTCCGGATCTTTTGGAACCTTCTCAACATATTCATTGGTGCTGATCATATGATAACTCATATCGCTGACATCTATATATAAAGAAAAGTTGAAGATACTGCCCAAGGCCTCTATTATTTTTACATGTTCTTTGAGTGCTTTGTGGGCAGTAATATCACGATAGCATCCCATATAGATTTCCAAAGAGCCATCATCGGGGCGTCTTATGAATCTTCCGGCACCGGTGACCCAGATGATGCTTCCATCTTTCTTTTGCATGCGATAGGTTGCGTGAGTAATATCAGGAAGATCGCGGTGAATGCGGATTGAATCCCAGAATAATTTAACGATGTCATCGCGCTCCTGCGGAACAAGAGTTTTGACCCAACTGTCGAACTCATTGGGAAGATCTTCGATTCCATCGTAGCCCAACATTTGCCTGGTCTCATCGTTGAATTCAAAACTCAGCAGGTTTTCGTTGCGATCAAAGGTACAGAAGTACATACCGGCTTTTAATCCCTTGGCAAATATATCCTCTTTATATCTGGCTATACGGTATTTGCTGTTAGCCTCTTCAATTCGTCTGTTGCACTCAATTAAGAGTTCATGCTGATCCTCAGGATATGCAGATATGTCAAATAAAGGAGAAGCATCGTCTACTACGACACTGGCTTCAGCGTTAAATTGTCCTATACCCTTGGTAATGCTATTGACTGCATTGTTGGTATTCATCTATGCTCCTTTAATCGTTTGCAAGTCAAAATGATAACTATATTACATACATTAATAATACTACTTTTTGGGACCTTTTGGCATGCTAAAAGAGAATTTAGCAAGTGGTAGCTCTTTTATTGCATTATTTTAGTGTTAACATCTCCAATTATGGACTAAATTACGTTTCGGAAATATTTGATCGCGCCGATAAGGAGATGTATGAGAATAAACAAAAGCTAAAAGAGAGGGATGCAGCAGCTTCATGTTAAGAAGTTGAAGTATTTATACAGAAGCGGGATTGTAGTGGTTTGAGGGTGAGTAAATAAATATGTGGTAAATAAAAAATTAAACAGGGATTAATTATTAACTGTAAAGAGGAACAGTTTGTTCCATTTTGTGTTTTTTTTTATTTTTAATGGGATAATAAAATATCGAAATATTAAAAAGAATTTTGAATAATAGTTTCAAATGTTACAGTTAAACGATGATTCATATACCATAACGGGGGCCAAAATGGAATTTGAAAATACTGAAAAAACCGAAAAAACTAATTCAAAGACTGTACGTTGGTATTACAAAAAATGGGTACGATTGCTCGCTGGAGCACTTGCGATTGTTATGATCTTTGTAGCAATCAGCTACAGTGTAATGCGTTCACAGGTAAGATCATTGTATGAGAATATTTCGGATTCGGAAAATGCCTTAAAAGAAATAAGTCAAAATAATGCTGAAGATGTAGGTGTTTACGATAATTTAGATAAAATCAATGACTATGCCACTTTGTCGGAGTTGGTCGATAAAGGTGATTACATGGCGGCAATTGATAAAGCTAACGAAGCGTTAAATAGTGAGCAGGATCCAGACGTAAAAAAGGAGCTTGCTGAGATTTTAAGTGATCTTTATTACAATTCCGGAATGTATCAAGAAGCAGCTGATATTGCATCTTTGTACTATGACGAAGAAGAGGTGTCTCCATCCTTGTGCTATGTAAGAGGTTTGGCATTTTTGCAGCTTGGAAGCTATTCTGAGGCAGTAAATGATCTGGAAATGGCAAAGTATTCAGGATTGGAAGATGAAGATGTGCTTAATCTACATCTTGCGATAGCAACTTATGCAAATAGTGAATATGAAGCAGCTTCAGAATATTCTGAGGATTATCTGCATTCACCAACCATTTTGAATTTGCCAGAAAATGTATCAGACGATACTCAAAAGGAGATAGAGGAGAATAGTAACCTGTGCAAGTATATCGCAGCACTCTCATATATGCATCAGGATGAATATAAGCAAAGCATAGCGTACATAGACGAATTGCTTGAACATACAAAGGACAGTGAGATTTATTTCTACAGAGGTATTGATAATATGGCTTTGGAAGAATATGAGGCGGCTATTGAAGACTTTGAAAAAGCCATAGAAGAGGGGAAAAAGGATACAGAAGTTTATTATGATTTAGGCATTTGCAGAGTATCTTGCGGAAAAGTTGATGAGGGAATAGATGATTTAAAACGTGTCATAAATAATAATGACAAACCGGAACTTACAACCGCTTCAGCAAACATTTTAACGGCAATTGCCCAGGGTAAATCAGATGAGTGATAAACATATTATCAGTAAAATAGTATATTTTATTATTCCTTCGTTGATTATTTCTGCGTGTGGTAGCAGCGTTGATGAAATGGCTGTTGATGCAATCTCCTCTGAAGAAGCGTTTGAAGAGATGGCGTCGGAAGAAGACTCCGAATATGAAGAAGATTATAAAGATGAATACATATATGATTTTGAGCTGCAGGATAAATATTGTACGAAAACATTCAATGCAGAAAATGATGCAGATGCACAAGAAGTTTTTAATGAATTGAATAGAATAAATGGCGATAGTCTGAAGATAGTAACTAACAAATATGGATATATTACTTTCATGCAGGGTACCATCTGTGAGGAACCGTGTCTTACACCGGAAGACTATGACAAAGTTATGGAAATGATAAGACCGGCAATTAGTTATGACAAAGAGATTGATCTTGAACAGTATTTTTTACTGGTAGATGATTTTGGAAATACTTATGTTGTTTTTAAAGAGAAACAGGGTGAATCAATCAATGAATCAAATGTTGTAAAGCTTATATTGGATAAAGATGGCTATATGAAAGGGATTTCTTCAACCATCATTCCATATTCCGATTCAGGCGAAAACACTGTTGAACCGGCGGTGGCACTTGAGGTAGTAAAAGAATTTCTTTCCGAAAACAATCCTGATGTAAGCTATGTTTTTTATACGGATGAACCCGAATTGGAAATCAGAAGGCGATCGGATAATGTAACGGGTCAGGAATATACCACTAAAGTTTATACGGTGTTTACGGATAATCCGTACAAAAATCTAGATGCATATGAAACGCCATGTATAGAGCATTATGTATCCAGAGACGGGAAGTATATCGGAAACAGACCTGTCTATGTAAATCTTAAGGATGATGGAAAAAGAGAATTAAGTGGGATTGAAAGTTTGTTTGATGCAATGGATGAAACCTCTTTTACAGATACCTATGTGAATTATAAGGGAAAAAGTTTTAGCGTAACTGTACCAATAGCTAAGAAGGGCCAAACATACTATCTGCAGGATAAAGAAAGAAAAATTATTTGTGCAGATTACTGGGAATTTAAGTATAACAATGAGGTTAAGGTTATAAGCTCAAGCAACAATAAAGATTGGGATCCTCAGTATATAAAAGCATATAACAATTATGTGAAATGTTACGATTTTTATGCTGATGAAGGCTGGTATGGACCTGACGGAGTCGGAGGTCCGATACTATTGTTGATGGATTATTGTGATGAACAACATAATCCTATAGATAATCTCTCATATCTGGGACAGGCTGAAAATGCACAAATTTTTGCAGCTTGTTCAAAGGCAAATGTTTATTCCGACGCTATTGATGTAGTAACTCATGAGTATACTCATGGTGTAACATCAGCAGCTTTAACCGATATTATATATAAGAATGAAATGGGAGCAATCAATGAGGGAATAAGTGACATAATGGGAGAAATCGCTGATCTGTATTATGAGGAGAAAGAAGGGATAGAGAGTAGTGAAAAAGCCCTGTTTTATATTGGTGAAGATGCCGGGCAACCGTTAAGGGATTTATGCATTCCGGAGGCTTTCGGACAACCATCGCGAGTGGGAAGTGTATTCTATGTTCCGTCTGCGACAATTCCCGCGGATTTCAATGATCTTGGAGGTGTACATATAAACAGCAGCCTTATAGGAAATGCATTTTTTCAAATGTATATTGATTCAGATCTTACTGCAAATGAACTCCTCTCAATTTGGTTTAGTCTTATATACGCAATGACACCTGGTACAGGATTTTTTGATATATCAGAAATGTTGCCATTTGCCTGCAGACTTTCCGGTAATGATGAAGTAGCGAAGTTAGCAGGGGATAGTATTAATAATCTATGGCTTAATACAAAAGATTATTACGAATATATTGATGTTGGAACAAGTCAGATTTTATTTGTTTTACCACCATGGATTGATTGGAGCAGGACAAGACTGGAAATGATTGATAAAACAGGAATGGTTTTTATGTCCTGGCCGGAAAAGGGGAGAGATACAATTTGTCTCGATGTTTATCCAGGTGAGTATTATGTTCAGTTATCTCAATTTGACGTAGCAGGTAATATGATCGGCTGTTGGAACTATAACGGAGAGAAATGGACTACAAAGAACGAAAATGCCAGATATATTACTATTGAAAATGAAGAATTATATATGCTAAATGAGTTGCCTTATATACAGAACTAGAAACCTATCGTATTCATTTCAGTGACCCGGAGGTTGGAACATGAAGAAAATAGCGAAGTATCTAATTGTTTTGATATTGGTGCTCGGCTTTGGTAGCACTGCTGAGCTAAGGGTATCTGCTCAGGAAGATGACATGCCTAATGATCAGACACCGGAAATTCAAACAATTCAAACGCAGGAACAGGAAGAAATTATACCTGCGCCTACAGCGGAGGAAAGTACAGAAACGATACAAGTGCCTTCTTCCGAAGAGAGCACAGAGCCTGTTACTGTAACACCAGCAGATGAGAATGTAGAATTGGAAGCGGATTCTCTTTCTGCTGAGCCGATAAGCACTGATAATAATGAAGATGCTGATACGGAAGCTCTTTTGGGAACTTCGATGTTAGCATCTCCAAGTGCTGAGCCTGAAATGAGATTATTGGCAGCACCATCAGTTTATCTTGCAGGTGTTCCGGATACAGATACGGGCGAAGAAGAGGATACGGATGAGGGATCGGTTGATACCATGGAAGGCAAGGAAGCAACAACTTCTACGCCTGCGGTAGAAGAACAGACAGCCGAGAATATTATAGAGAACGCTATCCAGAAACAGATAGAAGATGCTGTAGCAGGGGCCGGTGAAGGTGACGTATATGTAAAGGTTGAAAATGGCGAGTATGACGGCGATCTTAATATAGCGAAGGATAAACTGGATACAATCGGAGAAAAGACAATCTATGTCCTGGCTCCCGGTTCATATACAGAAAATGAAGATGGATCAATAGGTCAGGAAATAACTTCCGGTGCTGACGGTTCTGTTAGAATGAACGGAAACGTTAATATAGATGGAATAAAAGTAGTTCTTGCAGGTATTTATTTTTCCCTTGGAAATAAAGTATCTGTAAAAGATTCTGAAACACAATTATATGGAACAACTCTTGATGATAATATAACTGTTGAGCTTCAGGAAAATGCAAAGGTAGAAGTTCATGGTGGTGATGGAGCAGATACTTTGTCTGTTGAGGGAAAAGAACTTACGGATGATGAAATAGATAAGACAGAATCTGTGACAGGTAGCAGAACAGTTACTCTTGAAGGCGATGCTGGCTCTAATTTATATGAAGTAGATCTTTCGGCAGGTGGAGATGAAAATAAAAGTGCTTCTGATACTACGCAGACATCTCCGACAAATGTAACGATTAAGAGCACATCAGATAGTGACAGAGTACATTTTTCAGGAACTCTTCAGGATGGAGAATCTGATGATAAATCAAGCAATAGCAAAATTGAAACAACAATAAAGAATTCTACAGATACGGTACCAAATACTGTCACATATGTTCAGTCTCTTGATACTAATAAATATAAATTCAATCTACTTTCTACAAGTAATAGAAAGAGTAATGGTCTTGATACTGCAGTAAAAAATTTAAGAACTGTGGTTACAACTGAAGGAATCAAGAACTTTACTGATGAACTTGAGAATAAGATTGAAAGGGAAATAGCTTATTCTGATATAGAATCAGATGTTATAAAAAGTGAAATTATAGATAACAGAAGTTTTGTAAATTATGTTTATAATTCCAGCAATACAATTAATATATCAGTCAGTCAGGCTGATGCTACAAATGTAGCAGCCAACACAAAATTAACCCAACTTGTTCTTGAGAATACAGCCGTGGAACCAACTGTTGGAAATGTAACAACTGTTGGAAATGTAACAACTAATGGAATGAATCTATTAATAAGAGATGATTCCATTATTATTACAGGAACGGTTGATACCGGAGCAGGAAATCTTGTAGTAAGAGCCAAAGATTCGGATATGAATTTAAACCTTAGTACAGGTCCTGTTGCAAAAGCTATTAACGATTTTGTTGGCACCGATAAAAAAGTTCCATGTAACATTCAGCTGTCAGTATTTAGTATAAAGTCTACTGCAGAGGTTAATGTTAAGGCAGGTGCAAACCTTAAGGGAAGAGATATTGATATTAAATCCTACAGCAAACAAGATAAGCCACTTGTTCCTTATTATCTATTTAATTCAACAACTCAAAAGAAAGAAGAGGATAACAATACTAAGGGCGAGGATTTTGTCAGTGTAAAGGTAAGTGACGCACTGGTAAATATAGCCGGAAACATTACTTCGACACTTAATTTTATAGGAAGAGCTATTTCTACAATAACTTCGACTGCAAGTAATGAAGCGTTGGCTAATTGGTACATTCCTGTTGCTACTGCAGTTCTTTTAGGAGAAGCAGGTCTTGTAGTCAGTGGAACAGCTGCTATCGCTGCTGCAACTATTAAGCTTTTGTCGGATAGCCAGATCAATGTAAAGGTAGCTTCTACCGTTGGAAGTCTTCCGGTTTCAATTGCGGTATCTGCTCTTACAAATGATTCTAAGGTGGAGATAACAGACTCTGCTAACGTAAAGGCAAAGACAGGAAATGTATCTACACAGGCATCAGGTAAAATGATAGCTACAACCAAGTCTCATGCTAAGAATAAAGAAACAGAAGATAATGCTGAGAATAAGAAGAAAGATGGAGAAACTGAGAATAAAGGTAAATCAGAAAACCAGTATGGCGGGTTTATTTCAGTAGCGGTTGCTCTTCAGGATGTATCTGTTAATGTCTTGAAAAATGCCCAGGTTTCCTCAGAAAAAAAGGATGTCTATATGCTTTCAAGTGCTCTTGAAAGTGTTGTAACCTCTGCTATTTCTGCTGTTCCTTCAAATGTTCCAAAGAAGAATGGAAGTGCTGATACAAATAATGGAGTGGTTGCTAAAGATAATGATGAAAAGTCTGACGCGGGTGATGAATCTGATAAGAGAAGTGTAGAGAATAGCCAGCAAAATGCTGAAAATCTTCTTGAAGCAGCAAAGAACCCAGACAAGAGCGAAGGAAAAGTACTAAGTACAAAAGATACCGATAAGATTGAGAAGCTTAAAAAAGGAGTAAAAGGATCAGGAAGTTCTGATAAAGAATCCGATAAGGACGCAAAGACAAGCAAGGACGATGAAGACGATGAGTTTGCCGGTCTTGCAGAGCTTTTTGATGAGAGTGCTCAGAGTGCGGATGTAAAAAAGGATGAGCAGCAGACAAAGAAGAAAAGTTCACTTCAACTTACAGGCGCTTTTGCGGTGAATGTTGTCTCAAACAGGAACAAAGTATATGTTGAAACAACTGATGGTATCTATGCGTTAAGTGGGAAGGTAAGTTTTTTAGCAGATGAACTTACTGTATCCAAAGCTGTTGCTAACGCAACACAGGTAAATGATAAAGATTCAGATAAAAACGTCGGTAAAAATGCCCTTGGAGCAGCGGTTGCAGTTAATGTTACCAAAAATTACAATTTAGCAGAAATTAATAACGCTCAGATAAATGCGGATAAACTTGATGTAATTGCAAATTCCGGCGCAAAGGGATTCCCTGTACTTATATATACAGAAGCGATAGCAGGAATTTCAGATGCAAAGGATGGTTTTGGTGTCGGCGGAGCAGTCGCTGTTGATGTTGCAACAATTAAGAACAGAGCAATTGTAGGATCCAAGGCATCGTTTGATATTCAGGGAGAAGAATCAAGCATTAATGTAAAAGCTAATTCTGCTGAAACTATTAAGACAAAAACAAAATCAAATGTGAAAATCAAAGGCGACAATGCCAAACTTGGGGTTGGACCAGCAATCTCAGTGGCTGTAAATGGTATTGATGTTGTGGCCGCTGTTGGAGATACCAATGCAAGCGTATCATGCAGCAATGCGGATAGCATTTCTGTTACTGTAGATCATAAATTGGACGAAGCAGTAGAGGCAACTTCAGGTGCAGAGAGTGCTCTGGCAGTTTCACCTTCTGTAACTGTTGACGTATCAGGCGTGCATGCGGAGAGTTATACATATCTAAAGCCTTCAGATTCTGCTGTTACAATGATAGTTCTTCCCGGTAACTTTACGCAGGATGCAAAGAGTAGTGTAGAGCGTACTTTGTCTGCAGATGCAAGTGCAAAAGCGTCGAATTCATCAGGAACAACTACAGGAAGCGGAACTTTAATTGTCAGTGTATTAAATGACAGTACAGTGTCTACAGCTAAGAGCAGCTTAAAAGCAAACAATATCAGCGTTACAGCTACAGGAAAGAGCAATCTTAAGAAAGGTTTGTCAAGAGCAAGTTCACATGGTTCAAAACCTGCCAAAAAAGAAGAAGGCGGCTCTGATGGCGATGGCTCTGAAGAAGGAGATGCGGATAAACAAGCCGATGAAGCCATTGATGGTGCAAAGAAGCTTTCGGATAAAGTAGATTCTGAGAATGTCAATACAAGTACTGTTTCAGAACTTACAAATAACAGACAAAAGGGTCAGACTACCGAAGGAAATGTAAGTGTAGCTGCAGCTTTTGTTGTAAATATCTTTAAGAATGTTACCAAAGCAGAACTTATAGGTGACTTTATTTCAGCAACTACCTCTGAAGATGATGATAAAAACGGAAAGATTAAGGTCATTTCTACAAATGAAACTAATTCATATATTTTTGCAGATTCATCAGCTGTAGCTGCAAAGTGTGGTAGTGATGGTAAAGTTCAGCCTGGTGATGGAACAGGAGTAGGAGTTTCTGTTGCGATAGGTGTGATCACGGTTGAAAATAAGGCTGTTATATCCACAAAAAATGATCTTGAGGCCGGGGCAGTAACTGTTAAGGCTATTACTCACGGCACTAAGAAAGAAAAGGATGCCGAAGGAAAAGAAAAGGAAGTAAATAGCGAGAATACAATAAAGACGTACTCTGTTTCCGGAGCAGGCGCACCGGGAGTCGGAGTTGCAGGAAGCATTGCTATTTCCATATTATCAGGAAATACCGAGGCTTATATATGGTGCGAAAATAACGGTGTTCCTGTGAAGCTTACTGCTTCTGAAGGTAACGTAGAAGTTAATGCGAACATTATGCAAAATGAAGAAACAATAGCAACAGCTTCTATGAAGAAGAGTGGAGAACCTGATAAGAATGATTCGGATGAAGATAAGGAATCTAAAGAAGCAGATGAGGACAGCAAACAGGTTGAGGATCAGGAAAACGGCGAGCAGGTTGCTGAAGTAGATGATAACGACGAAAGTAACAAGGGCGGAGAAGATAAGTCATCAACTGAAAATGAAGCACCTGAGAAGGACGAAAATAATAACGCGAAGAACCCTAAGGACAAGGGAAAGTCAGAATCTTCATATACTGCTGTGGGTGTAGGTGCCTCTTTTGCCATGAATATTTCCAGCCAAAAAGCTTTGACTGAAATAAGAGCTAAGGAAATAAAAACAGAAGAGTTAACAATTGAAGCTAAAGAAGAGTTAAAACGAAACACCTATTCAGTAGCAGGAAATGATCCGTTATCTAAAGGAGCATCTGATGTTAAAGCCAATAAGGCAGTAGATGCATCTATAGCTCTTATGATATCAAAGGATCAGACGAAGACCATTATTGATAAGTATAATGCATTAATGGTTAAAGCCAGTGGAGATGTATCAATAAGTTCGACCCATAATTCAACAACTGTTACTAAGTCAAGCGGCTTTGCTATTGGCAATCAGTCAGCGATAGGAGCTTCTATTGCTCTTAATATTGCAAAGGCAGATGTTGTTACCTCTTTTGACGGAAATATCGAAGCTGAAGGAGAGATAACCATTGAATCTAATATAGAAGATAACGACCGCAGCGTATCTATGGCGACAGCTATGGGAACCAAGAATGACAAGGCAAAAGAGGACAGTGGTGATCAGCCTGAAAGTCGAAATGACAATAATGATACTGCAAAAACAGTTGTAAAGGAATTGAATGAAAACAAATCAGAAAAAGCAACCGGTGATGCGAAAGCTTCAAAAGCTTTTTCTACAAACGTTTTGAAAACTCAGGGGGCAAAGACTGAGTCTACTAAGGATGACTCTGAAGTAGGCAAAGCAATAAAAGAAGCTGAAGATACTGCAAATGAAGAGGCTACAAATAAAGACAAAGCCGGGGCAGGAAAGATTGAAGATGGAGTAACTGATCAGGAAGAGACGGCGGTAAATGTAGCTGCAGCGGTTGGTATAAATATTGTAATTCATAAGGCTAACACTAATGTTGCAGGACGTATAGTATCTCTTGGTGGAAAAGACATCTCAATAAAAGCATCAGGAAATGAACAGTTCTCTACTCTTGGAACTGCACTTACAATGACGCAGCTCCCGGCCAAGGGTGCTGTTGCTGTTGGTGTTGCAATTGCTATAAACAAAAATGAAGCAATTGTTAATCTTGGAAAGAAGGATAGTGTATTTATCGTTGGTACTTCCAGTGAAGACAAGAGAAGCAATATAACAATATCATCAGAGCTGGAGCAGAATAATGATAACTCTTATATGGCAACTCAGGCTGTGGCAGGAAGTATTGCTAAGAAGGCAGGAACTGATAAAACAAATATAGCTGCCGCAGGAGCTATAGCTATCCTTATTTCAAATTCACAGACTAAGGTCAGTACAAAGTCAAGAATTGAGGTAAATGGCAAAGCTATCGAGATAACCGCCCACGATAATTACAAATTGCAGATAAGGGCCGGTAGCCTTAACTATGCTAAAAAAGCAAATGCAGGTGTTGGTGCAGCATTTGGAATGCTCTATATTAATGACCAGATTAGCGTGGGATTGTTAAGTAATTCAACAATTGATGGGGCTAGTCTAAAAATTGAGGCTCGCAGGGATTATGAAGAGAACCAGATAAAAAAGCTTCTTGGATATATTGGCAAGGCAATGGATCTTTACAGCTCATATACTGACAATAAGGTTGTAAAAGAAAGCGTAAATGAAGATGGTTCAAAGGAAGTTAAACTTACTAATCCTGATCTTAAGAGCATGGATACAGGAAACATTGCGCTTAACGCCATCAATATATTTATTAATGATACATATCATATAGAATCGTTCTCCGGTTCTTATGCTGGAGGAGAAGGAACATTAAATGCTTCGGGAGCAGTGGCTCTTGCGTTTCTTAGATCAAGTGTAGATGTTTCTCTTGGAAGAAAAATAACTATAAATATTCATAAGATTGATGACAAGACTAAGTCAGGTGTTAGCATAAATGCCATTGACACAGCAAATTCTGCACTGTATTCGATAGGTGTGGCAGGAGGCTCTGCAAAGACAAATGCGGGAGCTTCCATAGCAGTTATTATTGATAACGGCAGAACTAGCACATCTATAGCTGACTCAAGCACAATTAATATTTCAAACGATGGAGGTTTTACTTTTTCAGCCAGGACAACACAAAATAATCTTGTTGTAACAGTGGCAGCTGCAGTTACCAATAAAGACAATGGCGTTGGTGGTAATGTCAACGTATTTGTAAGTAAGCATGATACAGAGGCAGCTCTTTCAACGCGCACCACAGTTATAGCAGATAAGGATGTTAATGTAACGGCCGATTATGACAGTAATGCACTTTTGATAGCTGCAAGCGCGCAGGGAAGCAAGAAGACAGCAGCAGGTGGAGTTATAAGTGTTGGCATATACAATGCTGCTACAAAGACCCTTGTAGGCAGGCGCGGGTCAGTTACTATTACTTCAAATAAGGGAAGTGTCAATATTAAGGCGCATGCAGCAGAAAAACTTCTTGCAATTGTTGCAAGTGCTTCTGCGGCAGTAAGCGCAAAAGCGGGAGTCGCAGCTGTTATAAGTGTACTTATAGGAAAGTCAGTTACCAGAGTAGAAACCGGTACGGCTAAAATAACAGCTAATGCAGGAGATGTAAATATAACAGCAGACAACACCTCAATTATGCGATATATTGATGCTGCTTTGGCAATTGCAGGTGGAGGTGTAGCAGCAGGTGGAGTTGTTTCTGTTATAGTACTCAAGAGAACAATTGAAACAATCATTGGCGACGGAAGTAAGATTACAACTGCCGGAAATGTACTTATCAGTGCAAATGCAGTTGATGAGCTTCTGGAGGTTTTGGCAAATGGTGGAGCCGGCAGGAACTCTTTCGGCGGAATAATTTCCGTTACTGTACAAAACAATACTGTAAAAGCTATGTTAGGTGAAATCACCAGCATAAATGCAAAAGGATCTGTAGGAATATCGGCATATCTTGATGCAGTTAATTATCTGATAGCCGGAGGTCTTAATGTTGGAACAAATAACTCAGTAGGTGGAATTATAAATACTGTTGTTATAACAAATACTATAGAGTCTTCAGTAGGAAACTATACAGATATTTACAGTGGCGGAGCCAAGGCACTGGTAATGCCATCAGTTTCAAATGGAAGTGATAATAGAAAAAGAAAGATACGAGGTGTGAGTGTTGATGCAGGCGAGAATGCGAAATCAAGAATCATAGGCATCAGTGGTGCAGGAAGCGGAAATATAGCACTCACAGGTGTTATCAACACTGTTGTTTCCAATAGTAAGGTGCGTGCACATGCAAGAAGTACCGGTACTAGTATTAAGGCAAAATCAGAAGGCGGAGCCAAAGATGCGGAGGTTCCTCTGGCCATAGAGGTTGTGGCATATTCTAATACGGATGTAGTAGATGCAGCAGGATCTCTTTCTGCAAGCGGTAATGTTGGCGTTGGTGTGTCTGTAGTAGTATTTACATATGCAGCTGAAGTATCAGCCATACTTGAATGTAAACAAGCTGAATCCGATGGAAATATAAGAGTTGAGGCATTTAAGAATGACAGACTGTTCCTTGTAGCAATAAGTCTTGCAGGATCAGGGTCAGTTGCAGTATCTGCAGCACCGGATATTCTTGTTTATAAGAATGTCGTTAAAGCGAGTGTTCCTTTAGGAACGCTTACAGCAGTTTCGGACGTAATAGTTAAATCCACTGCTACATCGGATATAAACATGATAGCAGCTGTTGTTTCAGGAAGCGGAACAGCTGCAGTATCACTGGCGGGAGATGTTATATACTTCTATAACGACAATCAGGCAATCCTTGGCTCAAATGCAAAGGGTGATGTAAATGCTAAGAATATCTATGTTTTGGCTATAACATCCGAAAAGCTTAATGCAGATGCAGCAGGGCTGGCTGGTAGCGGCGCAGCAGCAGTAGGCGGCGCAGCAGACATTGTAATAACTAATGTAATATCTAAAGCGATATTGGATGTAAAGACAGCTACAGCAGAGTATATTGAAGTATATGCATCCGATGATTATAACTTCCTTGCCATAGTAGGAACACTTGCAGGAAGCGGAGCAGCCGGTATTGGGGTGAGTGTACTTGTATCTGTATCACATAACACAATACTTGCGCAGATAGGACCGAATGCACAGATAACAGCTACAAATGATGTTATAGTTAAGGCCATTTCGAACAGGCAGATTCAGAGCTTTGTTGCTAGTATCGGCATTGGCGGCGGAGCAGGTATTGGCGGAAGTGTAGCAGTTATTGTTGCAGGAAAGGGAATTGATAAGGATTCTTCTGAAACAGTAACAAAAGCAAATCCTGAGAAACTTGTGACTGAAGCCTTTGCTAATTCAGATAATAGAGCTCAGAAGGCTGTTTCAGTAAGCGAGCTTAGAAGTGAACTTAACAGTTCTATATCTCCAAACAAGGGATCTGCAAAAGAACTGGCGGCTAAGGGCGGAGAAAATGGTAATTATGACAGCTACGGAAATGGTAATAAAAAGCTTTCTAATGATCTTGTAAGTCAGACATCATCTAATCTAAAGTCAGGACTAAGCGACAGTACTGACACAACTATGGCAATAGTTGGAGAGAATGCAAAGATCAAAGCTAATTCTGTAGAGGTTCATGCAAAAGAAAACGTCAGTGCAATGGGCGTAATTGCCGGTGCAGGTGGTGGAACAGCAGGAGTAGGAGCGAGCGTTGCAGTTGTTATTATAGGATCTAATGTAAAAGCAATTACGGCTAAGAATTCCAATATAACAACTACCGGAATAGTCAGGATCATTGCCGAACTTACTCATGAAAAGAAAGAATGGAATAACGATCTTACATACAGTCCTGCAGGTTCATCCAGCAAGTCCAACATGAAGGACGTAATCAATAAGAAAGAATCAGTAGAAAAAGAGTCAACCGGTTCTTCTAAGGCTTCAAATGAGTATGGAATTCTTTTGATTACAGGCGCTGTTGGTGCCGGAGTGGCCGGAGTAGGTGTAAATGTCGTTTATTTCAATAACACAGCGGATGTAGAAGCAATTACACAGGGAGTATTCAATTATACCAATTCAACGAAGAGTTCTGTTGAAATAACAGCTGACGCTGATATGGGAAATATTGGAGTGTTCTCTGTAACTCTTGGAGCAGGAGCAGTAGGTGTTGCAACAAGTGTTGCTATAGCAAATGCAGAAACAAAAGTAAGAGCAGCGTTTGACCCTGATAAGGACCAGGCTGAAAGCAATTTACAGAAGGCAGATCTTGTAGTTGACGCTAAAGCAATAGCAAATCTGACAACAGTAAATGCAGCTATAGGAGCTGGTGCAGTAGGTGTTGCAGCAATAGTTGCAATAGCAAATAATAGAATTGATTCTTCAGCTTATATTGGAAAATATGCAAAGATAACTACAAGTAACGATGGAAGAGTTACTGTTAATTCAGAAGTTAATGGTAATGTCAATGCATATATGGGTAATCTTACAGCCGGAGCAGTAGCTGTCGGAGTATCTGTAATAATTGCCAATAATAAGGCTGACAACAACGCTTATGTTGGTATAAAGGAATCTGAAAGTCAGCAGGGAACAAATGGTGCATATATCAATACAGGATATTTGGATGTAACTGCTACTTCAAAGGGCGATATCTATGTTGTTGGAGCATCAGTTGCAGCAGGTGCAGTAGCAGCAAATGGCACAGTCACCCTCGGAATACAGAATGTTACCAATGTTGCGTCTATAAAGAATATCGATCTTAGGGCTTCAATGGACTTGGCTGCTACAGCAAGGATGGATGGAAGTGTAAGATTGAATGTAGCTTCACTTAGTGCAGGATTTATAGGAGCCGGTGCAGTAGTAGCAGAGTCCCTTATTACATCAACCAATAAGGCATATATAGGTGGAGACGGTGAAATTCATGCCGGAGCTGTGCGTGTAAGAGCAGGTGGAGCGAAGAGCGATGATCTTTCAGATGAGTACAGCACAACCGCAGTTACAACTGTAGCAACAGGAGCGGCTGGAGCTATAGCAGGTGCATTTAACTATGCATATGCAGAAAATAATGCAAATAATATAGCTATCCTTGCTCCAAATGGGAAAGTTGAGGCGGTATCCGTAAGTGCTCAGGCTCGCGGAACAGCAACGGCACTAGCAGTAGCAGCAAATGTCTCGGTTGGTGGAGCAGCAATAAATGCTACATCATCCAGAGCAGAGCTTACGGGACTTAGCAAGGCTGAGATTGTGACCGGACCAAACTCTGAATTTAAGACAGAAACAATATATGTATCAGCAAATCATAATACCTCAACTACAAAAGCGGGAAGTATCTCCTTTGACGTAAAGGGAACAAAGATTAAGGTTGATCCAAAAGCAGCAGCTGAGGCATGGTTATTCTCAGGAGCAGCGGGAATTGCTGCTAAAAATGTAAATAAGGCATACGCAAAAGCTGATAATACAGTAATTGCTAATGCAGAGTTTAACGGAAAGAAATTAGAAATTCAGGCTTACAGTGCAGCCGGAACAGTAGTAAGAGTCAACGCAGCAAGTACCGCTTATGCAAAATCTACAAATATGGTAACTGCAGGCATAAGTGTTGGATTAGCTGAGGTTGAAGCGATAGCTGCCGGAAACTTCAAGGCTACATTTGTAAATAAGGCACTTGATAGCATAGTTAGATTTTATACCTTCATAATTGCAACAACATTTACAACACAAGCAACAAGCGAGTTAGAGCCTTCCAAATCCGGAGTTTCTTCATCTGTAGGCAGTGCTGAGGCTAACAGTGCAGTAGCTAAGGCCACAACAGTAGCTGAAGCATCCGGAAAAGGAAATATTACTCAAGTTAGAGACAAACTCACAATTAACAGCACAGGTACTGTAAATGCTAGTGCAAGAATATTCGGAGCAATAATAAATATATCCGGTGCAAGTCTTGCAGCTAACTTCGTTAACTCTGAAGTTAGTGTGAAAAACAAAGCTTTCTATGAAGGTATTGGTGGAAGTGTTACTGCCAGAAATATGGATGTTATTGCCAAACTTACAGATGTTACATCATATGCTCAGGGTGGCCCAAGCTCATCAGGACTTAACTTAACGCTTTTGGGAGCTGGCATTACAAAGATAACTGCGACATCAGACATAACTAATGAGGCATATTTAGTAGATGCTAATTTGTCAATTGAAGAGAGTTTGAAGGTGCTGGCAAATACCGGAAATCTGAATGATGCAGGCAATACGATGCAATCAAAGGCGGTTCATGTTTCAGCAATTGCAGATGCTCCTGATTACAGTGTAGGTGCTGCATCTGCTCAAGGTGTAATTGCTTATACAGATGAAAGCAGCAATATTTTTGCAGGAATCAGAGGTAAAGGTGTGATTTCAGCAGGAAGTATTGTTATTACTGCGGCAGAAAACAGTGAAGTTACTTCAAAAGGAAGTGCTCCAAAGGTTAGCGTTACGCTTTCATCCGGTGACAGTATAATCGTAATTACAGAGGCGGGCAAAAAGAAGGCAAGAGAAGTTTTAGTAAAGCTTGAAAATGGAACAATTATAAATACATCAGCTAAGAATTTTGAAGCTTACGCGCTTTCTGATCTTAGTATAGCTGCAAAGCTTAATCCTATGACTAATATAGGTGGCATTAAGCTTGGTTCTTATCATCTTGCTACAGATGTTGGCAAGTCAAGAACTGCAGTTGAAATAGGTTGTGATATTGATTCTTACAACGGAATCATAATTACAGCAAAAGATAACATAAATTCTATAATAGACAGAGTAGAAATAATAAATGGTGGTCTTATTGGAGGCACTGACTCAAGAGTTGAAGGGAATATCAGAGACCAGATTGCTGAAGTAATCATTGGAAAATCCAGTAATCAGATAAGATTAACTTCCGGACTGGATGACATCAAGATATATGCTATAACAGCAGCCAGGATGAGGACTGATATTACAAGCAGTAGCTATGGCCTTGGAACTAAGAGCAATATAGCTGCCAGAAATAATTACAAGAGAACCACAAGAGTGGCGATTACTGATGATGTCACTATTGAATCAAACGGAAATATTGAGATTTTTGCTGAAGCTCAAAATGCTGATATTGAGAGTAAAGCAATTGGAAGCGCAGGAGGTGGAGTTCAAAAAGCTATTCCTACAGCACAGATAACATATAATGCTGACACTATCGTTGATATTGGTGGAAATAACCAGTTGATATCACGATATGCTATGATCAAGATAATAGCACAGACAACATCAACACTTGTTTCAAAAGCAGAGTACACAATGACAGGTGGAATAGAATCCAACAGACCATCTGCTTCAATAACAAGTGTAGAAAATGTTAACGTAAATATTGCAAAGGATAGCAGCAAACAGACTATTATTGCAGGTGCAGACGTTGAAATTTCAGCATATGTTTTAAAGCAGAAGCATGAAGCCAACGCGAGAGCAATGACTATATCTTTTGCAACATATACAGAAGCAACAACAAAAATTGAATCCAATAATAATCTCAACATCGAAATTGGAAATGCTGATATTTCCGGATTTGAGACATTACACATTTACAGCCTTGTTCAGACTCTTAATGACGATTCTATAGCCTTTGGATCAATTAAGGGTGTTACCGGTAAGGTATACAGCAATTCGGATATTTCAGGTGGAACTGTATCAAATATCACAATTGGAAACGATAAGTACAGAGCAATATTACGAGGTCCTCAGATTATTGTTAACAATACCTTCTCTAGCGATTTTGACAGTAAGATCAACAGAGAGGCAGTAGCTGATGGACAGACTATCGTCAACAAGGTAACACAAGTGGTAAAAGAAGTTCAGACAGTGGTGGAGAAAATTACTTCATGGTTGCCATGGCCACTTAAGGATCTGATAAGATACATAACCAGAACTGTAACAAAATTTGTTACAAAGGTAATAGAAGTGGTTACTTATTCTGATTGTGAGGCTAAAAAGACAGGTACGTACACTAAAGACGGACTTGTAAAGGTGAATTTGGATCTTTACAGTGGAGAGTTCGGAGCAGGCGTAAATATCAGGCTTACTAATAGTTCACTGAATGTTACCGGAACAGGTAGTGTTAGAAACGAAGAAATAATAACTGTTAATCAAGATAGCATAACAGTGCATGATCTTAAGGCTACAAAGTCAGGTAAATTTACTATATTAGCCTTTGAAGATAAGGCAAAAGGAAATATTAAACTGTTTAACAGCTCATATATTCCTTCCCTCTTTATCGAGAATTTAACAAAAAAGACATTGTATCTTAAAGATATATTTATGCTGGGTGATACCAAGCTTAATGTACCGATTGAGATAAGGACACCTAAAGACATAGAATTCTCTTACGGAATGGGAAGCAGCCCTGTTGTGAATATAATCAGCATGGGTGGAAATGTTGTATTTGCTGTTGGCAAAGATACATCAAAGGGTGAAGGAATTGATCTTGATGTAGGTGAAGGTAGCCTGATAGTAAGTATGCATGGTGGTGGAAATGTGTACACCGAGAGTAAAGACGGTAAAAAAGCATTTGTAGCAGGTAACAGTATTTCAATTTACGGTGCCGAAGATATAGGAAGTGAGGACAATCCATTTAATGTATTCCTGTTTGATGTTGCGCCGTTTGATATCGGTGAAATACATCGTGACGGACGTCAGGCAAACCTGAATATGATTGCGGCAAATAACATATGGGTTGACCTTACACCGGTAAGAATGTTGGCAAATGCTGTTAAAGTGGATAGTGGTGATGCTACTTTCAACATTAATTCTCTTAATGCTAATAAAGTAGTACTTACGGTAAAACCATCGTACATAGCAACAGTAAGAGAAGAAGGTGGTGCTAAGCCAGAGTTCTATGGAACAATAAGAGCATATTGGAAAGGTCAGTTTAACGCTAACTTCCTGTTTGGAGATATTGTAGCAGGTCAGTTTAAGGTAGTATCCAACCCTAATGACATGTCATCATATTATTACAATAGTTTACCAAATACTAAGATGAATATTGGTAATCTTGAGACCATAATGAATGGCAAATCATACTGGTTTAAGAATGATTCAGGAAAAGGTGGAAGTGATACACAAAGTCAGGGTGGAAGAAGTGATGTTTTCTCTCCTTCGATTATAGAAAGACTGAATAAAAAGCCCATTATGAAACCTATAAAATCTATACCAATAATCAATTTGAGAAAAGAGTTGGATATTAGAAGGAAACTGACGGATAATTACATTAGAACAAGGGATAATGGCATATATCCTGGTATTAACCAGGTAATAGGAAGAAACATGAGACTACTTGAAAGCATAGATTATAATGGTATTATAAAAAATCTATTTGCAAGCAAGTTCTCAGCTTACAGTTTCTTCAGAGTTGTTCAGAAAAATGGTTGGAGCTATATTCTTGTAGCTGACAGGCCGGTTGTAGGCAGTATGCTGGAAAATCTCAGTGCAGGTGCTTTAACGCAAACAGTAAAAGAGACATTGGTTGGTAACATATATGCCAGCATAGCAGGTGTTATCATTAGTGGAAGTTTGTTGAGTGTAATATCCGGATTTAATATGCTTTACATTATGATAGCGATCATCATGGCATTGATTATCTTCCTAATATTGACAAGAAAGAAAAAAGAACGTGAAGAATAGGTAGTATAAAAAACTAAGCGCTTTAAGGATTTCTTAAAGCGCTTAGTTTATGTATGGTTTAATTGGAAAACGTAGATGCTCCAGTTGATTTTTTAATTTTTCTTTTGTCAGAGGTTTTATTACATAACCACTGCAGAATAGATTCAGAGCATCCAAAGCATATTCGGAATGCTCTGTTATGAATATTATGTTTACTTCAGGATATAAAGAAGTGAGTTTTTGGGCAAGTATAAGTCCATTTGATGCCAAAAGCTCTATATCTAAAAATGCAATACAGATATTATGCTCTTTTGCATAGTCATAAGCTTCCATAGAATCGGTAAAGCCTATTACCGGAATTTCCTTAATTGCTTGCTTTACTATATCAACGTATATGTCAAGCGTAGCCTTTTCTTCTTCAATAATTATGATTTTGAGGGAATCGGAAGTGTTCTCAATTGGATCTACAAGGTCGTTAAAATCAAAATGGAGAATATCTGCTATTTTCTTTAGAGTTTTTATGTCAGGCTTTCTGTGTCCACTTTCCCAGTATCCAATACATCTTCGGCTGACAAATAACAGTTCTGCGAGTTCACTTTGTTTAAGACCTCTTTTTTGCCGAAGTTCTTTTAACTGTAAACCAAGACGTCTGTAATCATCCATTGAATTTCACATCCCTTTTATGACAACAAATAGTTGTAATAACGTTCATGTTGCAAAACAATTATACCACAGGAAAGGCAAATTGACGTTATTTTCTTGATTCCGGAGGTTAATTGACCTTTTTATAGATTCAGATATGCGCCAATGTCTTCTTCCTTCATCATAGTCTTGTTCTCTTTTTTTCGAAAGTGTATATTATGTATGTGTACGATGTCTTTGGGGGAAGGCTCTGTATATGATAAGTTCTTGTTGTTGGGAGTAAGAAGTGTATGAAAAGTAATTATGGGGATCATGGCCGTCATCGCAGGAAAAGATATCCTGGTGGAATGACCGTAAAAATCGTTATTGCAGCGGTAGTAATCTGTATCTGTGCTGCAATTTTCCTGGTTAGATCATTTGTGAAAAGAAATGCTGATAATGAAGCATCTAAGCAAGTCTCCGTTTTGGAGCTGGAAGAAATAGAGGAGCCCATACCAGAGGAGGAGCCTGTGGTTGCAGCATCTATTGAAGCCTCAGTAAATGAAGAGCAGCCGGGAGAAGCGGCAGTTGAAGCTTCGTCTGAAGAAGAGGAATTAGATATTCAGATGGGAGCCGGGGCAGAGACCGGAGAAGATATTGATGTAGCAGATCTGGTGAGTGCCAGCAATGTTGGAGAGAATTCATCTATCACTTATGGTATTGATGTATCAAGGTTTCAAGGCACCATCGACTGGGCACAGGTTGCAGCCAGTGGTATTGACTTTGCAATGATAAGAGTCGGATATAGGGATTCTTCTACAGGTGAGCTCAAGGCAGATTCCAATGCCAGATTTAACATGCAGGAAGCAGAAAAAAATGGCATCAAGATTGGAGCATACTTTTTTTCCACAGCAGTAAATAAAGATGAGGCGGTGGCTGAGGCAAACTGGGTAAAAGACTACATTGCACAGTATCCGATCACCTACCCGGTAGGATATAACTGTGAAGGCTTTGATAAGGAAAGCAGCAGGCAGTACAGCCTTACTAAAGATGAAAGAAGCAGTATTGCTGAAGCATTTCTTGATCAGATCTATAAAGCCGGATATACGCCTATTTTTTACGCATCAATGGGAGAGCTGGCCGGAGACGTTCAGTGGAATACTTCACAGATAGAGAAATCATACAAAATATGGATGGCATGGTATAACCAAAACACGTCGAATATTGCGAATGGGCCTGCTTATGATGGACAGTGCGCTATGTGGCAGTACACTAATCAGGGAACTGTTGCAGGAATAAGTAAAAAAGTCGATGTAGACGTGGCCTATTTTGGATATAACGGTACGGAAACAGCCAAAGATACTTCAGAAAGGGTAACTGCCACAGCAGATGTGGAAGCCCTTATGAGTTTTGACACTGTTGATGAGACAGTTACTGCAAAAAACAGCACAAATCTCAGGGATAAGCCAAGTCAGGGCGATGATAGTAAGGTGGTTGTAACATTGCAAAATGGTCAGACAGCCCAAAGAACGGGCATCAGCTCCAGTGGCTGGTCCAGAGTGGTGCTTGAAGGAAGCACTTACTATGCAGTATCAAGCTTTTTGACTACGGATCTTACTGCTCCGAAGCAGGAAACAGAACAGCCTGTTACTACTTCCGGCTTCAAGACTCAATTTGCTGATTGCAATGAAACAGTAACAGCCAAGGATATTGTGAACCTAAGGTCAAAGCCCAGTGTCACTGACGAGGACTCAACAGTAGCTGCAACACTATCTTCCGGAGACACTGCAACCAGAACAGGTATAAATACTGATTATGGTTGGTCCAGAGTGGAATATAATGGCCAGACCTTATATTGCGTAAGCAGTTACTTAAGAGTTGTGGAGTAATGAATCTGCCCGAACCGTTTTCATGGCACCAATGTATTTTATTTAATTGAAAAAATGACTATAATTAGTATATAGACTGTTTGTAAATGTTTTTCAGCGGATATATCAGGAGATTTTTATGAGATCAGAAGCAGATATCATGAAAAGGATAAAAAAGATTCTTTTTAAGAGGAAAATGCAGAGGATTCTAAGGAGAGTCAAGAAGCATGCGGGTGTTATCTTGCTGTTCTTTTTGCCATTTATAGCTCTCTGTATTATTCATCATCTTAAGAAAAAAGCAAAAAAGAGAATAAAGAAAGCAGTAAGGGCTAAAATCCGAGAGGACTTTGATAATAGATTCCATAAGGATGAGCCTGAAGAGTAAAGGTTTAAATATATGTATCTTGAGGAGTCAGTGATCCAGCAGTTTGAAATGACTCTTTCTATACTCAATCAGCCCTTCATCCTTCATATGAGAGAGCTCTTTTGACATGTTGGTTCTCTCAAGATTAAGGTAGTCTGCGAGTTGTTGCCTGTTGAAGGGAATATCAAATTCTCTGGAGCCGGTCTGGAGTGCAGTGGCATTTAGATAGGATAAAAGGCGTCCACGGCAGCTTTTGGAAGATGTGTGGAAACTACGTCCGGAGAGAATAAGATTTTTTTGCGATGAAATAATAAGTATATTTTTGAGGAGCTTTTCCTTCCAGGGAGAGCTCTTTTTGCTGTCATCAAGAAGGTTTCTGATACTACAAAAGAGAATAGTACATTCTTCGTTTGCCCTGACATCAACAAGAAGAACCTCGCCAAGAAGAGCGTAGGTTTCGGCGAAGTACTGATTTTTTCCAACATGGCTTAAGACGGTACAGTTGCCCCAAACATCGTTGCTTTCAATGGTTACGCTGCCTGAAAGTACCATGCCAATCATGGAAGTCTGTTCTCCGGCGTGGAGAATAATATCATCTTTTTCAAATGTTTTTTCATGGGCGTCAAGAGCTGTAAGGCATGATTCCAGCTCTTTTGCCGTCATTCCAATGAAAAGTCTGCTTTTTTCTATATCTTTTATTTCCATTTTTGCTCCTGTAGTAGGTGCTCAGAGTCATAATTCTAATAAATATATCAAAATGTGGTTTAGGCAACAAACTTAGTAAAAATAGTATATTATACTGACACAATCAAAACAAGGATTGAAGAGAGGCAAAAGAAGGTCAGAAAGATAATAAAGATTGATAAAGAAAAGTGCAAGTGCCTGCCGGGCTGCCCTATGGGAGCAATTTCCCTTGAAGCAAAGGACAATAGTATGTTAGACTGAATTAATAACTTATGAAGAAAGGGGCACATGAATGACCTGGAAAACAATAAACATTCATATGATGAAAGGTGATGTTTTAGCTGTTTACGGGGATAGTGCGCTCTTTTTTAGGTAAACAGCTGCGATTTTATCGTTGAAGTTATATTAAAGAGACATTATCTCCTTACTCTTTTAAAACACTAAAGATTAAGGAGATTTTTTATTATGGAAAAGAAAATTGCAAGAAATCAGATTAAAAAGATACTTAGTATAGATGCTGTTTCAGGATTTGCCATAGGAGGAGCAGCGTGGGTGGCTCTATTGGCTGCAAGGGGCTTTAGTACAGTAGAGATTGGGCTATTAGAGAGTATATTTCATATTACAAGCGTGACTTTTGAGATCCCATCAGGAGTTATCGCAGATGTGTTTGGGCGCCGCAAGACGATGATTGCCAGCAGAGTTATGGTGATAATATCATCTCTATTGATGATTATTTCCCGTAATTTCTTTACAGTTGCTATAGCTATTTCGGCAAGTGCTCTTAGCTATAACCTGGCATCAGGAACGAGAGAGGCACTTGCCTATGATACGCTCAAAGAGGCAGGGCTTGAAAAAGAGTATGACAGGTTTGCTTCAAATGATCTTATGATCTATCAGATATTCAGCTCAGTAGGAACATTGCTGGCGGGAGTGGCGCTGGTGCTTGGATATAGGAAAGCTAATGCAGTTGACGCAGTGATCGGGGCTATTACCGTGATAATCGCCTTTACACTTACAGAAGTGCACACTAAACTTCACGATGTCACCTCTGTTTCGGAGCGATTCAAAGAAACGATCCAGAGCAGCACGTCTTTTATAAAGGAGAGTAGAAAGGCCAGGCTTATTATTCTGTTTAATGGCTTGGTTGGTGCGGTTGATGTACTTGTATTGTTCTTTTTGCAGGCTAAACTTCCGGCTGTTGGACTAAATAAACTGTGGCTTGGACCAGCTCTTTTTGCTATGGGAATAGGCGCAGCTGCAGGAGCCAAGGCAACGGAGTATTTTAATGAAAAGAACTACCGCAGGATCGGCGTTTTGTGCGCGGTAGGAGTATCATTGTCTTTCGCATCAGTGTTTACGGGGAACTATTACCTGATGATATTGGGAGGCGTTATCGGTGCGTTTTCAGATAATTTCCTTCAGGTCAGGACCGATATTTTTCTGAACAGCATGATACCTTCAGAACAAAGAGCAACTCTTATGTCAGTCAATTCTTTTGCATTTTCGATAATTATGATCATATTATCACCAGTATTCGGGCTGTTGTTTTCATGATTTCCAGAAAGAAATAAGAACTGAGATATAGCAATATGCTACATACAGTTCACAAGGAATGGTTAGTTGAGGACCCTTTTGTAGTCTATACTTTTAGAAAAGCTTTACTAATACTACTTAAGGAGACGACAGAACACCATTATGAAAAAGAGATCAATACTGGCAATTGCTTTAACTGCGGCACTGTTAACAGGCTGCGCAGGGGCACAGAATACAGCAGTAGAACAATCTCAAAACGCTTCTGTAGAGAACTCAACATCTGAAAGCGTTTCGGAGATGACTGCTGAAGAAATCACAGAATCATCCGATGATGTACCGCTTAAAGATTTATGCGCTGACAATTTTATGTTGGGAGTTGGAATAAACGGAAGTACCTTGGAAAATCAGACGCTAAATCTTCCTGAGTACATGGAACTATCAAAGAAACATTTTAATAGCTGCACTATGACAAATTTGATGAAGAGTGGTTACATTCTTGATCAGTGGGGATCAATTGAAAACCTTGAAAAAGGTGATGAAAGCCCTGCTCTTTTCTTTGGCTCAATTGATCCGACACTTGAGTGGTGTAAGGAAAATGGAATAAAAATGCGAGGACATACCCTGGTTTGGCACACCCAGGCTCCTAATTGGTTCTTTAGAGAGGGTTATAAGGATGATGGGGAGTACGTGGACAAAGAAACAATGCTGGCGCGTATGGAGAGCTATATTAAGCAGCTTATGACTCATGTTCAGGAAAACTATCCGGGCGTCATCTATTGCTGGGATGTGGTGAACGAGGCTGTGGAGCCTGACAGCTATGATCCTGAGAGCTTTTTTATGTGCAGAACTAAGTGCGGGGAGGATCCAAATCCATGGTATGAGACCATTGGTCCTGATTATGTAGAGGCCGCATTCACATATGCAAGGAAGTATGCTGATAGCGATGTTAAGCTTTTTTATAATGATTACAACACTTATCAGCCGGTCAAGACTAAGGCTATTTATGATCTGTGCGCATCATTAAAGGAAAAAGGACTTATTGACGGAATAGGAATGCAGGGCTATTGGGGACTTGATTATCCTTCAGATCAGATGATCGAGACTGCAATTCGCAAATTTGCTGAGCTTGATCTGGAAATTCACGTAACTGAATTGTCCATAGGCGTTGATGAAGAAACCCCTGAGCAATTTGATAAACAGGGTAAAAGATATGGAGATATTTTCAAACTCTTAAAGTCACTTGATAGTGATAATGACGGGCCTGCAAAGATTACAAGTGTTACGTTATTTGGCCTTATTGACCATTATAGAGAAGGAGATACCACTAATACACGTATCTTCTATAGTGATTACAAACCGAAGCCTGCATTTTATGATATTCAAGAAGCATTAAAATAAAAAGAAAGAGGATTCCTGCAAAGAGGATTTGCTTATGCAGGAATCCTTTTATTATATCATAGGAAATTGCTTCCTATGATATAATAAATCGCTCCACTAAGGAAGCGCACTCGCGCGATTGGAAGATGTTGCATAAATGCAACCGCGCTCGGCGCGAGCATGTTGCAGGCAACATGCTTTCTTAATGGCCCTCTAACCCATCCCTGTGGGTCACATTTTTTTAAAAAATACCTTATGTAAGGTATAATGTGATTAATAGTAAAAAAAAGGGGGGAATATCGTCATGAACACTTTAATAGCTCCAGATAATAATTGGGCACTTTTATCAATACTTTTTTTGTCCAGTTTTCTAGCAATTTACCTTGAGCAAACGTACAAATGGGCTGCCAAACTTACAGGTGCCATAATAACTTTGGGGATAGCTGTACTATTAACGAATTTTAGGGTAATACCAACCAGTGCTCCTGTTTTTGACGATATTGTATGGGGGTATGCAGTACCTTTAGCGATTCCATTGCTTCTTTTAGATGCCAATGTCATGAAAATATGGCGAGAGACGGGGAAGCTTTTGTTGGTATTCCTTATTGGTGCGGCAGGGACATTTGTTGGCGCTCTTGTTGGAACAGCGCTTTTGTCAGATCTGGTGGAAGGACTTCCTGGAGTTGCGGCAATGATGACTGGATCCTATATTGGTGGAGGCGTGAATTTTACTGCTATCGCGGATGCTTTTCACGTCAGTGGAGGTCTTATTTCGGCGACTACCGTGGCAGATAACCTGAACATGGCGGTTTACCTGATGATTCTTCTTGGCATTGCTTCCAACTCTTTTTTTAAAAAGCATTACACCCATCCTCACATCGATAGAGTGGAAAATGCAGGAGTTGATAAGGCGGGTGAAACCCTTGCTGCAAGCTACTGGGAGCGTCACGATATCTCATTAAAAGACATAGCGGCTTCTATGGCATACGCTGCAGTAGTTGTCACTGTTTCAAAGCTTATTGCAGCTTTTTTTGCCGGAGTTATTCCGGATAACAATGGGCTATTAAAGATGCTGAATACTTTTTTCGGAAGTCAGTATGTTTGGATAACTAACGTTTCCATGGTGTTTGCTTCACTCTTCGAGGATAAGGCAAAAGAGATGCACGGTGCCAAGGAGGTCGGGACCTGGCTTATCTATTTGTTCTACTTTGTTATAGGTGTACCTGCTTCTATTATCATGATCATTCAGAATGCTCCGCTTCTTTTTGTTTTCTGCTTCATTTTGGTAGTATTTAACATGCTTTTCTGCTTTGTTTTTGGCAAGCTTTTGCGGATAGATCTGGAGGACATCATCCTGGCTTCAAACGCTAATATCGGTGGGCCTACCACTGCAGCGGGAATGGCAATTTCTCTTGGCTGGACAAGGCTTGTTGGTCCTTGTATGCTTGTTGGAACTTTCGGCTATGTGATAGGTACATGGCTTGGTATAATCATTGGTTCAATTCTGGGAGCATAATATGAAACAACAAAAGAATTGTATAGGCACTATGGATTCGTCGGGATTTGTGGAAATTGCAGATGTAGTTCCCGATGTGATATTGGAAATACGGTACTATTCAACCTTCAATTTTATAGGAGACAGAATAGACGGATACCTTAAGCCAACAGTTTTTTTGACAAAAGAAGCTGCTGCAGCCCTTAAGCGTGCAAGCGATGAATTTGTCAAACAAGGATATCGCCTTAAGATTTATGATGCATATAGACCACAGATGGCAGTGGATCATTTCGTAAGATGGGCAAAAGACATAGAAGACCAGCGGATGAAAAAGGTCTTTTATCCGAAAGTTTCAAAGGACAAGCTTTTCGACCTTGGCTTTATCGCAGAGCACTCCGGCCACAGCAGAGGGAGCACGGTTGATCTGACTCTATTTGATATGGCTCGTGGATGTGATGTGGATATGGGTGGACCCTTTGACTATTTTGGTAATATCAGCCATTTTGAGAACGCCGACCTTACAGACGAACAGCGTGCCAATCGATGCCTATTGCGTGATGTTATGACATACGCAGGCTTTATTCCCTACGAAAAAGAGTGGTGGCACTTTACTTTAGCGGATGAGCCCTATCCAGATACATATTTCGCCTTTCCGGTAGAATAGGAGAATCAAAACTTGAAATTATTGGAGTTATGGTGTATTATAAATTGCATACAATTGAATTGCGAATAGGAGGTAGTCATGAGCGTAGCAGTTAGATATTATTCCAGATCAGGAAAAACACAGAAGGTAGCAGAGTATATTGCAGAAGCAGCGGGAGTAGATGCCATTTCAGTAGATGCTGAAGGAGCAGGACTTTCAGAAAAAGCAGATGTTCTTTTCATAGGTGGAGCACTTTATGCTTACGGTATTGATGATAATCTCAAGCAGTTTTTAAAAACTCTTTCAAGCGATAAGGTTGGAAAAGCAGTTGTATTTTCAACATCATGGCTCTCAAAGCATGCTCTTGATCTCATTAAAAATGAGTTGACGGATAAGGGAATCCAGGTTGAGAGTGATACCCTGTATTTCAAGAGCAAGGCAGTTGACGGCTGCAGAGATGAAGTTGTTAGATTTACTCAGAAATATATCTGATGAATTTTCATAAATGGAATGGGCGAAGTTCTGCCTATATCAAAGAATTTGTGAATGGGGCAGTTTATTTTTGGATTGGTGTTCTGCCTATATCAAAGGTATAGGGAATATAGGCAGTTTATTTTATAGTATTTTTTCTGCCTATATTGTAAAAAAGCTTTAGAGAGGCAGAAGAATAGGGCTAAAAATCACTGCCTAAATATATAAAAAGTAAAATAGAGGCAGAGTTATGCCTTCAAAATACACTGCCTAAATTACAAGAATAAGAATAGTGGCAGAAAGGAGTCAATTTAGGTAGTACGTTCTATTGGATTTAAATTATGCTTTTGGCGAGATAAAAAGGGCGTTTTCACTGTCAGTTTCGATGAGAGTGGGGCGCTCATTTATTATGTAATCACGCAAAGTATACCTGTTTGTAATCTTTCATTTGAGAAGAAATAGTAAAAATGTAAGGCAGAATAAAGATTTGTAAAGGAATGGAGCTGCATGAGCTTTTTACTGGGGGATTATTGAGCAAGATGGGCAATTTCAAATAATATATTGACAACAAAATGCTATAGCAGTATATTGAATATAGGCAATGCAAACGTTTGCATTGCCAAACTTTGAAGCATGAATGCAAACGTTTGCACAGGAGAACAAAATGACAGCTACGATCAAAGATATAGCAAAAGCCGTTGGTGTAAATCCTTCCACGGTATCCAGAGTAATAAACGGTACTGCCAGCATTTCAGAAGAGACCAAAGAAAAGATTATGCAGGCAATGAAAGAGCTTGATTATCATCCAAACAGTTTGGCAAGAAGCCTTGTAAATGGAAATACTTTTACTATTGGCCTCGTTATAGATGCCGGGAATAAGGATGCCTTCTCCAATGCTTTCTTTATACAGAGCGTGATAGCCATTGAGTCTGTGGCTCAATCAAAAGGGTACAGTGTGCTGATAACAAATCATTCTCTTTCTGACAGCAATAACATCAAAAATCTTGTGCAGGAGAGAAAGGTTGACGGGATTATCCTTCCGGTCCAGTGCATGACAGGAGAGCTCATAGACCTCATGACTTCAAGTAATTTTCCTTTCGTAGTGATGGGCGAACCCCAGGACAAAAGAGCTGATATCTGCTGGGTAGATGTGGACAATGAACAGGGCAGCCGCCAGGCAGTGGAATGCCTTATAAAGTCAGGATACAAGAGCCCGATGCTCCTTGTAGAGAACAGGAAAACTATATTTGAGAACAAGCGTATCAAAGGATTTGAAGATGAGTGCAAAGCTCAGAAGATAAAGACTTGCAGCATCCATACCTTCAGCGAAGAGAAGATTGAGAAACTGATTGATGAGATACAGAAAAAAGAAAGAGAGACTGACAGTGTTATCTGTTCTAACAATGTCATCGCATTCAAGGTATTAAAGGCAATCAAGGCAAGAAAGATCTGCGTACCAAAGCAGATTGGGGTCATCACTTTTGATAATTATCCTCTAGCTGAGTATATGGAACCAGCGCTTAGCGTCGTAGACGTTGATACATACAAGATGGGTGAGACAGCCGCAGAGCTCTTATTTAGGTCCATCAGGGGTAAAGAAAAGAAGATAAAGGGCAGGCTTGTTGATGTAGCCATCATTGAAAGGGAATCGACCGAGCGTAAAACAAAATAGGGAAAGGAGACACGGTGAAAAAGGAAGCGGTTTTGCATCTTAATACCGAAGACTTTATTTACCCAGTAGCAAGGAACAGACTTATTGTTAAGCTTCGTACAGCCAAAGGCGACATGTCAGATTGCAGGATCATATACTTCTGCAGGACCAAACCTGATATGAGAAATGATCTTGAGCTTGAGAAGAAATACAGCGATGACCTGTTTGACTATTACGAAGGGAAGATAGAGTTTTCCAAGGTTGCAAGATATCAGAAGTATTACTTTAAACTAACAGACACAGATAACAAAGACGAGTATTACTCCGCTACAGGCTTTTCAAAGGAAGTTCCAGGGGATGGATATTTTGAATTCTTATATGCCAACCGAGGCGATGTGATCGCATATCCGGAATGGGCAAAGGGCATCATCTATTATCAGATTTTTCCTGAGAGGTATGCTAACGGAGATACTTCAAACGATCCGCCACAGACAATGCCCTGGGGGACAGAACCCTCAAGGGAAAACTACATGGGCGGAGACATAAAGGGCGTACAGGACAAAATTCCATACCTTAAGGACCTTGGCATAGAAGTGATCTACTTCAATCCGATATTTGAAGCGGACTTCAATCACAAGTATGCGACCAATGATTACTACAGGATAGACCCAATCTTTGGAACCAATGAAGAGTTTGGATTCATGGTAAAAGAGCTGCATAAGGCCGGCATAAGAGTAGTTCTTGACGGAGTGTTCAATCACACTGGGATACATTTTAAGCAGTTCGAGGATGTAATAGAGAAGGGGTCACAATCAAGGTTCTATGACTGGTTCCTTCCAAGTAAGGAAAAAGACATCTCAATTACCCATAAAGACTACGAGTGCGTTGGAGCTTACAAGTACATGCCAAAGCTTAATTCATCTAATCCCGAGGTAAGAGCGTTCATCCTTGATGTGATGGATTTCTGGATCCGGGAATATGACATTGATGGCTGGAGGCTTGATGTGGCCGACGAAGTGGACTCAGCTGTCTGGCAGACAGCAAGGACTCTTTTAAAAGAAAAGTATCCGAATCTCATACTGCTTGGAGAAACCTGGGGCTATGGTGGAACCCTCGTTTCAGGAAAACGTCTTGATAGTGTGATGAATTATATGTTTAGGGATGCGGTAAGAGATTATTTTGGTTTTGAGAAGATAACGGCCACAGAGTTTGACACTAAGATCAACAGGATGCTAGCTCTTTATAAGAGCGAAACAACTGATGTTCTGTACAATCTGTTGGACAGCCACGATACTGAAAGGTTCCTGTTTTACTGCGGTGGTGATGTTAAAAGATTTAAGCTTGCAGTGGCATTTCAGCTCTTATTTAAAGGATCTCCGGCTATCTACTATGGAGACGAAGTGGGGATCACGGGAGACAATGACCCTGATTGCAGAAAATGCATGGAGTGGGAAGAAGATAGGCAGAACAAAGAGATTCTTGACTGGTATAAGATGCTGATAAAGCTCAGAAAAGACTACGAATGTATAAGGATAGGCTCTTACAGGACCATAAGCTGTAGTGATGAAGATGATATTTTGGTATTTGAAAGAGCTGATGATAAGGAAAAGATAAGAGTAATCATCAGAAAAGGATCATCTGATAAAGAAGTAAGGGTAGAAGGCCTTGAAGGAGCTATTGACCTTATCTCAAATGAAATATTAACAACAGACCCTGATGGCAAAACAGCCATTACCCCTTGCTCAGTCAAGGTGATAAAAGTTAAGAATTAAGGAGGAAATGAAAATGAAAGAGAGAAAAAAATTGCTGGCAATCATACTAGCATCTGTAACAAGCCTGGCAGCTATAACGGGATGCGGACAATCACCAGCAACATCTGAATCTGACTCTAAGAGCCAGGAAACAGCAACTGAGGCGCCTGCTTCAACGAATGAGACTAAAGAAGAGGCATCTACTGAGGAAGTTACGATTAACTTCTGGCACCATTATAGCGCACAATCACCAGAAAATGAAACATTAACCACAGTTCTTATTCCTAAATTCGAGGAAGAGAACCCTGGTATAAAGGTAAATGCAGTATCACACGAGTGGGCAGATCTTCATGACAAGATTCTTATCAGCGCACAGTCTGACACTCTTCCTGATGTTGCACGTCTTGACAGCGCATGGATCCCAGAATTTCAAAAGATGGGCATACTTGTTCCTCTTAACAAGGAAATGAGTGATTATAACGATATCGCCGGCGGTCTTCTTGAGAGCGCGATGTCCACAGCAGAGATTGGCGGAGATAACTATGGCCTTGCACTCAACACAAACACCAAGATCCTTTACTACAATGTTGAGGCACTTTCAGAGGCAGGAATTGCTGTTCCTAAGACCATGGACGAATTCGCTGATGCCTGCAAGAAGCTTTCAGGAACAAATGCAAATGGTCAGCAGGTATGGGGCTATGATGAACCCGGTCTTTCAGGATGGAATCTTTGCCCATTTATCTGGAGCATGGGAGGAAGCCTTACAAATGAGGATCAGACCAAGGCAACTGGATATCTTAATAGCAAAGAGACAGTTGCAGCAATTGAGATGTTTGCAAATCTTTACAAAGAAAATGCCATTACCGGATGGAATAGTGGTGATATCCCTATGACAGACGGCTTTGGAACAGGAAGATATGTAATGCTCCTTGAAGGCCCATGGAAGGTTGCAGAGCTTGCAGGCGCATATCCTGACTTTAAGTACGAGACAGCTCCCGTGCCTGCAGGAGATGGCGGATCAATATCTGTTCTTGGCGGCGAAGATATTTCAATGTTTAATTCTGCCAACAAGGATGCTGCTTGGAAGTTCATGAAGTTCATGACAAGCGAGTATGCGCAGGTTGAGATGGCTAAGTGCGGTCAGATTCCTGTAAACAAGACTGCTCTTGAGACAGATACAGTTAAGGATGCAGACTTTGCTCCATACATCGAGCAGCTTCAGACAGCTAAGTCACGTCCTACAGTAGCATGCTGGTCAGAGTTTGATTCTGAGCTTGCAGCTGCAGTTACAGAGGTTGTAAACGGTGATAAGACTGCACAGGAAGCTATGGATGAGCTTGCTGCAAAGGTTGACACACTTCTCGCTGAATAATAGACATTTTGGAGTAAGAAAATGAAGTTTAATGCTAAGAGCAGACTGCAGATACTACTTTTGCTATTGCCGGGGCTTCTGGTATTTGGGATATTTACGGTGTATCCCATAATCAGGCTTTTCTGGATGAGTTTCTTCAAGTGGGATTTTGGCTCATTTCTGGATCAGGAATTTATTGCCCTTGAAAACTACAGAACAGTATTAGCTGATGAGAATTTTAGAATTGCTTTTACCAACACCATTGTATATACACTCATCACAGTTCCTGCACAGATGGCGATAGGCTTGTTAGTAGCAATGCTCATAAATTCCATAAACCATGTGAAGATCGGCTTCAGGGTAGCTTACTATCTGCCTGTTATCACATCCTGGGTTATCGCATCACTCGTGTTCAAGTATGTATTCAATACGGAAGGTCTCCTTAACTATTTTCTTGCAAACGTTATCCATGTCACCTCACAGAACGTGAGGTGGCTGGATTCCAGATGGGGTGGTATGACAGTGGCCATGCTCCTTGGCATATGGAAGGGCATAGGTTGGAACATGGTCGTGTTCCTTGCAGCTCTGCAGACTGTTCCACTAGAATTGTATGAAAGTGCATCTCTTGATGGTGCCGGATCATGGCAGAAGTTTATCCATATAACACTTCCGGGTATAAGGGGTACGATACTTTTCGCTCTTGTAATGCTGACTATCGGCGGATTTAATGTTTATACATCAACAAAGCTCATTACAGGCGGTAAGCCCGGTCATGATACGGAAGTAGTACTTACATGGATGTATTACAAAGCTTTCAGTAATGGAAAGTTCGGATATTCCGCTGCGTTATCGTTCATTATTGCAATAGTGCTGGCTGTCCTTGCGGTATTACAGTTCAGACTCATGCAGAATAAGGATGAGGGGTGAAAAGAGATTATGTCGAAACGAAGATTATCCCAGCTGGTGATATATATTCTTCTTATTGCCGGTCTGATTATCGTGATGATGCCAATGATATATATGGTGAGCACCTCTCTAAAGCCCAATGGAGCACTTTATGAGTATCCGCCCAGGTTTTTCCCTAAGCTGAAAGAGATAACTTTAGAGAATTACGCATATATACTTGGTCAAAAGAAATTCATAGGAAATTTCGGTAACAGCATATTGGTCTCTACTTTGACGGTCGTACTGTCTGCAATCGTTTCATCCGCACTTGCCTTTTGTATAGCCAGGTTTAAGTTCCCCGGAAGGAGCTTGTTGTTTGGATTTATCATCCTTACAATGATCATTCCTGGAACTACAATGATTGTTCCGCAGTACGAGCTGGCTGTAAAGCTAAAGACCATCAATAGTATATGGGGGCTGATTCCGTTCTATGTTGCATGGGTTATTCCATACTCAACCTTTATGATAAAAGGATTTGTTGAGAATATCCCAAAAGAGCTTGATGAAGCGACATACATGGATGGTGGAAGCATTCTTGTTGTGTTCTTTAATGTTTCTATACCACTCGCAAAGCCCGGAATAGCATCAGTATCGATTTTTAACTTCCTTACGGCCTGGGAAGAATTCCCCTGGGCTAATACGGTCATCAATGATGATCTAAAAAGAACGTTGCCTATTGCTATTTCAGGGTTCTTTGGTCAGCATCAGTTCACACAGTGGGGATATGTATTTGCATTATCAGTACTCAGCTTGATCCCGATACTTGCTGTGTTCATCTCCTGCCAGAGGTTCTTTGTTCAGGGACTTACAGCTGGAAGTGTTAAGGGATAAAGCTTCAGAAGGAACAAGTTAATATCGTAATATGCACACGAAGCAGTAGATCAGAAAGAATGGTCTGCTGCTTTTTTATGCAAACAAATTTCTGAGCTTGAGTTTTTATACTTATTTAAGATTATTGCATGACGTAATAATGTAAAATTAAAGAAGTATTTGTGCGATTGGTTAAAAAGAAGGATGTTTATGAATAAAAAAAGAAGAATCGTAATGCTTTCGATAATCTTGGTGTCTGCGTTTGTTTTATCATGCGCAGGCATAAGCGGATGTGGAAACAGCGGCAGTAAAGAAAAAGCGGAGAATGTATTAACAACTCTTTCAAGGGATGGCTATTCTCTAGAACAAGTGGTGGTTCTTAGCAGACACAAAAGAGTCAGATCCTGTTAAGGCAGCCTTTGGTCATAATATTACCGAAGCAGAATGGGAGGCAATCTCTGAGGTTAAGGATGTTTACGGTGATGTTCTCTTTTCAGCTCCATCTGTTTCAGTTAATGTGGCTCATCCACTTCTTGAAGAAATTGAAAAAGAGCTGACTACAGAGGGCAGGCAGTTCACATTTCTGTGCGGACATGACTCAAACCTGGCAAGCGTGCTCTCAGCTCTTGAAATCCAGGACTACAACCTTCCAGAAACACTGGAAAAGACACCAATTGGAGGGAAAATTGTAGTCAGTAAGTGGAAAGACAAGGCTGGTCAGGAATTTATAAGCCTTGATATAGTTTATCAAAAAACCGGGCAGCTTCAGGAGATGTCTCTTTTAAATGACGAGAATCCCCCCGGAATCTACAATCTGAAGCTTAAGGGATTAAACGCCGATCCAAATGGATTGTACAAGGCAGAGGATGTAATGGATCGTTTTGACAAGGCGATTGGAGCCTATGACAGCCTGATAGAAGAATACGAGGCAAAAGATGCGGCTTAAAAGTAAATAATTATTGATATAATTTTATATTTGTAGTTTTGTTAGAGCTTTTCTATATTTTACTTGAATATGTCTAAAATTTAATTTTAGATATATTCAATGAATAGATTTAATTTATTGTATGTATTTTATCTATTATTTTATTTTGATTTGCTAAATTGAACATCTTAATAAAGTCTAGAATTATTTCAAAAACATAATAATTATTAGTCATAAACAAAACAATTCCAATTTACAATAGAAAAACTGTGAAGAGCGTAATGGTTTCCGGTTTTGTCAAAATTTATGTTTATTGAATATTGTTCGTATGTAGCAAGAGCTGTATTGTCGCTCGTGTTCAGGCCTTTATACTGCGAAATAGTTGATTAAGATATTATCAAAAATAATTTTCATTTTTTTGACACGAATTTTTTTGGTTCGTATAAATAATCAGAGATCAAAACAAAAATATACATTACTTTTTTGATAAGCTTATACTTAAACAATATTCAAGTATATACTCTACGATACTGGGATGTGTATACTCGAGAAAGGAAGGTATAATATGGGTAAAGAAAAAAGAGGATTAACAAACAAGGAACTTGGATTTGTAGCAGGTGGAAAAGATGAATGTGATGTACATGAACTGAGTGGCGAGGGTGGTCTTTTGGTTCCTACGAACAATTCATTTCTTTCGAAGGAATGGACATGTCCAATATGTGGAGCGAAAATAAAACAATATCAATCTTCTCACATTTGTACAGGTATTTGATTTTCTGACTAACGCTCCGCCTAATAGTTCCGATACCGGATGGGTCTGGGACATTATGCCACAAGTCCGGTACTTGCCGGATGATATACAGAGAATATCCATGTCATATCCACCTTTTGAGAGAAAAACATCACATTTTTCCATCAAAAATCGGTTTGTATGAATTTTTCAAGGAACAGATATGCTTATGCGAAAGGGCTTTTGACCCTTATATCATTACATTAAAACTTTATAAAAAAGCAGCTGTGAAAGATAAGATTAACTCTTAGAGACAAGCTAGGAGAGGATTATGAACCATATATATACGCTGCGTTAAGGTCAGCAAAGGTAATGATAGTTGTCGCTACTTCTGCAGATCATTTCGAAGCACCATGGGTAAGGAATGAGTGGAGTAGATTCCTCGCGTTCATGTCAGAAGATGCCGACAAAAGAATAATACCCGTCTATAAAAATATAACTGCATATGAGTTGCCAGATGAATTATCTTCTTATCAGGCTCAAGACTTAAGCAAGATAGGTGCTTTACAGGATTTGGTTCTTGGAATAGAGAGTCTTCTTCGCAACAGAGATACTACAAAGAAGACAATGTCTGAACAGGATGTCCTAAGTATTGTAAAAGAAAAAGAAGAACGTGAGCGTCTAGCGGCAAGCGAAGCAAGAGCAAAGATGATTAGCAAGCTCATGAAAGGACTACTTGCACTTATAGCAGCTTTTCTCATTATTATTGGTATGGTAAAGTTACTTGGATATATCAATAAAGGGTATCTGGCGCCAAGAAAGGTTTATAATACTGCTGTTGCTGAAATGAATAACGGAAACTATGATAAAGCGATATCTGCTTTCAGTACAATCAATGGCTTCAAGGATAGTGATGAGCTTTACAAAAAATGCTTTCAGCTACAGCAAGAAATAATCGTTGCATACATACTTTGAAAAGTTTTATGGCCTCGGAGTGAGCGTGTAAAAATAAGCGATGTCAGATATCCAGAATTATTAAATGAGTGGGATTTTGCTAGTAATTACCTGCTATGTAGCCCTTCGGAAATACTATCCTCATATTCTAAAAATGTATGGTGGAATTGTGGACTATGTGGTAGAAAATACGAGTTATCACCTAAAGCAAAGATACTATATCAAAAACGCAAAATGTTATCTTGTAAATATTGTAAGGGTTATCGAAGGAAGAAAGTACATTATTTCTAGATAAACTGATTGGTTTTTAATCCATTATGAGAATGTATAATGGAATTATATCTATTTTTTAATCATTATTCAAAAAATTTTTTTTTACTTTTCAAACAAAGAATTCTCTCCATATAAATCTACATCAGCAGCCTGCCTTTTGTGTTCTTCATCGATAGCAGCATAATGAGCTGCAGTTGTGTTAATGTCTGAATGACCAAGAACATCTGCAACCATATAAATATCACCTGTTTTGTTATAAAGCGCGGTGCCAAAGGTTCTGCGGAGCTTGTGAGGTGAGAGAGTAGTATTAAGACCTGAGCTCTTCCCGTACTTTTCGACCATCCTTTGTATGCTGCGGACAGACATACGGTTATGCTTTAGCGAGATAAAAAGAGCGCTTTCACTGTCAGTTTCAACGAGAGTGGGGCGCTCATTTATTATGTAATCACGCAAAGTATTACGGATAGGCTCATTGATCATGAGTTTGGACTCATTTCCACCTTTTCTCACAATTTTCAAAGTGTTATCTTTAAAGTCCACGTCGTCAATATCAAGTCCGGCGCATTCTGACACACGCATTCCTGTATGCAAAAGAAGCGTAATAATAGCCAGATCGCGTTTTGCGGTGGCTTCAGCGTAGATTTTAGCGTGTTCGGTAGCTACTTGGGAATTCTCCACAGCATTCACCAGGGATTTTACGTCATGTTGATCGAGCCTGGTAATTGTTTTCTTTGTTATTCTCTTATTTTTGGCAGCTTTCAAAGTAATATCTTCATCAAGGAATCCCTGCCTTGTTTCATAAGCAAAATAATTTCGAATAGCGGCCATTTTCCTAGCTGTTGATCGCTCATTCAGCTGTCTTGCAGTGATCAGGTGCGTTTGGTAAGCATCAATATCGCGGCTGTTTAATTTTTCAATTATTTCATGAGGAATTGCATTCAGTTTAATTTTTGCAATTATTGGATTGCATACATGGAGATATTCGTAGAAATCAAGCAGATCTCTGGCATACCCAAGAGCTGTTCCAATCTGATAGCTTAAAACACAGTTATCTATGAATGAATGCGTATGAACCGGTAACTGATCTTTGATTTCTTTGATGTATTCTGATTTTGTCTTTGTTAATTGTTTGTAGTATGCGGAGTCTTTACCCATATTGTTCTCCAATGCGTAAATTAAGCCAAAACAGTTAGTTTTTGTTTATAGCTATCTACACGACATAAAACTAGAATTTAACGTCGTGTTACAAATATATTACCATGTATAGTTATCTTCTGCAATATATTTCCTGTAATGAACCACTAGCAAAAAATATTTACCCCCAGTCTGCCAACTCATAAAAAAAGAAGCCCGGAAAATTGGGCTCCTGTATCGTTACTTGTTGGCAATATTTATAAAAAAAGGGACACCTTTCAATCATAAAATCCTATCTTTAATTATCAGCATACAATTCTTTGATACGTCAAATACCTGATTATTATGCCTTTTGATTAACCTTCCAGGATATCTAGCTCATCATCAATTGCTCTGGATACAAACTGGTTTATAGTAATTCCTTCATTAGCGGCATATAATGCAATTTTCTTATGCTGTTCAGGCTTAATGCGAACATTGAAGGAGCCTTTAAACTCACGCTCAGGATCTTTACCAATCTTTTTGCAATAATCAAGGTAATTATCTATGCAGTCATGCATTGACTGGGTAAGCTCTTTTACTGATTCTCCATGAAAGTTTAGGGAATCATTGATTCCAAGAACGTGACCTATGAATATCTGATCTTCCTGGTCAAATTCTACTTTTGCATGATATCCATTGTATTCCATCAGTGAACCTATCATTCTATCTCACCTACTTCCTTAAGAAATGTTATGACCATCTTTATATGATACCTATATAGTTCATTACCTGGGTGTGGACCGTCAAATTGAAGGATGCGTTTGGTTTCAACATGATAATAGCCTATTCCTGATCCTCTTCCGCCCTCGAACTTCTCGCAGCCACATTGCTTCATAAGTGCGTCCAGTTCTCTGATTGTAAAACTTGTCGGTGCTGGCTTTGATAGAAGTTTTTCCAATAATTTTGATTTTTTTGGCACAGTAATTCCTCTTGTAACTATTTTCTAGTTACAATATACCATCACATCTCCTTCCCGTCAATTAAAAGCGTACATGAACAATGTTGCTTAGGCTTAATGCGAATCTTGTTGGAATGTACTTGACCCCGTCCCTACGAACCATTATAAATTCTTTCGATATGCGGAGGCACTTATGCCGGTAGCTTTCTTAAAAGTTTTCATGAAATAGAAATAGTCATTATAACCAACCTTACCTGCTATTTCTTCAATGCTGTAATTTGTTGTTCTTAGTAATTTTTCTGCACTTTCTATTCTTATTTCCAGAAGATGGTCACTATAAGACCTTCCTGTTTGCTTTTTAAAAAGATTACTTATGGCACTTACACTCATATGAAATCTGTCGGAGATGACTTGCTGAGTTATATCAGAATAGTTCTCCTTCATATAGCATAATATATCCTGAAATATTTTTGATTCAGAATTATATAAACTAGACTCTTCTGATTTTTCTTTGTTTAGACGTTTTGCATTTATATTTCTTAATACTTGTAGCAGTTCATCCTCATCAACAGGTTTTATCAAATAATCACTGCAGCCATAATGAATAGCTGTCTTGGCATATTCAAATTCAGAATAGCCGCTAAGGATTATTATGTCAGTGTCCATTTTATCTTTTCTTATACTTTTAATTAGTTCCATTCCATCGATTCCAGGCATTTTTATATCTGAAATAACAACATCTGGTTTTAGTTTTTTAATTCTATCAAGCGCCTTGACTCCATCCGTAGCCTCACCACATATAACAAAACCTTCTTCTGTCCAATTTACTATTTTTTTCATACTGATAAGAATCCATGGTTCATCATCAGCTAAAAAAACATTAAGCATAAATCTTAATCCTCCACATCAGGTGGTAAAAGCAAAGAAAAGCATGTGCCTTTTCCTTCTGCACTCGTAACACTGATTGTAGCTCTATCTCCATAAAAAAGCGTGATCCTTCTACATACATTTGCTATTCCGATTTTTGTTCCTGCCTCATGTATGCCTGTTTGTCTGTATCTTCCATTGTGTATTATGTTTTTAACAGCCTCTAGCTGCTCCTCATTCATTCCACTTCCATCATCTGTGATGGTGATGCATATACTATTGTTACTACAGTTTCTAGAAAAATCAGCAACAGCTGTTCCACCTTCAACTTTTGATTCCAAACCATGGATTACAGCATTTTCTAATATTGGCTGAATCAGCATCTTAGGAATAAGGATATCATTTATTTCCTCAGACACATTTACAATAATCTTAATTTTACCCATAAACCTATAATCTATTATACGAGCATATTCGCGTAGATTTTTAGCAACTTCAGCGATAGTTACCAGTTCATCTCCTTTTACGTTATATCTAAACAGTTTTGAAAGAGACCCTGTTAATTTAGCGATTTCCGGTTCTTCTTTATATAGCGCCATACCACGTATACTTTCGAGAGTATTGTACATAAAATGAGGATTGATCTGGCCTTTGTAAGCTATCATCTCCGTACGTTTTTTTTCATATTCCAATTCCAATACTTCTCTTTCGCCTTTTAGCGCCTGACGAAATACAACCACAAACATAAGTGCAACAACCGCAGCCACTATAAAATACGTGATCTGGTTAACAAATCGAATCTCAATAGGAAATACTTCGAAGGAACTTTCCGGTATTATATTGACCAGTTTCCAACCACTGTTTGGTAATGTATCAATATAAACCACATCGTCTCTAAAACCATCTATATTTCCCTTTATTGCATCTGCATATTCTTCTTTGTAAATCCCGGAAGAAACAATAAAATCTCCATTTTTGTCTACAACAGCAGAAAAACTATCCTGTCTAATGCTTAGAACATCTACAATTTCCTGTAGTTTATGAGTATTATATAGAAGTGCTACCGATCCTATAGAGTAAAACGAGCCTTTTGCCTTAGAAAATACCCTGTTCTCTACATGAAAATAGGTATCTTCATTACTTGCAAGGACATTAGAATAAGTATCCCCATTGATAAGAAAAGACTTATCTTCAACTTGAAAGAACTTTTCTCCCAGCATTCCTACCAATGTGCCACTTTCATCATAAAAAACAATAGCACAGACGCCGGAATCTGTTTTGGTCAAACTACCAAAAAGCTGAGAAACTCTATTTCTTTGAGCCATTCTCGTTGCGAGATCTTCAGCTTCAAGGTAGTCTGATACAGTATCATTGAGAGTAACTAATAGTAGTAAATCTTCAACTTCCTTCTCTGTCTTAATCGCAGCCTGTATTTCCTGTTCAAATAAAGAATAAGAATCATCTATCTCATTTTTTTCATAATAGTTCTGCATTATTCCCCTTATGCCGGCAAAAGAGACAACTAGCACAATGGAAAGCAAGATAAATAGTAGTATGTATTTGTTTATACGGTCTTTTTTTAACATAAGCGAATTATATCATCCTTTGACAGAGCCTACCATTACACCTTTTTCAAAAAACTTCTGTGCAAAAGGATATAGAACAATCAGCGGGATAGCTGATAATACCATACACGAAAGCTCTATGGTCTTATAGTTTGAAGCTGACTTAGCCATAGTGGTCAAAATAGACGTTGCCGCTGTGTTCATATTCTCCCCAAGCTTTGCAGCTGACTCGGAAGACTTTGTAATAGACAAAGTATAATATGATAATGTCTGAAGGTTGCTTGATTTTGTATAATACAAAGTCTGAGTATAATCATTCCAGGTTCCTACTGCCGTAAATATGCCAAGGGCGCTGATTACCGGTTTTGAAAGAGGAATGACTATGGAAAAAAATATCTTGTACTCGCTTGCTCCGTCTATTTTGGCAGATTCATATAACGAGTCTGGAATAGCCTTGAAGTTGGCATTAAAAATAATAACGTTGTAGAAGCCACCAAAAAGGCATGGAATTATATATACCCAATACGTATTGTAAATATGAAATGCGTTAAAAAGTATAAAATATGCAATGACACCACCATTAAGGTACATACTAATAAATCCAAGGGTTGTATAAAACCGTTTGCCAACAAGGTTATTTCTTGAAAACCCATACGCAAACATTGCTGTAAACAATGTCTGCAGTATTGTTACAATAATCGTCCTGCTAAGTGTTATTAGAAAAGCATTAACAATATCAGGATTATTAAGTACTGCTTTCCAACTATCAAAAGAGAGTTGGTGCGGAAAAAATAGAGAGTATCCTGATCTGGAAATCTCTTGAGCATTTTCTAATGAGTTGATAATTGAAAACCATACAGGATAAACAACAAGCAGCATCAATACGACCATCAAGACAGTAAGAATAATTTGAAATCTTTGTTCTTTTAATGATTTTATCTTCATTGTGCTTCATCTCCTAGAATAATCCGCTATCGGTCAGTTTGTTAGAAACCTTATTAGCAATAAACAATAAGGCTATAGCGAGTGCTGACTTGAATATATTAACTGCCGCAGCCATTCCAAACTGTAATTGTTGCAGTCCAACCTTGTAAATATAAGTGTCTATCACTTCACTTCTTTCAAGGTTAAATGAATTTTGAAGCACATATATCTGATCAAAATTATTATTTAATATTCCTGCTACAGCAAAAATAATCATGATCATTATAGTTGATTTAATGCATGGAATAGTAATGTGGAGCATTTTCTGAAGTCTTGAAGCTCCATCAAGATTTGCTGCCTCATATAGCTCCTGGTCTACACCTGCTATAGCCGCAGTATAAAGAATAGTGCTCCACCCCAGTTCTTTTAACAGATTTGCTATTATAGCTATTGCCCAGAAAAATGCCGGTTTTGCAATAAATATTATCGGATCACTTATTAGATTAAGCTTTAATAGTATCTGGTTGATAACACCATCTGAAGACAGAATTATCATAACAATACCACCAAACACAACCCAAGAAATGAAATGAGGCATGTAAGTTACTGTCTGAACCACACCTTTAAATCTTACATTTGATATTTCATTGATTAGAAGTGCGAAAAATATTGCACAGAATATATTTATGATATTTCCTATAAGGTTCAGTCCTAACGTATTGACAAGCATCCTGCTAAAATCCAGATTTCCAAAAATCACTTTGAAATTCTGAAAGCCATACCATCTGCTTGTAAATACGCCAATTATCCCGTCTGTAACTTTATAATATTTAAACGCAAGCAACAGACCGAACAATGGAACTATACTAAAAAGTAAAAGTGATATTGTCCCGGGAAGCATCATGCTATGGAGTCTTAATTGCGTTCCCAGATCATATCCAAGCTTATAGTTTTTCTTCTTACTTTTCATTGTCTTAAACCGATCACCACTTCTTTATTGGACAATCAGAATCTATTTTTAGTGCCCTGATTTCAACGTAGCACCCACATTTTTGACATGTAGCTTCCAAAAGATTGTCACATTTCAAGCAAGTGGAAAGCCTTTCATGATATTTTTCTTGCGTTGCTTTCTCTTCTTTAGAAAGCAGCGCACGTACTTTTTGTACGTGCGCATAAACATTATCCTTATCTGCAAGTTCGGCTAACAAGCATCTTTTGCATTTATTCATCAATATACCTCTACGGCACAAACGCTGGATTTTGGCAGTCTGACCTTTAATTCCTTATTGTACTTATCAACAACGACGTCAAGATTAGTAATGCCAACCTTGTCTGGTGTCGTAAAAGTATTATGGTCAGAGATATTACCTGTTACACATGAAGCTTTAGCATCTGATGGATTAAATCCTGAAAGGTATACTGTTGTTTCAGCATCTTCATCTGCTGAAAGATTCACCATTGTGATCAGCAGTTTACCATCTTTTTCACTTGCAGATACCGTAATTCTTGGAACTTCCTCTTCATCATGATTTAGACGATCTGAATCCACATAACTTTCAAGGTGCATTGCATCCATATGTTTCTTATACAGGTAATATACAAAATACGTAGGTGTAAGTACCATCTTGTCACCATCTGTAAGGATCATTGCCTGAAGCACATTTATCATCTGCGCAATATTTGTCATAACGACAGTATCACAGTGATTGTTAAATATATTAAGGTTAATTCCTGCAAGAATTGCATCCCTGATAGTATTTTGCTGAAATAAGAATGCTGGATTTGTGCCATCCTCCACGTCGAACCATGTTCCCCATTCATCAACAATAAGTCCAATTTTGTGATCAGAGGTTTCATACTGTTTGATGATACTACTATGATTACTTACAAGTTCTTCCATCTTGAATGTATTATGCAAAAGACTGTAATATTCACTCTTTGAAAAATCAGTAGCCTTACCCTTGTGATCCCAATCGCTTGTAACAGTGTAATGATGAAGTGTAATAGCATCTATCATTCTTCCTGCTTTTTCACAGACAGTTTTTGTCCAATGATAATCCGCGTTATTAGCACCTGAAGCAATCCTGCAGATAGAGAAATCTTTATCATAATTTCTCATATATGTAGCATATTTCTTCGCCTCATCAGCGTAATAGTCCGCGCTCATATTTCCTCCGCAACCCCATGCTTCATTGCCAATTCCCCAGAACTTTACATTCCATGGTTTTTCTCTTCCATTTTTTCTTCTCAAATCTGCCATTGGGGATATTCCGCCCATATTGCAGTATTCAATCCAGTCTGCCATTTCCTGCACTGTTCCGCTGCCTACATTTCCTGAAAAATAAGCATCACACCCAAGCTGCTCTGCAAGTTCCATGAACTCATGTGTACCAAAGCTGTTATCTTCAGTTACTCCGCCCCAGCTGGTATTTACTATTGTCTTTCTACTCTCTTTTGGACCAATTCCATCTTTCCAATGGTAAGTATCAGCAAAGCAACCACCTGGCCAACGAAGAACTGGTACCTCAATCTTTTTCAGGGCATCCACCACATCTTTTCTGATACCATTGACATTTGGTATATTATCATCATCTTTTACATATAATCCTTCATAAACGCAACGCCCCAAGTGTTCACTGAACTGACCATAGATATTTTTGTTAATTATTCCTTTGCTGACTCTGCAATTTACAATTACGTGGTTCATTTGCTGATACTCTCCAAATTTAATATAATTTTGCGTTAACGTTTTCTACTGTTTCTCCATACGTTTCGCAATACTCTTTAAGCTTCTTGTCATACTCAGCATCAATATCATGAATTGAGTAGTCTTCAAGAGTCTTGATCATACTTTCATATTCCTTTTCAAAATCTGCATCATTTGTCGTTGATACGATCTTAGCCTTTTGTGACTCAAGATAGCTGTCAACCTGAGAAAGAGCAATTCCGAGGTCACTGGTAGGTTCAATAACCGTAGAATTCTCAAATCCAAATAAAGCAGCATCATAGATATATGTTGTTTTATACATACCAATTGCAGTGCTTACCTGGCTATAAACGTATGCGTCAGAATCTTCAGTAGGTCCGGCCTGTGTTCCCCATTCAAAGTTTGTATTGTTTATTGGCCACAACCACATATTTGACTGATAGTTTTCCTCGTATATCTTTTCTCCTGCTTCTGTTCTTACAGCAAGTCCGTTTTCATCCAGGGTGTAATCTACCCCCTCCACTCCGTATTCATTCAGATAAAGAGCTTCTTTTGTAGAAACAAAACTTAAAAGTTTAGCAAGTTTTTCCGGGTTTTTACAACTCTTTGAAACAAAGGTCTGAATCCAGCCTGTTCCAGCCTGCTGATTTATTGCAACTGTTGGTCTTGCCTCATTAGTCGCAAGGATAGGTCCGTATGATACCCATGGAATCTCATTTTTGTTGCTGCTGTTTGCAGGGTTTCCGATCCAGCAGAAAACTCTTCCTGTTTCCACATATGTCATAAGCGCAGGTTCATCAATTGTAAGCGTGTTTACATCAAGATAGCCTTTATTTAACATTGTCTGAACAAGTTTTAAAACGCCCTTGTATGCAGGATCTAATTCCTTATGTCTATATGCGCCATCAGCATCGACTGGCATAACACCAAATGACTGTGCCATAACTCCATCCATGGATGAATCAATCCAAGAATCACCATGAAGCATTACTGGATATATAGGTTGTCCATCAACTGTGTAGCCGGAGTTCTTTACAACTTCAAGTGTTTTTAGAAGTGCATCTTCAGTCTGCACATCTTCAGCTGTAAGACCAAGTGCATCCATGATAGTTTTATTAAATGCTACAGCAGTATTCTCACCATATTTCAGATTGTTTTCGTATGTATCACTGCTAGGCGGATAAACAGCCATATTGTTGTTTGAATTCATATGGCTGGGGTATGAATACCATGCCCCATATTTTCTAATAAGCGCCGTCTTTATATCTTCAGGAAAATCTTTTAAAAGATGTGAATCCGGATCATACTGAGTAAGTAGCTCATCTATTGTCCATACCTTGCCAGAATCTATAAGCTGTGTAATAGCATCCGAATTAGATATTGATATCAAATCCGGAAGATCATCTGAAGCTATCATAAGCCCAAGTTTTGTATCAGCATCTGTTGGTGGCTGCTCAATATTGAACTTTACTCCCACCTCAGACTCTATCGCATCAAGTACCGGAGAACTTGTAACTCCGTTCCAGTTAGCTGGTCCCCATCCACTAACATCCGAGAACCAATATACTTCTTCTACACTTTCTGCATCTGCTGTGCCTTCGGTTCCACTCGTCTGCTTAGCTGTGTCTTGCTGTGATTCTGTAGAATTCTGTACATTTCCAGATCCACATGCAATCGCCCCAAGTGATAGAATTCCGGCTAAAGAAATTGCTGATAATCTGCTTAATAATACTTTCTTATTCATACCCTCACTCCTTAATTGATTCTTCACTAAAGCTTGGCCAAAGCTTATCACTATCTGGATGATATACTTTTTTGCAAATGAAAAACATGAAATTTTTTTTGAAAATTGGTATTTTTTTATTCCAAAGTGTCTGTTTGATACAGCCAAATAAGGGTGCCACAGTATCTGGTGAAATCTTCCATCATCTACTGTGACACCCTTATTTTGATTTCTGATTATTTATACGAGCGAAAAAAATTTGTGGCAATATTTAGAAAGTGCAGTAGCTGTGCAACCTTTTGCCTTTAGACTGCCGTTAAGTAAATCATCCAATCAGAGGAGCTATTTGTCATTAAAAAACGCATGTTATATATTATAAATACACCCGTTGACAATACTCTCGACATCTGCGCCAACCACATCAAGTCCAACAGCCTGAATCTTTTCACAGTCCTGAATACCATAGAAGTTTTGGGCAAGCGTCTTGATGTATCCGTATCCAAACTCTTCCGGAACGAAGCAACCACCAGCTGTAGTAACATAATAAAGCTTATTGGCATTACAAAGAGATTTCGGATAGCCTTCATCTGTATATTCAAAGGTTATGCCTAAAACATTGATGTGCTCTACATACTGCTTAAGTGAAGCTGGGAATGATAAGTCATAGTACGGCGCTGCAATTACAATTGTATCTGCCTTTGCAAAGGTCTTTGCAAGGTTGAAATAATCATCTGAGAAGTCACCCCTTGCAATACAATCGTCTCTATATGCAAGGAATTTCTCATCTGTTTTAGGAAAAGAAATATTTTCAAGCTTTACTTCTAATATTTCTTCAGATGTTTTTTTACTAAGCTTTTCTATAAGCTTGTCAGCAATTCTTTTGGTTCTTGAATTCTTTTTTACACAAGCGTTAACTAATAAAATCATTATTTCTCCTCCATCTCAAGCAAAAGGATTCAGAAGATTTCTTCGCTTTCTGTCTCATTCTTAAGATTTGTCATGCTGTGAAGACCTAAGGCTATTGTAGAACCATTATGTAACATGGCACTTGTAGCAGGAGCTATGGTTCCCAGAAGCCCAAGGGATATCAGGCCCAGATTAAATCCAACAACAAAGCGATAGTTGAAATGAATCCTCTTCATAAGAAGGGTACTGAGCTCTTTTAAGGTAATAAGTTTATACAGGTCATCTTCAGATATCATCACATCTGCGATCTGGCGTGCAAGCTGTGAGCCCTCACTTATGGCAATTCCACAATCAGCCTCTGACAGCGCGGGAGAATCATTTATACCATCGCCGATCATTATGACTGTATGTCCTTTTGCCTTCTCCTGCTGTACAAATCCGGCTTTTTCTTCGGGAAGGACCTCTGCATAATATGAATCAACGCCAACATCTTGGGCAACTCTTTGGGCAGTATGCTTAGAATCGCCTGTCATCATGACAATGTTCTTAAATCCAGCTTCGTGAAGCTTTTTGATAACATCGGGTGCCTCAGGTCGCAGCGGATCCTCAAGACATATGACTGCTGCCAATTTTCCGCCTATTGCCAGGAACAATCTTGAATACTGCTTGGAAATACTATCCAGCTTGTCCTGCTCGCCCTCGGGGATGATACACTTTTCATCTTCCATAACAAAATGCCAGCTTCCGATCACAACCTTCTTGCCATCTATATCAGAGGCAATTCCGTGAGCAACAACATATTCAACTTTGCTGTGCATCTCATTATGCTCAAGCCCTCTTTCTGCTGCCTCAGCTACAACAGCATTTGCTATGGAGTGAGGGTAGTGTTCCTCAAGACAGGCTGCTATACGCAGCATCTCATCCTTGTCATTCCCCGAAAATGTAACAACATCAACAACCTTAGGCGTAGCCATTGTTAAAGTGCCGGTCTTATCAAAAACTATCGTATCTGCATCTGCAATTGCTTCCAGGAATTTACCGCCCTTTACTGTAAGGTGGTTGTCCTGGCACTCACGCATTGCAGACAGCACAGTTACCGGCATTGAAAGCTTTAATGCACAGGAAAAATCGACCATAAGTATAGATAAGGCTTTGGTCACATTCCTTGTTATCAGGTATGCGAGAATGGTTCCACCAAGTGTATACGGCACCAGCTTATCTGCCAAATGCTCAGCTCTTGATTCCACGCCTGATTTAAGCTGTTCAGAATCTTCGATCATTTTTATGATCTTCTCGTATCTTGTTGCTCCTGATGCTTTCTCGACCTTAAGTACAATGTCACCCTCTTCGATGACTGTTCCTGCATAGACGTAGGCGCCCTCTTTCTTTTCCACAGGTATGCCTTCTCCGGTGAGCGTTGCCTGATTTACCAACGCTTCTCCTAAAACGACAGTTCCATCAAGTGGAATAATGCTTCCAACCCGCACAGAGATCTCATCGCCCGGTGCAATCTGACTGATTGGAACCTGAACTTCAGTGCCATCTTTTTTTAACCAGACTCTGTCTGCTTTAAGAGCCATACTCCTTGCCAGATCGTCTACAGATTTTTTATGCGTCCACTCTTCAAGCAGATCTCCAACTCCCAACAGGAACATAACTGATGAAGCGGTCTCATAATCCCCTGTTAAAAGAGATACCGTTATAGCCGTTGCATCCAAAACAGAAACTTCCAGTTTTTTATTCTTAAAAAGACTCACAAGTCCCCTGTAAATAAACTTTGTGGCCATTATCCAGGCTTTTATCCTTCTAATTGGGGAAGGTAAAAATACTCTGCATCCGTAATGAAGGATTATCTTTGTAAAGAGCTTCTCTTTATAGGCAGCCATGAGTTCTCTGCCGGTACTCTCCGGCACAAGTGCCTTAACATGTTCCGAATCGGAATCAAAGGCGCAAATCTTTGAAAGCAGTTCTTTTCTGTCACCCTTATAAACGACAACTGCATCGGCGCTTCTCTCATAGACAGTAGCTTTTTCAACACCATCAAGAGAAAGCAGATAGTACTGTAGCCTATCTGCTTCTTCATAGGAAAAACGTCTTTTTGGCATGGAAAAGCGGATGCGCCCACTTATTTCATGTTTAATGACAATTTTCATATTCAATTACTCTCCAACTACGGCTTCGTCTTCCTTTGCCTTGCGATCAGCATTGATCTCTTTTGCCTCTGCAAGAATGTCATCACAGTTCTCCTGAACCTTGTTTGCAGTATCCATTACGCAGTCTTTTGCCCTGAGCACTGCAGCTGTAGTATGTGTGTAGCACTTCTTGGCGTCTTTACTTGAAAGCACCTTAACTCCTGCTGTTCCAAAAAGAACTCCGCCTAAAAACCATACACAATGATGCCAATTCTTCATAATGATCATCTCCTGTTCATATTCTTTTGTTCAAATTTCTTTTGTTCAAATGCAAAAACAAACAAATGCAGACTCCCCCACATTTGTTTGTTTTTTAGCATAGCACAATAAACAAAGTCACAAAATACACACAGTTGACAACTTTTCTCAATAAATATCTTTTAACGTCTCAAATATAGTCCTGGCTGCAAGCATAGAACCCGCGGGTGAAGCGTGCCTTCTGTCCTCAAAATACAGATCTGTCTCGGGATGAGCATGAATATGTTCCCACCATCTCTCACCTACAGGAGCCACAAGGCATCCATATTTTTCAGCCAGCTTTCTGTATCTTGCTGACATCTCCGTCTGAAATTCCTCGTTTCCTTCCTCAGTCCATGTCATGTAAAAGCAAGCTTTTGCCTTAGTCTGCCCAATCCATTCCATTATCCTGTCCGCTGCGTCTTCCATCACGGAAAACTCGCCCATTGGATGAGCTACATGCTGAAGAATTATAAAATCATAGTCCCCATAAAGAATATTAAACCTAGTCTGCTCATTGTCTGCATGATAGTCAAGTCCCATGCCGCCTTTAGTGAGCATAGTCACCTGCATATCAATGCCATTTTCTTTGCAAATGTCTTTGAACATCATGGGCATATCATTGAAATACGTGTGGCTGTTTCCGATAAAAAGTGTTCTCATTTCTCCCTCCAATATTCTAGTTGCTTCGTCAGCTCTTTTGCATTATAAAAAGAATATTAGCAATTAAAGGGGCTCTATTCAAGGAACGCAGTCACATTTTTCTTTACACGCTCGATATTTAATGGGCAGCCATCCACTTCATAAGTTAGAAAAAGATTTTTCGCCGTGTATATTCCGTTTTCTCTGTAGGCTTCAAGCTTTCTGAGGGCCTTCAAACGATATTTTTCATCGTCCAATCGCCCAAGATGCTCATGATAGATCAGCTGCCTCGTCCTTTTATTGAGCAGCGTGAAATCAGGATATACGCATTTACCATTCTTCAAAACAAGTCCGCATTCATACCTATACAGCGCGCCCATCTCATAGTACATGTCAGCCAGCATGGCCTCTGACTTTGACCTGACCATATCACCTTTCTTAGTGAGATAAATCTTCTCTGCAGGCTCATAGTCACTTTTAATATAATCCTTCTTCGCCCAGCAAAGCGCATTTTCTTCAGCATCAACCATAATCGGCGAAACCAGTTCTTTGCGCCCATCATGCAGATGAGAATAGACATCTTCCGCATTGATGCACTCGGTTCCAGCAAGATCATTCTTCCCATTATGATTTGATGTCAAAATACGAATACATCTTTCAATGTCAGCAAGCTCCTGTTTTATGGTCATGATCAATTTTTTGCAATAATACTTGTCCGCAAGCTTTTTTGCCGTCTTTAAATTGTCTTTATTTATATACTTCCCCCTGGTATCATCCGCGCTCAAAATCTGATAATATCTGCTTTTCTTTGATTTCACCGACACTCTAAGCTTGCCTTCCGGCGCGTTTCTGAGCCGCCTTTCGGCTTCATTTTTGGCTTTGCTGAGCTTTTCTTTTCTCTCGTTAAGGTCTTTAACTATTTCTTGCCTTGTTTTCATATTTTCATTATTTCCTTTTCTTGTTGTTATTTGCTTTTCTGTATGTTATTTGCTTTGGGTTGCGGCGTTTGGATGGGGGTGGTTTTGGGAATGGTGTTTTGATGGGGGTGATGGTTATCATTTTTGTATTTTGTTTTATTGAGGGCGGGTGGTGGAGGTGATATAGCGGCCTGGGGGGTGGCTGTGCGTACCGCTTATTGATCGTGGCCGCGGTATGCTGCCTATTGATGATGGCCGCGTAGGATAAAAGCAGTTTTTTTCATGTAATTATCCCACTGTGCCGCCCTTCCCGACTCGTTTTTATCGCGGGCTTGCTGATGGGTAGGATAAACGCTTGAGTTTTTCTCTTTTTATCCCACTGATGCTGCTTTTCAAAAGTAGGATTTTCTGGTTTGTAGGATAATTGTTGATTTTTTTCTCTTTTTATCCTACAAATTCCCCCTTCAAAAGTGAGGTTTTGATGATTTGTGGGATAATTGTTGATTTTTTGCTCTTTTTATCCTACAAATTTCCTCATTCAGAAGTGGGTTTTTGATGATTTGTGGGATAATTTTGGGACTTTTTCTCTTTTTATCCTACTAATTCCACTTTTCCGCATTTGAAATTCGTTGATTTGTAGGATAATTCAGTAAATTTTCTCGCTCTTATCCCACATTTCAGAAAATAGCCCTGTTAAAAGAGCTGAATTTGTAGGATAAATTCCGCAATTCTGCCTCGTTTATCCTACACACCAAACAATTACCACCATCAGCAATAATAACCAGGCAATTTCCCCCGCCAATCACCGCTCGTTCCCACTGTTTGATCAATAGATTCAATTGACCTTGCGCTTGATCACAACCGTATTCGTCACATGCCTATTTCAATTGTCACAACCTCACAATCTCATCCTCCATAGCCATTGCTCTCATCGCAAACTCATTCACAGCATTGCTGTTGCTCTGATCACAACTAATCCATTACAAAAAACATCTTGAATACTTCCCTTGAAATCAGGGATAAAGAGCGCTCACTTGCGCCTTAGAATGCACATTTTTACTAGTCTGCTACCAAGCTAGTAACATGCTAATATTCAGAATTTTTCAAAAACGCTAATATAATATACTTAATGAGCTGCTTAGTCAAATAAATTTTCTTCAGCCGTATATTCTTCCATGAACCAAATCCGTTATAATAATGATTAAGGCAGCAATATTAGGTGATACAAGCTATAAAAAGTGGCTTCTTGATCTGTACGGTGATGAATATGCAGAATACAAGCGTAATGTGAACAGATTAATTCCGTGGAAGCCACGTACTGAAAAACGCCAATAATCAAAATGAATTAAAGAGGGACTTGCAGAGGCAATTTCTTGAATGAAACAAAAAAAGATACAAAACCCACTTCTTCACCGAATCAACCAAGCCATTTATAGAAGACTAAATAACCAAAACACATAAAAGGAGCCAAAATGGATATATCGAAATTTAGTTGGACGAGGAAACCTAAAAGTTGCTATCTTCAGTGACGGTATGGAGTATAATGTATTTGATACAGTTGTTTATATTGTTGGAGGAGGTACAAAATGGGAGATATCACAGCGATACTCAAACAGATTAGTGGTAACAAGGAACTTATGACACAAATTGCCAAGGCTGATCCAGCTCAGGCAAAAGAGCTGCTTAAGAAAGCTAACATAGACGTTAGCGAAGCAGATATCAAATTGGTTCAGTCTGCTGTTGCAGATGGCAAGTTTGATCTTAATGATGTCAAGAATATTGCGGGTGGATTGTTCAAAAAGTAATGCATTCTTGAATCAACAATTCAAGAATGCATCAACCAAGCCAATTTAAATCGACTTTGTCAATGAGGCTTGGTTGACTCTTCACTCATATTCTCACGAAATCCGCAGTATATGCGGATTTCTGGAATTTAGTTCAAGATGTCATACAATTCTAAAGAGGTGAATTTCCTTCATTCCACTCTATTTTTAAAATAATCTATGACATCCAAAAGGCTCTCGCAGACTGTGTCTGCGAGGCCTCTCATTTCTGCGTCTGCGGGAATCATGTCTGGGACCATGATTGGCTTCATGCCGGCCGCATGGGCTGACCTGATCCCGTTATATGAATCCTCGATGGCAAAAGAGTCTGCGGGGTTTACTTTGAGTTTGTCGCAGGCAATGAGGTATATCTCGGGGTCAGGCTTTGATACCTTAACTGAGTCACCGCCAACTATTTCTTCGAAATAGTCTATAAGTCCTGCGTCGCGAAGCTCAGCCTCCACAACCGCTTTCCTTGTGGACGATGCAACTGCGCATCTAACATTCTCTGCCTTTAAGTACTCCAGAATTTCTTTTACGCCAGCCTTCATCGGGAGCCTGCCGCCATCATATTTTTCATGGAAGAGTCTGCTGCTCTCCGAAAGAAGTTTATCTGCAATACCTTCGCCAAATTCTTTTGAATAAGCATCCTCGACAATCTGCCTGGTCTGGTTCATATTCGTTCCGATGCATCTGTCGAACACTTCGCGCACGTTAGTTATTCCATAACCGGATGCCGCCTCTGTCCAGGTATAAAGACATGCTCTCTCTGAATCGAAGATAACGCCATCCATATCAAAAATTACATTATATCTGTTGTTCATTCCACTCTACCAACTCTTATAAGACTTCTAAAAAGTCCCACTATGTTTAGTCAATTTCTGTTTATTATATCATGCGACATTTGTAAAGATCAGCACCGCACCTGATAGGATCAAAAGAACTATCACTATCTTTTTCACTATGAGATCATTTATCTTACCGGCACTATACATTCCAAGGCCAAGCCCGATCAGCATGAATGGTGATAGCAGCAGTGCTTTTTTTAACATATCTATAGTCAGGATTCCGTAAAAGAGATACAGTCCAAGCCTAAATGTGTTCTCAATAATAAATACTGTGCAAATGTTAGCTTTAAAAGATTTTGTGTCCTCTGTTGTCCGCCCGATATAAGCACCAAGAAGCGCTCCAACTCCGTAAAGTCCGCACAAAAAGCCTGACAAAATGCCGATAATTATAAGCAGAACTTTAGAGTTCTTAGATTTCTTTTTGGTCAATTCTCTGAGCAGCATCTCTATGCCAACAAAAATAACCAATATCCCGAAGATTATTTTTATTACGGTAACATCTGTGTTTTTTAACAGAAAAGCTCCGACAGTGCTACCAATAATTACCATGATGGCCAGAGGCAGTACTACCTTTAGATCAATTGATCTTCGCTCCTTCCAGCTAATGATCAGGTTTGTCGGTAGGCCAAGAATCAGCTCCACCGGTGATATTTCTATGTTTGCAACAGCAAAACTCATTATTGAAGTAAAAACAAGCGTGTTCGCAAAGCCGCACAGTCCCTTTACATAAAACGCCGCCAATGATGCAAGTATCCAATAAAACATCTATATCTCTTTTCACATTTTAATTATAAAAAAATTCCTCAAAGCCGCGTCCATCAATCGCAGCAAAAATCCAGGCAGCTCCTGATCTTCGTCCATCGACGACTGATGACAACGCAATAGATTCAAATTATAGCAAGCATATAGTCGAGTTAATATAAAACAGCTACACTAGGGATTACAGCGCTTGCAGGGAGTTTTCCCTTCACTTATCAGCTCATCCCTTGTCTTGGTGCTATATTCCTTATTTTTCTCTTTCATATCGTTAACGCTATCGCAGCTCGGATAATGAAACTTACCTGAATTCTTGTTTACCACATATGTTGTTCCCGCCGGAATACCAGGATCATCGCTTCCTGCCGAAGATCTCACTGAGCCATTTCCGGAATCTCCGCCAGTTATTATAAAAGAATTGCTATCAGCTATCTTGCCCGCATCCGGCGCAAGCTCATTGCTGCCATCTGCATAATTAATCTCAATCCCTGGCTGAACATTGTAACAGAACACGTTAAAAGAAATTTCTTTTCCCTTATCTTCTACAGAATATGCCTCAATCTGCACTCCATCACAGAGGAGATTGTTTCCTGTAAATATCGGCGTAACCCTATACATCACATGGTTACCGGTGCTACTTACATAGTCAGCAACCTCATTCTCATATGGGAGCATGCCTTCAACATTCATGTACCTTGTCCCTGTGATCAGATTTTTTTCATTAGCATTTTCACCAGTCAACTGAAATCCGATCAAATGGCATCTATTAAAAAGATATGGTGGCTTCGAGTCCACAACGCCGGGATACTTGTTCTGTTTCCACCCTGTAGGCTTAACGGCAACTATGGACTGCCTTTCCTCTGTAGGCATCAGTTCCTGGCCAATGCAGGCTGTAGCCGCGGTACATCTTCCAAGCTGATCAAGCTCTCCATATTTTTCAAAAGAGCTGGTGGTGATCTCTTTATCCGTAAAGCCCGGAACATTATTATTCAAAGCTACCGACGGGCTTCCACTATAAGCCGGAACATCGTCCTCGGCGTGAGTTCCCACGCTCCAAAGCAGAAAAGAAGCCATACCCAAAGTAAGCGCCAAGACCAGCGCAAATATTCTGTTTGCAAAACTAGCTTTTGATTTTAACATGACATATTTCTTTCCCCCCTGATAAAATTACAGGTGTTTCTTTATTTCTTTTATAAGCCCTTCGTCTCTTTACCCTGCATCTATTCTATTTTTTCTTTAGTATTTATCAATAATTATCGTTATCTATCTAGCCTTTCTCTTAACTTGCTCAAAATCTCACGCCGCATATTTCGCAGGTGATCAGCTGATTAAACGCAAAGTCCTTTCTACCGGTTGACATTCCCCAGATCAAAAACATATCTTACACTCCCTCCGGCCACGCCTGGCCTACATCCAATTTATTTTCCACAAGCCATGCATCCTCAACGGATACATACCTCATCTCGTCATTCTCATTTACAACTGTCACTGACACCTTCGGCTTCTGCCCCGGCTGAAGCTCCTCACAGCCATAGTCACCGTCATATATCTGCTTAATAGTCCACATGACAAAAGCTCCTCCTCGGAATATTATACTATACTCGTCGATTTTCATATCTATTATTTCTCGGCTTTATAACTCGCCTCGCTTCACTTTGAGGGACTGCCGTGCTTAAAAGAAGAGGGGGCGCCTAGTGGTTCTTTGGCTGGGCGGATTGTTTGTGGCGTGGCGGGTGACCTTTGTGGCTGGGTTGGTAATTGACCACTGTAGGATAAAAACATTATTTTCTGCGGGTTTTATCCTACTTTTTTTCACTTTTATAGTGCCGTTTTACGGAAATGTGGGATAAAAAAGTGAAAAGAGCTGATATTATCCCACATTTTCAGCTCTTTATCACTACGATTTTGCTGAAATGTGGGATAAGAATGTAAAAAGTAATGTTTTTATCCCACAAATTGGTTGAAACGAAGCATTTGAAAATGAAATTTGTGGGATAAAATGGATCAGAAATATAGTATTTATCCTACTCCCCAACAAAAATCTCACTCTAAAAAGTGAAATCTGTAGGATAAAAAGAGTAAAAATCAAACAATTATCCCACAAAACAAAAAAATCAACATTCCCAGGACAGGCATAGTAGGATAATTTTACAAAAACAGCAGCGTTTTTCCTACTCTCCTCAAAGAAGCACCAACGTAACAATGCTACAATGTGCCAAGGCAGTAATGCTCCAATGTGCCGACTTATCCGTACCTTGCTAGAAACTCACTAGCGTAAAGTGATATTATATTAAAGACACTCATGGAGGCCTATCTGCAATGAACATAAAGAAATTATTACCAATACTATCTATTGCGCTCCTCATCACAGGATGCGGTAAAGATATTCAAACTGAAAATGCTGATTCCAGCTCAGCAAAAGAAGTATCTTTTACTGAAATACAATCCCAGGCAGACTCAGAAGAAGTGGCTGAGACAGCTTCTACCACCGAAACCTCTGAAATATCTGAAGAAGAGCTTAATGAGTTCACAGAACTGTTTAACACACCAGAATACAAAGGTTTCCTCATCGAGCCCTTTAATAGTCCTGATGACATAGATTTAAGCGCAGTATTTTATTATGGCGCTGGGATTGATGTTAAAGATGTTAGTGAAGATGAAATTAATGATTATCTGGCTGCAGCCGATCAGGCTCAGGTATATGGGGACCTGTATGTCATAAGGGCTGCTGACTTTAATGAGTTCTTTGAGACTCATCTTGGAACCAGCGCTCCCAATGAGCTTCCTGACTCTTATTGGACTTATGTAGCAGCTCATGATTCATATTATTACTACCATTGGGATTCTATGTATGATGGAAAGGATTTCGAATGCACTTCTGTGGAAAAAGATGGCGATAACTACACCCTTAGATTTGAGCTGAATACAGAAAAGCACTACGAAAGATACGCTGACAGAATAATAAAATTTACAAAATCCGATGATACTATCATTTTGAAATCCAATTCCATTCAGTGGGATGACAACTGTGATGAGACGCAGACCTTTGACGTTGAACTTTTCCCTTCTGAAACGCCAATACACTTTGTCACATATCAGCCAGATCCTGAAGACGGAATAAAAATAGCACTTATCAAAGATGGAAAGTTCCTGACAAATATAAACACCAGCATATTCAGAGGCAGTGACTACAATACCAAACTTAATAAGATTACTGCCGTTAGCTTTTTTGACTTTAATGCTGATGGAATAAAAGACATCCTTATAATTGGCGAATCTGACAAGGGTGAAAATATTCGTTTGGAAGAATCCGTTCCGAACGAATACTACTACGAAACCTGCTATGGAATAGATGAAAAACTTGAAGAAGAGCTTGCCAGTAACATTACAGTTAGTTCTATAAAGAGTGCCCTGCTAGGCAACAATCCCGAATGCAAGTTTGACAATTATAAAGATGCCTATGCTCATATAGCAGGGCTTTACAATATGTCCGGAGACAACTATGCTTATGCCCTCATAGATGCTGACGGTGATGATGTTCCTGAGCTCGTCATTGATTATCCGGGTTATCGTGTGTCTCTCTACTCATTTGAAAATGGACTCATCCACTGCCTGATGTATAAATGGGCTTACGGTGCCGGTGGTAACTACGGCTACATGTATGCTCCGGGAAAGGGATTGTATATCAACCACAACACTGACTATGCCGGAGCTGTTCAATATGATTCTTACATGACCAGCCATAATGGCAAAGAAATTGCGACAGACTTTTATGTTGAAAGTCTATACTTCAAAGATACTGATGGGGATAAAACTCCCTCAGAAGAGGAACTGTCTGCTACAGATGAGATGGATGTTTATGAGGCTTATTATCGCAACTGCACTGACAAAGAAATGTCCGAGGATGAGATCAAAGCTCATGTTGCTGAATACGATACTTATCAGTATGAAGAACTAACCGGGAACATGAGTTACGATGAATTGATCAGCAGCTTGATTTCTTTTTCCTTCAGGTCTATGAACTGAAACTTTATATTGCACTCTTTGAAGAAGCACTCCGCTTTCTTTGTATCATTGCACTTTTTGGTGCCCCAGATCTGTATGTTCATCTCTTTTTATAACTCCTTGTGTTAAAGCATCTGAAACTTTTTATATTCGTTTTTTATTGCAAACGCTGTGATTATGTCAACAATATACAATACATTTGCAACCAGATAAAATATCATTTTGGTTAGAGATATCTTTTTATCATGTGATAGCATCGAGATTATTCTATCTACCATTCGGGTGTCAGATCAAGCCTGTCTTTCTGCCTCTATCGTACTATTCACATATATAGGCAGTTCTTTTAGCCTTAGATATTCTGCCTATATCACATATATCTCAAAAGAGGCAGAATTTCAATTCAAATTTCAACTGCCTATATCAATAGCACTCTAAATAAAGGCAGAGACCATCCCGAATAATCAACTGCCCACATCTACATTACTCGTGATATAGGCAGAACTACGACCGCAATTTTAACTGCCACTATTTGAAACATACTGGATAGTGGCAGTTTTACACCAACTATCTCTTTAAAATTAGTACTTTTTTATCCTCATAAAATAATGATTCTCGTCTTCACCTGCTCTATATGCCCCATTATTCATCATATGAAACGCCGTGATATGTATTAGTTAACCCATTCTCATCGGTAGGTAGCTCTGTTATGTATTCCCATTGTGATCTGGCATCGTCAACGTTTATTCTTCGAAGTTCCATTACTGCTCCTCACTTTCCCGGATAACTGCTTATCTTGAATTATTGCAGTTTCTTAACCATATGAATATCATCTGCATAAGTACCGTCCTGATACTTGTTTGCCTTAGGTATCCTTCCGCACTCCTTAAAGCCAAGGCTCTCATAGAGGTGATATGCCCTGTCATTACCACCAACTACCGTAAGTTCTGCCTGCTCATATCCCAGCTCTTTTATTGTAAAAAGAAGCTGCTCCAGCATGAGACGTCCCAGTCCAAATCCAGTGTACTTGTGATAAAGAGCAATTCCGATATCTACACGATGCCTGGCCCTGCGTCTGCTTCCTATAGGCTGAAAAGAACAGTTGCCAGCATATTCTCCATCAACAAAAGCAAGCATCAGCATGGAATCCTCAGATGCATTCTTGGCATTGATAAACTCTACCTCAGACTCAGCCGTGTACTTTACTTCATCAGGGTCGCAGAGAAGAAACCTTGTTTCTCCGCAAACAGTCTTCAGATAATCAACCAAAAGCTGCGCTTCCTCCGGCTTAGCGTTTCGAAGCAATATTTTCTTTTCCCCGAGCATATACTCTTTTTCTTCAAAAACCATTTTTCCACCTCTTCTTTCTATATGTGCCTCTGCTAAAAAAGAATGTCGCTTGCGACATTCTCGCGCCGAGCGCGGTTGCATTTATGCAACATCTTCCAATCGCGCGAGTGCGCTTCCTTAGCGGAGCGATTTTTTATATCATAGGAAGCAATTTCCTATGATATAAAAATGCCCCATCAAACGACTGTCTGATGAGGCTCATATACCATAATTAAAATACAGCTATGCTCTATTGTAACTATTCCTCATCATGCATATCAAAAACAGATCCCTGATTGTATTTCACGGATTCATTATTGACCATATTAGAATTGACGAGGATACTCTTAATCATAGCTGCTCTCTTTCTGAAAATTATTAGTTGTTAGTATAATTATCTGACAACTTGCTGTCAATATGTTTTTTCATTTGACCTCAGAATTTCTTGGATTTCGGATAAGATTGGCTTTTATGAACCGATTTATCCGTACTTTTTCTAGGTTTTTGGTGGTTTTGATTCTTGTTTTACGGATAAGATTGGCTTTAATGAACCAACTTATCCGTACTTTTTCTAAGTTTTTGGTGATTTTGATTCTTGTTTTACGGATAAGATTGTCCTTAATGGACCAACTTATCCGTACTCATCATGCAAAAGAGATCCTGCAGAGCCAAAAAATACGGATAAAATCATGCTTTAAGACTAATCTTATCCGTATCTCGCTAAAACTTCACTCCAACTAGAACCTCACCCCAGCTAGCACCTCACTCCAACTAGAACCGCACTCCTAAAACAGCCGTAAAACAACTCTTTTTCCGGGGGATGTACGGACAAGGCACCTTTAGCATTATCTTAATCAGTCCATGTCCTCCACATCAATTAGCTTAATCTATGTTTCACTAACCATCTGAGCAAACACTCCCATGCCTGGGATCTTCTCGCTACAGTTATTCCCACCATTGTATTTGCAGTTTTCCCCCAAAAAGCATGCGCTAGCAGCTATGACCATTACAGTTTTCCATCCTTCTTACGTCTATCAAAACCTCGTTCCACATTTCGGACAAAAATCAAAATCCTCAGTTGTCTCGTATCCGCACTGCCTGCATCTCTTATAGCCAGTAGTAAACCCTCTTCCACTGCTTACCTGAGTCAGATGGCTTGGCAAGATCTCTACCTCCTCGTCCCTGGCAATCATCTTACCAATCTCCGGATCAAGCTCATAAACAGTTCCGCAGCAGCTAGTCTGCACATAGTAATGTCTGTTCCACTTGAAAGTCGGTATAAAGAAAAGAGACAGCACTGTATATGTCATAAACACATTGAAACGTCCATATTTTCCGCAGATGGAACAGGTGATCAGCTGATTAAAGTTAAAATCTTTCCTGCCATCTGTGATTCCCATGATAAAAAACATTTTTCTCTTCACCCCTGTTTTATATATTTTGCAAGCTCAGAGTTTTGCTGTAAAAAGAACTGATCTCTGACTATCTGCTTTACCATGACTTAAACCTCATAATCCAGACAGCTTCTTATCTTGGTATAAGGCCTTACCTTGGAATCAGCCACTGCTACATGCTCAGGATGCACAGAATATCCCTTGAGTGCCTCTACACTCTCAAAAGTTGAATCAAGCATCAGGTCTGCGTTAGAGGACTCAAGGCCATTTATGTTAACCTTGATATCAACGATCCCGGGGACCTTGCCCTTTAATCCCTCAAGCCCTTCTTTGATTTCCTGCTTGATAGCCACCTTCTCCTCTGCAGAAAGCTCATCCTTAAGTGTCCATAAAATCACATGCTTAACCATTTTCGCTCCCTTTATCCTTTCCATCAATTCCTTATTCCGCTCAATCGTATCCATTACCAAATATCCCTCTTAACACCCTTTCCTTCCACTTTTATGGTCTTCTATAGAGCAAGCATCAGGTGTTCCATATTCAATTAAGCCCACAACCGCAGGATCAAGAGTTATACTGCCATCTTCGAGAACAAAGGCCGGTATGCCAACATCGCCAATTTCCTTGGAATGATCGAATGCCGGATTGGTATCGCGAAGTCTGGTAAAAGCTCCCATGTTCCTGATATTCTCACCGATGTTAATATACTCAAATTCATTCTCACGTCCAATTATCTGCTCATGGATGTAATCGCAGTAGGGACATGTAGGCATTCCGTAAATCTTAATCATTGTTTTCCCTCCAAATATCAAATCAATCAAGAAGTCTTAATATACTATCAACTAATTATCTTGATATATTCCAATTGAACTTTCTAGTAGCTTTTGTTCTGCTACCATTCATATTCTTGTAATATAGGCAGTGTGTTTAAGAGGCATAGCTCTGCCTATATCGCATTTTTCTTAAATAGAGGCAGTGCTTTTTAGACGTCCGGTTCTGCCTCTATTATACTTTTTATAAATATAGGCAGAGAATTTTAGCCCTATTTTTCTGCCTCTCTAGCGCTTTTTACAATATAGGCAGAACAATTACTGCAAAATCAACTGCCTCTATTCCCTATCCCTTTAATATAGGCAGAGCACCAACCCAAAAATCAACTGCTCCATTCACAAATTCCTTGATATAGGCAGATTTTTTCCATTACATTTATCACTTACGCCGGCTCTTCCTATAAGCATAGCCATAGCAACACAAAATATTTTTCATATTATTCGCCCCATCTTCACATAAAAAATCAATAGTTACATTCTTCCAAATACTTCACTTCCTTGCCGTGATTCTTGGCATACTCTATCTCAGATCTGGTACTATCTCCGATATATCCACCTACATTGATAACGTAAATCGAGTCAGCCATATCTATCTTACGTTTGTGCATATCATCAAGCATTTCCTTAGTCTTTGTGAGAGTTCCTTCATCCATGTTCTCCCAGACTTCCTGATCACCAGAATGTCCAAAAAGACCTACACTGATAACGATGTTGCCTTCCAATGTAAGTCTCTTCTGCGCTTCCATAAATTCATTCTTAAAACGTGTGCTACCACACAAAGTTATTACTGGATATTTACCAACCATAGTCTTTTCCTCACTTATCTACCATTATATAAAATCCCACTTGTATTTGCTTTATTTTTCTTTCATAACATTTTTAATTTCAATTAAAGTTCAAATCTTAATATAAAGACATCAAGAAGAACACAACTTCTTGATCCCCACAAAATAATACTTTTTCATAACACACCCCTTCGGAGAATATCCGAAGGGTCCTTCCGTCTCAGAAATATGGATTAGATTTCTTGACTCTTTTCTTTTCCAATGCTCATTAATCTCCTTTCGGAGGTTTTCAGCCCATATAAACGCATCGGCGAATGGATTTGGCTTGAAATGTAGGACTGTCCCCAATATAATTAGATACGTACATCAAGCGAAGGATTTACAGTAATGAACAGCTATACAGAATTATCAGTTGAGAAGATACTTAACGAAAAGTGCGTATCTATCGGGACTATCCCAAAGGAGATTGCAGATTTCATTGAGTCGAAGAAGCCGGAACTGCATATTGATTGTGATTCTGAATGGGTTATAATGAAAGTACCTAAAGATAGAAGCTGAGGACGGAACAGGCAGCCGTCGCGCCCTAGTGGTCTTAAAATGAGATGCTGGATTGCCACACAGCCTCTTCTATCTTAACGACAAAGAAGTTCCGACTCACTGTAAATAAACAGAGAGCCAAGGAGCTTTTTTGTTGCCTATTTTTCTTATTCCATGGGTTCTTCCGTCCATTCCTGCCAGGGACATTCCCCATATTTATAGGCAAGGTTGCCTTTGCTATCTGAGCAAGCTCCCTTACATCATTTCCCTGTACTTCCTCTATCTGTGTAGCAATAGTTTGGTAGATGATTGCTATAGAATTTTTCTTATACAGAAGCATTACTTCTGTTACTTCTCTTAGATATGATTCTGCTCCATTTGAAATCCCTTTTTATCATTATATGAAATCCCACTTGTATTTGCTTTATTTTTCTTTCATAACATTTTTAATTTCACTTAAAGTTCAAATCTTATTATAAAGATATCAAGAAGAACACAACTTCTTGACCCCCACAAAATAATACTTTTTCATAACACCCCCTTCGGACAATATCCGAAGGGTCCTCCCTAAAACAACGCCGCTACATTTCCTAATTCAGGAAATATAGCGGCTTAATATATTCTCATTAATCCCTTAGCGCTATAATTATCATATGAAAATATTACTAGTGATCGATGTTCAAGAAAAATATCTAAACTACTACGACGCTGATCTGCTGCCAAGGATCAACGCTAAGATTGCTGCGGCTAATTCAACCGGAACCCACGTCTTCTACATCCGCAACATAGGTATTCATGGAGATGATGGTAGTTATGCACTTGCAAAAGATCTTCTCATAGTCTCAGATTACATCTACGAAAAGAAATTTCCAAGCGCCTTTACAAATGATTCTTTTGTAAAAGAGCTAAAGATTCAGAACGTTACTGAGCTTGAGATAATAGGTGTGGATGGCAACAGCTGCATAAAGAAAACATGCCTGGATGCTGCCAATGCAGGCTACAAAGTAACTCTTAACCTGCAATGCACAGCCACCAGGAATGAAAAGATATTTGAAAAGACGCTTAATGAATTGAGAAATGCTGGTGTAATAATCACCGTTTAATATGTGGTTAATATAATAATACCATGAGTGAAAATAATTCCAACAACAAAAACAAACACAGCATCAGTACAGGAGCTGCTGCGCTCATATCTGTACTTGCTGTGCCTGTAACTCTTCTGGCCAGTTTATTAATTTCTAATAAGCGAAAGAAATAATTTTTTCTGCAAAATGCAAATGCGCTTCTTCAGTAAGGTGTACCCCGTCATAGCATAATGGCAGATCCCACTCACATGCATTTAGAAATGTCAGTCCCTTTTCACTTGCTATAGCTTCATATACCGTCCCAAACTTATGTGACTCATTGACAATGACAGAATCAGTCCAGTCGCCCAGGCTCATCTTTGGCGGTGCCACTAACACCATACGCTGAACATGCTCCGGAATGCAGTCACATAGTGTTAAAAGAAAATGTCGCAAACGAATTCCTACATTTTCACAGGATGCAGGGGACATGTTCAATAGGTCATTTGAGCCGATCATTATCAATATCATATCCGGGCTATACTCTTTGATACTTCTACCAATTGAAGCAATAGAACTATCCGAGTATGGAATCGAAAGGCCGTTATACCCCTGATTATTCACCTCATACTCATGCATCAGATCAATCACACCGGTCCATCTGATATTCTTAGGATATCTCCCAACACCACCAATTCTTGGGTCAAAGCCATATGTATTTGAATCTCCAAAGGCATATATTTTCTTCATATCCAAGTCTCCTTATGTATCAGCATCGCTTTTGATCTCTATGCCGTACAGAAAATCCGGTGTGATCATGACGACGTCTGCCCTGGCACTGCCGGTTCTTTTCTCCTCAAGGATCCTCACTTTTCCAAATGAGTCTTCCAGAAAATCAAACAATGGTTCCCTGATATCCTTGTCATAAAAAATGTCCTTACTCATCTATAGTCCTTGAAGCCCTTTTCTCAGCCACTCTATCTCTTATCACCACTACAACAGTTCCAACTTCGGCGACAGCCAATGCAATAAATCCATAAACCATCATGATCGCCGCACCAAAAATCGGAGTCTCAGGACCAGCACTGACAAAATAGTAGTAATAATACGTGTAGAGAATCATTCAGCTGCATCATAAGCTTCGTCTTCATCTTCATAGTCATCTTCGTAATCATAAAATGAGCTCCGGGACAGTGAAAGCCCCGGAGCCCCTATATCAACATCCTTCCCTGACGGATGTCTGCCCTACCAGTTATTGTATTAACCGATGTAATCTGGATGGTTTTCCATAAGGAGTGCTGCAATTAAGTATATTACTGCTCCAGAACCTCCTGAAATCGTAAGAACTGCCCATAGAATCCTTATCACGGTCGGATCCCATCCAAAATACTCAGCAATACCGCCGCACACACCAAATATCTTTCTGTCATTACTTCTGTATAATTTCTTTTCCATCACACATACCTCCTTAAAGCTCCCTTCCATCTGCATCAATTACTTCAATACGCTCATCATCACTTTTTTCAACCAGATTTTTTCTCCTGCTGGCTACGTATGAAAGAAATACCAGCACAATATCATCTACTGGTCCGGGAATGAGATCTACCGGTGAGATCACATATACTATGAGCATCGCAACAATGAACCCTTTCCAAAATCCGTTCATGTATATCCTCCTTTCGCAACCGCCGTATTTTTGATTTCTTTATAGACACATTGTATCCCACAAGGTTGTGCGAATATATCACATTTTTAGCGTATTTGAAGCTCCTATTCTTCGATTTTAGGAAAAATCAGATTCTTTCTATATATCAGATATTACATGTCTCATTCAGTAAACGCTTCCCATGGATACTTGCAGGACGGATTCCAGATGATCCATGAGTCAATACCATTATCATTAACAGCTTTTATCTGCTCCCTTACTTCTTCTGCCTCATACTGGCGGTACTTTTTCAGATAAGATGCGGTAAAGCCCTGAAGCCATGGCCTGACTGATGCCTGCACTCTCTTTCCGTTCGGATTAACGGTTTTTAGTGCTGTCTCTGAGTACTTCATGGCTGCATCTATCGTCTCATATGGGTAAAGATCAGGATAATCATTGCCCATTGTTCCTTCATAATAGTGCGATGGATATATCATCGGAGATAAATAGTCACATCCCATTGAAAGCCAGGAATACTCCTGCCCAACGATATTTCTGTCTACTTTTGAGTTTATGACAGTTCCAAATACATCCAGTGACAGAGGCATGCCCGATGACTTAAGTTTAGCGTGAGCAGTCCTTGCAAAGTCGTTAATGGCCTTTCTCCTACCATATCCGTTCATGCCAAGGTCTTCTTCGGTTATTCCGGTAGGGAATCTTACATAGTCAAACTGAACTTCATCAAACCCAGCGTCTTTGCAAGAAAGAGCAACCTCGATAAGGTAGTCGCAGACGTCGTCATTTCTTGGATCCATCCAATTAAAGCCTTTATTATCTTCATATATTTCGCCATCTGCAGTTCTTAACATCCACTCAGGTTCTACATCTTTTATATACGGATCCCTGAAGGCAACACATCTGGCAATAGTATAAACTCCGTGCTCATGAAGAGTATCAATGAGCCCTGGCATGTCTTTCACAAGTATATTTTTGGCTCCAAGCTTATCGATAAGATCTGATTTCATGTCAAAGACGATGTTTCCCTCATCATTTTTGACATCGATCACAACGGCATTGATATTACTGCCATCTATATGAGTGATCATCTCTTCCATCATGTTTTTTGTACCGGCAACATAAGCACTTACATATATTCCATGTATTTGGTCTGTCGATGGAAGGCTTGTCTCATCACCTTCAGCATATACGTTTTTAGACTGTCCCAAAGCCATTGTCAGCACCAGGAATAACGATATTATTTTTTTACTCAGTATTTTAAAGCATTTCTTTTTCATAGCTACCTTGACCAATTAATGTGACTCTTAATATCATACACCAAACCCCACATTTATTCTCTAACCATAAAAAAGCCGGTAGCTTTTGGGAGGATGAGCTGCCAGTTATCTGACAGCTCGTTATGAAAAAGAAGTTTTACTATTATTAATTCTACAAACGCTTAGCGCTATAATTAACATATGAAAATACTACTAGTGATCGATATTCAAGAAAAATATCTAAACTACTACGACGCTGATCTGCTGCCAAGGATCAACGCAAGGATTACTGCGGCTAAATCAACCGGAACCCAAGTTTTCTACGTCCGCAACATAGGTATTAATGGAGATGATGATAGCTATGCACTTGCAAAAGATCTCCTCATAGTCTCAGATAATATCTATGAAAAGAAATTTCCAAGCGCCTTTACAAATGATTCTTTTGTAAAAGAGCTAAAGATTCAGAACGTTACTGAACTTGAGATAATAGGTGTAGATGGCAACAGCTGCATAAAAAAATCATGCCTGGATGCTGCCAATGCAGGCTACAAAGTAACTCTTAACCTGCAATGCACAGCCGCCAGGAATGAAAAGATATTTGAAAAGACGCTTAATGAATTGAGAAATGCTGGTGTAATAATCACCGTTTAATATGGCTACTGGTAATTCCACTCTTCATTCCGAGTAAAGATGCAGAATAACAGTAGTATTTCATTTATCAAAAGGTTGTCGCAAGATATATGTGTGGTCGTCAAAATAACAAATAAGGGAACATATTCCTACCATGTTATATTCAATCAATCAAATTTCTATTAACAAAACATTAAAAATATGTCTTTTCCCACCGTAATAGTGGTAATTTCAGGTTTATTGGTAAGGCAGCTCTTCATCATAATCTTCATCATCCTCTTCAATGAGGCCATCTTTTCTAGCCTGCTCCCAGGTTATCCCATATGGGACACCGCCAGATGTGTATCCGGCAATATAATAAAAATACTCATCCTGATCCGGCTTGATATATTCCTTTGGCATTCTTCCTTCTTGACGTTTACGCTTCTTAGCTGCAAGCTGGTCTTCATATGATTTTTGCTTTTCTGAGCTAAGTACATGCAGCATACAGAGTTCACGCATGGCACAGTCTTTATCTACATTGAACTTTTTCCTATAGGCTTTTACTACATGTGAATTCTCTGTAAAGCCTTGCTCCGGGAACCATTTTTTAGCCTCACGAAGTCTTTCCTGCCTTGCTTTTGACATGTCAATATTCCTTACTTAAAATAATTTCTTCTTCATTCCCACGGTCTCTCAGGATTGCCTTCTTTGGAAGGATCCTTATATTCATACCTCTGTGGATCTTTTCCAATATTTCTGAAATATTCCTTTATATCTTTTTCATGACCGATATCGTTAGGCTCATAAAATGTCATGTCTTTTATTGCATCCGGGAGATACTGCTGCTCTACCCAATGATTGGGATAATTGTGAGCATATTTATATCCTACACCTCTTCCAAGTTTGGCAGCTCCTTTATATGAGGAATCCTGCAGATAAGGAGGGATTGGAAGGTTTCCGGTTTCTCTTACTGTCTGCAATACCTTCTCTATCCCGAGATAAGCTGCATTGGACTTAGGCGCAGAGGCTATATAGGTTGCTGCCTGGGCAAGAATGATCCTTCCTTCAGGCATTCCGACACGCTCAACTGCAATTGCAGCTGAAGCCGCAACACATATTGCCATGGGATCCGCGTTTCCAACCTCCTCAGATGCTGCAACAAGCATTCTCCTGGCTATATACTTCACATCTTCACCTGCAGCAAGCATACGCCCAAGATAGTAAAGTGCTGCATCAGGATCCGACCCACACATGGATTCTATGAATGCTGCTATGGTGTCATAGTGATTATCACCGGTCTTATCATAGCGGATTGCTTTCTTCTGGATGCATTCCTCTGCTACCGCAAGATCTACATGGATCTTTGCATCTTCTGAAGGCTTTGTGGTGAGTACTGCCAACTCTATTGCATTAAGCGCCGCTCTGGCATCACCATCTGCTATGTCTGCAAGGAAATCTGCCGCTTCATCTGTTATCTCTGCGTTGTACTGCTTTACACCTCTGTCTGACTCAAAAGCTCTTTTTATGAGAGTCAGAATGTTTTCTTTAGAGAGAGGCTTTAGTTCAAATATCCTTGACCTTGATATAAGCGCTCCATTCACTTCAAAGTAAGGATTCTCAGTAGTAGCACCTATCAGTATAAGTGTGCCGTCTTCGACGTATGGAAGCAGGTAATCCTGCTGTGCCTTATTAAATCTGTGTATCTCGTCGATGAAAAGAATTGTCTTTCTTCCATATCCGCCAAGGTTGTTCTTGGCAGTCTCAACTACGGATTCCATATCTTTTTTACCGGCTATTGTAGCGTTGACCTGATGGAAATCTGCCGAGGTAGTATTGGCAATCACTTTTGCAAGTGTTGTCTTTCCTACCCCGGGAGGTCCATAAAGGATTATTGAGCTTAGTCTGTCTGCCTTTATAGCACGATATAGCAGCTTGTCTTCGCCGATTATATCTTCCTGCCCCACAACTTCATCAAGTGTCTGTGGACGCATTCTTGCAGCTAAAGGCGCTTCTTTTTCTTTTCTATTGCCTGCCATATATTCAAAGAGATCCATATCAGCACATGCTCCTTTGTTCAATTTCACTCTTTAAATTATATCATGCCTCGCACGTTCCATGAGCTATATCATATTTTTCTCCAACTGTCCATCACATACTCAATGTGCAAAGAGTTAAGCTTTAGGAGCTTGCACTTAACGAAACTAGCAGAGTACTGACTGCTGGCAAAATAAAAGACGTATAAACCACCGGTCTATACGCCCTCATGACTATTAGTTATCTTTTGAATATATATCTTACGACTATTTTTTATATTTAAAAATATCCATATCCGCTATTTGTGCAATTCCCTTCCATTACGCCAACTGAATCGACATTATCTACCCACCTCTCTTCAACTAGACCACCTTTATCTTATATACCTATCCTAAATCCCGAAGTGTACAATAATTACCACCAAATACATCCAGTATTTATCAGCGTTTCAGAGATTTATTTTTCCTCTTATCTCCCAACATTAGTATTTATGCACATTTCAAGTCGTGCATTTTTCATACAAAAAGAGCTGACACTAGCTTTTTTGACTAGTAACAGCTCTTTATATTTCTTTCATAATCCATTTAGGCTGGATTAAGGTAACGATACTATCATGGTCTTATCAGGAAGAGAAAACCTGATACCCCACATACAAAATACTTTTTCATAAAACATTAGGTTGCCTCTTGGAATAGCAGGCAACCTTCCTCCCTAAAATCCAGCTAGAGCTTATGCTCCGGCTTTTATTGATTTATAGATAACGCTTTCGTCCATCTTACTTAGTCATTCCAAATTCCTTCATTAAACTGTCAAACCTTGCCTGCTCCTTTTCCTTGATTGGCTTGGAAAGGTCGTTCACACAATGATGGATTACATCCGCATCCTTGAGTACTTCATCCATAGGACTGTCTACAGTCAGCTTATCATCATGGTGATATATTGCTGAGCAGATAATGTCTGTCTCCTCAGGTGTTGTCAGTTCAAGCTTTGTAAGGATCTTTCTGGCATAATCGGCACCAAGATGAGCATGGTCGTCATAAGAGCCGGTCTTATAAGCATGCATGTCATGAAGCAT
>NZ_FOXO01000073.1 GCF_900115735.1 Butyrivibrio proteoclasticus
TAAAAAAAAATTATTAAATTACTCTAAAGTTTTTTTATTTTTGGCCGATAACTATTTTGTAAACCGTAAAAATTATAACCTTGGATGTTTAAGCCATTTCTTTTTAGAAAAGTATTTGGGGAAATATTTTTCGGAAACAACTAAAGAAATGGAGACTTCTACCGATAAATGAAGTAGAAGCAATAAATACTCCAAGGAAGGAGGAAAAAATATGCGTATAGATGCATACAGTCAGGTTCAGCAGATTTACTCGACAAGCAAAGTTAATAAGACAAAAGCAACAAAGAAGACGGAGAACATTAGGGATACAGTATCCTTTTCTTCTATCGGAAAAGATATTCAGGTTGCTAAACAGGCTGTGAACGCTGCGCCGGATGTCAGGGAAGACAAGGTGAAAGCGCTTAAAGCAGCTATTAAGAATGGAACTTATGACGTGAGTGGAGAGGCTTTTGCGGACAAATTACTGGCTAAATTTGATGAAGCCGAAGAGCTTGCGTAACTAATTTAATAAATATAATAGGAGGATGATTCCAGTGGCTAGTCTTATGGAAAATCTGATTGAGATTCTTGATCAGGAATGTGTTATGTATGAGAATTTACTGGGGTTATCTGGCAACAAGACACCGATAATCATAAAAGGTGATCTTGATGCACTTGCTAAAATCACGGATGAGGAGCAGCACGTAATAGGTAATATCCAGTCGCTTGAAAAAAAGAGGCAGACTGCAATGAAGGATATTGCAAATGTGCTTAACAAGGATGTTAATTCATTGAAACTGACCGATCTGATAGAGGTCTTGGAGAAAAGACCTGAGGAACAGAAAAATCTGGCAGAGAGGCGTGACAAACTAGTTGCTGTCGCAGATAGTGTCAGACGTGTGAACGGCCAGAACCAGGAACTTCTTCTTAGTTCATTGGAAATGGTTCAATTTGAAATGAACATCATCCAGGCGTCAAAAAGCGCTCCACAGACGGCGAATTATTCAAGAGCTTTAGACACTACAGGCGATTGTTTAGGTTACACACCGGGCGGATTCGATGCAAAGCAATAGCGTACCACCTGTGAAAGGGTGGTACGGATGCAACAGATACCCCGTATGGAAACCGTTTAAAAGCGGTAGTGTCTTTTTTATGCGAAAAATTAAGCGAGAAAACCAAACGCGGCGAAGCGGAGAAATTTGCATCGCGCAGTTATAGGAGGCAGAATATGGCACTTATGGCTAATCTGTATGTTGGTGCTTCGGGACTGACAACTTCACAGAATGCATTAAATACAACCGCACATAATATGTCCAACATGGATACAGTGGGATTCACCAGACAGCAGGTTACTCAGGGAACCAGATTTTATAACACTCTTGATACAAGAACTGACAGAATATCATGGACACAAATAGGAAATGGTGTTAACTATAACAACTGTCAATGCCAGTTTCCTAGCTTAACTAAATAGAACTATTATGAGTAATCAGCTCAAATCAGCTAATCATGCGGATTTGAGCTGATTTTTGTCATGT
>NZ_FOXO01000034.1 GCF_900115735.1 Butyrivibrio proteoclasticus
AGCTACGAATGAACCGTAGCATACAAGCAGAAGGTTCGTTTGCAAACGTGAAAGAAGATATGAATTTCAGACGATACCTTTATAAAGGAAGTGAGAATGTTCTGGCACAGAGTACACTTTTGGCAATAGCTTTTGACATCAACAAACTCCACCATAAGATTATGTCTGAGCGAACCGGAACACATCTATTTGAACTGAAAAAAGTGTCATAAATTTTGAATTTTAAAATAAAAAATTTGTATCAGCGTCGATAATTCAATCGGCTTATTAAAGTACGCCCAAAGATAGAGTATATAAAAAATATATAGTAAAAAAGCCGTTTTTAAGGCATGAAAAAGGGGCCTCACCCAGATGATCAAATCATCTAGTGCGACAGCCCCAAGAAAACGATAAAATATACATAAGCATTCAAATTAGCAACTATAAGCTTAAGGATGTGCAAATAAATAATTTAAGCCTATGAATGCGCAAAGTATTAGTTTTAAACTTATGGACACACGTTTGACAGTTTCCAAACTTAAAGGAGAGTAATGCTATGAATAATGGTCAAAGACAGAATAGTAAAAAGATTCCACTTTTAAAAACAGTTGCTGGTATGAGCGGCTTAACTTATATCACATTACTTGTTCTTTTTATTATTGCTATTGCGGTAGTTACTACGCGGATGATCAGTATTACTCAAACGTCTATAGCGACATCTGAGACAGTAGAAGGTGTAATGAACGATATGCGTGTGTTCGAGGTTGACATGCGTATCCTGGACAATGATGGATTCGCGATGGCGGCAATGTTTGATACACTTACATCAATTGGACAGATCGAGACTAAGATTCCTGAAATGGAGAATTGTCTTTCAGAGATGGATGAAGCAATTGCCGGCATCTCAACAACATTTAATACCATTTCTGATAGCGGAAGCACAGCAGTTAAATCAATAAAAATATTAGAGGAAAACTATTCAGGTTATAGAGAAGGATATTCCAAAATCATAGCAGCTGCGAAGGTAGCTGATGTTGATACAATCGTAGGGGTTGTATATGGTGATGCATCTACTCAGCTTGCAAATATGAAGGAGCAGCTTGAAATCCTGAACAAAGAAGTCGCTGCTGTTGAAGTTGAAGCTCATAGCAGAGTTAAGACAGTTTCAAGTTCAGCTGTTGCAGTAATAAACATGCTTGTGGTAATTTATGTGATCTGTATTATAGCATTCCTTGTATTCAACTATAGAACAGTAGGTAAAAAAGTTAATCAGATAGCAGATGAGATAAATGATATTATCGATAATATCGGGAATAATAAGGGTGATCTTACTGTAAGAGTCACCACCGCAACTTCTTCTGAGTTGGTTTACATTAAGGATGGATTCAATCTTTTTATTGAAACGCTTCAGGGTATTCTTAAGCAGGTAAAAGAAGGGACGACAGTGCTTTCAGAGTCTTCTGCGACAATGACAGATCAGATCCAGCGCGCCAGTGACAATATCACTAACACATCTGCAGCGCTTGAGGAGCTTTCAGCCAGCATGCAGAATGTTTCTGACTCATCAAGTGTTATGACTGAAAAACTTGATGATGTTAAGCAAGCCACAGACGGTATAAATAGTGGTGTAGAGGATGGTACTGCAAAGGCTGAGGAAATCAGGGCGGAAGCCATAGAGATAAAAGAAAATGCTCAAAATAAGAAGAATAACACAGGCTCCAAGATGGAAGAACTTTCATCAGTTCTGGAAAAATCAGTTAAAGACAGTGAGAAAGTTGCGCAGATCAATGAGCTTACAAATGTTATTCTGGACATCGCTTCACAGACTAATCTTTTGGCGCTCAATGCTTCTATTGAGGCTGCTAGAGCAGGCGAAGCTGGAAAAGGTTTCGCAGTTGTTGCTGAAGAGATCAGCTCTTTAGCTGAAAATTCAAGGCAGACAGCAGGAAATATCCAAAATATCAGTAATGAAGTTACAGAAGCAGTTAAGGCCCTTGCAGACAATGCTATGCAGGTGCTTGAGTTTATTAACACAACTGTTCTTAGTGACTATGATGCATATGTTGATACCGGTGAAAAATATGAAGCGACAGCTAAATTTATCAATGATATGCTTGATGGCATTGCAAATCAGACTCAGCATCTCAATTCCATAATGAGCGAAATGTCAAGCTCTGTATCATCTATTTCAGAGTCTGTATCCCAGGCTTCAGGAGCTATAAATCAGTCAGCTGATAACTCACAATATATAGTTGATGAAATCAGCGGAATCAGCTCAGCCATGGATACCAACAACAATGTAACGGAAAAACTTAGTGAAAGTACGAAGCAATTTATCAATATCTGATTTGTTTTTGACTGCGAATAAGCACAAAATAAGCTCCTCATTAAGGGGAGCTTATTACTTTTGACTGTGTATTTTATCCAGAATGAACCACAGCCCCAAAAGGGCTATGATTCCAATGATAAACAAGTATTGAGCAGGCTTGTGAAGAATCTGCTGCTCTTCGGCAGTAAAAGAAGAGTCTTTATATAAAAGCATGTAGTTTCCGGTGCAATCAGTTGAGATGGAAAATGTTTCAGCGTCAACGTCTACATCGGTGAGAACTTTGCAAACCCCCATATTGTTGACAATACACGCATAACTTCTACCGGCTTTTCTCAGAAAAAGTGGTATCTCGATTTGAAGTTCAACTTCATTATTCAGAGTGTAGATATCAATTTCAGTCTCTGATCCGATGGATTTCTGCGCTGAGACATTCATGAAAAAGCCTTCAGTATAGCGACTAAGGTTGCTATCGCTGTTTTTGATTTCATAAAACTGCTCTTTAACAGCTTCTGACGGGGCAGCATCCAGCATTGTATAGTAAAACACAATTTCAGCGGATTCGCCTTCGAAAACTTCATTCATTTCTTTTTTGGTCAGACATGAAGTTACGATTTCATTGTAGTCTCCGGCCCTTATTATTGGAGCGGCAATTTCAGTAAGACTGTCAGAATTAGCTATGATAGTCACGGTTCCTTCACCATAGTTTATGTTAGTAGATTCGTGCATCTTAGCACCCCTTTCACTATAATTATCATACTATAAAACGAATAATCTTATGCTTAAAAATGTGTAAACAATTAAGAAAATAAGATTTGATAATAGTCACTGTTGAGGAATTGGTGCAGAAGTATTAAAATGAGCAAAGTAAATCAAACCAGATGGAGGGAAAAGGTGATGGAAAAAAAGTTTGGGATTAAAGAGGTTGTGGCCATGGGAATTGGAACTGCTCTGTTTGTAGTTCTTACAAACGTTCAGATTCCGCTTGTAATTGCTCCTAACACATATCTTCAGCCTCGTATGGCGATTATGGCCTTCTTTGCAGCAGTTTTCGGACCTGTTGTTGGTGGTGTTATCGGTTTATTTGGACATGCACTTGGTGATGCTATTTTCTATGGTTCAGTATGGTGGAGCTGGGTATTCCCGGAAGCTGTTGTTGGAATAGTGATAGGTCTGTTTGCCAAGAAGTTTGCTGTAAAAGAAGGCGGTTTTAATACAACAGCAAACATTATTTCTTTTAACGTAATTCAGGTTGTATCTAATGCTGTTGCATGGATCGTTGTTGCCCCTGTTCTTGATATTTTAGTATATTCAGAACCGGCTAATAAGGTATTTGCTCAAGGAGCATTTGCTTTTCTTGGCAATGTGGTTATAATAGGAGTTCTTGGTACAATTCTTCTTTCAGTTTATTCTGGAATTTCTGGAAAATCTTCTGATTTGAAGATGGAGGATTAATTTTTGAATACCGCATCCCCAATTATTGAATTTTCGGATGTTTCTTTTAAGTATAGAGCTCAGACAGAGCCTACATTAAAAAATATAAATTTGAAGATCTATCCCGGACAAAAGGTCCTGATTGCAGGCCAGTCCGGGTCAGGAAAGTCAACGCTGGCGCATTGCCTTAACGCTCTTATCCCTTGCTCTTTTGCAGGGGACATGAGCGGAGTCCTCCGGGTAGATGGGAAGGAACCTTCTAAACTCGGAGTTTTTGGCATGTCACAAATAGTAGGAACTGTTCTTCAGGATACAGATGGGCAGTTTATAGCACTGACAGTGGCGGAGGATATTGCTTTCGCACTTGAAAATGACAATATGCCGCAAAAAGAGATGTTTGAAAAAGTCTCAGATGTGGCAGAAAAACTTGAACTTACCGATTTTCTTTCAAATGCACCAGGAGCTCTTTCGGGAGGACAGAAACAGAGAGTGTCTCTTGGCGGAGTAATGGCACTTGATGTTAAGGTGCTTTTATTTGATGAACCTCTTGCAAATCTTGATCCGGCAACAGGTAAAAGGACGATAGCTCTTATCGATGAGCTTTTAAAACAGGAAGATTTAACTGTAGTAATAATTGAACACAGACTTGAAGATGTCCTTTACAAGGATATTGACAGGATTGTGCTTATGGAAAATGGACAGATTGTGGCGGATAAGCATCCGGATGAGATGCTTTGTACAAATCTTTTGCCTGAGCACGGAATAAGAGAGCCTTTGTATGTGGCTGCATTAAAAGCAGCAGGTGTCAGCCTTTCGCCGTCTTCTAAGCCGCAGCACATTGAGACTATGGATGTTGAAAACTATAAGGCACAGGTAAGAGAATGGTTCACAAATACCAGTCTTTCAAGACAGAAAAGCACGGCTGACACGCTTTTATCTGTTTCGGGACTTGAATATAGATATGATGAGTCCAGGCAGGTTATTAAGGATGTTAGTTTTGACATAAAACGTGGCGAGATGATATCACTAGTTGGTAAAAACGGAGCAGGTAAGTCAACTCTTGCGTCTCTTATCTGTGGTTTTTATGAGCCTGATAGTGGTAAGATTTCCTTTTGCGGCGAGGACCTTAAGAAGAAATCAATAAAGGAACGCGGCGAAAAGATTGGCTACGTAATGCAAAGTCCAAATCAGATGATATCCAAGCCAATGATATATGATGAGGTGGCTTTGGGACTGGTAGTCAGGGGAGTACCTGAATCCGTGATAAAGCAAAAAGTTAATGAGACCCTAAAAATTTGTGGTCTGTATCCGTTTAGAAACTGGCCTGTGTCAGCTCTTTCTTATGGACAGAAAAAGAGGGTATCAATTGCATCTATACTGGTGCTAAATCCGGAACTTTTGATTTTGGATGAGCCCACAGCCGGTCAGGACTATCAGCATTATACTGAGATTATGGAGTTTTTGTGTGATATTAGGAAAAAACTCTCGATTACTATCATGATGATCACTCATGACATGCACCTTATGCTTGAGTATACAGAAAGGACTCTGGTGCTTACAGATGGCAAGCTGATAATGGATGGCAAGCCGGAAGAAGTTTTGACAAATGATGAGATATGTGAGAGAGCATATCTTAAGAGAACTTCACTTTATGATCTTGCCAGGAAATGTGACATAGAAGAAGCGGATGAATTTGTAGCAAGATTCATTGAATCTGAACGTATGAAAAAGAAAAATGCCTGAATACACAGGAGAGATTCTTTAAGCTTTTTGATTGGATTTGATTTTATGAGTAGAATGATTTCTTATGAAAAAAAGAATACGCCAATACACAGATTAAGCGGATTTACAAAACTTGTTTTTTTCCTCTTATGGTGTACAGTAAGCGCACTTACTTTTGATACAAGAATACTTCTTGCCATGATAGCTATAGGAGTTTTGCTCTATATTATTTCGGGAACAAAGTGGAAGCAGGTAAGCAGCGTTTTTATTGCAATAATGTTTTTTATGATAATAAACCTTGTGTGGATATTCTTTTTCGCACCATATGAAGGCTGCAATATATACGGAAGCAGAACGGAAATTTGTCATCTTTTTGCAGGGTATACGCTGACTAAGGAACAGCTATTCTACGAGTTTAATGTACTTATTAAGTATTTTACGGTTATTCCTTCCATATTTATCTTTTTGGTTACGACTGATCCAAGTGAACTTGCGGCATCAATGAATAGCATTGGAGTGCCGTACATGATTGCTTATTCAATAGAAATAGCGCTTAGATATATTCCGGATGTGCAGGATGAGTTTCACAAGATTAAAAATGCGCAGGAAGCCAGGGGAATTGAGATGAGTTCCAAGGGAAGCCTTATATCAAGAATCAAGAATACTTCAGCAATTATCTTCCCACTTCTGTTTTCAACTATGGAGAGAATCGATGTAGTTAGCAACGCTATGGAGCTTAGAGGCTTTGGCAAGAAAAAACAGAGAAGCTGGTATTCAAAGAGAATCCTTCAGACAGGGGATTATCTGGTACTTGCTTTTATTATCTGCTTTTTTGTTTTTGCCATGGTGATTACTTTCTATGATGGAAACAGATTTTACAATCCTTTTATTTAATTATGTGATAAAGATATCCGACTTGCTTGATTGTTCTACAGGCCGGATATTTATTTTTTGCACGTTTTTGGGAAAAGAGGTCTCGGATGAAAATATACTTTGCGCCAATGGAAGGAATTACGCTTTACCCATTGAGAAATATACATAAAGAGATGTTCGGAGAGTGTGTTGATAAATACTATACTCCTTTCGTATCCACTGCAAGGACGTATAAATTCAAAAAAAGAGAGCAGAGGGATATACTGCCTGAATTCGCTATTTCTTTTGATGATTATAAAAGTGAAGTAGTTCCACAGATCATGGGTAATAAGGCAGAGCAAATAGCATGGGCTGCCAAAAAGATGTATGAACTTGGCTATAGAGAGGCTAATCTGAACATGGGATGTCCTGTGGCTACAGTGGTAAACAGGCACAAGGGTTCAGGTCTTTTGGAAGACACTGATAAACTTGATGCAATGCTGTATGAAATATTTGATTCTTTGGAAAAAGAGAATCTTGGAATTGAGTTCTCTCTAAAGACGAGGCTTGGAATGCATGATGAGAGTGAAACGGCAGGTATCATGGAAATTTTAGCCAAATATCCTGCCAGTGAGATTACGATACACTCAAGAGTTCGTGATGATTATTATAAAGGTGCCATAAGACTCGATGCTTTCTGTGATGCAGTCAAAGTTTACAGGGAGAACGGCGGAAAAGCTCCTATCGCATATAATGGAGATATTACTTCTGTTGAAAGCTTTAATATAGTAAAGAGCAGAATAAGCGATATTGACAGGGTTATGATTGGACGTGGCCTTATTTCAAATCCTGCACTGGCAAGAGAGATATCAGGCGGAGAGGCTCTGAAGCCTGAAGAACTCAGAACCTATTTGGATAAACTCTACGATGCATATGAAGAGTATATTCCGGAAGATCGTAACGTGATCTTTAAGATGCTTGAGCACTGGGCTTTTCTTCATGTTCATTTCAAGGACTGTGACAAACAGCTTAAGGTCATCAGGAAATCGCGTAGTAAGGGAGAGTACAGAGCAGCTGTAGCCAATATGTTTTCAAACTGTGAGTTTATTGTTGAGCAAACACAGGCTTAATGTGATATAATAGCCTCTGATATTTACTATTCATCCGGGGAAGCATATTTTTAACAAGCCTGGAGAGGGAAAGAAGGAAAAGGGTATGAGTCAGGAAAAAATAGACGCTTATAAGAAAGAAAAAGCTGGCAGAAAAGAGCGCCTTGCCAAGCAAAAAAAGAGAAAGAAAATAGCTAAGATCGTTTGCCTTGTTGCAGCTGCTATGTTAGTTGCAGGTATCGCAGGAGCAATTATCTGGAACAATCGAGGTACATCAGTAGAAGCAACTGAGGGAGCTTCAGTAGAAACATCAATAGAGGCAGCTTCAGTAGAGACATCAATAGAGGCAGCTTCAACAGAAACTTCTGAAGAAGTAGCATCTACAGAAACTTCTGAAGAGGCAGCAAACGAGTCATCAGAAGGAAGCTCAAACTGATATATATAAAATAAAAACTATCTCGCTCATTTATTAAGCAAGATAGTTTTTTTATATCATAGGAAATTGCTTCCTATGTTATAAAAAATCGCTCCGCTAAGGATGCGCACTCGCGCGATTGGAAGATGTTGCATAAATGCAACCGCGCTCGGCGCGAGAATGTCGCAAGCGACATTCTCTTTTATTGCTGCGATTTGTTATGCTTATTTTTTGTCAACACAGTCACATGGATTCTTCATGCTGACACGGCTTCCTGATGGAACTGAAGAAGTAATGAATGCGTTGGCACCGATAACGGTGTCTGCACCAATAACTGTTTCTCCACCAAGGATAGAAGCACCTGAATAGATAGTGACGTTGTTCTCTATTGTGGGATGCCTTTTTACTCCCTTAAGGGCCTGACCACCGCGAGTTGAAAGGCCACCGATTGTTACACCCTGATAAATCTTAACGTGTTCTCCGATTATGGAAGTTTCACCGATAACAATACCGGTTCCGTGATCTATCATGAAATATTTGCCGATAGTTGCACCGGGATGAATGTCTATTCCTGTTTTTGAATGAGCATATTCTGTCATCATTCTGGGAATAAGCGGCACCTTGAGCATGTAGAGCTCATGGGCAATTCTATTGATGGTTGTAGCAGTAAGTCCGGGATATGAAAGGATTATCTCTCCCTTGCTGTATGCTGCAGGGTCTCCGTCATAGCAGGCCTGAAGGTCTGTGTCTAAATATTCGCGGATCTTTGGAATCTGCTTGAAGAATTCATGGGTGATGCATCTTGCAGCACAATCCAATGTCTCATCAGATGCATTTTTGTAGTCTGGACTGTGATGAAAAGCAATGGCTATCTGCTTTTGCATATTGTAGATAACGTCCTCGAGTACAACTGCGATTCTGTTATTATCGTTATAACTTTTGTAAACCTTGTCTCTGTAATAGCCCGGATAAAGAATTCTGATAAGCTTTATCACGATATCTTTTACCGCATCTCTGTCTGGCTGGTTATAAACGTCCATCTGATCAATGTCTCTGGCTTTATCATAGTCAGAAAGAATCAGGTCGACGATATCTTTGATTTCTTCTTTTAAAGCGTCTCTGCCATTTGATTTATAGTCCATCTTGTAATCTCCATGCCTTTTTAATCAGCAACCTTTAGAGCGATTTACTGTTACCGACTATTATACATTACTTATTAGATGGTGCAAAAGAAAATTGTAAAAACTGCAATAAAAAAACTAAATGTTTTTGTTATACTCTCCGATATATGACATGACAAATAGTATTTTTGATTAAAAAGCTTCCAATGGAGGTAAGTGTTCTATGATGAGATCTATGTGGTCAGGCGTTGCCGGGCTTAAAACACACCAGTTAGAGATGGATGTTATTGGTAACAATATTGCCAATGTTAATACAACTTCATTTAAGTCGCAGGCAGCAGGCTTTTCTGATATTTTTTATCAGACAGTAAAGCCGGTAACAGCATCGGCTGATAATACTGCAACAACAGGCGCTTCGCAGATTGGCCTTGGATCAAGGCTAAGTTCCATAAATATGAACATTACCAAGCAGGGATCAGCTATTTTAACAGATAACGTCTTTGATCTTATGATAACAGGAGACTCATTTTTCTGCGTAAGTCCAAATGTTTCTGAAGGCGAAGTGAATTATACACGTGATGGCTCTTTTACAATAGATGCGCAAGGGTGTCTGGTTACCCAGAATAATGGCTTCTATGTAATGGGACAGATGGGAGCTGGAAATATTACGGATGGGACAAGACCACAGGCACCACTACGACTTGTCACTGAAGCTACAAAGACCTTGCCGGGCACAGCTACTACTGCAGCTAATTTTAGGGGGAATATAGATACTGATGATACAGAACTTGAGGAGGGCAGAAATATTACCCTTGAAGTATATGGAAGTGACGGCAATCCATATTCTTTAAATTTTAAACTTACGGATGGCGATGATCTTGAGGATAATACTTTTGCCATGACACTTTCTTCGATAAAAAATACTTCAGGGCAAAACATTGCATTTACTCAGGCTACAAATCTGAATCTGGTTTATGATAAACATAATGGAAAACTTTCGACGATAAATGGAGCAACGACTGAAACAGTAAATTTCTCTGTTACAGGAGCTGGTTCTGTAGTAGGACCTATCAATATTGATTTTTCCAATACATCCAATTTTGCAGGAAATGCCATGACTCATGCATCTTCAATCACCGGATATAAAGGAGATAAAAAAGGCTCTAATACAGGATATGCTAAAGGCGAAATGAACGGGCTGTCAATAAGTGATGATGGTTCGGCTTATGCGAGGTATACAAATGGACAGACTGTGAAAATAGCTCAGATAGTAGTTGCTGAGTTTAACAATGCCATGGGACTTGAAAAAGTTGGAGATAACCTTTATGCATCTTCAGCAAATTCGGGGAATCCTATATATATGGACATTGCTAAAGATGGCGGCTATATATCATCAGGGGTTTTAGAAGGCAGTAATGTTGATCTTGCAAAAGAATTTACGGATATGATCACAACACAGCGTGGTTTTCAAGCGAATAGTAAGGTAATTACTACGTCTGATGAGATGCTTCAGATACTTAAATCGTTAAAACGTTAATGTGCGATGGAAACTATTTGAAAGGAAACCGGTAAAATCTTAAAAAAATATAAAATTTTGTTTCATAGAGCTGGAGCGGATTCCAGCTCTTTTTAGTTGGAAACTGTGAAAATTGTATGAAAAAACTGTTGTAAAAATGTGTGCTATGTTGTATATTCAACATTACAAGGGATTCAGACATCATAGTCTGGTACTTAAAAAACATAATTTTTGTTTTGTATGATATTAGGGCAAAGCCGCTGGAAAGCGGTGACGCAAAACTAAAGGGTCTTAATCACATAGGTATGTGACAGACAGCCAGTTGCTGGTGCCGGTTTGGAGCACCAATGGTGGCCGGACTGTATAGACAGACGGTCTTTTTATATGCAGTAGTTACGGTACATATAAGTTCAGGGATGAACCCCTGGATGCAGGTGGCATCAGGGTGTACATGGATGTAATTTCAGCGACTGGTCATTTAGTATTGCAGATGCCTTGTCATATATTTGGAAAGGTATTTTGCGACGCGGTGAAGTCGCAACATACCTTATTTTTTTACCCTGAATAAGGAGAAGTATGTCAGATATTAATTTAAAGAAACTCTCCCGAGCAGATCTTTTGGAGATGATGATAACCTACTCTGAGGAGGCAGAAGCCGCCAAAAAGCACGAGAGGGAATATAAGGAAGAACTAGAAAAAGAGAAGTTACAGCTCCAGCGTGATTTTGCTGAAGAAAGAGCCAAGATGTTAAGCAACTTCGAGGAAGAAAAGGCTCAGATGAGAGCCAAGTTCGGTGAACAAAAGGCTCAGATGCAGGAAAAATTCGACAAAGATATCGCAGGGCTTAAGAACAGGCTAAGTAGAGAAAAAGCAGAGCTTCAAAAGCAGGTTGATGATGCTCTTATGAAGATAGAGAACTCACAGTCTCTTGCGGAGGCATCAATTCAACTTGGTGGCATCATGGAAGCAGCACAGAAATCGGCTGATCTGTATGTGGAAACGCTTAAAAAGAATGCAAGTGCCGAATATCAGCAACTCATGCAGGAAATTGAAGAATCACGTAATAAGATAAAACTTATGGAAAAGCAGGCAGAAAAGAAATACGGACCTCTTAGGGAAGTAACAGAAAAAGAGGAAAAGGCGTGTTAATTAGAGAAAGCTGATGAGTGAAGAAAAGAATTTGAAACCCTCCATTGAGGAACTGAAGAAGGAACTCAAGAGGGAAAATAGTAAAAAGGAATATAGAACAGTTCTTAGAAATACCCTTTTTGTTGTAGTTGTTGTGGCTGCTTTGGCAGTGCTTATATCGAGTTTCTTCATTACTGTACTTAAAGTAACTGGAGATTCCATGACACCGACGCTTGAGACGGGGCAGATTGTAATTGCACAGAATAGTTCAGGCTTTGAACCGGGAGAACTGATAGCTTTTTATTATAATAATAAAGTTCTGGTGAAAAGAGTTGTGGGTTCACCGGGAGATTGGATAAATATAGATGGGGAAGGAAATGTATCTGTTAACGGGGTGGTTCTGGACGAGTCCTATACAACTGACAAAAGTCTTGAACCAACAGATATTACATTTCCTTACCAGGTTCCGGAAAACAGGTACTTTGTTTTGGGGGATCACAGAAGTGCATCAATAGATTCAAGAAGTAGCGTGGTGGGATGCGTTACTAAGGAACAGCTTATAGGGAAAGTGATATTTAGAGTCTTCCCGTTTGATAAACTTGGAGGACTTTGATACCGGTAACTTTCAATTGACTTCAACTGAGGTAAAAGGATGCGAGGGGAAACAGAAAATCGCGCAGAAAAGTACATAAAGAATCATAATAATCACAAGAGATGGATGGCATTTGCGCTTTGTCTGTCTTTAGTTACTGGGACAATCACACTTTATGGCCTTAATAAGCCGGCAACTGCCATGACTGAAGAAGGCGCAGGTCAGGTTGGACTTGTTCTGGAGACTGCTGATGATGAGTTTGAGCAGGGGCTTATAGAGCAGATGCAAAATGATGATGGAGAAAATGAGGAAATTTCGACATCATTAGAAGATAAAGAAGATGGTGCTGCAGAAGCTGCTTCTGAAGAGGAATCTGGTAATGCTGCCGTCGAAGCGAGCTCGGGCGAGAGTACTGATGAACAGATTCAGAATGAAGAAAATACTTCAAAAGATGATGCTTCTGACAACGCAAGCAGTAGTGAAGCCTCAAATAGTAGCTCATCAGAGGAAAAATCACTCGCATCATCTAGCGCTTCAACAGATGCTTCGATGGAAAAATCAGCAGTTGAAGCTTCAAGTGAGGCTTCATCAGGAAGTTCTTTGGATGGAGCGAAGGCTGCCAGCTCAGCATCAAGTGCATCTTCATCTCAAAAAAATGAAGATGTTGCAGATGACGACGAAGAGTATAAAGATGTAGAGATAAACGTTCTATACACTGATCTAAGTGGTGAAGAGATTGCTGAATCCAAAGCTCTTTCAATAGAGAAGTCTTTTGAGATACCGGATGAAGTAAGTGAACTTGAAGGTTTCATATTTGATAAGGCTGTTATTTTAAACGAAAGAATAACTAAGATTGAAAAAAAGACTGAGAAAGTTGAAATAGCCTCATCCATTGAAGAAAATCACGATAGCGTGGCTTCATATATTTCCGAAGAGGAAGAGAACAAGAAAATTATTGAATACACATATTATGAAGCAACTACGGTAAATGGCGATGTTATTGAGATCAGAGAAGATACGGATCTGATTCTTCAATATTTTGCTGTAAATACTCAGGATAAGTTTGTTTTTGCCGATGGTGATGTGACAGTGACTGTAAGTCTTTCTGATCCAGGTGTCCTTCCTGAGGGAGTAGAGCTTTCAGTTAAGACTGTTGATGCTCAGACCGAAGGTTATAATTATGAAGCCTATATGGAAGCGCTTAATTTAAATTCCCAGGTCATTGCAGAAGCATCCCAGGCAGAAACAGAAGAAAACAGTGAAAATAAAAAAGCAGTTTACGATGAAACAAATACTGTTTTATTTGATATAGCATTTATGCTTGATTCGGTTGAGTATGAACCGACAGATGGAACAGTTTCTGTATCCGTTAAATTCAATAATAAGCAGATTTCAGAAGGCCTTGATTTAACAGAGGAAGATGAAATTGCAGTTGTACATTTGCCTCTTAGTAGTGAAGTTATGGAAAATGTTAATTCTACAAGTGAAGCTACTGAGATTACTTCAGATGATATTGCCCTTGAAGTATATAAGGATGGAACAGTGTCTTTTGAAAATGATGCAGACGTGATTTCGTATGAGACTGAATCGTTTTCTATTACAGCTGTTTTAAAAACAACCCAAGATAATCAGGAACATACATGGAAAGGTACAAATGAGAAATCTGCAACGGAAATAATTGAAGGCCTTGGAAATGCTAAGTACTTTGGTGCGGTTGCAGATAACCTTGAAGGTGGCTCTCACTACGAAACCAATGTTGCTGTTAATAATTATGCTGAAACAGCGGAGAGAGTTTTGTTCGATTATGAAAGGACAAATGGCGGATATATATCTTCTGATGAGTATAAGAGCTATAGCATTGTAGTAAGAAAGAAATCAACAGAGAAAGGGACATTTTACTTTGCGTTATTCAGGGATGAACAAGGCAAAGAGAAGATATCCGGTTCAGAGTTCTCGTTTACTGATTCTGATTTTACGCTTTCTGATGGCTATTATGTAGCCTCTCACAGAATAGAAGGCTTTACAGAAAAAAATCCTACGGTTTATGTTTATGAGCTTAACGGTGCTGATGGAGATGCGGTTCTTGATAGTAACGAGTTTGGAAATTTTACAGTTACTTATGAAAGCGAACTTAATGAGACCAGCAATGCAGTTGACGCATTGACGAGTAGTTATATTACAAATGGAAAATATAACGAAACTGAACTGGATAAAATGCTGTATAAAAATGCCACACTGTATTTTGATGCGTCAGATTCAGGATGGAAAAAGGGTACGAAGGATGGCAATAACCATGTTACCATAAGCGAACAGCTATATGACATTCCGACAGATTTTGTAAATTCTATTTTGGATGATGCAAAGAGTGTATCATCTGTTCTTCCGTATTTATGTGATTCGGAAACAGTTGATACTTTCAACGTGATCGCATCACAAGATGGCGATTACTTAAGTGATTTTTATTCAGCTGGAAAAGATAAGTATGGTTGGACAGATAAAAATAATATAACTGATCTGTCAAAGGGAATAACCTTTGGAGATAATCAGGTCCTGGTTATAAACTTGGATCTGACTGGACGTACGAGTTATAAGATTGGTCAATACTATTTAAATGGTCAAAAGCCTGATGAAATATACAATTCTTTTGGAAGCATCGCTTCAAGAGTAATAATAAATCCGGTTCAAAAGAACAGTAATGGTGAGTATGAACCATATGAAGGAGCGTTAGAAATTGAAAATGTAATTGGAACAGTGCTCGCTCCGTGTGCAAGTGTTACAAGTAGTGGTGTGGCCGGCTCTTTAATTGCTGACAGCATATGTCTGAATGGTGAAATTCACAAGGTTTCACTGATAGGCTATCTGAAAATTGGTGGAACTGTTGAAGTTACGAATACTTCCATTAATAATGAATTGGAATTACAGCTTTATAAATTTATTAATGGGGATGATCCTCAAAATGCTAAGTTTAACTTTACAATAAAACGCCTCAAGGATGACATGACGGGGTGGAGTAACGGTAAGTACGATAGAGAAGTTACTGATCATACAGCACTTACCAATGATGGCGCATCCATAAACTATAAATTTGATCCGTCCTATTGGAGTATGACTCCTGGGAATACTTATTACTTCAGGATTACTGAGGATGTGCTGGAAGAAGGCTCGGCATACACAATCGATAAGTCACAGATATACGTTAAAGTTGTGTATAAAGGTGCCAATGATGCAGATATTTCTTACTACAGACTTGGAGAGGAAGAAGATGAGTTTAACTATTGGGTCAATGCACTTAATGCGGCAGTTTCATCTTCAAATCCAAATCCGGACTTTATAAATGCAGCGCTGATTAACGGAATATGCAATGACAGTAAAAGGCTGGTTACAGGCGAGAGTGTTGCGTTTAATAACACCACAGTAAAAGGTAAGCTAAAAGTCAATCTTAATAAGTTTTTAAATGGTAATCTTTGTCCGGACAGTGAGAAGTTTACATTTACAGTAAGAGTACTCAATACTAAAGGAGCTCATTTAGAGACTCTTACTAACTCGTTGCAAAACGAAGGCGGCAGTATTTCATTCGAGTTTTCGTACAATGACAATTATCTATATAAGGAAAGTGTATACTTTGTCATCACTGAAAATGATATAGAGACCACTGGCTCTTCGGTTACGTATTCGAAGGATGATGATTATATTATTATAAGGGTTTCAGGATTAGACAAAAATAAACCAGGCTATGGTTATTTTAAGTATGATCCAACTGATGACAAAAACTACATTGATATATTAGAGAAAAATGTAGTTAAAAATGATTACAATTATCAGATATGGAATATGACAAAGCAAACAAGTCATGGTGTTACCTCAGATGTAGCAGGGTTTTATAACACATCAACCAGCTATTTGCGTATTCACAAACTTGTAGTTAACGATTTTGGCTCTGATTTTGTAAGAGAGAAAACTCTTTTACCTAACGTAAAGTTCCGTTTGACCGAGGAAAATGGTAATTACATTATCTTCCAGGGATTTACAGATGGCGACAGAGATCGCGAAGACCACGCTATTGAGTATTATGGTGATACTCATGCTGCAACAGGCAACAGATATACAGTAACCTACAATGGAAATGCTCAGTGGACTATCCAGGGGATACCTACAGGTCTTTACAAGGTAGAAGAGGTTGCAGACGGACTTACTTTTAGTTTTGAACACGATGAGAATTCTTCAGATGCAGCCAGTACGATCTTAGAAAATTCATATTATTCCAGAGTTACAATGTACGATGTGACAGAAGACGAGGAAGGATCAAGCTTTGGCGGTACCGGTGGACAAAACTGGAGAAAAGTATTTTCCAAAGATCTGGATATTACCTTTGATAGCTACAAGGCACCTGATAATGTTAAGGTTGGCGGAGAGACAATAAAAACTGTTCAGATCTGTAACTATTATAGCGTCCCAATAGGACCTATTCAGGTTACCAAGAATCTCATTGGTGGTGAATGGAAGAATATGGAATTTACGTTCACAATGGAAGCAGTGAGCTACAAGGCTTACGATTCAGAACGAAATCCTATTTCCCTTAATTCGCAGCCAATGCCGGGAGGAAGTGACGAGAATAGTGTATCCGTCACGGTTTCGGACGCATCTGTTGATAAAGACGGCAATAGGATAGTTAAACAGAATGATGATGGAACATATTCTGCTGTTGTTCAGTTTGATTCGATTCCATTCAGATTTGAAGGCGAATATATCTATAAGATAACCGAGGTAAACAAAAATCTGGACGGAGTTGTTTATGATTCATCAGAGTACTATGTGAAAGTAACAGTAGAAAAGAAGTACACCACATTTAGTAAGACATATAGTCATGATAATAATAAGCATTCAATTTATGCTCAGCAGGGAATATATACAGATATAGAGACGGTAGAAGATTTCTATTATCTTGGAGCTAATGTTATATATTCTGATGATAAGTATTTTAACAATGAAATAGCCAGCTGCGAGTTATATCTTGGAACTGATCCTGTTACCAGCAAGCCTATAGCAAATGTTTTTCAGGTGAAGTACACAAAAGGCGATGTCGCTGAAGTGGTATTTAATAATTCACTTACAGGAAGACTTAAAGTAGTTAAGAACTGGCTGGATACAGATGGAAAAAATGATGGCAATAATCATTCTGCTCTGAATATTTACATATGGCAGAGGATAAAGGACAGCAATGATTCATGGGAAGTATATGCTGCTCAAACTATTACTCCGGCAGAGGATGGAAGCTGGGAGCTTACTGTGAAGAATCTTCCGCTTACTGACTCGGATGGAAACGCATATGAATATTGCGTAAAAGAATCTGATGAGTACTTAGCTACACATAGTGTGACCTACGAATATGGCGGAATAAAGTATGATGTTTCCGATCAGGGGAATGTTACAGTTAATGGTACTGTTTGTAAAGATCCCGGTTACGTAATGGATGCATATTATGCGGAAGATCATTATGACTACGGAACGGTTTATATCACAAATAAGACCATATTCAGGAATGCTCTTCCATCAACAGGAGGAACAGGTACTATTCCATTTAATGCAGTAGGAATATCAATTATTTTAGGTTCTTTATTCGGCTTTTTGCTTAGGCTTAGGAGAAAGAATAATCTAATTTAAGGTTTTTAAATCGAAAGATTTTTTAACAATAAGAAAATACAAGATTCAAAAGGAGAGGAAAATGAAAGGATTAAAGAAATTACTAACAGGAATCCTTGCGGCTACTATGATCATGGGTGCAAGCATAACAGCTTTTGCTCAGGATGTCAGTGTAGCAAGTGGTAATGCAAGCATTACAATCAGCAATGCAGCCAAGGGAGAAACTTATGCTATTCATAAGCTCTTTAGTGCAACAGTTACTGGAACTGAAGGGGGATCAATTGCTTACACTGGCGATATACCTGATTCATTAAGTGATTATTTTACAAAGGATGCTTATGGCAACATTTCTGCTACAGAGGCAGCATACAAGAATGAGACAGAGTTGAGTGCAGATGCCGTAAAGGCAATAAAGGAATGGGCTGAAACTGATACAGCTGTTTACACAGTAGTAAGTGATGGTTCTACTCTTAAGTTTAATAACCTTGATTATGGCTACTATGTAGTTGAGACATCACAGGGTGATCAGGCTATCACTGTTAATTCAACAAATCCTAATGCAACACTTGTTGATAAGAACTCATCAACACCAAATCTGCTTGAGAAAAAGGTTGATGATGACAATGTTTACATCGGTCAGACAGTAAACTATACAGTAGAGTTTGAAACATCTAACTATGATGGAGCAGGCGAAGGAGCAAAGCAGATCGTATCTTATACAATCGTTGATACACTTCCAGAGTTCTTAAAGAATGTTACTGTTACAGATATCACAGTTGATGAAGATGGTGATGCTAAGACAACTAATGATCAGACTAAGTTAGCTGTTACTCAGTTCAATGACAATAAGGAATTAACTATTCCTTGGGTTGATGGTGCGACAAGTCTTTACAAGAACGGTGCACATGTATTTGTTACTTACTCAGCTGTTGTAACAGAGAAGGCTGCTGTTGATGGAGCTGGCAACAAGAATACTGTAGCTCTTAAGTGGACAACAACTGATAACAACCCTCATGAAGATGAGGATAAAAAGGAAGTAACAATCTTTACTTATGCATTTGCTGTAAAGAAGGTTGATCAGGCAGGAAATGACCTTGCAGGAGCAACATTTATGTTCCCATTCTATGTACAGGCAACTCCTGATGTAGATGGAGCTTATATCTATGCTGGTAAAACAGCAGGTGAAGGTCTTGTAAATGAGCTTACTACAGCTACAGGTGATACAAAGGCAACTATTATCGTAAAGGGACTTCCTACTGATGAGAAGGTAGCTATTACTGAGTCTGTAGCACCAAATGGATACAACAGACTTACAGAAGAAATTGAAGTAACACCTGTTAAGACAGGTCAGACAACAACAAAGGCTTCATGGAAACTTGATAAAGACGGAAATATCGTTGATGGTTCATACACAGAGTCAACAACAGATGTTACTTATGAAAATGAGCTTATCGCTGCAACAGCAAAGCTGGTAGTTAACAAGACAGGTTCAATCCTTCCATCAACAGGTGGAATAGGAACAACACTTTTCTATATCTTTGGCGGTGTTCTTATTATTGCTGGGGTAGCATATTTCATCGTTCGTAGAAAAGCTGACGCAGAGTAATTTTTTGGGGTATGAAAAAGTTAATATATATTTGAATCTTGTAAAAAGGTATCTTTCAGGGGATGCATCCCCTGAAGGATACGTAAAGATTCGTTTTTTATTTAGGTACTAAGAAATAAAAGAAACTTGGATTGATTTATAGATGAAGAAAAAGAAGGGATTAAAGAAACAGCTTCCCAATTTAATATTTGGAGTTATTTTCCTGGTTGGAGTAGCTATTTTTCTTTACCCATCAGTTAGTAATTATGTTAATTCCATTCACCAAAGTAGGGCTATTAATTCATATGATGAATCCATATCAACTATGAGTCAGGAAGACTATACAAAGTTCTGGCAGGCAGCATATGAATATAATAAAGAGCTTGCTGCAAAGCCAATGAACTTTACATTAAGTGATGAAGAATTAACCGAATATAACAAGATATTGGATCCTACCGGAACAGGGGTAATAGGATACATAGAAATTGAAAATATAGGAGTTAATCTTCCGATATATCATGGAACTGAAGAATCGGTCCTGCAGGTAGGAATTGGACATCTTGAAGGAACATCTTTTCCGACAGGGACAAGTTCCACACATGTAGTCTTATCAGGACACAGAGGACTTCCGTCCTCAAGACTATTTACAGATTTGGATCAGATGATAGTAGGAGATACATTCCTTTTACATATCATGGATCAGACTTTTGCTTATCAGGTTGATAAGATAAGTATAGTGTTACCGGAAGAAGTTACTGGACTGGCAATAGTAGATGGAGAAGAATACGTCACGCTGGTGACTTGTACGCCCTACGGTGTAAATACTCACAGGCTCCTTGTAAGAGCAAAGCGTGTTGATTATAACGAAGAAACAAAGCTTATCGTACCGGCAGATGCAACAAGGTACGGAACACTTATGATAGCTCCTTTTATTGGAGCGCCTATGCTGCTCATTGCATTTATAGTATTTATGGTAATGACCAGAAAGCCTAAAGCAAAAAACAGCAAAAAATTGAGGTTGAAGGATGAAAAAACTGACACGAAATCTTAACAGAATAGTGATGTTTGTGGCTGTTTTATTATTGATGCTTGGAAGTTTTTCTTTTCCTGTTCAAGCCAGAGATCTGATCGATATGAGCTGGCAGGATAAGGGACAGATGACTTTGCAGTTTAAGTTTGATGACAAGTTCCTCGAGGGAATGGAGGTCGATGCATACCTTGTGGCAGATATCAGTGAAAATGGCGAGTTTACACTGATAGATGAACTCAAAGATCAGCCGGTTACAAACATAAATGATATTACAGATCAAAGTCAGTGGGATTCGATAATTGAAACTATTGAGCCATATGTGTACAGCCATATGAATGTTACTGCGCATGCGGTTTCCGATGGAAGTGGGGAAGCGCATTTTGATGAACTACATCTTGGTCTTTATATGATAAGAACCAAGACTTTGTATGATCCTGAAGAGGAATGTACATATGCTGTTAATACTTTTTTGATCTCAATACCAACAACAGATGCTAATGATACATGGGTGAATCCTGTATATGCGCCTGTTTTAAGGGCAAAGTGCTCATGTGAATATCCAAAGACATATGAAATCAGAAAGGTCTGGAAAGACTCTGGAAACGAAGATAAGCGCCCTGCATCTATTAGTGTAGATCTTTATAGAGATGGTCAGATAGTACAGACGGTAGAACTTGGTGTATCAAATAACTGGTTTTTTACATGGTCAGATTCAGATTTTAGAGATGAATCAGGAAACAGGTCAGCTCATAGTTGGACAATAAAGGAAAATATCAGTTCAGATTCAGCTTACACAGTAAGCACGAGCCAGAGTTCATATAATGGTGAAAATAGTAAAGTGATTCTGTTCACACTTGAAAATACTTACAATGAGCCGGAAGTGCCGGAGACACCGGATACGCCGGAAACCCCAGATACTCCGGAAACACCGGAGACACCGGATACTCCAGAGACGCCGGATACACCTGATGCCCCGGGAATACCTGATCTTCCTGAGGTTTTGGGCGCTTTCAGAAATCTTCCTGCAGTACTTGGTGCCAGAAGACTTCCACAGACAGGTCAGCTTTGGTGGCCACTTCCTGTTTTGATAATAGCCGGTTTATTTTTTATTATCAAAGGAATCAGAAAAAACAGGAAAAATGCCGGTTGACAGATAATATGGCCGGATTTAGTATGTGTATGTAATCAATGTTGATTGCACCTTGTGGTTGAACACAGGGTGCAATTTTGCATATTAAAGTATGACATCTTGAACTAAATTCCAGAAATCCGCATATACTGCGGATTTCGTGAGAATATGAGTGAAGAGTCAACCAAGCCTCATCGACGAAGTCGATTTAAATTGGCTTGGTTGATGCATTCTTGAATTGTTGATTCAAGAATGTATGCATTCTTGAACTTTATGTTCAAGAATATATGACATTGGTAAATGTATAAAAGAAACAATTTTGATATAATGATTATAGAGAGAAGAGGTAATAAGTAATGATATATAAGACCAAAGGCACATGTTCGACACAGATTGATATAGAGCTTAAAGGAGACACAATTGGTGCAGTAAAGTTTACAAATGGATGCAACGGTAACCTTCAGGGCATTTCCAAACTTGTAGAGGGAATGAAGTGCGAAGATGCTATAGCAAAGCTTCGTGGCATAAAGTGTGGATTTAAGAATACATCATGCCCTGATCAGCTTTCATATGCGATTGAAGAGGCGATGAAGCAGAATGCATAAAAATCATGCTGGCTATACTTACATTTTGATTGGTTCTGCTCTTATTTTTATAGCAGTTTTCCTGTTAAAACATAACCTTGATGAATCATCAAAAGCAGGTATTGCTTCGGACGAAATGCTAGAGGGCGTCATTGAGCAGATGCCTGGCGTGGTATTGGATAATTTATCAGGAGAAATGCCTGTAGTAGATGTGGATGGACACAGCTTTGTTGGAACACTGGAGATTCCTTCTTTGGAGCTTCTTTTACCTGTTCAGAGCTCATGGAGTCAGGAAGATGCCAAGTATGCCGTCTGCAGATATGAGGGCAGCATGTATGATGATGATCTTATTATAGCCGGACATAATTATACTGAGCACTTTGGTAATCTGAGCAGTCTCACATCGGGGGATATGGTTATAGTTACTGATATGAACGGTTTGAGTAAGTACTACGAAGTTACCAATATGGAGACTCTTGGAGCTTATGACGTAGAAAAAATGGAAGCCGGTGATTGGGATCTGACTCTTTTTACCTGTACACTTGGTGGCGCAAACCGCGTAACAATAAGGTGCGAGTCAGTAGGAAAGTATAGTGAGACGGGGGCAGTGCCTGACGTTTTGGATGCTGCCAAAAAGAGTAAACATATCAGAAAATAAGTAATAATGCTTTAGCTTTTATGCAGAATTGCCGATAACCTTACTGTAATGTTATAGAGTATTAATAGAAATTTTAGCACTCTCACCTAGACAGTGCTAATTCTTAGATATATAATTACAGTACAAAAAATGGAGAAATGTATCCAAAGAGAGGAGATGATGCGTAATGATTATAGTAAAAATGAATGCAACCACAGTAGAATGCAGTATTGCGGCATCAGAACTTCATGAAATTGGTCTTACTCCTGAAGCAGTTATAGAAGGTGCTGAAAACACCACTTCGTTTTTTGCACAACTCAACAAGGAAGTTGGGGCTCAGCTTGATTATGATCCTGAGACAGAGGTCATGATGATGAGCAAGAATATGATGATGGATGGAAGTGTGCGCATCTTTGCAGTTAAGATGAGCAATGAAGATATTCAGAAAGCAACAGACCGTATTCGCGGAGCAGCCGATACTATCCTTAAAATGCTGACTCAGGAGAAGGTGGATGACATCAAAGCCAAGACTGGCAGGGAAAAGGGTGTCGCGCTTAATGAAGTTATTACAAATTTGACTGATACAATCAATAAGATATACGGCAAGGATGACTTCATATCATCAGCAGCGGAGCAGCCTACAACAAGTTATCAGCCTCTTTCAGAGTATGCCAGATATATGATGGAATTTGATAACTTTGATGAAGTAAAGAGATTTTCCAAGGTTGTTCAAAAGCTTCCAATAGTGGACTCAAGCCTATACAAATATGAGGACCGATATTATCTTATTGCAGGACTTATGTCAGCTAATGAGAGTATTATCTATGATATGAGGAGAGCGGGAGTTGAGTATTCCGAGCTGCTTATGGTTAATTCTCCTGAAGCTATGGTTGTAGAGGAACATGGTGAGAGACTTATAGCAGAGGACGCGATTGTACATCTGGCGGATCTTGCCAGATGAATAGATGCTTTTGGCGACTGAAGATTTAAGGACTTGATATGAAAGCGGAATTTACAGTATTTAATTTTTCGGGTATTTATGATAAAGAGAGCTTTTATCGAAGAGATAAAGGCTCTTCATTTTGTGGAAAAGTACTTGATTTAAAAGATATCTCGGGGACAAACTGTCTTTGCGATGACGGGACAATGGCTGATATTAAAAAAGTTATAGCAGATGCTGAGTCAGTGCATTTTATTGATTCAGGTAATTATCACTATATGTCAGCTCTTATGCTGGAAATGGTAAAAGAGCCGTTTTCGCTTGTGGTGCTGGATCATCATCCTGATATGCAGCCATCCATGTTTGGGGATATTCTTTCCTGTGGGAGTTGGGTAAAGGATGTTCTTGATAATAATCCAAATGTTCGTGACGTGCATATTATCGGGGCAGATAGAAAGCTTGTTGAAGAGCTTGACGAGTCTGATAGGCATAAAGTTCATTTCTATGATAGAGAAGAAGTGGTAGTGTCTGCTATAGGTTCGAATTCATGCGAGCAGGGCTTTGTGATCAAACTTCCGGAAACGGATTATCCGGTCTATTTTTCGCTTGATAAAGATATCATAGCAAAAGAGTGTCTTGAAACCAATTGGGATCAGGGTGAGTTTGCTGATTTAGAGGTTTTAGAGTTTACAAGAGCTCTTTTGAAAGAAAAAAATGTAATTGGAGTAGATATTTGTGGCGAGTGTGCACTTGATCAGGAAGGAATTGATTTTGAAAAAGAAGTAGCTAAAAATGATCAGTTTAATCGGGCTATACTCGAATTGATAATTACAAATCATAGTGTGAATGTTAACTAAATATAGTATAATGTTCCTAGACTCTCCTTTTGGAGTAGTCTTATTTATATTAACAGCGTGGAGGAAATATGGAAAAGAGATTCAGAGATTATTTAAGGCATCTTGAGAAATTAGATTTTGAAGTGCTTTCTGAAGATGAGATTTTTTCAGAAAGAGAGGGGATAGTGATGCAGGTAACCGTCCTTCATCAGGAACTTATGAGGACGCTCACTGCAATGATAGGTTTTCTTACCTGTGCCAGTATTTTCCTTGCAGTTGGATTTGTGAATTTCTTTTTTGTGAGTTTTATATGTGCAGTAGTTTTTACAGTTGCTTCAGTAGTTTGTGCAATACATTACAAGGATATCTCCGATGTTATGAAAAAAATGTATTTTTACATAGATAAGTTGACGAGGCTTTGAAAATCTAAAAAAAACTAAAAAAATGATTGAATGAATAGTTAAATTCCGCATGTAAAAGTAAATTCCATACTGAAGACTAAATTCAGCTTTTTAGAGGGTTTGACATATTTTGTCAGACCCTTTATTGTGGAATTTAGCCACTTATGCATTTGCTAAAATAAAAAAGAGTATGCGGTCGCTGACAACTGGAATTGGGTTCTGCAAGACTAAATTCCACTTATCTCGTGGTGAACATATGGTGGTCTCGTCCGCAGATTTCTTTCAAATTTTGTAATGCTTAGTGGCTTTTGTATTTATGTATTGGCACCGTCCGCCACCCTTGACAGGCACCTGAAGAAACGCTTCGCAGCCGTTGCCGATGATGAGGAACTCAGGAACAGCTTCAATAGCTTCATCGTCGGAATGAGCATTGTAGCGTTTCTTCAGGCACCTATCAAGGGCACAGCCTCGCAGGAGCGAGGTGGCTGCTTTAACTGCCTCTGACTCAGAATCTAGGAACAGCTTTTGAGCTTTAAACCTCGATTTTTCCTTTTAAAAGCGCGGGAGTGAGGATTACTTCGTCAGAGGGTATTTCCCATAAGCCAAAGTGTTTTAAGAGCTTTTTAGGAAGCATCATCTTGGCTAGTTTAAATGGTGTGAGCCCTCCAAGGCTTTCACGGTTTGCACTGTTTATGTGACTCATCATGAGATTGACATCATTCTGGGTAAGTCTGTCGAAGGTAGTTGTTGTCTGAGGGCATATCTTGCGGATGTATTCATGATTCTTTTCACAGTGAGGCTTCTGCCATGAAGCCATAGGATCACAGTAATAGATGCTTGTTCTCAATACGTTATCTATTCCACACTCAAGAGCTTCAGGATGCTTGAATTCTCTTCCGCGGTCTGTGACGATCAGAGGCATGGTTTTGCAGAACAGCTCAGTGCCTATAGCTCTATTGATATCATCAAATGTATTCTCAACGCCGATGGCTTCTTTTGAATTAAGCAGATATGCCATCATAAAGTCAGCATTGCAGAAGTGAAGTGTCAGGAGCACCTTATGACTTCCTTCCGGACCTATGACTGTATCCATCTCGGTTATCTTTGTGTCAGGGAATTCCTTGATAAATGCCTCAAAATCCTTGTAGGATCTTCCTTCAAATATGCCGGTATCATCGATTTCTGAGGCATGAGCTTTACGAGGTTTGTACTTGACCAGCTTCGGGAGGTCAAGGTTACTGACAGATAAAGCTCCCTGATCAATGTAGTTGTAGATGGTTTTCTCACACTGGGATATCTCCGGGTGATTCTGAAGTATCATGTAAGGTGATTGCCCGTTAAGGATCAGAGGGCTTACAGTTGCATCAAGTGTTGCGAGATCCTCCTCGGTTATGTTTATGCCACGCCTTGCTTCAACAAGGATGGTCTTGTATTCACTCTGAGCTCTAACAGCGCGATAGAAGTACTTGTCTAACCGACAACCTCTCTTCTTATCGCAGCCATTGCATACAAAGGGGGCTTTATCTGTCAGAGGGCAGTGGTAGTCATACTGAACATAGTCCTTGCAATAGGAGTGGCATTTATTGCACCGCTTACATTCACGGTTGCAGAAAGGCACTGTTGTGCATACATGTTTTCTGTGACAGTCTTTTGCATTGGCACATCTAAATAGCTTCTCATTGAATGTATTATGCATCTGGAACACACGGTGTTTTTTGACTTCCTTAGCTATAGTTGTTGGATCTTTTCCCAGTTCTATACCGATGGCTCTGAAAGATACTGATGCATCCAACCTCTTCTCAATAACAACACGGTTATCCTGATTCATATGCTTCTGATTGGTTTCTATTTTCTTAGACATGATTCCTCTTTCTACTGCGAAAGAGACCTGTATTAGAATACCTATATATGAACCAGAGTGTAAGACTTAATTCCGTATAATGTGGAATTTACTTTTTTATTCAATGAAACTAAAAAAATGTGTTAAAAAGCCTTGACAGCGAGGCTGAAAATGAGTATTATAATCTACGTTGCACGCAGGAGTGGCGGAATGGCAGACGCGCATGGTTCAGGTCCATGTGTTGGCAACAACATGAGGGTTCAAGTCCCTTCTCCTGCACTAGAGTTTATCTAGTGCAATTGAAGCGGTTTGACATATATATTGGAATGCGGAAGTGTCGGAATTGGCAGACGAGCAAGACTAAGGATCTTGTGACTGGTTATGTCGTGTGGGTTCAAGTCCCATCTTCCGCACGAAAGAAAAGGATCAACTCAAATGAGTTGGTCCTTTTCTTTTGTGCGGAAGGGGACTTGAACCCAGTAGCTTCGCTGCGTGGGTTTCCCTAAAGGGACTAGGAACAAGCGCAGCTTGTTCCGTCGCAAGTCCCTATCTTCCGCGTTGCTACGTACTAGGCTCGGAAGGACCTTGTCAAGTGTTTACCCATGGCTCGCACTACGCTCGAAAACACCTCGCCAAGTGCTCTGCTCAAAGTCCCTATCTTGTCAATTCTGTCGCAGTTCCATCTTCCTTGGTAGGATCGCACAGCTGAAATGGAACTAGGGGACGGAGTCAATGTCATTTAGATAAGAAAATGCAGTAAATGCGAAATAGGCACGCTACGTTCTTCAGATTATATAGTAGCGTGGACATCTACGTGACACCGCTTTATCTTTAGACTGTTATCACGTAGTTTCGCAATGATTTTTTGGCATTTTACGTGATACACCTCCGTTAACAAGCTTCTCCTCACGTATTTTTTCCAAATATCTGTTTAGTTTTACGTGTTCTACTACTAATAAAGAGCAGCATCTCACGTAGACGCCGCGCATGAAGGTTGAAGAAGATAAAAAAGCGCCGAAAAAAGCGGCGATAAAAGATGACGTGGAGAACGCCTACAAAAAACAACCAACGGTTTCATAAAACCAACTAATTTGAAATTGTTAGTTGTACGAATGATGCATATAATGAACTTACATGATCATGAATACAACAACCGGAGGCGGTTTTATGAAAACAATAGGAATGAAAATTAAAGAACTGAGGCGCTCCAAGGGGTTCTCCCAGTCGGATGTTGCTAAGAAACTTGGAGTGACCAGTCAGGCGGTCAGTAAATGGGAGACAGACAGTTCCCTCCCGGAGATGACAATGCTCCCGGATATCGCATCGCTCTTTGGAGTACAGATCGATGATCTGTTTGAATACTCCACTGAGAAACGCTACGAGAGTATCGAGAAGAAAATTGAGTATGGAAAAGTGCTGTCAAATGCAGAGTTCGAGAATGAGGAGAGCTTCCTTCTTGGCGAAATGGAAGCGGATCTGACGAATCATGACGCAATCTCTCTGCTTGCAGATCTTTATCGCTATCAGGCAGAGAATCTGAAGAAAAAGGCAGTACGTTGTGCGAAAAAGGCGCTGGAACTACGTCCCAACGATAAGGGCGATATCAACAATATCTGCTTCGGCAGCGATGGAAAGCTCTTTGACTGGGAGGCGGCAAATCATCATGAACTGATCGAGGATCTGTATAAGATCCTGAGGGCTGAACCAAAGAATATTCGGATCTACTTCTATCTGCTGGACAATCTGATTGATGACGGCAGACTTCGGGAGGCAAGAGAAGTTCTGAAGGAGTCCGTTCAAAAGAACCCTAACACTTTGAATGACTTCTATGTTGTGTTCATCGAGGAATATGAAAACGGATTTGAAGCAACAAAAGAAGCATATCGAAAGCTGGTAGAAAAATATCCGGAAGACTGGAGCGTATTATTTTCCGTGGCCAATACCTTTTCCCATCATGAAGAGTACGAAGAGGCAATCCGGTATTGGCAGATGTCATTTGATTGCATGCCTAAGCCTCGCTACACGGATCCCTATGCATCCATGGCGCTTTGCTGTATCCGTATGGGAGATAAGAACCGGGCTGCAGACTATTACAAGAAACAGATCGAACTTCTTCGAACGGACTGGAATACGAAATACTCCGCAGAAATAGACCGTTTGCAGGACAAGATTGAGCAGTTGCAGGCATAACAAAACGGTACTAAGCTAACAACTGGCGGGGCGGTTCTTAATGGAGCGCCTCGCCTACTTATACAGAAAAACAGTTTCTAGTCACAGTTTTTATAAGGAACAAGGGAAGTCTATATTTGTAGGCTTCCTATTTTTTTAAGCAGACATTATAATTGTTTTTATATAGTTTTTTTTACATTAAGTGGGTGAACTATGACCGATGAGATTCTGACAATAGAAAGTATAAGAGCTTTAGATATAGCTGACAGTGAACTTGAAACTGATATTTGTGACATGTCCGAACTGCCATACAGCAATGCAACTTTTGATGCTGTAATTTGTTATTCTGCGTTACATCATCAATGCCTTGTAAAACTCAAAAATACGTTAGCAGAAGTAAAGCGTGTGTGTAAAAAAGGAGCAATTTTTTCTTTTGATATTTTGTCTCGTAATGATGATACTTGCGGTATCGGGACGGAGATTGAGCCTTTTACATATATTGGCGGAAGGACGGATGAGGAGAATGTGCCACATCATTATGTTGATGAGGCAGAGTTAAGAGAACTATTAGAAGGTTTTAACCACATTCATATAGAGGAAGTGAATTATAAATATGTGCTGAACAGTCAGAATATGGCATCAACGGCATTTTGTGTCAATGCAAAAGTTTAAACATACACAAGTACAAAAGCTTTACTACAGCATAAGGCTCTCCGCGAGTAATCCCCAACAGGGCGACAAATTCATTAACGCCATTTTCACAAAGTCTCCAGGCAGTTCCAAAGTATTGAATACGCATCATATTTCGCAGATATCAGGACTTATCTTGAGACCTGCGCAAGAAATGGTGTTAATGAATTCACTGCTCTTTTGAGACTGACTTCCGGTGAACCATATACTGTAGCGGAACTATTAGACGAAGCATAACTTCGTCTTGTTATAGCGCCCCTACCCAGCAACTTCATAAAACACTATGGATGCTTTTTATGCGACTGTGCGTAAGCGTCACATATGCATCAATCCATTTTTGTTCTTCTAATGTTATTGTTTTTTGATTTGAACAATACTCTAAAAAATATATGTATGCCTGCTTAGCTTCAGTATACTTCCTAGCGTGATAATAATTATCTGCCACTTCAAATAACGCTTTAAAGCGTAGCTCATGACCTGTGTTTTCCTCAAAGAATCTTCTATATAGTCTCATTGACAGCAAATAGTCTCCAGCTTTTTGAAATTCTTGAGCTCTTATCAATTCTTCAGGAACATCTCTCATTAATCACAATCCTCATTTTTCAGCTATTCTCATTGCTAATCAATTCCATTACTTGTTGTGATATTTTAACTGTATTACTGCGAATACACTGATTTCCCACTTCGTGGAAGCCAATTCCAGCATGAAACAGCATACTTTTATTATTGTATGGTTCAGTTGTTATTGCTGCAGCCAATATATTAATCTCATTTTCTTTGGCATAATCAAATGCACGTTTATACAGCACACGTCCCAATCCTTGATTCTGATAGCTATCCGCAACAACTATCCTATCAATATAAAGAAATTTAGGATAACGCTCTTCAAACCATTTATAACTCTTGAAATCATAATCATTCAATCCTTCCCTAAAAGCGATTATGAATCCAGCTGGAAAATTATCCACATAAATAATCTCAAAAAGTGCTGCTGTCTCTACTAACCATTCTAATTCTTCCCTATCCATGGGTATAAGAACATCAACATATCTTTGATTTAGCTCCAGTACAAAACTATATTCATTAGGTTTAATTCGTTTAATAATTCTATCTCTCTTATCAGTATTCATACAAAATATTATAATATCCATACATAATAATAGGAAGCCTAGAAAATAGCAGGCTTCCTATATTATCTAAAAAACTGTGAATAGTAACGAAAAACATTCTGTATCGGTTGAAAAACCACATTTGATGTGATAAAATTTCAACTGTTTTCAAAGAATAAAAAAGAGGTTGCGAAAGATGCTTCATTGATTTTCTGACAAAAAAGTTATAAACAGAGTGTTCTTGCCTGCATGACAGGTCTGTTTTTGTACGCTTTACGTCAGATTATCATATTCGTCAGTTGTCCGGTTCGTCCTGGACTTTCGTATTCCTCTTTCTATATTTGAGGTTTATTTTTGATGGATATGACTGCCTTGCGTACAGAAATGTATGTGAGGCAGTTTTTTCGTTTTAATACATACTTTTTGTTGGAGGATTCGATGATGAATAAGAAACTAAATATAGATAACCTTGAACTTGTATCATTTTTCAATGGTCTGGTTTTCTTTGCACCGGTAGCACTATTAGTAAGAACCCGGGCAGGAATTAGCCTTGATCAGTTCTTTGTTTTACAGGCAATATTGTCACTGGTAATATTCTTTGGCGAAATACCAACCGGGAAGATCACGGACGTGGTTGGATATAAAAATACGATTGTTTTATCGCAGGTTACACTTCTGCTGGCCAGAGGCATGATGCTTACCGCCTTTTTAACTCGAAATTACTGGATGTTTATAGCAGAGGCTATTGTAGAAGGCATTGCAAGCTGCTTTTCTTCCGGAACCATAAGTGCTTATCTGTATCAGCGGTATGACGAGGGTGAATATGTTGTAAAAAGTGCGAGAACTTCTAAGTTTGGTACGGCCGGCTTCATAGTAAGTATCATAATGTATGCTGGTATTTACCACTTCTTTGGGATTGTCGGCTTGCTTGTCGTGACTGCTGTTATGAACGTTTTTGCAGTTACGCTGAGTTTCGGGATCGAAAAAGAAAAGGCTAAATCCAAAGAAGCAGTCGACAAGAAGGATACCGGAAAGCATAAATTATTCATTCTTCGACTTAATGCTGAAAATATCATAATTATGGTAACCCTGGCTTGCGTTAGTATTTCCTTCATACTGATCAACTTTTTCTATGTTGATAAACTGGAAAGTCTTGGAATTTCCGAAGAATGGATGACCGCTATCATCCTTGGATACTCGGTAATTGAGATGGCTGCCGAGAAAATCCTGGATTATATTGGAGAAAAGAACTATTTCAGGGCATTTGTAGCCGGATTTATCATTTCCGGGCTGTGTATGTTGATATTTGGAAGAATCAGCATCCGACTGATAATCATCCCAATCATGCTGCTTCTTCCTCTTGTGGTGTCAGTACCGGCATACATATTTGACGAGATGGAAAATAAAGTGATCGATAAAAACAATCTGGAAGATAAACGAGCTGAAGTTCTTTCGGCCTACAACATGGGGGTAAATCTTGTTGAGGTTATCTTCCTGTTTGCATCAGCTTATGTATCAGGTATCGGTGTTTCTGCATGCTTCACAGTGGTGGGAGTACTTATGATCCTGCTGGCAGGGGTGCATGGAGTATTGAAAAAATAATTTGTTTATGAACGAGGAGACAAAAATGGGAAAGTTATCGGCAGAATCGATGAAGCACAACGATTTTACAGAAATATCAAAAACGCCGCTATTCATGATGAAGGCGTGTGGATGAGGTTTTCTAAAAACTTAGGAGAATACATTGATGCTTACAATTGTTATACCGAATTTGGAAGATTTATGGTTTAGAGAAGAATTAATGGCGGACGAAGAAACCATGTCATATAACGCTAAGTGGGGTGGCACAATTCCGTTTCCTAGAGATGAATGGGAATCTTGGTATGAGGCGTGGGTGAGAAATCCCGGAGCACACCGGTATTATCGGTATTTAATAAACTCAGAGGATGAATATGTTGGTGAAATAGCATATCACTACGATAAAGCCCGAGATATTTATATCTGTGATGTTATTATTCTTGCCCGATATCGGAATCAAGGATATGGGACTGAGGCTTTGCTGCAATTATGTAAAGCTGCAAAAGAGAATGGAATTACTGTAATACATGATGATATTGCGGCTGATAATCCATCATATCAGTTGTTTCTAAAAAATGGATTTGAAATTGAGTATCAGAATGAAGATGTCATCATGGTAAAAAGAATGCTATAGTTTTTACATGCGAAAGTTATTGCATAAACGCTGGCTAACCTGTATGATAATAACTAAATTTCAAAGAAAGTGAGGTGCTCAATTATGATGAATAACAAGAAAAACATAACATCTGAATATCTATTGAAGACCTCGGCTTTTACATTCTAATTAGATTTCAATAGTACCGTGGTTTTTTAACCACGGTATTTTTTATCCTTCATAGATATTCATACAAGACCGTTGTTGCTTATCAAACGAATATTTATGGAGGAATCCTATGATTAATCTTAGAAAAATCACAGAAAACAATTTTATTGATGCATTTAATCTGAAGTTGGGCGCGGGACAGGATGCGTTTGTTTCACATCCCATTCGAAGTCTTGCACAGGCATATGTGTATCGGAATCAGTGTCAGCCTTTTGGAATCTACAATGATGAAGAAATGGTTGGGTATGTTATGGTCATTTACGATTATGATATTCCGGAATATGACATATGGCACATGATGATTGATGTGAAGCATCAGGGAAAAGGTTTCGGGAAAGCAGCTCTGGAGATAGTATTGTCTTACATTGGGAGCAAACCTTTTGGTGACTCCAATCGAGTTACTCTTACTTGTAATAAGGACAATGAAGTAGCGTTAGCGCTGTATCACAGCTTTGGATTTCAGGAGAGTGGTGAAGCAGACGATGATGAAATCGAGTTATCTATGACAATTCCTAATGAACCGAGGTTAAAAAACGATGAAACTGCTAAATAATCCTTAGTAGTTGAAAAAATGATTTGGAGAAAAGAAGCAAGGGTTCCCTAAGGGGTTCCCTTGCGGGGGACGGTGTCAGAACCTCCTTCCTTACTGGAATTTTGATTTTTTTCTAGACTTCAAGTCCCATCTTCCGCACTGGATACGAAAGAACCTCGTCAAGTTTTCTTTCGAATCCTCAGTGGAATATCATGTTCACGTGATAGTGCAAGGCATCGATCGATTTCTTCCTGAGGGAGGACATCGACGATAGACCATCTTACGTCCTTTATTTCTTCCCTGCATCTTTTTGTGAATTCAAGCATGTTTTCAAAGCCATTGGAATGAAGCGGTCTTGTTACTTTTTCATAATCTTCTTTTGTAGGCGCATTAAGGCTTACAGAAATGCTGTCAATGACTTTGGCAAGCTCCGGAACTATATCGCGGCCGTTTTCTACTGAGCCTTGGCCGTTAGTGTTTAGTCTGATTTTTAAGTGCTTTTCTTTTTTGGCAAAAGCGGCTGCTTCAAGCAGTATGTCCAGCTGACAGGTTGGTTCGCCGTAGCCGCAGAACACAAGTTCATCGTAACCTGAAAAGTCAAAATTACGTATGGCATCAAGAACTTCTGATTTTGTAGGATTGGTCTTGTGCCAAAGGGTATCCGCGTCGCCAACACCGTCTTTTACGAAACGAATGCAGAAGGTGCATCTACAGTTACATTTATTGGTAATATTTGCATAGACTGAACCTTTATAGGTGTAGAGTATATCTGCCATATCAGGCCTCCGATCTGGCTTTGAAGCCAAATTTGTCCAGCGTTGTTCCAAGCATCAGGAAAAAGACCATACTTCCAGAGGATTGCACCAGGCTTCCTGAGAAACTTGTGATAATCGCAGCCTTGGTACCAAATAAAAGAGCTTCTGCAAGATAGTATCCGGTGGCTGATATAAAGTATGAAATGATCGGAGCGGCAATATTTCTTTTGCTTAGTATGGTTGTAGCTTTATTGGTAAAAGGAATCACGATAAGGCTCTTTATTATCACAGTGGCCACTGTCCATGCAGGGGCGGTCAAAAGATCTGCCAGTCCTCCGCCAATTGCACCTGCCAGCATGGCGTAGGGCATTGGCAGTAGGGTGGCGGCAAGATATATAAGTCCGTCGCCGAAATGGATGTATCCGCCGTTAATTCCCACAGGCACGTGGCCTATGTAGGCTGTGAAAATAGTGATGAGTGCTGCAAAGATTCCGGTAAGTGTTAAGGTGTAAGTTTTGCTTCTTTTTCTTGTCATGTCTGTTCCCCGCTTTCTGTGTAAGTATTATCTATTGTCTTTATTTCATTAGCATCGCTAAACTTTTTTCATATGATATCCCGGCTCTTGGATCAGTGTCTGTTTCCGTATTTTTTATGGCTGTATATATGAAATGACTTGCTGTATCTGCTGCATCAAAAGCGCTGTCACCTCTTAATATTTTGCCTAAAAAGATAGCTGCAAAGAGGTCTCCTGTTCCGGAATAATGAATTCCGTTACTTTGCGTGGTGATGATTTTGCTGTCTCCGTTTTCAATAATGAAGTTCCCAATCACGTCTTTTTTTAAGAGAGGAATCCCGGTTACTGCGATGATCCTGTCATGGTCTCCGCCAAGTATTATGGATAGTCTCCTGATTTCATTTATCAGGTCATCGCCCTTGAACTCCATTATTTTTTCGGGGCTTTCACCTGTCAGAAGACACAGCTCTGTTAAGTTTGGAGTTATTATGTCGGCTTCACTGACCATGGCTTTTATGGTCGTCAGAAGCTCTTTTGAAAAGTTGGTATAAGTTTTGCCATCATCACCCATGACAGGGTCAACTAAAACCTTAGTGCTTGCTGATTTGAAGGCTTTTATAAATTCCAAACTGTTTTTTGCCTGCTGACCGCTCATCATAAATCCGGTTATTATCCCGTCAAAAGTTTCTTCCTGTTGTTTCCATTCCTGCAGATATTCAGGTATTATGCCGGTCAGGTCTTTGAAATAATATGAAGGATATCCAGTCTGTGCGCTGAGTACTGCTGTTGGCAGGGGACAGCACTGAATTCCCAAGGCTGCCAAAACTGTCATATCTGCAGTAAGTGAACACTTGCCGAATCCGGACAGGTCATTAATCGCTGCTACTTTCATAAGCTGCTCCTTTAATGCTTTGTCATGGTAAAAAATATACTCTATACTCTGGTATCATTAAAATGGTCAGTTTCAGACAAATTATTAATACCAGATTCATGCGAATGACTTATTATAAATATCGTGCGAGAAAACCCCTTCCGATGAAATTGGTTGTGGGATGAATCGCACTAGCTTTTCTTTTTGTATTTCACTGTCTTAATGTATTTACGTTTGTGTTCTTCTGTTCGTTGTTCTTCAATGTATTTCTTAACAGTATCAAGAGAAACACTTCCGGTAGTGGCGCAAAAGTAACTTGCGCTCCAGAAGGGTGAATCTCCCCACAGATACTTTTCTACATGAGTCCTATATGTATTTCTCACTTCTTTAGAAAGTTGTGATTTTAACGAGTTGATGAGCTTTACAGGTGCAACATCAGGTGGCATGGAGATCAGCAGATGCATGTGATCGACATCTGTCTCTGCTGAAATGAGTTCACTGTTCATGCGTCCGCAGAGGTAAGCGGCATAATTCTTCATGAAATCACCAATCTCATCTGTGATCACTTTCTTTCTATATTTAGTTACGAAAATTACATGGTAAGTGAGTTTGTATACGGAATGTGATCCTCTTCTGTACTCGTTCAGGATATCTGATTCCAGCATCGATTTCTGCATAAATTTACTCCTTATCTAAAGAGAACATGTGTTTGCACTTTTCCGAAATGTGTGCTATAATACTAACTATAGAATACTGCTAAGGAATTTGCAACCGTGTACAGAACAAGGCAATACAGGATAAACCAAAACCACATACTCTATGACTATTGCAGGGATATCTGCAGATCATCAGC